>CANMDH010000009.1 GCA_947496555.1 uncultured Aquimarina sp. | reverse complement strand
TCAAAGCAAAAACTCCAAAATAGAAAATAAACTAAAATAAAAAAGACTGCCTAAATGTTTTTAGACAGCCTCTTTTTTTGATAAATTGGGCTAATAAAATTCAAATACCAATAACTCTTATTTTGTTTACGGCTTTGACACAATATTGTTACGGTAGGCTGACTTTTTTTGATAAATTCAAATTATTTCAATTAAATTTATGTGTAATTAACTGTATCTCAGTGTTTAAGTCTGAAAATGTATTGAAATTTATGATTTTTTTAGATATTGTTATACCAATAAACATCGTTGAAAAACATTTTTTTAAGATAAAAAACATTTTTTTCTTTTTTTTTAAGCAAAAAGGATTAGTTTTGCACCCCAAACTTTAAATTTCTTATGCGTACATAGGAAATATCAACTTAATTATAAAATAAATCTACTTATGAAAACAACTACACTGATTTTAATGCTTTTAGTTAGCACTTTGAGCATTGCGCAAAATGTAGTCGACGGTAGGGTGATCGATGGTTTCGATCAACCGATTCCCGGCGTTAGTATTACAGTAAAAGGGACTTCGGTTTCTACCATCTCGGATTTTGATGGGAATTTCTCGCTAACGACGGATAAAGAGTATCCATTTACTCTAATAGCAAGCAGTATTGGTTTTGATGATGCTACGTTTGTAGTTACTTCAGATACAAAGGATGTTACCATTGTACTAGAAGACATTACATTCTTAGACGAGCTCGTAATTTCGGCTTCGAGAGCACCAGAAAGATTATTCGAATCTCCTGTAAGTATTGAACGTTTTGGATCTACCCAAGTTGACAATACTCCTGCAGCAGATTTTTATGGAGGTCTTGAAAACTTAAAAGGTGTAGATATCAACACTAATAGTTTAGCACTTAAATCTATAAACACTAGAGGTTTTGCTACATTTACCAATACACGTTTTGTACAATTAATAGACGGGATGGATAATACTGCTCCGGCACTTAACTTCGTACTGGGTAATTTGGTAGGTATGAGCGAACTTGATGTACAGAATATCGAATTACTACCAGGTGCATCTTCTGCACTTTATGGTGCGAATGCATTTAACGGTATCTTATTTATGAATAGTAAAAACCCATTTGATTATCAAGGGATAAGTGCCTATGCAAAAGGAGGAATTACTTCTCAGGAAGCAGCTGGTGATAATGAGTTCTATGATGTAGGTGTGAGAATGGCACATGCGTTTTCAGATAAATTTGCAGCAAAAGCTAACTTCTCGATTTTAAAAGGTACAGATTGGCTTGCAGCCGATAAAAGAGACCTTGAAAATCCTGGAGCTACCAGAGAAAATAATGTAGGATATGATGGTTTAAATGTATATGGTGACGAAGCAAAAGGATCTTTGAGAGGATTAGCTGCTCAAACCCCAGGTTTTGATCAAGCTTTACTACCATTGTTACCAGATACGGTAGTGAGTAGAACAGGATATGATGAAGCGGATCTTAATGATAATGATGTTGAGAGTTTGAAATTTGATACGTCATTGCACTACAGGCCATTTGCTAATGATTTCGAAGTTATTTATGCTGGTAAATTAGGTAGAGGTACAACAGTTACACAGGATGCCAACAGAACTTTATTACGTAATTTCTTCTTGCAACAACATAAATTAGAGTTAAAAAATGATAACTTCTTTGTAAGAGGTTACATTACTGCTGAAGATGCAGGAGATTCTTACGACATTAGGTTTACAGGGCTTAATATCAATAATGCTTGGAAATCTGATAACCAATGGTTTACAGAATACATAGGTACTTATTTGGCAAATATTGGTACAAATCCAAATGATCCCGTTGCACAGGCGACGGCTCATGCAGCGGCTAGACAAGTAGCAGATAATGGACGTCTACTTCCTGGAACTCCAGAGTTCGAACAGGCCTTTAATCAAGTAACAAGTAACCCTGATCTTGGAAGTGGTTCTAAGTTCCTAGAAAAATCTTCATTCAGACATGCTGATGCAAACTATAACTTTAGCCATCTAACAAGTAATTTTGCTGATATTCAGATAGGAGGATCTTTTAGAGAATACAAATTAGATTCTGAAGGTACAGTATTTACTGATATAGATGGGCCAATTAAGTATTCAGAATATGGTGTGTATACGCAGCTACAAAGAAAATTATTAGACGAAAGATTAAAATTAACAGGATCTGTACGTTATGACAAATCTCAGTTGTTTGATGGTAATTTCTCTCCAAGATTCTCTGTAAGTTACACATTCGGAGCAAATAAAACACGTAATCTACGTGCTTCTGTACAAACAGGTTTCAGAAACCCTACAACTCAGGATTTATTTATTGGTCTTGATATAGGACGAACACTTTTAGTAGGTTCTGCTGAAGAAAATCTTGATAGATATACAGTACAAGATGATTTTAATAATGTTTATACAGGTAGAGATGCATATGAGAACTCATATTCGGCAAGTTCAGTTCAGCGATTTGCAGAAACTGGAAATCCAGCAGATTTAGAAATAGCCGATATTGACATTGTAAAGCCAGAAAAGGTTACTGCTTATGAGGTAGGATATAGAGCACAGTTTGGTAACTTTATTTTTGATGGTAGTGTATATTATAACCAATATCAAGATTTTATTGCTAATGAAACTGTTATTGTTCCGGGGCAGGGTGTTGTAAACGGTACAGATGCTGAGCAACTACTGGCTATACAATCTCTTGCTAGTGCAGGAACTAGAAGAACATTTACTGCTTCTACAAATTCTGATGTAGATATCAATTCTTATGGAGCAGTTGCTGGATTTAGCTATAAAATAAAAGGATTTGATCTGAATGCAAATTACACATATGCCAAGGAGGATTTTGATAAAGAAGAAAATCCAGATTTTAGAAGTAATTTTAATACACCAGAACATAAAGTAAAAGCCTCTATCGGGAATGATCAATTATTCAAAAACTTTGGATTTAATGCCAATGCCGTTTGGAGTGATGAGTATTTATGGGAATCTGATTTTGGAGTTGGACAAATTCCTTCTTATACCGTGATTAATGCTCAAATCAATTATTCTATTCCAGCTTTAAAAACGAAATTGAAAATAGGAGCCAATAACATTGGCGGTGATGAATACTATACTGCTATTGGATCTGGATTTATTGGGTCTCAATATTATGTAGGTTTAACTATCAATAACCTATAAAAAAAGAAGCTATTTTAAAAGCTTATAAATTATTAAACCTGTCTGATTTTTTTCAGACAGGTTTTTTTATTCTCTAATCTAACCAATTAATAGAACAGTAGATGTTATTGATACCATTAATAACGTGGTACATTGCAGATAAAAACACAAAGCTTTAACAATCTTATTAAAAAATTCCTAAAAAAACGTATATTGTTCTGGTAACTATAAAAATTTCAGGGGTATGAGAACAACTACTTTAGCAATAATGCTAATGCTAAGCATTATTGCTACTGCGCAAACAACAATTAAGGGAACGGTTCTAGATGATAATGGTCAACCGATCCCCGGGGCTAATGTTAAACTTAAGGGTTCACCTGTAGGTACTGTCACAGACTTTGATGGGCTTTTTTCACTAACCGTAGAACAATCACCTCCTTTTACCATTGTGGTAAGTAGTATAGGTTTTGAAGAAAGTTCGACGGTCATCAGTTCACAAACTGCAGAAGTAACTATTACACTCAAAGAAGGAACAGAATTAGATGAGGTGATCATATCTGCTTCCAGGACTCCAGAACGGATATTCGAGTCTCCAGTAAGTGTAGAACGTTTTGGAATACAAGAAATTAAAAACACTCCAGCACCAGATTTCTACGACGGGTTAGAAAGTTTAAAAGGAGTGGACATAAACACCAATAGTTTAACATTTAAATCAATTAATACGAGGGGATTTGCTTCATTTGCCAACACTCGTTTTGTTCAGTTGGTCGATGGAATGGATAATACTGCTCCAGCTCTAAACTTCGTTCTTGGTAATTTAATCGGTATGAACGAAATTGACGTAAATAGTGTAGAACTTCTGCCAGGTGCCTCTTCTGCATTATATGGAGCAAATGCATTTAACGGAATTCTTTTTATGACGAGTAAAAATCCATTTGATCATCAAGGGATTAGTGGATATTTTAAAGGGGGTATGACCTCACAAGAAGCGGCAGGGGATAATGAATATTATGACTATGGGGTTCGTATTGCACATGCATTTTCAGACAAATTTGCCGCCAAAGCAAATTTTGCCTATCTAAGAGGTACAGATTGGTTTGCAACTAGTACCACAAATGTTTTAAACCCAAATACAGATAGAACAGATCCCAATTATGACGGGTTAAATGTATATGGAGATGAAGTGAGTACGAATATTAGAGGTGTTGGTGAAGTTTTAGTAAACTTGGGAGTTTTACCAGCTGGAGCAGAAAACCTGTTGCCAGATGAAAATGTGAGTAGAACGGGATATCTAGAAAGTGATCTTAATGATTATCCTGCAGAGAGTATAAAATTTGATGCAGCACTTCATTATAGGCCTTTTGCAAATGATTTTGAGATTATGTATGTTGGAAAAGTAGGTAGAGGAACTACTATTTACCAGGGGGCAAATAGATATTCGATTCGAAACTTCTTTCTACAACAACATAAATTAGAAGTTAAAAACAACAATTTTTTTGTTAGAGGGTATATTACCGATGAAAGTGCCGGAGACTCGTATGATACCAGATTTACAGGAATCAATATCAATAGGGCATGGAAAGATGATTCAACCTGGTTTGGGGAATATGCAGGGGCTTTTGTGCAAGCAAGTTTGGCTGGGGTTTTACCAGAACAAGCACACGCATTAGCAAGACAAACTGCCGATATCGGGCGCTTGTTACCAAGAACCCCAGAATTTGATAGTGCTTTCAGGCAAGTTGTAAGTGATCCAGACCTTGCTACAGGGTCAAAATTTCAGGACGCTTCGCAATTAAGGCATGTAGATGTTAATTATAATTTTAGTCATATAACTTCAGATTTTGCAGACATTCAAGTAGGAGGATCTTTTAGAGAGTATAAGTTAAATTCTTTTGGAACCATTTTTACAGATTTTGATGGTCCAATTCGATATTCTGAGTATGGAGTGTATACACAAATACAAAAGAAATTTGCCGATGAAAGAGCAAAAGTTACTGCGTCAATGCGCTACGATAAATCAGAATTATTTGATGGTAATATCTCTCCTAGACTTTCTATTGGGTATACCCTAGGAGAAGAAAGAAATCATAATATTCGTGCTTCAGTGCAAACAGGATTCAGAAACCCTACTACTCAGGACCTTTATATTGGGTTAGATGTTGGTAGAGCAATTCTTGTAGGTTCTGCCGAGGATAATTTGGATCGGGATGTTAGGACTTTTTCTGGCACCGATATAAGCGGTACTGGTCAGGCAATCTTAGGTTCTGACAGTGTGGATATTGTTGGTAGATCTGCCTATGAAAATTCATTTTCGGCAACCTCAGTACTTGAGGGTAATCCTGTAAGATCCACTGCCACCCCTGTAAAGCCTGAAAAAGTAACCGCCTTTGAAGTTGGGTATAGAGGAAAAGTAGACCGATTTATTATAGATGTAAGTGCCTACTATAATCAATACAAAGATTTTATTTCTACTCAAAATGTTATTATTCCTTATTATGGTGAGGTAGGCGATGGAACCTTGTCTCTTTTGGCATTGCAAAATGACGATTTTGAGGTGTATCAGGCATACACCAATTCTGATGTAGATATACGATCTTTAGGTGTTACCGCCGGTATAAATACCAGGCTTCCGGGAGATTTTGATTTGGGAGTTAATTATACGTTTGCAGAGCAGGATTTAGATAGGGATAGAGACCCAGATTTCAGAACCGAGTTTAATACCCCAAAACATAAAGTAAAAGCAACATTTGGGCATGCCAACTTATTTAAGAACTTTGGGTTTAATACAAGTTATCGTTGGAGTGATGATTATTTCTGGGAAGCTGCTTTTGGAAATGGAGATGTACCTTCATTCTCGGTGATTGATGCACAGATCAATTATAAAATTCCTTCTTTGAAAACTATATTGAAGGCTGGAGCAACAAATATCGGTGGAGATGAATATTTTACCGCTTTTGGAACTGGATTAATAGGCTCTCAATATTACATTAGCCTAACTATTAATAACCTATAAGAATCACTAAAAATTAAAAAAATAACAAATGAATACTCAATATAAATGGTTAATACTTCTATTGATTTTTGGATTTATTGCTTGTGAATCCGATGACGATGCTCCGGTTGAGGAAGAAGTGGTAATTACCTCTGGTGAAGCAGATTTTTCGAAATATATCTCTATAGGGAACTCTTTGACAGCTGGCTTTACTGATGGCGCATTATTTGTTGCAGGACAAGAAAATTCTATGCCTAATATTCTAGCACAACAATTTGCCCTTGCTGGAGGAGGAGATTTTGTACAACCTTTAATGAATGACAATATTGGTGGAGCTTTATTAGGAGGTACTCAAATTTTAGGACCAAGATTATTTTTTAATGGAGCTGGTCCAGCTCCATTGCCTGGAACACCAACCACAGAGGTAACAACTTCGGTTACGGGAGCTATAAATAATTGGGGAGTTCCTGGGGCAAAAAGTTTTCACTTAGTAGCTCCTGGATATGGTAATGTGGCAGGATTAACAACGATGCCTCAGACAGCTAATCCTTATTATGTTAGAATAGCTTCTAGTAGTACATCTACCGTTTTGGGAGATGCAATGGATCAAAGTCCTACATTCTTCTCGTTATGGATTGGTAATAATGATGTTCTTGGATATGCATTATCGGGAGGTGAATCAGATCCAACCAAAGCAGATCCTATTACAGATTTAGGAACATTTACTACAGTGTACAATACAATAGTTACTACATTAACTTCACAAGATGCAAAAGGAGTGGTGTTTAACATCCCTGATGTAACATCAATTGCTCATTTTACTACAGTTCCTTACAATCCAGTACCATTAGATGCTCCTACCGCAGGAGCCGTTAACGGTGCTTATGCGGCATACAACGGTGGTATAGTGCAAGCATTTGCTTTCTTAGTAGGACAAGGAGCGATTTCTCAAGAAGATGCCAATGCCGAAATCACCAGAAGAACAATTACATTTGCCGAAGGAGAAGGAAACGCAGTTGTTATCCTGGATGAAGATTTGACGGATTTAACAATGATTAATCCGGCTTTGACTAATATGAGGCAAGCTACTGCTGAAGACCTTTTGGTACTACCTGCAAGCAGTTTTATCGGTACTCTTGCAGATTCGCAAAATCCACTTTCTGTAAATGGAGTGGCTATTCCTTTAGCTGATAAGTGGGTGTTAACTCCAGAGGAACAAGAAGAAATTGCTGCGGCCACCACGGCTTTTAATGCGGTAATAGAGGCTGCGGTTCAAGGAGCAGGTTTAGCTTTTGTAGATGCTAATGATCTTCTAAATCAAGTCTCTGATTCTGACAATGGAGTATCGTTTGATGAATTTCAATTACAAGGTAATTTAGTATTCGGTGGGTTGTTCTCCCTTGATGGTGTACATCCAACGGCTCGTGGATATGCTTTCTTAGCAAATGAAGCGGCAACAGCCATTAATACAACATATAGCTCTAATCTACCTATGGTAAAAGCAGCAGGTTATCCTACAGTATATTCTGCCATGCTTCCGTAGAAAATAAGTATAATAGAATTATAAATATGCCGTCTGAGAGATTTCTCAGGCGGTTTTTTTATGCAATTTCCTGTGCCGAGGAATGTATATATTTCCTTTCAATTAATTGAAAATAGAAAGACAATCCTAGAGAGATTATCATATAACCCAAGATTAAATAAGTTGCACCATCGAATATTGAATCCATCCCAAACCATCCATTATTATTGATTATAAGATATACTCCAAAACCAATTTTTACTACCTCTGCATACACAGCAATGATATGTCGATCCATTAATGACGTATATGCAAAAATTGAAATAGCCAGAAAAATAGCATAATTAATAATTTGGGCAAACTCCAAATCACCAAAACTAACCAACATATAATACAACAAAGTCAAGGTAATAGTCAATTGTGCCCATGACCATAATTTTAAAAAGAGAGAACTCTCAGTTCTATATTTCTCTCGGTTATAGGGATCGGTTATTATCTGTATAGGATATTTTTCTTTTACATCATTGGGTCTCCATCCTGTTGGCATATACCAAATGCGTATTTTATCCCACCAATTTTTGGTTCTCCAGGCATCTTTTAATATTCCCCAAGCGTGCACAAAGTTAATATAAAATGGATTCCATGTATTTACCGGTTTTTTTACTCCGTATACAGGAGGTTTGTCGGGCAGTTCTTCTTGAAATGTTCCAAACCATTTATCCCAAAAAATAAATATCTGTGCATAGTTTTTGTCAAGATATTCATCATTGATCGCATGATGTACTCTATGGTGAGACGGAGTAACAATAATATGTTCTAGAAATCCCATTTTATTTACCAATTGAGTATGATACCAGAACTGGGCAAATAAATGAATAGGAGCTACCAAGGCTACTACGTTTGCAGGAATCCCTAACAACGCCAAGGGGATATAAAGAAAGAAATAAATTGAAATGATAGCCGAAATACTTTGTCGCAATGCACAAGCAAGATTAAACTCTTCGCTGCTGTGATGTATGATATGCCTGTTCCAAAATAAATTTATTGTATGATTAAATCGATGTGACCAGTATCCGGCAAAATCTAATCCAATAAATGTCAAGATGTATATGAGAACAGATGATTTAATTTCAACAAGGGCAATATAACCCACCATCCAATCATAACTAATAATAATTATGGCTAGGCCAGTAAGACTTCTTAAAGTATCCGTGATTCCAGAACTTAAACTGGAAATAGTATCCATTGCTTCATTAACAGAAATCCCTTTCCATCTACTTACAAGGTATTCGATCAGGATAAGAAGTACAAATCCTGGGATAGCATAGCTTAATGCGGTAGCATATGGTTCCATTGGTTAAAGATCAAAAAATTAGTGCCTTACAAAATAGGTAAAATTTTACACTTTGAGCTTGATTTTACAAAATGACCATAGGAACAATATTTACTTAATTAGCATTAATTAGTTCGTTCATACTAAAAAATAATTTAAATTAGTATATTTATACTAAAATACATTCATTTTGAATACAAAATCTGAAATAATTAAACATGCAGTGGCTCTTTTTAATAAGAAAGGGTTTTTTAATGTTAGTATAAAAGATATAACCGAAACTATGGGTATAAGCCCAGGTAACTTCACATATCATTTTAAAAGAAAAGAACATTTATTGTCAGCAATTCAAGAGGAAATATTAAATAATGCTATAGAAGTAATGCCAAAGAATCAATATGTTACGCTGTTTCATTTTGAAGAAATGTTTGAAAAGTTTTATGGAATCCAGCAACGTTATAGATTCTTTTTTCTGGACATATTGTTTTTGATGGCAGAATATCCAGAAATTATGAAAGCTTATAAGTTGGCTACCTCGCGAAGGTTTGAAGATGCAAGAAATTTGGTAGATCATTTTATAGCATCACAAAGGTTAATCCCTGAAGAAGTACGTGTCGATTATAATATCGTTATTCGAACACTATGGATGACGAGTACATTTTGGAGTACGGGAACTTCTATAATTGATCAAAAAAGCATCAAGGAAGTCGAGGATTCTCCTTTGCAAACGCTTTGGGGGATTTTATTGCCTTACTTAACAGAAAAAGGATACAATGAATACTTAGAAATAATTCAGTATAACAAAACAAAAATGGACAGTAATCTTAAAAAAATTTAGTCATGGCAGTGCAAAATCCACCATTAGAAATGTTACCGGCAAATATTCCGTTGCCACCAAAATTTGATAATGTAACCGAGGAAAGAGCGTATTTGAAAAAGAAACTTACTGGTGCCTTCAGAGTATTCGGGAAATTTGGGTTTTCTGAAGGTGTAGCGGGTCACATAACCGTTAGAGATCCAGAACATCAAGATCACTTTTGGGTAAACCCTTTTGGACTTTCTTTTAATTTGATAAGGCCTTCAGATTTGTTATTGGTAAATCATAAAGGTGAAGTAGTAGAAGGCAAACTTCCGGTTAATAGGGCTGCTTTTGCTATTCATTCTCAAATACATGCGGCACGTCCCGATGTAGTGGCAGCAGCTCATGCACATTCGGTATACGGAAAATCTTTTTCGGCCTTGGGTAAAGAATTAGCACCGATAACCCAAGATGCCTGTGCTTTTTATAAAGATCATGCTTTGTTTGATGATTATTCGGGTATTGTAAATGAGTTGGAAGAAGGAAAACGAATCGCCACAGCGCTTGCCGATAATAAAGCAGCAATATTACAAAATCACGGTTTAATAACCGTAGGGCATTCTGTAGATGAAGCAGCATGGTGGTTTATTACTATGGAACGAAGTTGCCAAGCACAATTATTGGCCATGCAAACAGGAGCAAAGTTAATCGAAATTGATGATGAAACTGCTATGAAAACACGAGCAGAACTTGGTTTTCCTTTGGCAGGTTATTTTCAATTTCAACCGATGTGGCAGGATATCAGTACCACACTAGAGTTCTAAATCGTTACAAAAGATCTAAATTTACCGCCAACTTAGTATAGAATTTATATGAATAGCACAGGAACTTTAATTGTAGCCATATCTTTAATGATTATCATGTTTGGTATGGGACTCTCATTAACAAGTGATGATTTTAAAAGAGTGGCAAGAAATCCCAAAGCGGTTATATTAGGTTTGTTAAATCAAATAATTTTTTTACCAATTATAGGTTTTGTATTGGTGTCTACACTTGATCTAAGACCGGAAATAGCCATAGGAATTATGATATTGGCTGCATGTCCCGGTGGGGCTACCTCAAATGTTATTGCATTATTGGCCAAGGGGGATACGGCATTATCGGTAACATTAACAGCGATATCCAGTATAATAACAATTATTACGATACCGTTTATCGTTCAATTTGCACTTATAAAGTTTTCGGGTGAAGGTGGAGAGGTAACTCTTAATATATTACAAATGATCGTTCAGTTGCTTATGATCGTAATTGTCCCAGTTTTTCTTGGGATGATTATAAGGGCAAAGGCAACAACTTTTGCCCTTAGAATGGGAAAACCGGTTCGGATTGCATCAGTAGTTTTGTTGATATTGATCATAACTGGTTTATTAATTAAGGAAAAACATAATATTGTGCCTTATTTTAAACAAGCAGGATTACCTACTGTATTACTAAGTGTCATTAGTATGGTGTTGGGTTATATAACCGCATCTAGTTTCAGGTTAAGAAAACCTCAAGCAATAAGTATTGCAGTAGAATCGGGTATTCAAAACTCTGGATTGGCAATTACAATAGCCGTGGTGACATTACAAAATACTGCATTTGGTATCGCTGGAGCTATATATACATTGGTTATGTATGTGGCCGCTTTTGTAATAATATTATATGGGCGATATAACAAACCATAAAAGGTTTTTAATGCGGTATTTTTCTCTGAAAAAAGGGATATTCGAGACCTTCAAAAAAACAAAATAAAAGACATTATTTTTTCATTTTAAAAGACTATATTTGCAGCCTGAAAAAAGGTCGTATTACTTTATACTGAATAGAGCGCCTTTTTCACATAGTTAAATACTAAACATTAAATAGTTAGATAATGTCTAAAGTTACGGGTAAAGTATCTCAAATTGTAGGTCCGGTGATCGATGTAGAATTCGCAGCAGGGACTGAATTACCAAAAATTTACGATTCATTAGAAATTAATAAAACAGACGGTAGTAAACTGGTGTTAGAGGTTCAGTCTCACATTGGTGAAAATACTGTACGTACCATTGCGATGGATTCGAGTGATGGATTAAGCCGAGGAATAGAAGTTGTAGGAACTGGAGCTCCAATCCAAATGCCAATCGGTGGTGATGTGTATGGACGACTATTTAATGTAATTGGAGATGCTATTGATGGCCTTGGAGATCTTCCTAAAGCAGGAAAAGATGGTCTTCCTATTCACCGTCAAGCTCCTAAATTTGAAGACTTATCAACTTCTACTGAAGTTTTATTTACGGGGATAAAAGTAATTGACCTTATCGAGCCTTATGCAAAAGGTGGTAAGATTGGTTTATTTGGTGGTGCCGGAGTAGGTAAAACAGTATTAATCCAGGAGTTGATTAACAATATTGCAAAAGGTCACGGTGGTCTTTCTGTATTTGCAGGAGTAGGAGAAAGAACTCGTGAAGGAAATGACCTTCTTCGTGAGATGTTAGAATCAGGAATTATCAAATATGGTGATGACTTCATGCATTCTATGGAAGAAGGAGGATGGGATCTTTCTAAAGTAGATAAAGAAGTAATGAAAGAGTCTAAAGCTACTTTCGTATTCGGACAGATGAATGAGCCTCCTGGAGCGCGTGCTCGTGTAGCACTTTCTGGTCTTACTATTGCAGAATATTTCCGTGATGGAGCTGGAGACGGACAGGGGAAAGATGTACTTTTCTTCGTAGATAACATCTTCCGTTTTACACAAGCAGGTTCTGAGGTATCAGCACTTCTTGGTCGTATGCCATCTGCAGTGGGTTACCAACCAACATTAGCAACAGAGATGGGTGTGATGCAAGAGCGTATTACATCTACAAAGAAAGGATCTATTACATCTGTACAAGCGGTATACGTGCCTGCAGATGACCTTACGGATCCTGCACCGGCAACTACATTTGCTCACTTAGATGCAACAACAGTATTATCTCGTAAAATTGCAGAGCTTGGTATTTATCCAGCTGTAGATCCATTAGATTCTACATCAAGAATTCTTAGTGCAGATATTTTAGGAGATGATCACTATAACTGTGCACAACGAGTAAAAGAATTGTTACAACATTATAAAGAATTACAAGATATCATCGCGATCCTTGGTATGGAAGAATTATCTGAAGAAGATAAGCTAGCGGTAGGACGTGCTCGTCGTGTGCAACGTTTCTTATCTCAACCTTTCCATGTTGCAGAGCAGTTTACAGGTATCCCAGGAGTATTGGTAGATATTAAGGATACTATCAAAGGATTTAATATGATTATGGACGGTGAATTAGATCATTTACCAGAAGCAGCATTTAACCTTAAGGGTACGATCGAAGAAGCGATCGAAGCCGGAGAGAAAATGTTAGCTGAAGCATAATTAAGTGAAGAGTTCAGGGTTTAGAGTTCAGAATTAATTTTTAACTCATAACTCACAACTCGTAACTCATAACTAGAACAACTATGTATTTAGAAATAGTAACTCCAGAAGCAGTTTTATTTAGTGGCGAAGTAACTTCGGTTGCAGTGCCAGGTGTAGACGGAGAGTTTCAGATGTTAGACAACCACGCTCCTATCGTTTCCATCTTAGGGAAAGGAAATGTAAAAGTGTATGGTGACATGAATTTGGAGGAAGAAGTTGCTGAAAAATTCTCTAAAGGAGAAAATGGCGCTACCCTACTTTCTATAAATTCTGGAACAATAGAAATGAAAGATAATAAAGTGATTGTGTTAGCAGACTAAATGATCATTCTTTATGAATTATAAAACGTCTTCAGTGTAATGAAGACGTTTTTTATTTCCAATCCCATTGTATTAAGTGCCAAGTAACTCCATCGGAATCATATATAAGAAAATCGGTAAAACCAATGGCATAGTGAGCATGTAGTGATCTAGTATTATGCGCAGCTACTTCTGTTATAAGCAAATCATATTTATTATTTAACTCATCTCTCATTTTGTGATATAGCCCTCTAAAAATGCCTTGTTTTCGATACTCTTTATCAACACATACTTGCCCCATCACTATAAAGGATGTTTGCTCATTTAACTGATCATCTATTTTTGCAAACATAGATTTTAAAACATCTATATCGTTCTTAAAACCCTGCACCATTGATAATGTATATCCTACTACGGTATTAGCATCTTTGGCAATAATGTGTGGTTCTTGATCATGCATTTTTTTTAAAATATCAAGATCATGTTTTACCGTTAGAAAACCTTCTTTTTCTTTTTCATTTTTCGATATAGAAGAAGACAGGTTACTCTGCTGAAGTTGAAGAATTTGCTTTAGCTCATCTGTAGAAGAAGTAACGGTATACCTAATGTTTTTCATTTTATATAACTGCCTGGCTATCTCTTTCTAAAGTGGATGTATTGTCTATCTTTGTAAAGATAATCAAACTAAGAGGATTGAAATCATTTCCTAATAAATTACAGGCAAAACTAGCAGCAAGAAAAAAGCAAGGGTCGTTACGAAAACTTCCAATACAAAATCATCTTGTTGACTTTTCATCTAATGATTATTTAGGCTTTTCATTGTCAGAAGCTATTTTTAAGGATACGCATGAACTTCTAAAAAATAAAAACATACAAAAAAACGGCGCAACCGGGTCTCGTTTGTTATCAGGAAATCATCAACTATATACAGATACCGAAAAAATACTGGCAAAATTTCATAATGCTGAAGCCGCCTTGATTTTTAACTCGGGGTACGATGCCAATATTGGTTTTTTTTCGTCGGTTCCGCAACGGGGTGATCTTATTTTTTATGATGAACTAATTCATGCCTCAATTCGGGATGGCATACAAATGAGCCATACTAAGTCCTATAAGTTTAAACATAATGATTTAGAAGACCTGCAAAAAAAACTTCAAAAAGTACGTTTAAAAAGTAATAGTCACACTGAGCTTGTCGAAGTGTATGTAGTTACCGAATCTGTTTTCTCGATGGATGGGGATTCTCCGGATTTAAAAAACCTTGTTGAGTTTTGTAAGGAAAATAATTGTTACCTAATTATAGATGAAGCTCATGCAACAGGAGTTTATGGAAAGCAGGGAGTCGGTTTGCTTCAGGAATTAGGTATAGAAGGTCAGATTTTTGCCAGGATCAATACGTTTGGCAAAGCTTTGGGTTGTCATGGAGCCGTAATTTTGGGTTCTGAAAATCTGAAAAGCTATTTGGTTAACTTTGCACGAAGCTTTATATATACTACAGGGTTACCTCCACATTCTTTGGCAACAATTCAATGCGCTTATAAAGCACTTCAAAACACATTAGAGATCAAAAAACTAAAGGAGAACATCACTTTTTTTAATCACACCCTCGAAAACTTAAAACTTGCATCAAAATTTATCAAAAGCACTTCGGCTATTCATTGCTGTGTAATTTCAGGTAATGAACATGTAAAAAAAGTGGCCAAAGAAATCCAGGAAAAAGGATTTGATGTAAAACCCATTTTATCACCCACAGTGCCAAAAGGAGAAGAACGATTACGAATTTGCTTGCATAGCTTTAATTCTCATGAAGAAATAAGCAAAGTTTTGCAGCTCTTGGCTACCTTTGTTTCAAATTAGTAAACACAATCACATAAAGTCTCATATAGGGATATGAAAAAAATATTCGTTACCGGAATAGGAACCGATGTTGGAAAAACCATAGCTTCTGCTATCGTTGTTGAATCCTTGCAAGCAGATTATTTTAAACCAGTACAGGCTGGAGATTTGGAGAATTCTGATACCGATAAAGTGAAAAAGCTAGTATCGAATTCTAAGTCTCAATTTCACGCCAATAGCTATGCGTTACATACACCCATGAGTCCACATGCGGCTGCAGAAATTGATGGACTTACGATCCAGTTAGATAAAATAAAACTTCCTGAAACCAATAATCATTTGGTAATCGAAGGGGCAGGAGGTTTATTAGTGCCACTTAATGAGGAAGATACTATTTTGGACCTAATTGAACCAAATTACGACGTTATTGTAGTCTCGAGACATTATTTGGGAAGTATTAATCATACATTAATGACTATTTGGATTTTAAAAGAACAAGGATTTAATGTGTCCGTAATTTTTAATGGAGATGAACATAAGACGACCGAAGATATTATAAAAAAGATGACCGAGGTGAATATAATAGGAAGGATAAATGATGAACCGTATTTTGACACTATGGTTATTAAGGAATATGCAGAGCGATTTAGAGAGAAATTAGAAATGTTATGAAACCCAGATTGATAATTTTATCAGATCTATGGGGATTACATGAATCTTTGTGGGTAAAGGAATATGTAACAATTTTAAAACAAGTTTTTGATGTCAAGTTATATGATAGTTGTTCTTTGGGAGAGTTAAATGCCACCGAACGTTCTGAATCCAAAATTCACAAGCAATTTGTTGATAAAGGAATAGAAACTGCATCAAGAAACCTGTTAAAGACTGAAAACGAAAAGATCAATATTTTGGGATTTAGTGTCGGAGGAACAATAGCTTGGAATGCTGCTTTAAAACGACTGGATATAGATACTTTATACGCCATATCACCAACTAGATTACGGTATGAAACTAAAAGACCCGATTGTAAAATTGAACTTTACTTTGGAGAAGAAGATCGGTATAGACCCAATCAAGATTGGTTTAAACAAATAGGGGTTGAGGAGAAACTTATTTTGAATAAATCGCATACAATGTACGTTGAACCTGAAATTATTAAGAAAATAAGTAATGACATTATCAAAAGGCAATCGATATCAAATTAATGAGTAATTGCAAGTAAAAAAGTAAATGCATTATGACTTTAAAAGAAAGAGATAAGAAGCATCTTTGGCACCCACTTACGCAACATAAAATTCATCCAGAAGCTTTACCGATCGTAAAAGCAAAGGGAGCAATATTATTTGGCGAAGATGGTAAAGAATACATAGACGGAATAGCATCATGGTATACAGCTATGTTTGGACATTGTAATGATTTTATTCTAAATAAAGTGCAAGAGCAAATGCAACAATTGGATCAGATTGTGTTTGCAGGGTTTACCCATGAGCCCGCTATTAGGTTATCTGAAGAGCTTATTAAAATTCTTCCCGATAATCAGCAAAAGATATTTTTTTCAGATAATGGTTCTACGGCCAATGAGGTAGGCATCAAAATGGCGCTGCAATATCATTTTAATAAAGGAGAAAAACGCAATACGATTATCGCCTTTGAAGACGGATTTCATGGAGACACTTTTGGGGCCATGTCTGCTTCTGGATTATCGGTGTATAATGGCCCTTTTGAAGATTTTTTCATCGATGTAAAACGAATCGCTACGCCCAATTCTGAAAACATTGATAGCGTTCTTGAACAATTGCAACAGATCATAAAAAATAACAAGGTTGCAGCTTTTATTTATGAACCATTAGTACAAGGGGCCAATGCAATGCATATGTTTGAAGCAAAATACTTAGATCAAATTCTGAGGATTTGTAAAGAACATTCGGTAATAACTATTGCCGATGAGGTAATGACTGGATTTGGGAAAACCGGAAGTTACTTCGCTTCAGATCATTTACAGGAGAAACCTGATATTATTTCTATGTCAAAAGCACTTACAGCAGGGTTTGTGCCTATGGCGGTTACCAGTTGTACCCAGAATATTTATAATGCGTTTTTAGATGATTCTGTAGGTAAGGCATTTTTTCACGCACATACCTACTCTGCCAACCCGATTGCATGTTCGGCATCTTTGGCAGCAATCGAATTACTGAAGACAGAAGAAATTCAAAATAACATTCAGCGAGTCATAGCATCTCACAAAAATTTTAATGATAAAATAAAAAATCACCCAAAAATAAAGACAACACGACAAAAAGGGGTGATCTATGCACTAGATTTAAATATAAAAATGGATCGATATGGTAAAAAACGATATGAGATTTTTAACCATTTTATCAACAAAGGCGTGTTTTTAAGACCATTGGGTAATACTGTTTACATTCAAGCTCCTTATGCAGTCACTCAGGAACAATTGGAAAAAATCTATGATAGTATTATAGATTTGCTGGATTTTGTATGATATGTTCCAACTGAGCTTTAAACTCTTCTTTTTTATCAACAAAAAAAGCAATTCTTGTATAGGGTTTCTTTATTCCATAGAGTCCAACAAGGGTGTTTTCCTTTTTGAGCGTGATCATCATATTATGAGCTTCCAGCTCTCCTAGAGGTGATAATTTTCTATTTTGATCGTTCCATTCTAGATCTTTACTACTGATTTCTATCGTTTCGATATCATCAATAGCGATAGAAGTCTCACTAAGAATACCATATCTCAAATGCAACATATTTTCTTCAATTACAATGGGTCTTTTCATTATTGATTTCAAAAAACCAAGAATTTGAATACTTGAATAGATACTTAAAACAGAAGCAATCCAGGCTGCAATGGCGCTCCATTTTAGGAGAAAAAAATGCAAAACATAGGTTTCAATTCCGATAATAAAGATTAATGCAACTAATAAAGCAATGGTTCCACTATTTTTATAATAAGAAAATTCATTTTTTGCAAGTATTTTCTTTTTCCAATAGATGAATCCGTAATAAAAAACGGCCAATTCCATGGTTAGAAGCACTCCAACTTTATTTGGAAAGATCTGAGTACAGGTGCCTTTTATGGTTGAGAAAAAATCTGGGTTTAGTTTCGCATTCTCACGATATTGTTTTAAGGTCTGTCGGACTTTGTAAAATGCGAAAACCCCAATTCCTAATTCTACCAAGGGAAAAATCCATGTTTTGATCCAACTTAATAATGATTGATGTTCTTTTGGGATGATATTGGAGGCAACAACAAGCCCTAATACAAAAAACGGAACCATTGTAATTTTAGGAATGTTTTTCTTTTTGATCAAGAAAAAATAAATTATTGGTGCAGTAAAAAGCAAATCAATAGTTAGCCCTATAGACATTGCATGGGGATCGTTCTGAAATAATTTTGATGAAGCAATCAAAATCATTGAGCTAATAATAAGTAAAGGTATTCCGAATATCAGTAAGCTACTCGATATTTTCGTCGTTGTTTGTGTTTTGCTCATAGCCTAATAAATCTATTTGCTCGTTGGTTTCTGAAATGATCACATACATTTCAGAATAGGTCCATTCATCATTTTGTTTGGTGCCAACCACATAGATTTTGGCATTACCATTTGGCCCTTTGATTGGGATAGAAATATCTGCTTTGCCAGTGCTATTTTTAAAAGAAAGTTCACCTTGCATGATTCCATCGGTTTCTATTGGCTCTCCCAGTATATTGATCACATATTCATCTTGTTTTATTTTGGCCAACGCCTCCTTATATGGATCAGATCCTGTCATCATTTCACTAACGCCAAATATAACTGAGCCCAAAAAGACAAAAAATAAAATAATAACGGTGAGACAACCGCCTACGGGAACTACCCAACCCCAGTTTCGGGCGAACCAGCTTTTCTGTGGTGTTTGATCTTCCATACTTTGTATTTATGAGTTTCTAACAAATAAGTATATATTCTTTGGCTTTTGTTACGAAATTAAGATGATAAATTACTGTTATATCTATTGAACAAAATCCAACAAACCCCTACATTTGTCAAAATTTAAAAATTGCAGCAAACAATATCCATTACCGCTATTTCTTCGATATCTCCTCTAGGAATTTCAGCTGAAGAAATATGGAAAAATTATAAGAAAGACGCTCATTGTATTTCTTTCAGGGATTTTAATAATGAAAAAACCCCTGTTGCAGAACTTTCAGTAGAAGGTAAAAATGTAATTTCCAAACTTAGAGAAGAGAGCCAACACTATAAATCGTTGGATAATTCTGTTCTTTTCGGAATTTATGCCGCCAGGCAAGCTGTCAAAAATGCAAAATGGGATAGTGATCGTACTTTTGGAATCAATATAGGTTCATCAAGAGGAGCAACAGAACTTTTTGAGAAATATCATAAAGAATTTCTTTCTACAGGAAAATCTTCAACCTTAAGTTCACCAACCACTACCCTTGGTAATATTTCATCATGGATTGCACATGATTTGCAAACCAAAGGCCCCGAGATTAGTCATTCTATAACCTGTTCTACGGCATTGCATGCGTTACTTAATGGATTTGCTTGGTTACAATCTGGTTTAACCGATAAATTTTTAGTAGGTGGTAGCGAAGCCCCGTTGACGCCATTTACCATAGCGCAAATGAAAGCGTTAAAGATTTATGCTTCTGATACAAAACCTAAGTATCCTTGCCAGGCAATGAATTTAGACAAGAGTTTGAATTCTATGTTTTTGGGAGAAGGTGCCGCAGTCGCATGTTTGGAAAAAGGAAACAAAAAGAATGCTTTGGCATTTGTACAAGGAATTGGATATGCAACAGAGCCATTAAAACATAACATATCCATATCTACCGATGCAGATTGTTTTCAAAAATCAATGAAAATGGCCCTGGCTGATACTCCGGCTCATGAGATAGATGCTATAGTAATGCATGCTCCTGGAACAATCAAGGGTGATCTTTCTGAATATAATGCAATTAAAGCTGTATTTGGAAATCATATCCCTGCATTAACTACCAACAAGTGGAAAATAGGACACACGTTTGGAGCCAGTGGTATGTTAAACATAGAGCTTGCCATCTTGATGTTGAGACATAATGAGTTGATACCCATTCCCTTTATAGAGACAGAAGTAGAACCAAAAAAAATAAGCAGAATTATGGTAAATGCCGTTGGTTTTGGAGGTAATGCTGTTAGTGTTTTATTAGAAAGACCTTGAAAAAACAAATAAAGAAAGAAGAAAAACAGTATAAAAAACGGTTAATTTGACGTTTCTATGTTGTGTTTTTTGATTATAAACAATTACTTTTGAAGACTTACACATCTTTTTTATGAGCATTATACGACACGATTGGACAAAGGAAGAAATTTTGAAGATCTATAATAAACCAATGATGGATTTATTATATGAAGCAGCAACAATTCATCGTCAATTTCATGATCCAAATACGGTACAAGTATCTACCTTATTATCTATAAAAACAGGTGGTTGTCCTGAAGATTGTGGGTATTGTCCGCAAGCTGCTAGATATCATACAGATATCGAGGGGAATGACCTTATGAGCGTGCAGCAAGTAAAGGCTCAGGCGCTACGCGCAAAAGCCTCTGGAAGTTCTAGAGTATGTATGGGAGCTGCCTGGCGTAATGTAAAAGATGGGCAAGAATTTGAGGATGTTCTGGAAATGGTTCGCACCATCAATAAATTGGATATGGAAGTGTGTTGTACCCTTGGTATGATTACCGAAAACCAGGCACAGCGCCTTGCCGAAGCAGGATTATATGCCTATAACCATAACCTAGATACGTCTGAAGAATATTATAAAGAGGTAATCTCTACACGCGGATATGAAGATCGTTTAAAAACAATCGATAATGTTCGTAAAACCAATGTAACAGTTTGTAGTGGTGGGATTATTGGTATGGGAGAAGAGGTTGAAGACCGTGCAGGTATGTTGGTAGCACTATCAAAATTAAACCCTCAACCAGAATCTGTGCCAATAAATGCATTGGTGGCAGTAGAAGGAACACCAATGGAAGAAGAAAAACCAGTGCCTATTTGGGATATGATTAGAATGGTAGCTACTACTCGAATTATAATGCCAAATACCCAGGTTAGGCTATCTGCAGGAAGAACAGAAATGAACCGAGAAGGACAAGCCATGTGCTTCTTTGCTGGGGCAAATTCTATTTTTGCAGGAGATAAACTTCTTACAACTCCAAATCCAGATGTAAATGAAGATATGGAGATGTTTAAATTGTTAGGTCTTCAACCACAAAAACCCTTTGTTAAAAAAGCGCAGCCAGAAACTATTGAAGCTTCAGCATCAAAATTCGAATCTTTTGGAGAGAAGCCTAAATGGTCAAGACCAGGGCATACTATCGAAAGAAATGAGGCGGCCAAAGAGAAGGCAAAAAATGTTGAAGCTGATAAATAAAACCGCTACCGGTATCTTTGACAAGTAAGGTTTTAAATTATTTTCATAACTAAGTGGGATTAAATTTAGAGCAAATACAACGTGTACAAATAATTACCAAAGAAGAATTTCTTAGGAAGTATGTTGCATTGCAAAAACCCGTGATTATTGAACGGTTGATAGAAGATTGGCCGGCTTATCAAAAATGGAATTTAAATTATATTAAGGAGATCGCAGGGGAC
The DNA here is from genome assembly GCA_947496555.1 of uncultured Aquimarina sp. Taxonomy (GTDB): domain Bacteria; phylum Bacteroidota; class Bacteroidia; order Flavobacteriales; family Flavobacteriaceae; genus Aquimarina. The sequence goes on along the minus strand of CANMDH010000009.1, from coordinate 118,301 downwards.
AAAATAGTTCCTTTGTATGATGATCGCCCACTAACATCCAAATTTAAAGTCAATCAACATCATACTACTATGAAAATGAGTGAATATATAGATTTACTCAAAAAGGATGCTACTAATTATCGCATTTTCCTATATAATTTGTTGAAAAAAGTACCGGTATTGCAAGAAGATTTTGACTTCCCTGATTTGGGATTAAAATTTATGAAAAAAATGCCCATGTTGTTTTTTGGAGGTGGAGGCTCTAAGGTCCTTATGCACTACGATATAGATTTGGCTAATATCCTACATTTTCATTTTCAAGGAGAGAAGCAGTGTATATTATTTCCGCCATCTGAGACAAAACATTTATATAAAGTACCTCATGCACTCATCTCACACCAAGGAATAGATTTTGAAAATCCTGATTTTGAGAAATGGCCAGCTTTGCAACATGCCAAAGGATATATTACAAATTTGAAACACGGAGAAGCTTTATATATGCCCGAAGGATATTGGCATCAGATGGCCTATTTAACCCCGGGATTTTCTATGAGTATTCGATCCACTTCTAGAGGGATAAAGAATTTTTCTATTGCAGTCTATAATGTTTTTGTTATGCGTCATTTTGATAATTTTATGCGCAAATTAAGAGGTCAAAAATGGATGGATTATAAGAATACCGAGGCTATCCGAAGAACTAATAAGGTAAATAGATTATAGGAAATAGGCTACTTAACGAGACTATTTACTTTTTCGAAAACCAATTGGGTCTCCCAACCGCGATATAATAAATAATCGGTAAGTTTTTTACGCTTTTTATATTTGTCTGTCTCCTTAAGGCTAGCATATTTTTTTTCGGCAAGGAAATGAAACGCCTCTAGGTAGTCTTTTTCTGAGATTTCTTTAAGAGCAGTCTTGATGTTGTATTTAGAAATTCCACGATAGTTTAATTCTCTGAGAATACGTTGTTTTCCCCATTTTTTGATTCGAAATTTACCTCTGGCAAAACTTTTAGCAAATCGTTCCTCATTAAGAAAGTTATGTTCAAGAAGATGTAAAATGATTTTTTCTCTTGCTTCTGGGATCAATTTCATGGTTTTTAGTTTACCTTCTACTTCTTTGTGGCATCTTTCCTGGTAGGCACAATAACGTTCCATTTTTTTGAGAGCCTCGGTTACTGTAATAGATTGTAGAGAGTTTTGATGCATAGAGGCAAAGATAAAGATATAGAAACCTTTTGTTCTAATCTACGAATCTAATATTAGCAATTTATCTGTAACCATATTCTTTTTGGTCACTGAATGTTTCTTTAGAAAACCAAGAACTTCTGCCTCCTTTTCGGTATCCTGAACATTTTCAAGCAAGTTTTTTTTGGTAAGCTTAATAAGCTCCAGGGGCGCATATTTGGTTTTAAAATAGTAGGTGTCAAATATAGGCAAATTAGGTAGTAATCTTTTATTTTCTTTATAAATGTGGAGCCAGTCATTAGATCCGTCAAATTCACAGAAATTTCCATTTGGTAAAATAGTAAAATGAAAAGGATCAATTTCATGGTTGTCATCAATATCAGAATCCACAATTTGTTTAAGATTTTCTATATCGATAGGATTGGAAGCATAAAACAAAAGTGTTTCTAACTTATGGGTTAATTCATAAGCCTCTATTTTACTTAATCCATTTAGCTTTTTTACTATTTTATAAAGAAGTTTGTTTTTATCGGTCATACTGGTTTGATTTTTAATTACAAGTAATCGAGTGTATTTTGAGAATGATTCCCCCGTGCTAATAAGCGCAGAGGAATCTGAACTCACAATACTCCGTATATAGCGTAAAACATGATATCATTACCCTCGAAAACAGTATCATTTCTGCTCTATTTACGGTGATATTTAGGCTTTCGGCTATTTTACAGATTTCTCCCTATGTTATCCCATATGGCTTTGACAGCAATTTTAATATAAGACAGGATTTATAATAATAATCGGTCCGCCAGGTTTTGGCTTCTTATCTGGTTCTGGAATGCATCCTCCATTACCATCATCGTAATAGTTATTTCCTCCGTTGATTTTTTGTAATTCTTGATTTGAAAGTGTTGTTAAATTTTTCATGTTTTCTGTTGTTTTTATATAAATTATTAATTGTACTTGAAAATGTTTCTAAATTGATAAAAAACACGTTCGATTACTTTTAGATCCTCGGTCACAATTCCTGCTGTGCCTCTCATTTCTCTGTTAAAGGCCAATGTTTTTCCATAGGTAGTTTGTAAGTTTTTTGGTAACGCTACTTCTATGTAATAGTTTCCTTCACTGTCTGGTGATAGGGACATGCTAATTACCTGGCCGCTAATCATTCCAAACTCTTGAAAAGGATAATTATCTAGTTTTATCAGTACGTTTTGGTTGGGTTTAATTTTTCCAGTATTAACGGCCGAGGTGGTGATCTTTCCAACAAGAAGAGATTGTTTTGGTAATATGGTTAAGACATTGTCTCCCAATTTAACAAATTGATTTTCACCCCAAAATTTTTGAAAGCTTACCTTGCCATCGATAGAGGCAACTAGCAGGTAATTTTGTTCCCATTGTTTTAAAGATCTTTTTAGTTGCTTGTATGAAGAAATAACTTCTTTAAGATATTTGGTTTCGTTTTGAATTTTATTAATGTTGGATCCTTGAATACCTCTACGGGTATTGTTTTTGGATTCTTGTATTTGAGACATGTTAATTCTTGTATTTTGATAATTACGTTTTGCTTGCAAGTATCCTAATTCTTTATTTTCAAGTTCTACTTTAGAGATTACCCCTTTGCTATATAGTGCTTTGGTACGCTCTAAATCTTGTTTTCTAACCTCTAGCTCCCTTTTTTCTAATTCTCTTTGGGTATTGAGAACTTGAATCCTGGTATTTAATTCAGAGAGTGTATGTTGTCCAGATAGTGTTTCTATAGCATAGGGCTGTAAGTTTTTATTCAATAAAAAATCGGTATACGATTTTTCAAATAAGGCATAATCCTGATCCAATTCACCAAGAGATAAATGTTCTGTTTTTTCTATTGGAAATTCAAAGCTTTTATAATCCAATTGTAAAGTATCGATGATACTTTTTAATTGTAAAAAATCTTCGAATTTTGCTGTATTTTCAATTACTGCTAATATTTGACCATGTGTTACATATTCTTGATCTTTTACGAGTAGTTTTACTATTCTTCCGCTATTTTTTGCTTCAATTTTTTCTACAGGCACCTCTGTGGTAATTGTAATATTTGAGGTTACCAGATCTGGGTATTCTACAATGCTGCTGGCACCGATAATTAACATAAGAACAAAAAACACCACTGTAATGCCCCATCTAGTCATCCATCCTGGTGGATTGCTTAGAATTTCTTGTACTTCTTCAGAGCGAAGTTCTAAATTTTTGAGTTCCTTTTTTTTCTTATCAGACATAATAATATTGTTTTATCCTACTATTGCTGGAATATGAGTTCCGTTTAATAACTCGGGATCGTGTGATTTCTTCCCGTTTAATTTTTCTAATTCTAATTGATTCTTTACCAATTCATAGTATTCTCCTCTAAGTTGTAGAAGTTCATGATGTGTTCCTTTTTCGACTATTTTTCCTTCATTCATTACCAAGATTTGATCTGCATTTTTTACTGTACTTAAACGATGAGCAATTACTACCGCCGTTCGTCCATCAAAAAATGTGTTTAGGTTTTTCATAATGGTTTTTTCATTATTCGCATCCAAGGCACTGGTAGCCTCATCAAAGAATATAAAATCTGGGTTTTTGTATACTGCTCTTGCTATAAGCAAACGCTGTTTTTCTCCTCCACTTATTCCCACTCCCTCATTTCCGATTTCTGTATTATAGCTTAAAGGTAACCTTTCGATAAAGTCTTTTATGTTTGCAGTTTTTACAGCGTGTAGTAGCTTGTCTTTATCAACATAATCATCTCCCAAAGCAATATTGTTTGCAATAGTATCATTAAAAATATAGCCATCCTGCATAACAACTCCGCAATGACTTCGCCAGGCTTTTTGAGATATATTTTCAAAATTTTGATCAGCAATTTTGATCAGTCCTTTGTTTGGTTTATAAAAGCGTATTAATGTTTTCATTAAGGTGGTTTTACCACTACCTGATGCGCCAACAATGGCTGTTGTTTTATTTCTGGGAATGATAAGGTCCATGTCCTTAATAATAGGTTCTTCTGTACCGATGTATCTAAAAGTCATATTATCAATTGTAATATCGCCTTGCTCTGGAATTTCATGGACCTTAGCATCTTCTAAATTTTCTTCATTTTTTTCGTCATGAATCTCTTTTAATCGCTCTAAGCTTATTTTGGCATCTTGGGTCTCCTGTATAAATTGTAATAATTGTGAAATAGGATTGTTTAATTGTCCAATGATATATTGAATGGACAGCATCATTCCTAATGAGATTTGTCCACTTAGTACTAATGAAGCAGAGGTAAATGTGATTAGGATATTTTTAAATTGATTAATAGAAGTGGATCCTATAGTTTGCGTTTGTTCTAATGCTAATCCTTGAGTTGCTACTTTGAATAAACGTATTTGTATAAATTCCCACCCCCAACGTTTTTGTTTCTCGGCATTATGCAATTTGATTTCTTGCATGCCCTCGATAAGCTCGATGGTTTTACTTTGCTCGTCACTCATTTGTGTAAAACGTTTGTAATCCAACTCTTTTCTTTTTTTCATAAAGAAAAGAATCCAAATTACCAATAAGGCACTACCAATAGCGAAGATTCCGAAAATTTTAAGGTTATAATATGCCAGAACCGCACTAAAAATAACAATGTTAAAGAAAGAAAACATAGTATTTAATGAAGAGTTGGTAAGTAGCCTCTCAATTCTTTGATGATCGTTAATACGTTGCATTAAATCTCCAGTCATTCGGGTATCAAAATAGGAGATCGGCAAATTCATTAGTTTTATAAAGAAGTCGGAAACTAAAGATATATTGATCCGGGTACTGAGATGCAGTAAAATCCAGCCTCTAATAGCTTCAATACTTATTTGGCCGATGAATAACATTATTTGTGCTCCCAGAATTAAGTATATGAAATTGATATCTTGATTTTGGATCCCGATATCCACAATACTTTGTGTCAAGAATGGAAATATTAACTGTAGTAAACTTCCAGCCAGTAGCCCAACTATAAGCTGAACCATCAATTTTTTGTACTTAAATAAGTACTTAAACAAAAATGAAAATCCTGACTTGTTACTTTTTACTTTATCCCAATCGGTATCGTATAATTTTGGAGTGGTATCTAAAGATAAAACCAGTCCTTCTTGGGTTTTATCTTTTGCATTATTGCCAATCCAAGATGCTTTAAATTCTTCTTTAGTGTATTCAATAAGTCCATATGAGGGATCTGATACATAAACCGTATCATTTTTTACTTTATATACGACTACAAAGTGATATTTTTTCCAATGTACAATACAAGGGAATGGGACATCCTCTTTAAAAGTATCGTAATCGGTTTTAATACCAATTGCTTTAAAACCAAGATTTTCGGCTCCATCGGCAAGTCCAAGAAAAGAACTTCCCGTTCTTGTAGTTTGGCTTAAATTTCTGATTGTTTCCAAAGGAATGACTTTACCGTAATGTTTGCTAATAATTCGCAAACATGTTGGACCGCAATCTTTGGCTCCGGGTTGTTTATAGAAAGGGAAAGTTTTCATTTTATTAATTTTTTATCGTTTAAGCAAGTTTCAAATCACTTGCATACTGGTATTCCTCATGGGAAAAATCACTATCATTAACCAAATCTTGGATAAAATAATCTAGGTTTTCCATATCGTATATTAATGGATATAAGTACCCGTTTATAAATAGTGCTGGGGTAAAATCTTTTTGATTTTGGATACACCAATTTTTTTGTGTTTCGAATGCATTATCAGTTTTGGTGCTATCAATGTCAATGGATTTGTATTTCTCAAGCCAATCTGAAACATTTTCATGTTCAAACCATTCATTTAAGGACGTTATGAATTTCTGATTTTGCCTTTTTAAAAGCATCGTCATCATTTTTTGACAAACAAGTTTATCATTATCATACTCATCATGTATGTCAACATTCAGAATAACATCTCGAGTGACTTTATCGTGGTGTTTCTTGATTATTTTTTCAATAGCAAAGTGTGCCTTTTTACAATAGTCACAGAATGGATTTGTAATTAAAGTGATCGTTAATTTTTTGTCATTATCTGGACCTGAAGACCCAAAAGGGATATCAAATTTTTTGCCCTCTAATATTGTATTTTTGAATAAAGAATAGTTTCGAATAAAACGAGTTGTTCTGATTTGAAAATCCTTTAACAAGTTGAATTGACTTAGCTTCTGTTTTACTATTATCCACCCAATGATTAAGATCGAATTTATGATCAAAAATAGGTTTAGAGATGGTAGATTAAAGTAAAAAGAGGGTTTAATTATAAATCCTGTTAACAACAATTCTACAGCGGTAACAGAAATTATTCCCAGACAAATTACACACCATTTTTTGATAATATATTTTTGAAAATACAACGAGCTTAAAAGCAATGGGATACTTGCGTACAACGCAATACTTTGATAATTGAAATATTCTTGAACATATCCCGATAAACTCATTATAGGATATAAAATAATTTGAGAAAGGAAGAAAAGTAGACTAAAATCAGAGTAATTGATTTTTTCAAGTATTTTCCACTTTTTTGAATTTGTTACCAAATCGCAATCACTTTCGGTGATGTACTGATCTGATGAGGCACTACAAAACTTATTGATTACCGGGTTTTCGATTTTAAATAAGTCCTTTAATGCTACAAGTGAAAGTATAAAACCTGCTGCAGAGAATATGTAAAAAAGATTATTCCACACATTTTCATAGGTATTGTATAAAGTAAATAGTAGAACAAAAACAAAAGGTAGTATAAAAGATTTTAGATTCTTTTTTTTCTCGATAGCACTTTGTTTTCGTGGCGAACCTTCATTAAAAACAATAACAATACCGTTCCATCTTTTTTGAAGATCAGAAAGCGAAGTTTCCTTATTGTCAATATAATAACTGTCATTTCTTTTGGAAATACTATGTAAGTTTTTTTGACGATATGGCCCTCTTAACAGTGTTAAAAACTCATTGGGTAAAGAATTAATGTCTTTGAAATCAACTTGATAAGCGTCGTGATCAATTTCAAAATATTCTAAAGTGTCTATAGCAGAAAGTAAATTAGGGTAATTTGGATGTGTACAAAGTCTAAAGGAAAAAGCTTCTTTGTTGATCATGATTCCCTTTGTTTTGGCATAAGCCAAAATTGATTTTAAAAAGTTATTTCCATCTTTCATAATTAAAACTTTTGATTGTGATTAAAGTTTTACCTTTACTAGTTCTACTTCTTTTTGATCACCTTTTTCATCAGGTATAGTTATTTTTATTGTTTTACCCTTAAAATAACCGGGCCAAGTGTTGTTCCAGAAATCGCAAAGCTCATTTCTTGAAAAATTTGAGACATTTACATCATTAATCTTTAGTATTTTGATTTCGGGTTTAATAATCTCGCTCAGATTGCTTTCGGTATGTATATTTTTTACAATCACAGTATTCGTTTTGTAGTCTGGAGTAAGCGTAGCTTGAAAAACAGGGTCATTCTCTTCGATATTTGATCCAACACTTTCAAGTAATATGTGCTGTTTACTTGGATCCAGAATAACCACAAACTTTTTGAAAAATTCATTGCCCAGAATAGAATGGGAATTTGTTGAGTGACGAGCAATGGGTTCTTTTAAAGATAAGTCTCCGATTTCGAAAGTATCCAGTTTTAGTAACTGATATGCGCCATGTCTTTTTCCATAAAAAGTAGTTTTTGTCCACCCTTTAAATTGTGCTTCTGAAATAGTTGAGTTTTTTTGTTTTAAAAAGTCATACAAAAACTTATTGATGCTTATTTCTTTGTTAAAACCTGTATCTACCTTTAAAATGGTTTTGGATCCATTTATTTTGGTATTTATGAGAATAGCGTTGTTTTTTTCTTTGAACTTAATTTTGTAAGCTTCTTTTTTACTCAATAAAGCGTTTACATTACCAGATAAATAGATTTTTTTGGTATAGTTATCGATCTTCCATTTCATTTGTTTGATAATATCATACCCTAGAATACCATCTATTTTTTCGCACCCAAATATTTCTGAATAATTAAATTTAGGTTGCAGTACAACTCGTGTAGAAAAGAATTCTTTATTGCCTATTCGTAACTGAGGAATCTTTACAGTTTTAAGATGCTTTGTGGTATTATCGGCATCCCGTACAAGAACTGAATCAATAACGTTAATATTTCCATTTTGAAAAACTTCTTGACTTATTGCAGTTATAGCGGCTCCTGTGTCAAAAATGAATTTATATTGTTTATTATCAATAGTAATTGGTAATATATTGATGCCATTTAAGGTTTTATACTGCACTTCAGAAATACTATCTGATGGTTCTGAGGCCGATACAAAGAAGGTGTTTAACCCTACAATAGTTATGAATATTAGAAGAATGTTTTTTATATTTTTCATGGATCGTATCATTTTAATTTCGGTTATTCAAATAGCAAGAAAAAATCACTCCAATCGTAATTGTTATATTGTAGCGATAATAGTACCAGGCCTGTACCACAAAGGCCATTAAGCATAGATGCTTTATCTAGTGTATAGGTATACTCCTTATCTTGTCTGTACCAAGGCAGATAAATTTCTTCATCAATACCTAACTGAATTTTAAGATTATGAACTAGCTCTTTTTTCCAGAATTGAATTCTTTTATCTATCGTTGGATTATTGTTTAATTGATTGTTTATTTTTTGAAGCATAAAGGTGATACCACTTAAACCATGACAAAATCCCGTGTCAAAAAAAGAATAATCCTCAAAATGATCTAGTCCCGATGTGCCCATTCTTCGAGGAATAAGTGTCCCTAGTATTTGTACAGCTTCTTTCTTTACATCTTCTCTTTCTAGTACTTTACTAGCGTACAAAAGTGTGTTGGTAATCCCTAAATCTCCATAGCACCATCCCAATCGACTGTTTAGGTTTCTTTGATTGATATTTTCAGAATGGTAATCGGGAAAATTACTCAGTTTTGAAATGTCATTTTTAAAACCAAGAAGACTTTGTAGGACCCCTTCAATTAATTTTGTAAGATGGATGTGTTCGAATCCAAGTTCTTTTAACCGAAGTAGGAAAGCCAATACCCCTGGAAGTCCATGCGCCATTCCAAGATTGACTAGTCCTTTTTCTTCTTCGTTCTCATCATACCAAAAGATTCCTTTATCGTTTTCTTGACGATTATTGTATAAAGCATTTAAGAATTGATCTATGAGGTGGTTTACTTTTTTTTCGTCCTGATCTTCAGAATTAATGTAATACCATAACTTACCGATACTTCCGTGAATTGGATCAAAATTATTGGTTTGAAAATCTGTAGATAAGGATTGCAATAAATACTTTTCAAGATCCTCAACGATATCTTCAGTTTCTATAATATCGCATTTTTTAAGGTATTGGATCACATAAAAAATTCCTTCAAAACCTTCTAGAAATCCAGAGCCCATTTGTTTTTCGCCAAATACTTGTGTTAATGTATTTAGAAGCATCAATGCTCTTTCTTTATAGATCTCTTTTTTAGAATAGCGATATAAAGTAGCTTCAAAAAGTAGGGCCCCAAGATCCTCTTCTATGGTAGGGGTATCCATATTTTTTGCTTTCTCAAAGAGTAGTGATTCTATTTTTTCAATATATGACTCCAACATTTTTGTAATATTTATTGTCTGTAGTTTATTTTTATACTTGGGATAAATCAATTATGCAATACCTCCTAAATCATCATAGTCTCCATCCAGGCTATCATTGTCGCAGCATTTTTTGCCTTTCCTGGATCCATTGGCACAGCTTTTTAAACATATTCCAAACAATCCTCCAGTAATACGGGATAATTGATTTTTGTTCATTTCTGATATTGTTGTTTTGTTTAGTTCGAGTTTCTTCATCTTTTTAGTTTGTAAAGAATTAAAATTATGGTCGTACCTTGTTTTTGAAAGATGTTTTACAAACCAAAAGATTTTGTTTGCAAAACATCTTATGTTTCTATAACATTATACTGATGTCCAGTATAACAGGTTTTCCGTTACAGCATCGTTTCCCCTTTCTGGATCCATTAGCACAGCTGTGAACACAAACTTCAATACCTCCATTAACACTGGCCATTTCGGTTTCATCCATTTGAGATACTGTTACCTTATTCAATTCTAATTTTTTCATATTACATTTTTATGGGTTAGGCAACGGTAACATTATCATACTCATCAGTTTGACAACATGATTTCAATTTTCTTGAACCGTTTGCACAACTTCTTAGACAAATTCCCAAAAAATTCCCTCCATTTACTACTGCCATCTGGTTTTTATCCATTTGTGAAATAGTCTCTTTATTCAATTGTAATTTTTTCATATTATATATTTAGTGATTTACATTATTCAATATCGATGGTAAGAATATCTCTTATTTCACAGCAAGCTTTTCCTTTTCTTGATCCATTTTTGCAACTTATCAGACAAATGCTTAAAAGTCCTCCATTTACTGTTGCCATCTGGTTTTCATCCATTTGGGAGATTGTTTCCTTGTTTAATTCTAATTTTTTCATAAGATTTAACTTTTTTAGATTGAAGATTTTGCCAGCATTTTATTTCAGATGCCGGCAAAAATCTTTCACAGAAATATTACTCTATAGTGATTTCTACGGTCAATACAACCGGATCTCCATTACAGCATGATTTACCTTTTCTGGATCCGTTAGCACAGCTTACTAGGCAAATTTCGAATCCACCGTTGGTAGCTTCCATTTCACTTTTGTCCATTTGAGAAATGGTTTCTTTGTTTAGATTCAATTTTTTCATTACTTTTAATTTTTGAAGGTGATCTTTAGTTTTATTTGTTATCACCTTAGTTAATAATTGTTTTTTTCCATTTTTAATGGAATTGAATGAAAAGAAGATTCTGCCAGCATTTTTTTCGACCATATGCTGGCAAGAGCTTCAACCGAGAATTTACTCGATAGAGATTTCTACTGTCAATACAACAGGGTCTCCGTCACAACATGATTTACCTTTTCTGGATCCGTTCGCACAACTTTTAAGGCAAACTTCGAATCCACCGTTGGTAGCTTCCATTTCATTTTTGTCCATTTGAGAAATGGTTTCTTTGTTTAAATTTAATTTAGTCATTGTTAAAAAATTAAAGTTTTGTCTACTCTTTAAAGGATTTTCGACTTACTCCTGATTTATCAATATTTTCTTGGTTTGAATATTCTTTAATTGCGCTACTTTACTTCTATAGTATTGGTATAGATAATTATACAGTACCCATTCATTTAATCTTTGTTTAGATTTAAAAAGGCGATTGCAATGCATGTGTATATAGCTGTTCAATAAATCTTGTATACTTACTTCGGGCTCTGATTCTTTTTTTCTATTTTGAACAATCTGTGAAACAATTTGTCGGTTACGCGTTACATATTTTTGAAGCGCCATATCAAATTGCACTGTTGGACTTTCGCTCATGACCGTGTTGATTTCGCTTCTACTATTTCTAAACTTCATAGATAGTTGCCTATTGATATCAACAGATGCGCCCATTTCATGATCAAAAGATTTCTTAAGTTGTGCAAAAAGGTCTCTTTTTTGTTCTAGTGTTAAGTTCCATGCATCTAGAAATACATCTATAGATTTCATTCCCCATAACCATCGTTCATTATCATTGCTTATTTGTGATATCAGGTATGCAATCAATCTGCTGTTTTCAAAGAAAATAGACTCAGATTCCTCAATCGTTTCATTTCCATATCTCTCAAGTTCTCTTTTATAGGTGTCTACCACTACTTTATTAATTGTCTTTTCTTGTAAATAAGGCGCTACCGCTTTGTGCATGGTTTCAATCACATAATTAAGTTTGGTAAGGTCTTCTATCTTGAACCTAATACGAACATGGCGATCAGGATCCTTATAGTTTATAAAAAACCATTTGCTTATTATTTTTTGTTTAAGCAACTCGTTCACAATAGGTGTAAGCGTTGAAGTAAGAAATATATCAGAGATTCTTGACCCCATATAGAGTTTGTAATACAACCACTCACTTCCTAGAAAAAAATTACGTTTTACTTGAGACATGACTACACGTATTAGTTTTGTTTTATAAATGAAAAGAACAGTTCGTTATTAAAAGATTTATCTGATCTTTTTACCGTGGCATCCTTTTCGTTAAGTACATATTCTTTTAAGGTAATTTGGCCTCTATTTTGTATCATTTTCAAAAACATCTCGACACTCAAAGGATGGTCTAGATCAATAAGAAGCTCGTTATCTGCCTCTATTAATGTTACTTTTTGAGGAATGTTTTTTTCTGCTCTCCATCCTGCAATATTTTTATGATTTTTTAATTTCTCTATTTCTTTTCCTTTTATGGTCCACTTTGCCAGCGATAAAAGAATGTTTTTGTATCGAAGTCTTGGCAAAAAATCTCTTCCCATTGCAGCGTTTCCCCAATCAAATTCAAGTCTTTCGCGCAAATTCTGTGTTTGAATATCACATAAGAATTGATAAATAGGCAATGAGTTGTAAGAGAAGTTATGTGCGGTGGCCATACGGGGCATAATCTCTTTATTTAGTTTTTTTGAGGATAGTACAATTCGATCTCCATCTACCGACACCAAGATGTCATCTATCGTTATTTGTTGCTCCTCTGGCAGGGTGCTTTTTGTGAGGTAAGGGATCTCATGATTTCTTATATGACTTCGATTAATGATATTACCCGTTCTGTTTTCTGGAAGATGTGCAATTTCTGCAAAAACTGCATTTTTTTGCCGTTGTTCCTGATCGGTGATTTTTTGTAGCAGCTTTTCTACTTTTTGATCGGCTTGTGTAAACCTTCCTAGCAGATAGGTTGCCGATGGCCCCCCGACATACGATATATTGATAAGTGGATCATCTTCATTGTTATCTAGCAAGTGAGCAATCGTGGTAAATGATAAAGGAAGATTTTGCCAGTTTTCTTGAAAATGTTCTAGCTCTTCGTCGGTTATATATATTTCGAATGCATCTTTACCTGCGGCGATTAATTTCTTATGTAAAAAATCATCCAGTATATCCCATTTTATTTGCTTATAGGTAGATCGATTTGTATTGGTTGACAAATTCAAATCATTGATTAGCGGTGAGATATCATAATCCTCTTCATTATTAAAACCATAACCTACTCCGGTTTCTACGTCCAATGCCAAGGATAAAGGAACTTTTTCTTCTTCAAATCTTGCAAAAAACTTTCTTCTAAAATTAGTAAGTTTTTCATCTTCTTGTATGGGAAGAAGTTTGTTAAGTATCTGTACCCCTTTTTGCACTTTTTGCACTACGGTATTGGATACCGTATTGTGTTTAGCCGAAATCGTTAGATCGGTTTGGAACAAATATTTTTTGTTATACGTGATCCCAAATGAATCCAATAGAGCTGCTATTTTTTGATACTGTTCAAAATTGTTTTCATACTTACTATGATCTAAAATATGCAACGAAGTTTTTATTTCTTCTAATCGAGTTTTAACAGCTCCCTCTGGTATTGTATCAATTAATAATTCCAGGTAATTTTTTCCGGTAACCGAGGGTGAAATATTACTTATCAAAATTTGATTGTCAATAAGCTGATTTATGAACGCAATCGCATCGTTCAAAGAAATATCAGGTTCTACAATAAATTGTGCTAATTCTTTGATACTAGCGCCTCGTTTTGCATTTTTAAGGATGCGTTCTATATATTCTGAATTGTCAATAGATACGGTGTAGTGACTTCTATTGGCATTTTTATATCGATATTCTATATAACGTAACTTGTGGCCAATGGGATACAAACTGGTATTTGGATAGTACTTTAGTTCGTTTCTTATTTGATCGGTTTTTTCTAGCTGTTGTACCAATGAGCAGATATAGCTCATATCAATTCGGGTAAATCTTTTATGATTCTCTGAGGTATCGAGCTCTATTTTGGTTTGATCACTGATCCTGCCTACCGAACAACCACTAAACAATCCAAAAGGCGTACAACGATGTCCCATTCGAAGCAAATACTTAAGTAAGGATTGTATCAATCGATTTTCATCCTTCATCTTTTTACCGTCCAGGAATTTGGTCATCTCCTGATGCAATTCGGGCGACGCTAGAAATATGGCTTCAGAAACGATAGGAGACGCACACAATTTTTTTATACTTTCTACATTTAGATGAGAAACCTCATTGGTAGAAAGATTGTGTGTTCTTAAAACATATTCGTTTGCTGGTGTATAAGATCCTGTCATTTCTAGTGATATAAGATGATTATTAATTTACTTTTTGCATTTTTAAAGTTTCGGTTTTGCCAGATTACCAAACAAGAGAACTAATACTGTCTAAAATTTGGGGTATGGCATTTGCGAGTTTTAAAAGAAAATGGATAAATACAGTTATCATTTTTTTAAATTGAAAAATTAATTTTTGTTTGTTTTGATGATTCAAATATAGGCCCATAAAAAGCCCAAAAACAAGGCAAGAAAGTCGAGATTCATGAATATATGCCCGATATTCCCGGAATCTAGACTCTTGAAAAAGTAAATTAAAAACCTGAATATCAGCTATTTAATATTGATTTGTAAAAAAATGACGGTAAAACCAGAAAATGGTATCTTTGCAAGCACACAATCAGTCAAAATCATCTTATTTCTTTTGAAATTAAAAAGACTACATACTTTTTTTGTTAATCAATATCTCTTCAAAAAAGAATATCTTTTTTCGATATTTTTTTTATTGTATATAGGATCAGGTTTTGCTCAAGAAAAGGGAGGCTTTAAAATTCCGGATTCTTTGAAAGGGAAGAGTTTTGAGGATCTTTATTACAAACTTGCTGAGGTATCTTCAGATACTATTAAATCATTACTCTATATTAATAGTTATTTACAAAAAGCAAAACAAGAAGAAGAAAAAATCCATATGGCTCGGGCATATTGGATTTCATCGAATTATTATGATAAAAATGGCTTACAACTTAAATATTTAGATAGTTCGGTGGCTGTGAGCAAGGACTTAAAAAATCCTTATTTTCCGGCACTTGCGTATTCTGCAAGAGGGGGATATTTTTATAATACATCGAATTATAAACAAGCGCTACAAAACTTTTTTCTTTCTTTGGATGCCGCCAAAAGAAACAATAGTGATGAATATATATATATTGCCAAAAACAACATTGCTTTGATAAAGAGTAAGTTGGGGAAATATGATGAGGCCCTGACTGGTTATAAAGAATGTCTTGAATATCACACCAAAGATGGACTAAAAGACACCTTACGTTATTTACTAATTAATTTACGTATTTCTGAAGTCTATACGGAGAAAAAGGTGTTGGATTCCTCGTCAATTTATGCACAAGAAGGGATGAAAATTTCAAAAATGATGAGTGCAGATCCTTTTAATTTGTATTATCATTTTGTCTTTATTGAAGGTGTTAATGATTATTATAGGAAAAAATATTCGGCTACCAGAGATAATATCTATATTGCTTTACCTTATCTTTCAAATGATATTGATAAGAACCGTATACTAAGTGCTTATCTTTATTTGGGAAAAGCATTGGATAAATTAGATAAAGAGAAAGAAGCACAGAAGTACTATCAAAAATTAGATTCAGTATTTCAGGCTTCAGGCAGAGTAAGTAATGAGATTAGAGAGGCGTATAGTGCATTGGTGAAGCACTATAAGGAAAAAAGAGATACAGAGAATCAATTACTGTATATTGAAAAATTATTAAAATTTGATAGCATCTTACAAAGTGACTATAAGGAGCTAAATGAGATCCTGGTAAAACAATACGATACTCCCGAATTGCTGGCAGAAAAAGAACGCTTGGTACAAAAAGCTACCACCAAAAGTTCTCGTTATGGGGTATATATTGTTATCTTAATTGGTTCGGTACTAATTTTTGTGGGACTTTTTTCATATCAATTTTATAGAAGAAGACTATATCAAAAGCGATTTGAAGTATTGACCCAAAAGAAAGACACTCCCAAAGAAGTAAAAGCGGAATTGTCGGCCCCAAAAAAAGAAGTCTCTGCGACTGATATTGGAATATCACCCAGTATTGTAGACGAGGTTTTGACGAAATTACAGGAGTTTGAAGTAAAAAAAGGATTTACATCTTCTAAAGTGACACTTACTCAATTATCTTCTAGCCTCGGTACCAATAACAAATACTTGTCTAAGATCATTAATGTATACAAAGAAAAGTCCTTTAGCCAATATATTAATGATTTACGTATCGATGATATTGTAGAACGGCTGCAAGAAGATAAAAAACTACGTAATTATACCATCAAAGCCATTGCCAGGGAGACAGGATTTAATACTGCTGAGGTATTCTCGAAAGCTTTTTATGGCAAACATGGGATTTACCCTTCCTATTTTATCAAAAAACTGGAAAAACTGTAAATATCATAACTTTTTGTTTTTCAAGCTTTTAAAGGTCGATATTCTTGAATATACGGCAGCACTTCCTTTTTTATACCTTAAAAATTGATCCTAATGTGTACTTTCGTCTACGAACTCACTAAAAAACAATGTATTATGAAAAAAGGAAACGCAAAAAAATTAGGTCTTAACAAAATTCAAATTGCTGCTTTAAGCAATTCGCATTTACAAGCTATTAATGGAGGAGGAGATGATGTAAGTTGGATTTTTACTGATTGTGACCATGGTATGGGGACTGATAAATCAAAAGGAAAAGTTTGTGTTATTGATGTGATTGATGATGTGAATTATCAATAAAGAATCATATTGTAATAATACCAAGAAGCCCTGCTTGATCAAGCAGGGCTTCTTGGTATTATATCCCTATTTATCGTTCTTTTTTTGCTACTTTTGGCGGTGTCACCATCAACCTTTTTATGAGAGCTATTTGTCTAACTGCTTTTATTTGTTTTTTTACTCTGCTAAGCCATGCCCAGGGGTTTAAGATTCCGGATTCTTTGAAGGGGAAGAGTTATGAGGAACTTTCGAAGATTGTATATGATCATATACAAGATTCTATAAGATATAAGTTTTATACCAATGTTTTGCTCTCTAAAGCAAAAAAGGAAAAGGATTCCCTTGGATTGGCAATGGGGTATAGGTATAAGGCATTTGAGGACCTAAAGGATTTCAAAAGACAAACTATATATTTAGATAGCTCCATTGCTGTAAGTAAAAATATCAATGAAGAATATTATCCATTAATGCCATATTCTTCTTTGGCTGGTAGTTATTTAATGAGAGGGAATTACAACAAAGCCTTGGAAAATTATTTCATGACAATAAAATATGCTGAAAAATGGAATAATAAAAGGTATTATTATTATTCTTTAGGAAATATCGCTACACTAAAATATAGAACCGGTGAGTATCAAGAATCCGTTAAAATGTATAAAAAGGTATGGCTTTTTATGTCAAAAAACAGATATGAGAATGATATAACATATCTAAATTATTTGTATGAAACATTTAATTTATCTAGGTCATTTATAAAAATGAAACAACTTGATTCTGCCTCATATTATAATAAAATGGGATTAAATGATTCAAAATATAATTCGGAATCTAAGAGTCGATATTACCCAAAATTTCTGATCAATGAAGGAATGTTATCTTATGAACGTGATGATTACTATCAGGCTTTGGATAGTTTAAAAAAAGGGGTTCGATTGGGCCCTAAAAATACTAGAGGAGAATCTCCTTTTTATTTAATTACAGCTTATCTTTATTTAGCTAAAACATATGATAAATTGGATAATGAAGAAGAAACTCTTTCTTATTTAAAAAAGGTAGATGAATTTTTTAAAGATTTTTCAGGTGCCGATATAAATCATTCCATTAGATTAGAGTATAGAGAAGCTTATGAAATGCTGGTTAAGTACTATGAAATTAATGATGATAAGGTTAATCAATTAGCATATATCGAAAAGCTTTTAAAATTTGATAGCATTTTAAATTCTAATCAATTAGTAATTTCAAAAACGGTTGCAAGAGGTTACGATACTCCTAATTTATTGATAGCCAAAGAACAAATAATCAAAGAACTAGAAGCAGAAAAAAACAGCAACACCACTCAAATTGCTGTGATTTCCTTGTTTTTGGTGCTTAGTTTGGGTGGTGCTGGATATTATTATCGCAACCAACGTGTCTATAAAAAACGGTTTTTACAGTTGTTGGATGCCAAAGACAATCCAGTGGTTGCAAAAAAAGAAAACGCAAGCAATAAATCTTCTGTTGCCAATATAAGCGATGAGGTTCGAGATCATTTGCTCGCCAAGCTACAACGATTCGAAGAGTCCAGAGGTTATCTCAAACCCAAGCTCAATGCCAAAGACCTGGCCAAAAGTTTTGGGTCCAATTCTAGCTATCTGTCAATTGTAGTTAATACCTATAAACAAAAAAGCATCAGCCAATATATCAACGATCTGCGTATTGAGTATGTGGTAGAACGTTTGCAAATGGATACCAAATTCAGGAAATATACGATCAAAGCCATTGCACAAGAGATTGGTTTTAACACTGCAGAGGCTTTTGCCAAAACGTTCTATAAAAATACCGGTATTTATCCTTCGTATTTTATTAAGCGGTTGGAGAAGTAGGGAAAGTTAAACTGCTAGTCCGCCCTTCGAGAACCTCAGGGCACTTAAGAATTTATTGCCTCGAGGCAATGCTCTTCGAGACCTTCAGGGCGCGTATTTGATTTATAACCCCGAGCCATGAGGCCCTCGAAGGGCGGGGACTATACTAGAAGAACCCTTACAACAACATCCTGGATTTATTTTTAATTGCTCATCGAGAACTGAGCCCTTTAACAGACCAGGGACAGGCGTAGTTAAAGTGCATAATTTTCGATTACTTAACACTCACAGACTCAAAAACTCACATACTTCACATACCGCCTCACACCTCATTCCTAGAATCACCCTACGAATGGATTAAGCATATTGGGATCTCCTTTTTTATGATAAAAACCAAACCTAAAACCTACCGATGCTTCGTATACAAAACTTTGCAGGCGTACATCATAGATAATGGGGGCGTTTAATTCTCGCATCGTATTGATGGTTCTGTATAATTTGGTTTTAGAGATTCTTAATCGATCTGCCAACTCTACCGGATTTCCGGTTGCTTGCAAACGTATCAATTGATCAATACGTTCTATAAGCTCAATTTGTTTGATAACTACATTCATAATAAATTCCCTTACTTTTATTAGTTTTCGTTTGTTGGTTTGGTCATAGTCAAAACAAATTATTAGAAGTTCGAAAGCGGGGTAAACCATGACCTTTGATGAGATCAAATATAGTAGGCTATAAGGCCAAAAAACAAGCTCAGCATATCGGGTTTTATAAAATACGAGTCAATACAAGGAGGCTAATCATTTGATTATCAAATAATTGTAAAAAATAGAGTTTATGGACGGGAATCATCGGTTTGTTGGGTAAAATGTGAAGTGTTGGGGGTGTTTTTGGGATTTACTAATCTTCGTTCAAGAAGTTTTTACTGATTTTTTAGCCCTCATTCGTCACCCTGAACTCGTTTCAGGATCTCATCCTATAATATATCAAATGCCAATATTTGTATGGGATGCTGAAACGAGTTCAGCATGACAACAGATAGAATTATTGCTATTTTAGGACGAGACATTTCTATAAAACAAAAAACCCGGCCATTGGCCGGGTTTTTATTTTTTACTTTATCAATTCACCATCTTTATCGTGAAAATGATATTCTAAATACGTGTAAGCGTCTCTAGGTACAATCTTTACCCATCGTTTATGGTCAAAAAACCATTTAGATCGGGTAGATGGAAATCCTTTAGTTAAAAAAGCCGCAATAAAAGGATGTGCACTTAGTGTGATCTTTTTATGGTCTTTTTTAATTAATTTTTCTAATTCGACCTTTATTTTATCTACCAAAACAATAGGCGCCTCAATTTCGCCATTGATTCCGTTTGGATCGTCCTCGCGGGTTTTGATATTCATTTCTGGTCGCACGCGTTGTCGCGTGATCTGAATTAAGCCAAATTTACTTGGCGGTAAAATTTTATGCTTCGCCCTGTCGTCTTTCATCTCTTCTCGTAGATGATTAAAAAGGGTTCTTCGGTTATCGGCATTATTCATATCAATAAAATCGATTACAATAATACCTCCCATATCCCTAAGACGTAGTTGGCGAGCAACTTCTGTCGCACTAATAAGGTTTACCTCTAGTGCAGTGTCTTCTTGGTTTTTGGCTTTATTAGAACGGTTACCGCTATTTACATCGATTACATGCATCGCTTCTGTATGCTCTATAACCAAATAAGCTCCCTTACTCATGGATACCGTCTTACCAAAACTTGTTTTGATTTGCCGTTCGATACCATGTTTTTCAAAAACAGGTACTTTGGCGTTGTGGAGTTTTACTATCGACTCCTTTTTGGGTGCAATTTCTTGCAGATACTCTCTGATTCTGTTGTAAAGATCTTCGTCATCTACAACAATAGACGTAAAGGTGTCATTAAAAACATCTCTTAAAATAGAAGATGCTCTGTTCATTTCACCTAATACTTTTGATGGGTGGTGGGCTTTGTATAATTTTTTACACATTGCTTTCCAACGATCCACCAAATTTTGTAAATCTCTGTCTAGTTCTGCTACTTTCTTGCCTTCTGCTACAGTACGAACAATAACTCCGAATCCTTTGGGTTTGATACTCTTAACAAGTCTCTTTAATCGTTCTTTTTCTTCTGATGATTCTATTTTTTGCGAAATAGAAATTCTGTTAGAAAAAGGAACTAACACAATATATCTACCGGCAATCGAAAGTTCTGAACTTATCCGAGGACCTTTGGTAGAAATGGGTTCTTTTACTATTTGTACTAGCAGTGATTGATTTGATTTTAACACATTGGTAATAATACCGTGTTTATCAATATCGTCCTCAAAAGGAAAATCCTTGAGAGAATAATTTCTTAATTTACCTGTGCTTACACGTTTAATGAATTTAAGTAAAGAAGATACTTGAGGACCAAGGTCGTGGTAATGCAAAAAGGCATCTTTTTCATACCCAACATTTACAAATGCTGCATTAAGACCAGGGACAGATTTTCGAATCTTGGCAATAAAAATATCACCGACCGAAAAATTACTGTCGTCTTCTTCCTTATGTAATTCAATAAGTTTTCCATCCTTTAATAAGGCAAAATCTGTAGAGGAACCAGATCTAATGATCAATTCGTTGTTCACTCTGATTAGATTTTTATCCCGGTCCCAATAATTGAAGGGTGGTCGGAATGGATTAAACAAATTTTTTTATCTGCTCGAAAATTTTTGCTAAATAAAACTGACAAAATTTTTCTTGCATCTAAGAATTCGTATAACAAAGATTAATCTTTTTGTTTTGTTTTAAAGATTAATTTTGTTGATACTCATTTCACAGGAATTTTTATAATTCCGTTGAAATAAAACAATTATATCGGTAGTAACGTTTGTTTTATTTCGATTTCAAAGAACATAACTTTTTAAACAAAAAAAGTAGTTAGAAAACTACTTCTTCTTATGGCGGTTGGCTCTTCTGCGCTTTTTACGCTTGTGCGTAGCTACCTTGTGTCTTTTACGTTTTTTACCACTTGGCATAGTGTATTGTTTATTTATTATTATTTAACTTCTACGTTTGTTTTTACACCTTCTACAAATACTTTGGCAGGCTTAAAAGCTGGTATGTTGTGTGCAGGAATTTTGATAGTAGTATTCTTAGAGATATTACGACCAGTTTTTTCTGCTCTTGTTTTGATGATGAAGCTTCCAAATCCTCTTAGATAAACATTGTCTCCGCTCTCTAAAGAACTTTTTACTTCTTCCATGAATGTTTCAACAGTTGCTTGAACATCTCCTTTTTCTATTCCTAGCTTTTCTGAAATTTTTGCTACGATATCTGCTTTAGTCATTATATTACCTATTTAGGGGTTTTTAAATTTTCAAGGGGGCAAATATAAGAATTTAAATTCCAAAATATCAATACTTAAGATGAAATTATCATCTTTAAACGTTTAATTTTACAAATCTAATGATTTTGCGATGAAATTTTATAAAAAACTCATAACGTGGTACTTACAAAACAAAAGATCAATGCCATGGAGAGAAACTACAGATCCATATCGTATTTGGCTTAGTGAAATTATGCTTCAACAGACAAGAGTTGCACAAGGATTACCTTATTATTTATCGTTCACCGAAACTTTTCCAACGGTTTTTGATCTTGCCAATGCAAAAGAAGATGAAGTACTAAAACTGTGGCAGGGATTAGGGTACTATTCCAGGGCCAGAAACTTGCATGCTACTGCAAAATATGTGGCCAATGAGTTGAATGGAGTCTTTCCTAATAATTATAAGGATTTATTGAAACTAAAAGGAGTAGGCGATTATACCGCCAGTGCAATTGCATCTATTTGTTATAATGAGGCCGTGCCTGTCGTAGATGGAAACGTATATAGGGTTTTATCAAGATATTTTGGAATTGATACTCCTATTAATAGTACCAAGGGGATCAAAGAATTTAAAGAGCTTGCCACAGAGTTAATCGATCATGGGGATCCTGCAAATTATAACCAGGCAATTATGGAATTTGGAGCCTTACAATGCAAACCACAAAACCCGTATTGCATAGTATGTCCACTTAATGAGAGTTGTGAGGCTCTTAAAACAGGAAAAGTAAATGTGCTGCCAGTAAAACTTAAAAAACAGAAGATCAAAAAACGCTACTTTAATTATTTGGTGTTTTCTATTAGTGGTGATCAAACTATAATTCAGCAAAGAACTGGAAAGGGAATTTGGAAGGGGTTATACGAGTTCCCGTTGATAGAAGAAGAAAAATTAGACGTTAAGGTAATCACACAAGATCCAATTTTTAAGGATCTTACAGGAGATGCCGAAGTCGAAATTGTACCGTATCAAGAAGAACCTGTGGTGCATAAATTATCGCATCAGCATTTGTATACAAGGTTTTATGTGGTAAAGCTTTCAAAAGTTTCTAAGATTAATGGAGTTCTAAAAGTGGTTGATTTTGAAGAAATACATAAATACCCAGTTCCGATTTTGTTGGGTAATTTTATTGATAAGTTTTTTCAGTGAGACCATTAAACCCGGGTTAAAGCCAAAACTGTATCTACCTGAACGAAAACATCTCAACTCCATTCGGGATAACTTTATTGATCTTTACAATAAAAGTTAACGTAATTATTTTGATAAATCGTTTATCATTTTTTTATTACATTTACTATACAGCAAAGTTATTTAAAGAGCATCTTTAAAAATAAGAAGAACTTAAATAGCGTTATATACAAAGGTTTATTATTTCTTTGCAAATTCTAAATCGTAAACAACAAACCAAGAAAATAGAATGTCTGGAACACTAAATAAAGTAATGCTAATTGGGCATACGGGAGATGAGGTAAAAATGCATTATTTTGAAGGGGGTAACTGCATCGGTAGATTCCCTTTGGCTACCAATGATTCTTATGTAAATAAAAGTACAGGAGAGCGAGTTACCACGACCGAGTGGCATAATATCGTAGTAAGAAATAAGGCTGCCGAAATTTGCGAAAAATACCTAAATAAAGGAGATAAGATTTATATCGAGGGTCGTCTTAAAACCAGAAAATGGCAAGACGAACAGGGAAAAGATAGATACAGTACCGAGATACAATGTACCGACTTTACCTTTTTGACACCCAAAAATGAGAACCAACCATCTGAGGCAACACCTCAGAGTACACCACAAAGGAATCCTCCTGCTACTAATCCGCAGGCAAGTTCATCCAACGCACCAGTAACTGAAGAAGATGATCTTCCGTTCTGATATGTTTAACTAAACAAAGATAATTTGGACCCTGATCCTGAATCGTTATACGCTTCGTTATTAGTTTTTGATGTAATGCAAACCGTTAATCTGATTTTATTGGTGGTTTTGTTAATTTTTTCTGCGCTTATATCCGGGAGCGAAGTTGCACTGTTTTCTTTAACATCTACAGATCTTAAAGATGAAGAAAATACGTCAAAAAACCTTAGAATCATATCCAGGCTGCTAGACAATCCCAAAAAACTATTGGCAACCATATTAGTAGCTAATAACTTCATTAATATTGCTATTGTACTGCTTTTTGATTCTATCGGAAAAATTTATTTCAAGAACCTTGATTATACTTGGTTTGGATGGATTAATGTAAGATTTGTGGTAGAAGTTGGTGTTGCAGCGTTCCTTATCTTGTTGTTTGGCGAGATTCTTCCCAAGATATATGCCAGCAGAAATCGAATAAAATTCTCAAAATTTATGGCTAAACCACTTGTTATTTTAGACTGGGCTCTTTCGCCCGTTAGTTTGCCAATGCGAAGGATTACTGTTGGGATTCATAATCGATTGGGGAAACAAAAATCAAACATTAGCGTGGATCAGCTATCACGAGCACTCGAACTA
This sequence comes from uncultured Aquimarina sp., assembly GCA_947496555.1. GTDB lineage: Bacteria > Bacteroidota > Bacteroidia > Flavobacteriales > Flavobacteriaceae > Aquimarina. The sequence continues at coordinate 93,741 of CANMDH010000009.1, read as the reverse complement.
ACATCGGACAAGGACACCACGGTTGAAGAGAAAAAAATACTCGAAGGCATTGTTTCTTTCGGAAATACAGATACGAAACAGGTGATGAAACCCCGTATGGATATTTTTGCTCTTAATAACGCAGCTTCTTATAAAGAAATTCTTCCTGAAATTATAGAAAACGGATATTCTCGCATTCCAGTTTATGAAGAAAGTATTGATCATGTAATTGGGGTTTTATACGTAAAAGATCTTCTTCCGCATATTAATAAAACCCATTTTGATTGGCTTCCTTTGATAAGAGAACCTTATTTTGTTCCAGAGAATAAAAAGCTAGATGACTTGTTAAATGATTTTAAAGACAAAAAGAATCATTTGGCCATTGTGGTTGATGAGTATGGAGGTACAAGCGGATTGATTTCTTTGGAAGATATTATTGAAGAAATTGTAGGAGATATTAGTGATGAGTTTGACGATGAGGATTTGATATTTTCGAAACTTGACGATAATAACTATGTTTTTGAGGGTAGAACCGCACTGAAGGACTTTTATAAAGTCTTAAAACTGGAAAATAACGGAGTTTTTGAGGATAAAAAGGGAGATGCTGAGACTATTGCCGGCCTTTTACTCGAAATATCGGGTAGTTTTCCGAAACGCGGAGAGAAAATTGCACTAGATCACTATTCATTCAAAATAGAATCCCTGGATAACAAACGAATAAAGCAAGTGAAACTTACGATTAATGAAAAAGACAATAATTAGATTTTTTACCTTGATTGGGATAGTGTTGTTGCTGTTCTCTTGTGGAGGAGAGGTTATTCCTAAACCCAAAGGCAAACTTCGGTTAAGCTATCCAATACCAAAATACATTGAAGTGGTATCTCCGTGCCCATATACTTTCGAAAAAAACGATTTTTCTGAGCTTCGTACTGCCCGCAGAAACAGAAAATGCTGGTACAATCTTGAATATAGTAAGCTGAAGGCAACGATGTATATATCGTATTATCCAGTTCAAAATAACTTGGATTCACTTTTACGAGATGCTCAAAACCTTACACAAGAACATGTGATTAAAGCAGATGGAATTTTACAAGAGCCTTTTGTTGATCCGGAAAATAAAGTATACGGAATGTTCTATGAAGTGTCAGGTGATGCTGCATCTCAATCTCAATTTTATCTAACAGACAGTGTTCGACATTTTATAGTAGGTTCTATCTATTTTAAGGTAAAGCCCAACTATGACTCTATTCTTCCGGCTGCAGATTATTTGCGTAATGATATGAAACACCTTATGGAAACACTGCGCTGGAAAGAATAAACAATAAATTAAAGTTAATTTTTTTCCAAAAACATTTCGGCTCAATAATAATTTTATAATTTTTGCAGCTCATGTAAAGGGAAATGCAAAACATAAAATTGAAATGGATTTACTTGATTACGTTATCTCTTATTTGGGGTAGCTCTTTTATTCTTATCAAGAAATCGCTTATTGGTTTATCACCGTTGCAGTTGGGAGCTTTGCGAACCGTATTTGCGGCGCTGTTTCTGTTTTCGATTGGATTTAAAAGTATTAGGACCATTCAGGGTGCCGAATGGAAATGGGTGGCGATTTCAGCGCTTGTGGGGACTTTTATTCCGGCATTTCTTTTTGCTTTTGCCGAAACTGAAATTGATAGTGGAATTACTTCGATCCTTAATTCTTTAACGCCATTGATTACCTTTGTGTTAGGGGTTGTTTTGTTTTCTATTCGCTTTAGTAAAAACCAGCTTATTGGTGTTATAATTGGTTTGATAGGTAGTATGGGACTTATCTGGGAAGGATCTATTATTAACCCTCAACAGGACTATAGTTATGCTTTTTTGGTGATTATTGCCACATTGGGATATGGGATTAATGTAAACATTATTAAGCGTCATCTGCAACATGTTTCACCAATGGCCATTGCAAATGGTAATTTTATTGTTCTTATAATTCCGGCATTGATCGTACTTTTTGCTTCAGATTTTTTTACTATACCTTTATTTACAGATCTAGATGTGCAAACCAGTATTGCGTATATGGCTTTATTGGCAGTTTTGGGAACCGGGCTTGCCAAACTAATGTTTAACAAATTGATACAAATAAGCACTCCTGTATTTGCAAGTTCAGTTACTTATATAATGCCTATTGTAGCACTAATATGGGGGTTTTGGGACGGAGAAAAGTTTTCACTATATCAATTATTAGCCTCTTGTGTTATCATTTTTGGGGTGTATCTAACCAACAAGAACAGATAAGTTGTAATTGGTTGTTAAACAATAAATTAACAAGCTTTTAAGGTTGAAAAACTCTTAATTTTCATACTTTTAAGTAAGAATCTTTAAAAGATAGAACTTATGAAAAGATCTACTATCCCGGTAAAATATGGAGTTGTAATTGCTATAGGGCTTATTGTTTATTTTTTAATTCTTTCGCTCGTTGGTGTACAGACTAACCCTATTTTTAGCTTGGGTAATGGTATTATCGTTGCATTTGGATTGTACCGGGCAATGAAAAACTATAAGAAAGAAAAAGGGAGTGATTTTGATTATCAAAAGGGATTTATGACCGGTTTGTTTACAGGATTTAATGCCACTATAATTTTTACCATTTTCTTTGCTATCTATGTAACCAATATTAACACTAGTTTTTTACCCGAAATGTTAGCTAATTGGAGTTCTCATTATCATGTAGGTGTAGGTATAGTGGTATTTATTGCCGCTATTATGGGATTTGCCACTACCTTTGTGCTTACCTTATCTTTTATGCAATTATTCAAAGAAAGCTGGAATCCGAAAAAAAATCACAATTCTCCCCCTGTAGAGGCATAAAAATATTTGTCAATTAATTAATTAGCAGTATATTTGCACCCGCCTATTGAGAAATAGGTGACGTTCTTGTATTTAAAAAATAATTAATTAAACGTTACGCTATGTACGCAATTGTAGAGATAGCAGGGCAGCAATTTAAAGTTGCAAAAGACCAAAAAGTATTTGTACATCGTTTAGCAGGAGAAGAAGGAGATAAAGTTTCTTTTGACAAAGTTCTTCTTGCTGCAGATGGAGATAAAGTTACTTTAGGCGCCCCAGCTATAGATGGAGCTCAAGTAGGAGCAAAAATCACAAGACACCTTAAAGGTGATAAAGTTATTGTTTTCAAGAAAAAGAGACGTAAAGGATACCGTGTAAAAAATGGTCACCGTCAAGCTCTTACTGAAATTGTTATTGAAAGCATTGTAACTTCTGGAGCTAAGAAAGCAGCTCCTAAGAAAGAAACTAAAAAAGCTGAGCCAAAAGCTAAGGCTGAAACACAAGTAAAAGCCAAAGCCGCTGCTCCAAAAGCAGAAGCTAAGCCTAAGAAGGCGGCTCCAAAAGCAGAAGCTAAGCCAAAGGCAAAAACTGAAGATTTAAGCGCTAAAACAGTAGCTGAATTGAAAGAATTGGCCAAAGCTGCAGGAATTACTGGAATTTCTTCTATGAAGAAAGCAGAATTAATCGAAGCTTTGCAAGGAAAATAAAAAGACGGCAGGTAACACTGTTATTATTAATAATAAAACCTAAAGAAAATGGCTCATAAAAAAGGAGTTGGTAGTTCGAAGAACGGTAGAGAATCAGAATCGAAACGCTTGGGTGTAAAGATATTTGGAGGTCAAGCTGCCGTGGCTGGTAACATCATTGTAAGACAAAGAGGTACAGCCCACAAACCAGGTGAAAATGTATATGCTGGTAAAGACCATACCCTTCACGCCAAAGTGGATGGTATTGTAAAGTTTACTAAGAAAAAGGATAACAAATCTTATGTTTCTATAGAACCATTTGAAGCTTAAGAATCCTTCCATTGTAATAAAATAGACCCTCTTTTAGGAAACTAAAGAGGGTTTTTTATTTATGCAGTATTCTAATATCCATGAACTTTGCATAATTCTTGTGAAGATTGTTTTTGAGCAGCTGTTAATTTTTGAAAAACGGATAAGATTTCTTTGACCTCTAGAGGATCGCACTCTTTCTCTTCATTTTTGAAATAAGCTGATATTTCGGGATATTTCTCTTTGATTTCATCGGTTACATCTTCATTTTCATATTGCTTAATCAAACAATTAATTGCCTTTTCGTTACTGAAATAAATCCTTAAATGTGATACACTCCAGTCTTCTTCTGTCCCGATAACATCTCCCGTATTTTCATCATAAATGGTCTCGTCATTATCAAAACCATCACTGCCAAAATAGAAAAAAAGTCTATTATTAGAGACATAATAACTATGAGAAGCAGAATAATGACCTTGGTCAAAGGAATGTGAGATAAGTTTTAAATCTTGATTATGATAATGATATATTAGGGTTCCTTCAATACTTAAATCTTTGCAAGTATACGAGGCTTTTTTTTGCGTAAGCATTCCTTTTTCCTGCAGTTCCGAGATCATTAAGAACTGCTTTTTTATATTTTGAAGAGCGGCTTCATCACTTTGAGCAAAAACCATCGATGTTATAAAGCAAAGACCAAAAAGTAATCTCATTACAAATTAGGTTAAACGAATTGTCTAAATTTACGATACCAAAATCATAAATCGAATTAAAACCATGAAAACTTCAATGATTAATGCGCTATGGTGCACCATCTTCTTTGTTTTTGTAACATTTCAAGTTGCTGCTCAAGACATACCCAAGTATGATTACCTAGAGGTAATTATAATTCAGAAAGCAAATAATAGCGGAAAAGTTAAGAGAATTAAAGTGGAAGAGCAACGGTCTCTCGAGGGAAAGCAGATCACGATTAAGCAATTAGAAAAATTGGAAAATACTTCTGATTTATTAAACTTTATGAATGCGGCCAATTGGGAATTCGTAGATAGACAATCGGTAGTTTCTGAGGAAAATGATCCGGTTTGGATGAGCTATATTTTTAGGAAGAAAAAGTAAATATAAAGCCCAAGATGGTTAACCATCTTGGGCTAAAGTTAAATTTTGAACAGGATATTATTCTCCTTCGACGTTTTTGATGTTGTCATCATAAACTCTATCGATAAGAAGTTTTCTTGGGTCAATCGCTGCTTTTACAGGTAATGAATCTACTTGAAAAGTAAAGTTGGTCTGGTTTTGATTTATTTTTACTCTTTTCTCATATACTAATTTTTCTTCATCACTATCTGCAAAAACGCCTATATCGATCCAGTCATTAATAGGTACTTTGGTTTCGTTTCCTAGGCTATCTGCTTTTATTTTATAAGACTCTACAGTCATAGATACTTCGTATTTTCCGTTGTCCAATTTCTTATAAGAAGATTCTTTTAAGCGGTTATCATACAAAGTAATTTCTTGAAACCAATCCTTGATTAAATATTGCAAAGAATCGGGTACTTTAGGTTCTAAATACTCTATAAAATCCAATGACGAGGGGTAAGGAGGGTTTTGGTACCTGTATTTATCCAGAAACTCGTTCATTGCGGTATTCACTTTTTCTTCTCCAATATAGTCTTGCAATGCATATAGAATTACACTTCCTTTTCCGTAATGTATGTAAGGTTGGTTTTCAACTTTGTATAGCGGCAGTTCTTTTTCTATTTCTCTACTACGTCCTGTGAGATATCGATTGTGATCGTATTTTAAAAACTCACGCATTTTCATAGGAGTTTTAGCCAGACTTTTCAGCGTCATAAGCGATGAGTATTCTGCAAAACTTTCACTCATCATAGTTCCTCCTTGCATATCAGCCCCTACTACCTGATGTGCCCACCATTGATGTCCCATTTCGTGTGCAATTACGGCATCAACAACATTATTATCGGTTTCATCTTCCAGATTAATTACAAAACCAATGGCTTCAGAGTAGGGCATGGTTCCTGGAAATGCTTGTGCAAAGCTTTCATATCTAGGAAACTCGATAATCCTACATTGTTTATGATAGTAAGGCCCAAAGTTTTTGGTATAATACTCTAATGACCGTTCTACAGCATCTAGCATCATTTCTACATTCCAAGGGTGTTTAGAATCATGATAGACCTCAATATCAATTCCGTTCCATTTTCTTGTGGCAATTTCATATTTAGCAGAGATAAAAGAATAAAAATTTTGCGAAGGCTGGTCTACCTTGTAATGATAATAATTTCTATCATTTTCTTCCCATTTCCTTTGTAACGAACCTGGAGCAATAGCAACCTGGTCATTTGCCGTAGAAATTATGGTTTCTACATTAATATAATCTGAACGCCCATCGGTAAGATAATTATTCATATGATAATGATTTGGGCCTTTTTGTAATTTTGGTGCTCTTGACTTAGGAGGTAAATCATATTTCTTGCGCTGGCTTTTTTCAGATAATTCTATTCTTTCATTATAGCCTAGAACAGGAAGTATTTCAAAGTTATTTAAAAATGTCCCATTTTTTACAACCCTAGTATTTCCTCTATTATTTTTAAAACCCTTGGTCACATATTTATTGTTGATTTCAATAGTAATACTTTCTTTGGGAGCTAGCGGTGTATCAAGCTTATACATTAAGTATCCAAAATCCTTATCTTCAAAGACCAATTTGGATTTGGGAATACTAAATGTGGTTATCCATTCTTCGCCTATATTAAAATGTAAAGAATCAATCGGGACATCGTGCTCATTGGTTAGTTTTACAATGGCTCTTGTATCTACATTTCTCTTATAAGGATAAATATCAATGAAGTATTTAACATCTGTTATTTTAGGCAGTTTTGCATTTTTGTACTTTTTGAACTTTTTTTCATATGCTGCCGAAAGTACTTCTAATTCGTCAGATGTTTTATAAGGATTCAATATCTGAGTATTATAATATACAAAACCGGCAACCAGAACCCAAGCAAAAGTAGTGATAGCAATGGATAGGCGATATTTTTTTGGCACTTGTTTTTTGGCAACTTTAATCCTGTCGAATAACGAACTCATTACTCCACGATTCCATAAAGCACCGGCAATAAGAAGACAAAGGAACGAGAATAAGATCCAATATACCCCAAACCAAAAGGCTCCTTTCACTCCAGGGCCAAAGGCATTCATGTCTGAATATTCTAAAGAAGGCCTGTCGCCAATAGTAAGCATGTTTGTTTCAATATCAAAAATACTTAACAGCAGGGCTAAAACAAAAATCACAAGTATAGATACAAAATACCCAATGTACTTATTGTTAAGTAGTACCTGAATCATTATCATAACACCACTCCAAATAATATAGATGGGTAGATTACTATATATGAAATCCAGGAAGTAGACATCTAGTTCGATACGAGTGTAACCATTTACCAATTGATATATAACCCCGCATAAAATGAAGAAAGTCTGTAAAATGACAGTAATCCCTACCAGTGAAAGGGCTTTGGCCGCCAATGAAACAAAGGATGTATGTGCAGTGGCGTCAATTACTTCATTAATCTTACTTTCACGATCTCGCCAGACCAACTCACCGCTAAAAAACACCAATATAATTACGATATAAAGAGCTGTATTGTCATTAATAGAGTCTATTAATTTGTAGGTCAATGGATAAGATTTTAACCCAAAATATTCAAAACCTCCTGCAAGATCAGCAACCAAAATAATAGCGCTAAATAAGAATAAGATTTTAAAAGTTACACTCTTAACAATACTTAAGAAATTTGTGTAAAAGAAACTTTTGAACTGAACCCATTCTGTTTTTCCCGAGAATTGGGGATTTATTTTTGGAAGTGAAAATACCTTCTTGTCTGTAATGTCTTCTTTTTCTTCTTTCTTTACTTTTTTGTTTTTTTCTTTAAATGAAAAACTAAAATAAGAAAGCAAAAGGATGATAATACCGACCCCTGTCCATAATAGTCTGTTTTGAAGAAGTATACCACTGAAACCGGGACTTATTGTATTTTTTTCTATTGGGGTAAAGTATTTGGTATCTACAGAATAGGTTCTAATACCGAACACATCGGTTAGGGCGGCAATGGTTTCATTATCAATATCAGAAGTAAGTGTTCCTGAAACAATATATGCTATGATAATGATTAAGGCTCCTACAAACGAAATCACAGTACTTTTCCACTTATGTGCCATTGCATAAATTATGGTTCCTGCAAAGAACATATTAGGTAAAACAAACAGTAGATAATTGTTTACAAAAGTTTCGAGATGAAAAACACCAAACCGATCGGCATCCATCCATCCAAAAGAAGGAGCAAGTATGGTGCCTATAATTGATCCCAAAAATACTCCAAGCATGGGTATAGTTGATAACAAAAGGGCACCCAGGAATCTCCCAAAGAAATAACCCGATTTACTTAAAGGTGTACTAAATAGAATTTCGTTAAACCCGTTGTTATGATCTCGTAAAGCCGCATTGTTAAAAAAAGCAGCAGCTATCATTAATCCAAAAATGGTCATTACCGAAGTGTAAAGAGTGATAGTATAGGGTGAATTTCTGTAAATATTACCTATAGAACCACCTATTTGTATATTATCGCTTACCGTAGCTCCAAAAACCATTAAAGTCATCAATAATAACATGATATACACCATAGGTTGTTTTAGGGTATATCTTAATTCTGATACAAAGAAATTTTTAAACATGATCTCTAATTTAATGGTTAAACAAGTACATTGTCTGTGTTAATTTTAGAAAAGAACACGTCTTCAAGATTAGGTCTTACTTGTTCAAAACCATTATCCGGATTTGTATCACTATAAATATGAATTAAAGGTCGCCCTCCTACCATTTTGTTAGAGATAATACTATATTGATTAGCATACTCATCTAACTCTTCAAGTTGGATGATTTTTTGATATACTTTGCCTTTAAGTTCATCAATGGCAGTATCTGGAGAACCTTGATATACTATTTCTCCAAAATTCATGATTGCCATTTTTGTGCAAAGCTCCCTTACATCATCAACAATGTGCGTTGAAAGAATCACGATTACATCCTTGCCTACATTAGCTAAAAGATTATAAAAGCGATTTCTTTCTCCAGGGTCCAAACCGGCAGTGGGCTCATCTACGATGATTAATTTAGGACTACCAATAAGGGCTTGCGCAATCCCTATTCGTTGTTTCATTCCTCCCGAGAAACCTTTTACACTTTTTTTTCGCTTATCATACAAATTAACCTTATCTAGAAGGTATTTTACCATTTCCTTACGTTCTCCAGATTTGGTAAACCCTTTTAGTATTGCTAAATGATCGAGTAATTGTTCTGCCGTGATCCTAGGGTATACTCCAAATTCTTGTGGCAAATATCCCAGCACTTTTCTTAGCTCGGCGGGTTGATTAAGAATGTCAATATCGTCTAATGTTGCTGATCCTGAGTCTGCTTCTTGCAATGTCGCGAGAGTGCGCATAAGTGATGATTTTCCAGCTCCATTTGGACCTAATAATCCAAACATTCCATTTTCTAGTTCTATTGATACATTATCCAATGCTTTTACTCCATTAGAGTATGTTTTAGAGAGATTGGTGATTTTTAGTGTGCCCATAAAATGTTATTTGTTTTTTGATTGTTTTAATATGACGATATGTGACGCATTTCGTTACAAAGTAAAGCTTATAGAAATAGGGATGTAAATATAAAAAATGCACCCTATCCAAATAAAAGGATAGGGTGCATTTTATTGTAAAAGCGAAGCAATCTAAAAATCTAAGATCACTTAAAATTATAATTTAGTATCTATAGTACTCTGGTTTATAAGGTCCTTCAACCGTTACACCAATGTACTCTGCTTGTTCTGGTCTTAGGGTTTCTAATTCTACTCCAAGACGTGCCAGGTGTAACTTAGCTACTTTTTCATCAAGATGTTTGGGTAGCATGTATACTTCATTCTTATAATTTTCAGAATGATTCCAAAGTTCAATCTGTGCCAACGTTTGGTTGGTAAACGAGTTACTCATCACAAAACTTGGATGTCCTGTAGCGCAACCAAGATTTACCAAACGACCTTCAGCAAGGATAATGATGTCTTTACCATCAATAGTATATTTATCTACCTGTGGTTTGATTTCATCTCTGGTATTTCCGTAGTTGTCGTTTAACCAGGCCATATCAATTTCATTATCAAAATGACCAATATTACATACGATAGCTTTGTCTTTTAATGCTTTAAAATGTTGTCCTTGTACGATGTCCTTATTACCTGTAGTAGTAATTACAACGTCTGCCTTTCCAATTACAGTTTCAAGTTTCTTTACTTCAAAACCATCCATGGCGGCTTGTAAAGCACATATAGGATCGATTTCGGTAACGGTTACAATAGATCCCGCTCCTCTAAACGATGCCGCTGTACCTTTACCTACATCACCATATCCGCAAACTACAACGCGCTTACCAGCAAGCATAGTATCAGTAGCTCTACGGATCGCATCTACAGCACTTTCACGACATCCATATTTGTTATCGAATTTAGACTTGGTTACAGAGTCATTAACATTAATTGCGGGCATTGGCAATGTTCCGTTTTTCATTCTTTCATACAAACGGTGAACCCCTGTTGTAGTTTCTTCAGATAATCCTTTGATATTATCAACTAGTTCTGGATATCGGTCTAAAACCATATTGGTAAGGTCTCCACCATCATCAAGAATCATGTTTAATGGTTTTCTGTCTTCACCAAAGAACAACGTTTGTTCGATACACCAGTCAAACTCTTCCTCGTTCATCCCTTTCCAAGCATAAACAGGAATACCTGCATCGGCAATTGCAGCGGCAGCCTGATCCTGTGTAGAGAAAATATTACATGAGCTCCATGTAACCTCTGCTCCAAGAGCCACAAGAGTTTCAATTAGAACTGCTGTTTGAATAGTCATATGAAGACACCCTGCAATACGAGAACCCTTAAGAGGTTGTTCGTCTTTGTACTCTTCACGAAGTGACATAAGTCCTGGCATTTCGGCTTCTGCTAATTCAATTTCTTTTCTTCCCCATCCAGCCAATGAAATATCTTTCACTTTGAAAGGAACGTAAGGTACTGTTTTGGTACTCATAAATAGTTTATTTTATGTTTATCAATTATGCCTAGTATTTGGCACTAAATTATTCTAAATTCGTTTCTCAGAAAATTGGGCCATAGTCCTGTAATTTTCAGTTTGCAAAGGTACAAAATAACTTTAAGAATTTAAATGCCTCTTTACAAAACTATAACAGTCGATGAAAGTACTAATGTACTGATTTGGAAGATCGAAGAGACCTATGAGTCACTTTGTGAAGGAATAGAATTGACTAAACATTGTCAGGACCGTGTAGATAATATGAAATCTGAAATACATCGTAGAGGTTTTATGAGCGTGAGACATTTACTTGCAGCAGTAGGATATACAGATTATGATCTTTATTATGATGAATTTGGAAAACCACATCTTAAAGATGGAAAACAAATATCGATCACGCATTCTTTTGAATTTGCAGGAATCATTATCAGTGACAAAGAAATAGGCATTGATATCGAAAAACAGCGTGAAAAAATACAAATAATAGCTCATAAATTTGTGAATCCACAGGAAAACAAAGGCATAGAAGAATCTAATCTGGATAAAGTTCGTGCCTTAACTATCATCTGGGGAGCCAAAGAATCCTTATATAAATTGTATGCCACTCCTGGATTAAGTTTTGAGGAGCATATTTATATTTCTTCATTTACATTGGATTATCCTTTTGTTTTTGGGGCGATTAACTACAAAGACAAAACTAGCCATTATGATTTGGCATATATTGAGTTTGAAGAATATACCTGCGTGTATGCGATACCCGCTATAATCGATGAAGGATAAAATTTAAGATGGTTTACCACCTTTAAATTAACTACAATATTTACCTTCGCATTTTAAATTAATAATCCCATTTTGCAATATGCAGATATCTATAGAACTAACACTCACACCTCTTCAAAATGAATTTGAAGACCATATTATTCGTTTTATAAAACGGTTGAGGGCTTCAGAATTTACAGTTTTAGAGAATCCATTAAGTACGCAGATTTATGGAGAATACGATACATTAATGCCATTTTTAACTCAGGAAATAAAAACAGCTTTTGGTGACATGGATCACGTTCTGGTATACATGAAAATGGTAAAAAGCAATCGAAACGACTATGAACCACATTTTTGATTACCTTTTTGGTCAATATGCCGAATATTCTACTATAGATATTTCGCTAGAAATTACAGCAGTTATATTTGGTATTGCAAGTGTGTTGTTTGCTTGGTTTAATAAGATTTGGGTGTACCCAACGGGTATAGTAAGCACGGCAATTTTTGTATACTTACTTTTAAAATGGTCGCTATTGGGTGATATGATGATTAATGCATATTACTTTATAATGAGTATTTATGGTTGGTATGTATGGACTCGCAAGATTGATGATACTCATGTTACACCAATCTCGAGAACAACTTCAATGGAAAAAATAGTTGAAGTATTGATCTTTGTAGCTACCTTAATTTTTGTGTATGTTGTGTATATTACTTTTGATAAGTGGAATGATTGGACCGCATATGTTGATACATTAACTACAGCAATATTTTTTGTGGGGATGTGGCTCATGGCACGAAGAAAAATTGAAAATTGGATATTTTGGATAGTTGGAGATATTATTTCTGTTCCACTTTATTTCTATAAAGGGTTTACATTTTCGAGCCTTCAATATGTGATTTTTACGGTCATGGCAATTTTTGGATATCTGGCATGGAAGAAAAACTTAGACAACAAACTAGTAACTGCTTAAAAGTAGTACTTTTTGGACCCGAATCTACGGGTAAAACAACCTTGGCAAAGCAATTGGCTAAACATTACCAGACTGGGTGGGTTCCAGAATATATGCGAGAATATCTTCAGAAAAAGTGGGACAAGAATAAAGAGGTTTGCATTTATGATGACCTTCTTCCTATAGCTGAAGGCCAAATGCTATTAGAAAATGAGCTTTCTAAGAAGGCAAATAAAGTATTGTTTTGCGATACTAATCTATTTGAAATTAAAGTATACTCTGAAGCGTATTACATGGGGAACGTTCCCAAAACCATACATAAAATTTCATTAGAAAATGTTTATGATTTGTATCTTTTAACTTATATTGACACCCCTTGGATCGCTGATGATCTTAGAGATAAACCCCACCAAAGAGAAGATATGTTTTTGAGATTCAAAGAATCTTTGGATGAGCATGATCTTCCGTACATAATTTTAAAAGGAGACAAAATCTCCCGATTACAAGAAGCAATAAAAGTCATTGATCAATTAATAGCAGGCAATAGTGAACATAACGGATAAAGATATTAAGTTAATTAAATCAAAAGGTTTAACCGTAGATAAGGTATTTTCTCAAATTGAGATTTTTAAGAAAGGGATTCCGTTTGTGCCTTTACGTAGCGCGGCTACCTTGGATAATGGAATTCTGAAGTTTACAGAACATTATCAGTCTGAGTTAACCAAATTGTATGATTCTAGAGTCTCAAATCTGGAAACTGTAAAATTTGTCCCCGCATCTGGTGCCGCTACTCGTATGTTTAAAGAGTTATTTAAATTTCTCGATAATTATGACTGTGAAAAAGAAAGTCTAAACTCTTATACGAATCATGAAAAAGCAAATGCAATTCGGCTTTTTTTAATTGGTTTAGAAAAATTCCCTTTCTATAATACGGTTATGGAAAAAGTAAAAAATGCGTATCCTAAATTCGAATCTTTATCAGAAGGTAGACAACTTTACATCTTTGTTGAAATGATGCTGAGGGAAAAAGGATTAAACTACGGAGATTTTCCAAAAGGATTACTTCCTTTTCATAAATATACTAATAGTACCGCCACTTCGTTCGAGGAGCATCTTTATGAAGCGGCAGGATATAATACGAACGATCGTGCAGAGTCCAAACTTCATTTCACAATATCTAAAGATCACTTAGAGGGTTTTAAAGGAGAATTTGAAAGAATTAAGAAAAAAGTAGAAGAAAAAACCAATACCAAGTTTAACATTACCTATTCTTTTCAAAAACCAGAAACCGATACCATAGCGGTAACTGAGGATAATGAACCTTTCAGAACAGAAGACGAATCTTTACTTTTTAGACCTGGTGGTCATGGTGCTCTTATCGAGAACCTTAATGATCTTGATGCAGATATCATATATATCAAAAACATTGATAATGTTGTGGTTCGTAAATATCAAGACGAAGTGTCTGGATATAAAAAAGTGTTGGCTGGGAAATTACTCGAAATTCAGGATGAGGTTTTTAGAATTTTAAATGCCCTTGATGAACAAAATCCTACAGAAGCTGAATTAAAGGATATTAAAAAGTTTTTGGTTCATCAGCTTAATGTTAGGCTTCCTTTGGATTTTGACAAATTCTCAGAAGAATATAAGCTAGAATTTTTAAGAAAATCTTTAAATCGACCCATTAGAATATGTGGAATGGTAATCAACGAAGGGGAGCCAGGAGGAGGACCATTTTGGATAAAACGAGAAAACGGAAGGTTGGTATTGCAAATTATTGAGTCTCCTCAAATAAATAAGAAAGATAGCAGACAAAGAGATATATTAGGTAGTTCTACTCATTTTAATCCGGTTGATCTGGTCTGTGGAGTAAGAGATTATAAAGGAAACAAATTTAACTTGCTTAATCATGTCGATCCAGATGCTGGGTTTATTACCACAAAAAGTTTGAATGGTAGGGTGCTTAAGGCATTAGAACTTCCCGGGCTCTGGAATGGAGCTATGGCTAATTGGATTAGTGTATTTGTCGAAGTTCCTCTTACCACATTTAATCCGGTAAAAACGGTAAATGACTTATTGAAATCGGCACACCAGGTAAAACTTTTTTCGTGAACACTTCAAAAATCATAGGCGAACTAAAATTTAAAGCAATTAGAAGTTCTGGTGCAGGAGGACAACATGTAAATAAAGTGTCTTCAAAGGTTGAAGTTAGTTTTGATATTATGGCTTCAGAAGGATTAACAGCTGAAGAAAAATTACTTCTTGATCAGAAATTATCTTCGCGATTAACCAAATCAGGAATTTTAGTTATACAATGTAGTGATAGTAGAAGCCAACATAAAAATAAAGAGTTGGTCATAAAAAGATTACTAGATATTCTTTCAGCCAATCTTCACATTCCTAAAAAAAGAATCGCTACAAAACCGTCGAGAGCATCGGTTAATAGACGTTTGGAGAGTAAACAAAAATTATCTTTAAAAAAGACAAACCGTAAAAAACCGCTTTTGTAAATATGCGATCACGTAAAAGTGTGTAGAAATTCTACACTTTAGTGTAGAATCCACGTTTTTTAACATCTTCAAAATCGAAATCAAAAATATATAAAATGCTGATTATTAGTATTTTATATATTTTGTTTTATAATCTTATTCTTTGGAACAATTATTACTATTTATATAGGTATTGATGTAATTCAATAACCCAATGAAAAAGTTACCAATGATAGTAGCAATAGTAGTAAGTATCTTTTCTGCACAGGGTGCAATCGCTCAAGATGATTTTACCGTAAAAGGTAGTAATGAGTATTTTGACTATGACGAGCAACATGAATATACTGAACTTAGTACTGTAGATTTGCCTTTGGCACTACAGGAAGCCGCTGCTAGAGATTTTAAAAAACTTAGAATTGCAGAAGCTTATATATCAAAAGACTATACATATAAAGTTCTTTTGAGAGATCATAACGATAATACAACAATTGTATTTGCAAGCGCTAGTGGCGAATGGATAGAGCCAAACGACAATAAATCTTAAATCTAGGGGTAGAAAAAGGATATCGTTTTGCAACCAAGGACGATATAAAGTTGTTTAGTGCTAAAAAAGAGACTCACTCCCAAGGGTCTCTTTTTTTATGTTTTTATCTTTACAAAGTGTTTTAAATTGTAATTTTATACTATTGTTGTTTGAGTAAATAAATTATAGGATATGTTTAAAATACTTATCATTGAAGATGATGTGGCTTTTTGTACCATGCTTAAGACATTTTTGCAAAAAAAGGAATACGAAGTCGTAACCGCATTCTCTGGTAACGAGGCCGTTCCTAAAATTAAACAAGATGTTTTTGATGTTGTACTGGCAGATGTGAGATTACCTGATCGTGATGGTATTACTTTGCTGGAAGAAATCCTAAATAATAATCCAAGTACACAGGTGATTATAATGACTGGATATGCCGAGATCAATATGGCGGTTAATGCAATTAAACAAGGTGCCTTTGATTATATATCCAAACCTTTTAATCCAGACACTATTCTACAAACCATTGAAAAAGCATTAGGGTCAAAAACAGGTGACAAGGAGGTAAAGAAGGTAAAAGTTACTCCAAAAAAACCTAAAAATGTAAATCTATCTTTTGTAAGAGGCGTTAGTGATGCATCCAAAAAACTTAATGAATATGTAGCCTTGGTAGCTCCAACAAAAATGTCTGTTCTAATTGTGGGCGATAGTGGTACGGGTAAAGAGTATGTCGCAAGTAGTATTCATAAAGCAAGTAAGAGGTCAGAAAAACCATTTGTTGCCGTGGATTGTGGAGCAGTTCCAAAAGAAATTGCTTCTAGCGAATTTTTTGGGCATATAAAGGGGTCTTTTACTGGTGCTGTAAATGATAAAGTGGGGCATTTTGAAGCTGCCAATGGCGGAACCTTATTTCTCGACGAGATAGGAAACTTAAATTATGAACTACAGGTGCAATTATTAAGAGCGCTACAGGAACGAAAAATTAAACCTGTGGGTAGTAATAAAGAAATAGAAGTAGATATCAGAGTGATTGCGGCTACCAATGAAGATCTAAGTAACTCAGTAAAAGAAGGAGATTTTAGAGAAGATCTGTATCATAGACTTAACGAATTTACTATTAAAGTACCTCCTCTTAAAGATCGAATAGAAGATTTAATGCTCTTTGCCAATCATTTTCTTGAAGAATCTAATGTAGAGTTAGATAAGAATGTGGTGGGATTTGCAGATGAGGTGCTAGAATCCTTTAAAAAATATGACTGGCCTGGAAACCTGAGAGAACTAAAAAACATCGTGAAACGTTCTGTATTACTTTCTCAAAAAGATATGATTACCTTGGATATTTTGCCAAACGATATAGCATATGCTTCTCAGAGCGCAAAACACACCTACGGATTGTTTAAAAATCAAAATGAGCAGGAACTTATTTTGGATGCTTTAGAAAAAGCAAATGGAAACAAAGCAAAAGCTGCCCGAATGCTCTCTATTGATCGCAAAACACTATACAATAAGTTAAAGCAATACGATATTAGCCTTTAATTTTCAACTTTAAGCTTGCCTATAAGGTCTTCTATTTTTAAAATTCCTTCTTTTGTTAATTGTAGTGTTGATTTTTTGTCAAGCTCGTATTGATCTGGGTGTTCTAATTTTTCCAATATTGGTACAACCTCCTTTGCTTTTATTTGTTTAAACATCGGAAGCATTTTATGAGCGATTTTCTTAATACCGATAATGTCCTTTTTTGTTACCTGGGTCTTTAATTCACTAACATTATCAATGGTACTTTCATAAAATGTATCCAGGATAGCATATAAAGAATCAGAATCTCCATGGGCAAAAAGCATTAGATCACCCAGCGAATACGCTTCATTTTTATCTTCTTCAATGACCGGGTCTGGGTATTTTATTAGATCAACACTTAAAACTTTGGCAATAAGATCTATTAGTTCCTTGGGAGCATAAGGCTTTCGTAAACTTCCTGAAAATCCCGCTTCTTGATATTCGGTAAAAGAAATATCTGTTCTTCCAGACAATGCAATTACAGGTAAATCGGTATACTCTGTATTGTTTTTCATAGCTTTTAAAAGCTCAAAACCATCCATTTTTGGCATCTGGATATCAGTAAGTACCAAATCATAAGTGTTTTTCTGTAAAAAAGAAAGGGCTTCAAGTCCGTTCTCACAAACGTCATAGGTTAATCCTGCTAGAGTAGCTACCTCGCTAGTAAGGGCTAATTGGCTTGGATCATCATCTACTATTAAAACTTTTTTATTTGAGAAATTTTGTATTTCTAAAATTTCACTTTCTTCTTCTGGAGCCAAAGAATTAGAAAGTTTGATGGGTATGTAGATTGTAAATTCACTACCAATATTAGGTTCACTATCCAATGTAATTTTACCATCAAGCAGCTTAATTATTTTTTTAGTAATAGCTAGGCCAAGTCCAAAACCACCATACCTTTTCTCGGTATTGTCATCTCCTTGCGAAAATTCTTCAAAAATATGCTGTTGTTGTTCTTTTGTAATACCAATTCCTGTGTCTCTTACCGAAATCACTAGTTGTTTTTCTGCCAATCCATTTTCTATAATTTTACTAGCTATAGTAATAGACCCTTCATCGGTGAATTTATAAGCATTATTTACCAAATTTGTCAAAACTTGTTTAATTCTGAAAGGATCACTTAGGTATTGCTTTTTTAGTTGGCCATCTGTATAGACAAAAACGTCAAGATTCTTTTTGTCATTGATTGGAATTACGCTCGAAAGGGTATTTTCGATTAATTTTTTGGGAGAAAAAGGTAGTTCTTCAATCACCATTCTACCGGCCTCCAATTTTGAGAGATCAAGAAGGTCATTTACTAAATGAAGAATGTAATCTGATGATTTTTTTAAATGCCCCAAATAGTGTTTTTGCTTGTTGCTTAGTCCTGTTCGTTCTAATAGATCCGAGTATCCAATTACTGTATTTAAAGGAGAGCGCAAATCATGTGTAACCGTGTTTATTAATGATTCACGGGTTTTTAAAAGAGATTCTGTATATGTTTTTTCGGCTTCAAGCTCATTACGATATTTTTGACTTTTAGAAACATCTTTGGTTATCAAAAACAAGAAAATGATAGCAATAAACAAGCTTATTCCCGCTATAATTAATATGATATTCGAAGTAGTTTTTAATACTTCACTAGAGGCATCAAGACGCTCAAAATATTGATTTCTTTCGTTTCGTTCTATTGCTGCAAGAAGATCCCTTAATTGCCTTGTTATGATCTGATCATTTTTAAGAAGATTGTCCTCTTTTATCGAGATCTCACGCTTGTATTTTTTATCTTTTTCTTCCAACTCTGCCAAAACCTGCTTCACAGACGTAGCTAGCGAATCTACAGTTTGATTGGTTAATCGTTTAGCATTGTCCCTTTTGGTATATTCAAGAATATCAATAAGTGCTCTTTTGGTACGAGCATCGTATTTTTTGAATCGCTCGTCATAATTCTCATATCCTCCAAAACTTTTGTTTACCTTTTTTAATTCATCAATTGCGGTTTCGTATAAACCTTTTTGTTTTCGTTGCTCATAAATTTTGATAAGAGCCTCAAGGTTGTTGTTTTTGCTATCGATTAGAAACTTAATGCTATCGATTTTTTTGGTCTGTAGGGTATCATCAGACATTTCAGAAACCTTATTAATCGTTTTAAGAATCGTGTCTATTTTTGTTTTATAAGTATTAAATTTTACAACATCGGAAGTTTGAATGATATTTCGTGTTAAACTCTCGGCTTCATATAACCCGGTAATCGCCTCTCCAACCAAGAAAAGCTTTTCATTATTTTCACTTTTTATTTCGGTGATTTGGGTATAATTAGTTATTTGTCGATAAATTACCCAAAAAGCAGTCACAGCAAGTACTCCTGCAAGAAAATAACCTGCAATAATTTTAAAAGTAACTGATCTTTTTGTATTCTTCATCTTCTTACATTTATCCAATATTATAACTCAAAAAACCAAAAAGCATTGTCTGTTGGATATTAAAGCAAATAAATTTACGATAAATCAATAAAACATAGTAATTTTGTGCCCAAATCTCAAAGGGGTGCTTTTTTGAAGTTTTAAGTTTAAAGTTCTAAATATGATCAATTAAGATTTAAGACTTAACATTTACAATTTCAAACGGCTGAGATCATACCCAATGAACCTGGGCAGGTAATGCTGCCAAGGGACTGTGGAGCTAAAAAGGTAGCGTTTACTTTTTTTGCGACGAGCGAGATGGGATGTAAGAGTAATCTTAAAAGTCGTTTTTTAAGGTAAAACTACAAACCATCAAGCATTTTATTTAATCATTAATTTTTAACAGTGGAATAATTACCCCTTTTATTCGTAATATATTTTTACGAATGAAACGATTATCATTTTATTTTACGTGTTTCTTACTGAGTATAAATTCATGGGCTCAGGAAAAACAAAAAGATTCTATTCCTGAAGGAATGGAAAAACTAGACGAAGTTTTGGTGAAATCTGTAAGGGTCGATGCAGATTCGCCAATTACTCATTCCAATCTATCCAAAGAAGAAATCGCAGAGCGTAATCTTGGTCAAGACATTCCGATTTTATTGAATTATCTTCCTGGAGTGGTAACAGCATCAGATGCTGGTGCTGGAGTAGGTTATACCTATATCAGAGTAAGAGGTAGTGATGCCTCTAGAGTAAATGTAACCCTTAATGGGATCCCGTTTAATGACGCCGAAAGCCAAGGTACATTTTGGGTGAATTTACCTGATTTTGCATCTTCAGTAGAAAATTTACAGCTGCAACGGGGTGTAGGGACTTCGACCAATGGTTCGGGAGCTTTTGGGGCCAGCTTAAACTTGCTTACTGATGCGGTATCTGAAGTTGCCAATGCCGAAATTTCAAACTCTTTTGGGTCTTTTGGTACCAGAAGGCATAATGTAAAATTTAGTACGGGCCTAATGAATGATCATTTTGAAGTTGCCGGGCGGTTATCTGCAATTGCTTCAGATGGGTACATTGATCGAGCTTCATCAGATCTGAAATCTTATTTCTTGCAAGGATCCTTTGTAGATGAGAACACATTGATCAAAGCAGTAACTTTTGGCGGTCACGAAATTACCTATCAATCATGGTTTGGTATTGATGCCGCCACTCTTGAAACGGATCGTACTTTTAATCCTGCTGGTGCTGGCCAATACACAGACGAGGATGGAAATACTCGTTTTTATGATAACGAAGTCGATAATTACAAGCAGGATCATTATCAATTGCATTGGAACCAAAAGTATAGTAGTCATTGGTCGACAAACCTAGGCTTAAACTATACCTATGGACGTGGTTTCTTTGAACAATATAAAGAAGATGAGGACTTTGCAGATTACGATTTTACTCCGATTGTAATCGGAGGAGAAACAATAAACACCACAGATTTGATTCGCCGTAGATGGTTGGATAATGATTTTTATGTAATAAATGCCACGGCAAATTATAAAAATTCAAATTTAGATATTGATTTTGGAGGGTTTTATAGTCATTATGATGGAGATCATTTTGGAGAAGTAATATGGGCGCAAAATGCAGGAGGTTCAGAAATAAGAGATAATTATTATTTTGGAAACGGAACAAAAAATGAATTTACCATTTTTGGTAAGACAACTTACAGAATTAATGATCAATGGAGTGCTTTTGTAGATCTTCAAGGGCGTTTTGTGGATTATGAAACTTCAGGTTTAACATCAGATAGAGTACCTCTTGAAGTGGATGAAACCTATGATTTCTTCAATCCGAAAGTTGGAGCTACGTTTCAGATTAATGATGGTAATCAATTATATGCCTCTTATGCAAGAGCCAATCGCGAACCCAGAAGAAGCGATTTTGAAAATGGAATCAATACTGCTGAAAGATTGAATGATATAGAAATAGGATGGCGCTTTAATAGAAAAAAAATTGAAGTAAATACTAATCTTTACTACATGTGGTATCGAGATCAATTAGTACTTACCGGAGCTCTTGATGACGTAGGTGCACCAATTAGAGCAACCAGTGGTGAAAGTTATCGCCTGGGGATTGAAATAGATGCAAATATTCCGGTTTCGAATAAATTTATGATCAAACCTAATATTGCATTAAGCACCAATAAAAATAAAGATTTTTTTGCAACTGTAGATGGGGCCTTAACTAATCTTGGATCAACCGATATTTCATATTCCCCAAATATTGTTGCTGGAAATATACTTGTATATCAGCCTCAAAAAAACTTACAATTATCTTTTCTTTCGAAATTTGTGGGAGAACAGCATCTTAGTAATTTAGACAATA
Organism: uncultured Aquimarina sp.; assembly: GCA_947496555.1. Classification (GTDB taxonomy): domain Bacteria; phylum Bacteroidota; class Bacteroidia; order Flavobacteriales; family Flavobacteriaceae; genus Aquimarina. The sequence goes on along the minus strand of CANMDH010000009.1, from coordinate 71,736 downwards.
ATGATCTAAAATTAGACAGCTTCTTTGTAAATGATTTTAATATTGTTTACGAATTGAGAGATATCCCGGTGTTCAAATCCATTGTAATTACTGGATTAATAAATAATATATTTGACATGAAGTATGAGTCTAATGGATACTCTTTTTCTCTTGGAGAAATAGCTGATGATCAGAGCCCAACAGGATTAAGAACGCAATACTTTACAGGTTTTTATCCTCAAGCAGGAATAAACTTTCTAGTGGGAGCAACATTAAAGTTTTAAGAGTAAAAAAGTCTTCAGGTTTTTATCCTGAAGACTTTTTTCTTTTTTTATTAATTATGAAAGAATCAATTGGTAACAGTCAACACATTCCCATCTTTTCTGATACGATACGGTAATAGTGAAAACCCGCCTTCTCCCTTGACTTGTTGACCAAAGGAGGTAATTTCATAAATATTTTCATTCCCATTACAATCTGATGAAGCTCTGGACCCTTCAACTGTTAGGGTAGAGCATGAAAGACCAGGATCCAAATTAGGATCGCTAAGCTCATAGGCAAAAAATTGAGTACCATCTTGATTGTAAATGATAACACCTTTTATACCTCTTCCATCGGTTCTGTCAACAAAAATTCCTCCCGGAAAATTGAGATTATTATACTGCGGTAAGTTGAGATTAATCTGAAAATTAACCGATACATTCGGCAAAAATGGATTGTTCGGGCCATCATCACTACTACAGGACAAAATAAGGGTAAAACACACCAAAAAAACTATCTTTTTCATAACGCTGTTATTGTTTTGCCAAATTACGTAAATTTGTATTCTTCAGTAAATTTTTTGTTATCTTTGGATAACAAATCCCATACCTATGGGATTTTTTGTATTTATATAAACGATGAAGTTATGAGCAAAGTATCTTATTACACTGCAGAGGGGCTAAAAAAATTAAGAGACGAATTAAATCATCTTAAAGATATAGAACGCCCAAAGGCATCTCAGGCCATTGCCGAGGCAAGGGATAAAGGAGATTTAAGTGAAAATGCCGAATATGATGCCGCAAAAGAAGCGCAAGGCTTATTGGAAATGAGAATTTCTAAATTAGAAGAGACATTATCTAGTGCAAGGTTAATTGACGAATCCCAATTAGATACGTCTAAAGTGTTGATTCACTCTAGGGTAAAGATTAAAAACCAAACCAATGGAGCAGAGATGACCTATAAGTTGGTAGCACAAAGTGAGGCCGATCTCAAATCAGGAAAAATTTCGGTAGATTCACCAATCGGAAAAGGCCTTTTAGGAAAGAGTGTTGGTGAGGTTGCAGAAATTCAAGTGCCTAATGGAACCATGAAGTTTGATGTCGTAGAAATTACAAGAGAATAAAAGATTTTTTTAATAACGTCAAAAGCCTTTTTTATAACGAAAAAGGCTTTTTTTTGATTTTTTCTTACAAATAAATAGATTATATTTCGGATTAATAATCCAACTAAATTTTATTAAATGCCTACCCTATTCACTAAAATTATTAATGGTGAGATTCCGTCTTATAAAGTAGCCGAAGATGAGAATTTTTATGCCTTTTTAGACATTCACCCAAATGCCAAGGGCCATACCCTTTGCATTCCTAAAAAAGAAGAGGATAAATTATTTGATCTTGATGAAGAAACATATCTTGGTTTAATGAATTTTTCTCGAAAAGTAGCTAAAGTTCTAGAAAAAACTGTGCCTTGCAAGCGTGTTGGTGTAGCTGTTGTGGGACTCGAAGTACCCCATGTGCATGTACATCTGATACCGTTAAATCAAATGAAAGAAATGACTTTTGAGCATAAGGTATCTATGTCTGCCTCTGATTTTGAAAAATTGACATCAGAAATTCAATCGAATTTTTAATATATATGCAAGATTCAGATTTCAAGTTATCCTTAACACTTCGAATTGATTGGAGCGAAATGGATACCTATATGCACGTAAATAATGTAAATTTCATGAAATACATGCAAAGTGCTCGTGTTCAGTTTTGGGATGTAACAGGATTAGCAAGGCAATACGAAGAAACCAAGAAAGGTCCAATGTTGGTTTCTACTAAATGTGATTTTAAAAATCCACTTTTTTTCCCAGGTAATGTTATTATTAAGACAACAGTAGCATTTATAAAAAACTCGAGTTTTGGTTTGTATCACAAATTATATAATGATGATGGTGTACTTTGTGCCGAAGGCCATGATGTAGCAGTTTGCTTTGATTTTAATATTGATAAAACATTTAAAATCACTGATGAGTTACGACAAATAATGGAAAAATATTAGTCTAAAGGGTTAATCCTAATAGATCTGGGCGATAGAGGTAAACATACCCAATCCCAGCTATAATAAGTATTACAAAAAGTAGAAAATAAAACAAACTTGTAAACTTTAAAGAAGCGGGTTTAGATGAGATTGTTTTTTTGTGATAATCATAGACCCGTTCAATATCATCAGTCCATTGCCCTGGATAAATTGTGTTTTCACATTTAGCGCACTCAATATTTTCAATTACATTTTTCTTGGTTCTAACCAGAAATTTTGATTTTTGTTTTTCTTGTTTAAAAGAAAGAACCATTCCATCGTTAGAATAACATTCAGGACAATTATTGGTAAGCTTTGTTTCTTTTATGATGATATATTCGCTTTTCACATTATCTCAATTTGGTGTCTTAAAGACTTATAACGTTTTGAAGAAAATATTGTTATATAATTTAAAATTTAATTGATGATAGACAATTATTAGGCTTTTGCTCCAGATTTGCGCAGGGTGATCTGAAAAGTAGTTCCTTTATCAATTTCAGATCGCAATACCTTAATTCTTCCAAGATGATATTCTTCGATAATTCTTTTGGCAAGAGATAATCCTAGTCCCCAACCTCTACTTTTAGAAGTATAGCCGGGTTCGAAGATTTTTGTAAACTTTCCTTTGGGCATACCTTTACCGCTATCTTTTATATGTATGAATACACGTTTTGCATCATCAGTTAGGTCAATTTTAAGATCTCCCTTACCTCGCATAGCATCAATTGCATTTTTTACAAGGTTTTCTATAGTCCAGCTGTACAATTGAGAATTAAGAGATACATAAATGGGCTTTTCTGGTAAATCAAGAGAAAAATTAATCAATTTAGAGCTTCTGGATTGTAAATAGGTATATGCATCTCTTGTTTCCTGCACAATGTCGACTTCTTCAAGATTGGGGATAGAGCCTATTTTAGAAAAACGTTCGGTGATTACCTTTAATCGGGAAATGTCTTTTTCTATCTCTATAATGTATTCGGGATTGACGTTTTCGACTTTGAGTATCTCGTTCCATCCTACTAAGGAAGATAAAGGAGTCCCGATCTGATGTGCAGTTTCTTTGGCCATACCTGCCCATAGTTTATTTTGTTCACTTGCCTTAGAAGTAGTGAAGAAGAAATAGATTACTCCAATTAACAGGAATAGAATTAAAGCAATGGCTATGGGATAATACTTCAGCTTATTTAAAATATCAGAATGCCCATAGTATATATACTGAACCGTTCCTTTAAGGTCTAATTCTATAGGTTTGTTTTCAGATTTTAGCTTGTCTAAATAAGACTTGAGTTTTCTTTCATTATTAATTACGGTTTCAGATAAATTTTGAAAGTAACTAGGGTCTGGCTTACCGATTGAATCTCTAATAAAGTCTCCTTTAGAATCTGTAATAATAATGGGGATGGATCTATTGGTTGATCCAATTAAAATCGATAGTTCGAGATAATCATCAGATTGTTCACTATTTAAAGCTTTTTGTGATTGAGCCCATATTTCTATCTTGGTACGTTCGTCATCTTTAAGTCGCTGTAAAAACAATGAAGTACTCCATAATACAAGGGCGGTTATTACAACAACGGCAATGATTATAAAATAGCTAGAAAAATTACGCTCGTCTGAGAAATTCATAAAGAATGTTAATCAAATCTTAATTATAAACGGTTTTAAACAATTTTATTGCCCTCAAAATATAATACTAAAACTTGTTTCTACATTAATTGGAAGACTAAACTTTAATTATCTTTGTTCAATATAAAACAAATTATGGTTACAATTGACCCTTCAGAGGTTTCTACAGGAAAATTACATGGCCTTATGCTTGGTGCCATTGGCCCAAGACCCATTGCTTTTGCTAGTACGATAGACACCAAAGGAACTCCTAATCTATCTCCTTTTAGTTTTTTTAATGTATTTAGTGCAAATCCTCCGATTCTTATATTTTCACCGGCTAGAAGGGTAAGAGATAACACTACAAAGCACACACTAGAGAATGTAAAAAGCACCAAAGAGGTTGTAATAAATATGGTGAACTATAATATTGTTCAGCAAATGTCTTTGTCTAGTACAGAATACCCAGTGGGAGTTAATGAATTTATTAAGTCAGGACTTACTATGGTATCTTCAGAAAAAGTTCAGGCGTATCGCGTGGGAGAATCTCCAGTTCAGTTTGAGTGTAAGGTAAATGAGATTGTTCCTATGGGAAAAGAAGGGGGTGCAGGTAATCTTATTATTTGTGAAGTATTATTGATGCATATCAATGAAAATGTTTTGGATGAAAATGAAAGAATAGACCAACATAAAATCGATCAGGTGGCCCGTATGGGAGGAAATTGGTATACAAGGGCTAATAAAGGTATGTTTGAGGTTCCTAAACCCCTTAGTACAATAGGGATAGGTGTTGATTCTTTACCAGAAGATATTAAGAATAGTACTATTTTTACGGGTAACGATTTGGGAAAACTAGCCAATGTAGAGGGAATCCCAACAAAGATGGAAGCTTTGGATTTTGTTAATAACCAAGATGATATAAAGGACGAAATTGAGCAGGCAAACCAGATAGAAATTCATAAATTTGCAAAGCAATATCTAGATCAAGATGATATAGATACAGCATGGAATATTTTATCAGCAAAATAATAATACAATAGCGATGGAAGTACAAGGTAAAGTAAAAATGATAGGTGAGACTCAAACCTTTGGTAGTAACGGTTTTAGAAAGAGAGAAATTGTAGTAACTACAGAAGAACAATATCCACAGCATATTATGGTAGAGTTCGTTCAAGATAAATGTGATTTACTGAACAATTTTCAGGTAGGTCAAGATGTAAAGATTAGTATTAATCTTCGTGGACGTGAGTGGGTAAATCCACAGGGAGAAACTAAGTATTTTAATTCTATTCAAGGATGGAGAATCGAGAGCTTGCAACCTGCAGCTCCCGCAACTGGGGCTACACCTCCAACTCCTCCGGCAGATGCTTTTGAGCCCGCAACCGATTTTTCTGAAGAAGATCATGACGATTTACCATTTTAAAATCCGGTAAAAATCAAATATAACATAATAGAAAGTAAAAAGTCCGATAGAAATATCGGACTTTTCATATTGTGGTTTTAGGTTAACCTTTTAATAAAACTCAAAAAAGCAATGATGAACAAAATTTATCTTAAAAGGTCCTAACAAATATTGCGATTTTTTTGGTCAATTCAAACAACTGATTGATATTTAACGTTGTATACTAATAGACTTGTGTTTTGTACATTCTAACAGATTTAATAAAATTTCCACCAGCTACCCATGCAGATATTGATGGATTATTGGCTATAGGAGGGGATTTGTCTGTTGATAGATTATTAGAAGCCTACAATAATGGTATTTTCCCTTGGTATAGTATTGATCAACCTATTTTGTGGTTCAGCCCAAACCCAAGAATGGTCTTATTTCCAGAAGAACTTAAGATAAGCAAAAGTATGCACCAGCTTATCAGAAAAAATGAGTTTAAAGTAACATTCAATAAAGATTTTGAAGGAGTAATACATAATTGTGCCTCCATTAAACGTAGTGATCAAGAAGGTACCTGGATAACTAGCGAAATGCAAAAGGCATACGCCAAGTTACATCAATTGGGTTATGTGATCTCTGTTGAGGTATGGAAAAATCAAGCATTGGTAGGAGGGCTTTATGGTGTTTGGTTAGAAGATAAAAAGATTTTTTGTGGCGAAAGTATGTTTAGCAAAGTGAGCAATGCTTCAAAATATGGTTTTATAAAATTGGTGGAGTGGCTTGTGTCAAAAAATGTAAGGTTAATCGATTGCCAGGTGTATACAGATCATTTAGCGAGCTTGGGAGCTAGAGAAATCCCTAGAGAAGAGTTTTTAAAGTTTTTAAAATAAGGTAGTATGGTTGTCCATAATTTAGGATTAGAAAATTCAGTTTTAAATCAATTTGTATTAGAACTTAGAGATGTCGAAATACAAAAAGATAGCATGCGTTTTAGGAAGAATATCGAACGTATAGGAGAAATACTAGGTTATGAATTGAGCAAAACGGTACGTTATAAAGATAAAACAGTTCAGACACCCTTAGGAACCAAAAAAGTATCTGTTCCTGATGACAAACTTGTACTTTGTTCAATTCTTAGAGCAGGATTACCTTTGCATCAAGGGTTGTTGAATTATTTCGATAAAGCTGAAAATGCCTATATCTCTGCATACCGGGACCATAAAGATGATGATGAAGATGACTTTGAAGTGGTTGTAAACTATCTGGCATCTCCTTCCTTACAAGACAAAGTGTTAATTTTGGCAGATCCAATGTTAGCTACGGGAAAGACTTTGGAAAATACTTTTAAAGCCATGCAGAATCATGGCGTACCCAAACAGATTCATATCGTTTCTGTTATTGGATCAGAACAAGGAGTGGAATATGCAAAAAGTGTATTTCCAGAAAACACGCACCTTTGGATTGCGGCTATCGATGAAAAACTAAGCAGTCGTAGTTATATCATTCCTGGTTTGGGCGATGCAGGAGATCTGTCTTTTGGGATAAAAATCTAATGCTTTTTATTTTTTATAGTTTTTTGAAAGGGATGTAAGAACTTCAACGGCTTTTTGCCCATCTTTTTTATTTACAAAAATATGATCGTGGTAGTATCCTGCTATCACATTGCAACTAATAGCGTGTTTGGCCAATTCTGAAGAAAATACAGCAGTCAAACCAACTGCATTCAATGAAGAATGAACTTTTAACGTTATCCACGAGGCTATATATTCATAGTTTAAATTGAGTTTATCGGCCTTTTGGCGCTCTATAACTATGGTAACCCCCTCTTTTTCTTTAAATTCACATATGATATCATGTCTTGGGATCGTATGGGTATTTTTTACGGCAGAAAAAATGTAATCGCCAATTTGTAATTCGGGACTCATGGATCTTATTAGCGTAGCTAAGTTAGTTTCGCCTGTTGTCATACTTCACTAAACTTCTTTATATCTGAAACAATCTACCGCATGATCATTCACCATTCCTATAGCCTGCATAAAAGCGTAGATCACGGTAGAACCCACAAATTTGAAGCCTCTTTTTTTTAAATCTTTACTAATTTTGTCTGAAATCTCTGTAGTGGCTGGATTTTCTTTATGCGTTTTCCAACTATTTTTAATCGGTTTACCACTAACAAAACTCCAGATATAGGTATCAAAACTGCCAAATTCTTCCTGAATTTTTATGAAGTTTTGGGCATTGGTAATCGCAGAGTTAACTTTCAATTTGTTGCGAATAATACCTGCATTTTGTAGCAATGCTGACTTTTTGTTTTCACCATATTGGGCTACAATGCGATAATCAAAGTTGTCAAAAGCTACTCTGAAGTTTTCCCTTTTACGTAAAATGGTGATCCAACTTAATCCTGCCTGAAAGGTTTCTAAAACCAAAAATTCGAATAAAAGTTGTTCGTCATGTAACGGAACGCCCCATTCATTATCGTGATAAGATTCATAAAGGGAATCTCCAACACACCAACCACATCTTACTTTTGTCATTGTTTAAGTTTAGAGGCATAAATATATTACTTTCGTAATCAAAATTACGATTCGTAAGTTTTTAAAGTAATAACCGTCTTATATCATAACATTTGTGAAAGGATTTATGGAAACAACAACAAAAGTAAATGAATTAATTGAACAAGGAATCGCAGATTCTTATACATATCAAGAATACAAACAAGTAGTAAGTGATTTATTAGTCGAGGGAAAATCTACAGGTCATGAGCAATCTGAGGCATTAACGAATTATAGTCTGCTTAATGATCGTAGAATGAAACGATTGGATAAAACCTTGAAAATTGATGATAAAGTAAAAGAAGCGTTTTCTAATGCCTCTATAAAAGTTACATGGTTGGTTTTATCTGAAGGTTGGTGTGGTGATGCCGCACAATCTCTACCTGTAATTAATAAACTTGCAGAATTAAATAATGGAATTGATCTTAGAATTGTTACTAGAGATGATCATGATGAATTAATGAGTAAATTTTTGACCAATGGCGGTAAAGCAATACCAAAATTAATTGCGTATGATACCCAAAGTAGAAAAGTTTTGAATTCTTGGGGACCAAGACCAACTATGGCAACCAAAATGGTAAATGATTATAAAATCAAAAATGGTAGCTTGGATCCACAATTTAAACAAGATTTACAAGTATGGTATAATAAAGACCGTGGAGTGAATATTGTCCAAGATTTGTTCGAATTATTGTAATTAATTAGTTGCTATAATTAAAATAGTAAGTAATAGATCCCTGTTGTTCTTCAATAGTTGTCCGTGAAAATAAGGCTTTTCTAGCATAGTCCATTGCGTTATCAAAAAGGCATTCGTTACGGGTAGTGGATCTTTTTTTGTCGACTTTGGCGTCTGTTACATATCCATTTCTATTCACTTCAATTTTTACAACTACCTTACCACTTCCGTTACAGGTGTATACGGGGTTTGGTAATTCTACAGATTTTCTTCCTTTTAAACTGTAGGTAAGTGAACTATTTCTATTGTTGGTTTCTTCGTCTTCCGGTTTTGCTTCTTCTTTTTTTGCCTCTTCATTTTCATCTTCTTCCAAAGGAACCTCACTATCTTCATTAGTCATTGCTTCTTCACTTTGAGCAATTTCTTCAGCCTCGGTTAACGATTTGATTCGTTGTTCAATCTCATCATGGTCCTCAAAATCTTCATTATAGGCGTTATGGGTTCTTTTAGAAGGATCCAGCTGTCTGTTTTCCTGGGCAATTAGCTCTTCCTCGGTCTGCTCTTCTTCTTGCTCTGCCAAAAATTCTTCAGGGATTTCCATTAAAATCTCAGATTGCTCTTTCTGCTTTTTGATCATGTTGATATTGTACAGACTAAGCACAAAAATGCCCATCAACATTGAGGTGATAATCAGGGCTTTATGTTTCTCTATAAACTCCATAAGTGAATGTATAACTACTTTTTTTAAACAATATTTTACGTAGTTTCAATTTTTGCTGGTAACTGCTCTTCAAAAGATGTGATAGTAATAGCATTTTCAACAGAAAATGTTCCTATTTTGGTTCTTCGTAAAGCAGTTAAGTGCCCCCCACTTTGTAAATGTTTCCCGAAATCGTGTGCTAATGATCGTATGTATGTTCCTTTGCTACAAACCACTCTAAAATCTACTTCGGGTAAAGCTATCCTGGTAATTTCGAACTGGTCTATAGTAATTTTTCGTGGTTTTATTTCTACTTCCTCACCTTCTCTAGCATATTCATATAAACGCTTTCCGTCTTTCTTTAAAGCAGAAAAAACAGGTGGATACTGTTCAATCTCACCAATAAATTGAGAAGTTGCGTCTTTTATATTTTTTTCTGAAATATGATCGATTGGAAACGTTTGGTCTATTTCTGTTTCAAGATCATACGACGGCGTTGTCGCCCCAAGGGTTATAGTGCCGGTATATTCTTTTACTTGCCCCTGAAATTCTGGAATACGTTTCGTGAATTTTCCTGTACAGATCAACAAAAGACCTGATGCCAAAGGATCTAATGTTCCCGCATGTCCTACTTTGATTTTTTTGATTCCGAAGTTTTTCCGAATACCCCAACGAAGTTTATTTACAACCTGGAAAGAAGTCCATTGTAACGGCTTATCGATCAAAATAATTTGACCGTCTTTATAATCTTGTTCGGTTAACATTATGTGTGGGGCTATTTAATAAAACCAAAACTGATGGCTAACAAGCCAACAAGAATACAATATACGGCAAAATAAGTTAATTTACTCTTTTTCACCAAGGAAATCATCCATGTACAAGCAAAAAGACCAGAAATAAAGGCTGCCACAAAGCCAAGAGAAATGGCTACGGTATTTTCTGACGAAAAACTAAGCTCACCACTTAAGATGTCTTTGGCTATTTTACCAAAAATTAATGGGATGACCATCAAGAAAGAAAAACGTGCAGCTTTGGTTTTGTCATTTCCCAGTAGAACCGAAGTTGAAATAGTAGCACCACTTCTAGAAATACCTGGTAACATCGCGATGGCTTGCGCAACGCCAATCACAAAAGCATTTGATGAACTTACAGGTTTTCGGGTGCTTTTGGCTCTATCAGCAAACCATAATAGGGCAGCAGTAATAAGTAACATAAAACCTACAAACATTACATTGCCACCAAAAAGTTCTTCTAATTGTTCTTCAAAAAACAACCCAACCAATACAGCAGGGATCATAGAGATAATGATTTTGATCGAAAATAGGGTTTCGTCGTTTTTTTTGAACTTTAACAACCCGGTAATGATCTCCCAAATATCTTTTCTGAAGACAACAATAGTACTTAAAGCAGTTGCAAAATGAAGCACTACCGTGAATAGTAAGGATTCTTCTGGAATACTGGTATCACCCAAAATGGCTTTTCCTAGTTCTAAATGACCACTAGACGAAACAGGTAAAAATTCGGTAAGACCTTGAACAACTCCTAAAATGATCGCATCAATGATTTCCATGTAGTAAGTAGAATTTTCTCAAAATTGATGCAAATATATAACTACCAACAGATAATCTGTTGAATTACTGTTTTTTCTTCTTATCCGGATCTAAAAGAATGGCATAAACTTCGATACCAAACCCTATTAAAACAATCATAGGTGCAAGCCTAATTCTTCTAAAATTATAAATTTCGGGATTAAAAACATTGGGATCATCACTGCCTCCACCTGTCATAAGAATAAATCCAAAGGCAATCACAGCAATTCCTATAGCCATTACAATATAATTCTTCTTTCTAAAAACATAATCCGGTTTAAAGGGAGTATTTTTATTTTGTTGTTTGCTCATGAATATTGTTATTTATCTCGTTAAACAAAACCTTGTCTTCAATCATCAATTTAGAAACATGACCCATGTTTTGGTCGCGGGTAAAGATAGTCCATCTTTTAATAGAATACAAAGTAACCTTTTTGTTAAGGATGTCGGTGCCTAATTGTTCTACGGTTAAACCATGTAACATTCCTCTGTTGATATAATAGTAATGATCATCATTTTCTAGCGTAATTACAATATCATATCCCGAGGCTTCTTGCACATTAATTACAGTACCTTCGATCTTCATCACATCATCGGGTTGCACATTACGTACTGGTCGGAATGTTTGAATAACAACAGCCATAAATGTGATAAAAAGTACAGAAGCACATATCAACCAGATTTTACCAATTTTACCCATATCTTAAACTGCTAGCTTATTTTTTTTGTTTACTATAAATTAATAGAGCTATTCCCGACAGAATAAAAGGAACGCTTAGCCACTGTCCCATATTTAATGTCATAGTATCTTCAAAAGCCACTTGATTCTCTTTGAAAAATTCTAATACTAATCTTACGCTAAATAGTACAATGAGTAAGACACCAAAAATGAATCCTTCATTCTTCTTTAAGCCTGTTTTTTTGTAAAGATACCATAACAAGCCAAAAATAATTAGATAGGAGAAGGCTTCATAGAGCTGTGTTGGATGTCTAGGAATCAGATCATCTCTCATAAATATTACACCATAGTTGCTATTAGTTGGTTTTCCATAGATTTCAGAATTCATAAAGTTTCCGAGGCGAATAAAAGCCCCAGTCACAGGGGCACCAATTGCTACTCGATCTAATACCCAAAGTAATGATGTTTTACTTCTAATAGAATATACGATGATAGCTAATATTACTCCAATACTTCCCCCATGACTTGCTAATCCCGAGAACCCCGTAAAAGTCCAATTACCATCTGCGATCTGAAACGGAAGAAATATTTCTAAAGGATGTTGAGAAAAGTATTCAAAATCATAAAAAAGACAATGTCCTAATCTGGCACCAACCAATATTCCTATAAATAAGTAGGTCGAAAGTTTCTCAAGATTTTCAATAGCAACATTTTCAGATTTGTATATTCGTTTTACGATCTCATATCCTAATAACAATCCTGTAACAAATAAAATCCCGTAATATTTTAAAGGAAAGGTACCAAAGAGCTTTGTGATCTCGGGGTTAACATTCCATTCCAAAACTCCCATGACTAGTAGTATAATTCATCGGTTCTAAGATTCAAGAATCTTTGTGTAGCAAAGAAAGTACTGATCCAGGTAATAAGAACTCCAATACCAAATACCCCTAAGAACAATATAACCAATAACAGCACGTCATCTAATAAGGCTAATTCGGGAAATGTTTTATTAAGATAGTATAATACCACGGCAACACCAATCAATGCAACTACTGCACCAATCATTCCAAGGCGTACACTCTTCCATACAAAAGGTCTGCGAATAAATTTTTTAGTAGCTCCGACCATTTGCATAGTTTTTATGATAAATCGTTTAGAATATACCGATAAACGAATTGAACTGTTGATTAACAACACCGCAATAAAAGTGAAAAGCCCACTAATAAGCAATACCCAAAAACTTATTTTTTTGATGTTATCGTTCAATAACGAGATCAAAGGTTTATCATAGATAACTTCGTCAACAAAATTCTTTTTGGTAATAGATGCAGAAATTCCCTCGATTTTAGCAGGATCCACAAAATCAGCTTTTAGATATACATCTATCGAATTTTGCAATGGGTTGTACCCCAAAAAATCCATAAAGTTTTCTCCAATATCCTTGCTGTGTTCTTCGGCGGCTTCATCTTTAGAAATAAACGTGGTGGATTTGGTGTATTCTGCCAGTGCCAATGTTTTTTCTAATTGTTTGATCTCAACATCTTTTGCAGTGTCTTTCAAATAAATAGTAAGCGCAATTTTTTCTTTAAAATGATCAGCAACTTTTTTGGTGTTTAATACCAACAAGCCTAACAAACCCAATAAAAATAATACCAATGAAATACTAATTACCACAGAAAAATAAGAAGAAATTAGTCGACGTTTTTGATACTTTTCAAAAGATGAGCTCATAGATAATCCAATTTTTGGTAAAAATAATAAAGTTAATGAGACTTCTTATGCTAAAATGTGTCGCATTTTGGCATAAGTTAGTCGAATTAATCCCGTTGTAGAACGAGATCTACGGTTTTTATCACATACTTCTCTTTATGGCAAGGCAGTTGAACTTGTTTTCCTTTAGTATGTCAATACCTCACAAAAAAAGAACTCAGACCAGTTTGTAATTTTAGTAACTTTGATCAGTATAGCAATAACGTATACTTGAAAACAATCTTATCTATCAAAGAATTTAAATATGCACACAGTTATCATAGGAGTAGGAGGTGTTGGGGGATATTTTGGCGGAAAAATTGCCAATTCAGGACAAAAAGTGACCCTGGTGGCTAGAGGAAAACATCTAGAAGCGATTCAAAATAAGGGATTACATGTTAAAAGTATCAATGGAGATTTTGTAACCCATCCTTTTATGGTAACCGATGATACCAATCAAGTTGAAAAAGCCAATTTGATATTGATTTGTACAAAATCATGGCAGGTAGCCCAAGCGGGTAAATTGATAGCTCCTATCCTAAAAGAAGATACCATAGTAATTCCTTTACAGAATGGTGCAGATAATGCAGAAAAATTACTTTCAGTATTGGATGCCAAGTATGTGTTGGGTGGATTGTGTAAAATGTACAGCAAAATTGAAGCACCTGGCGTGATCAATCATTTTGGGCATGATCCTGAGATCGTTTTTGGAGCGCTTGATAAAAGTATATCTGATCGATTGTATAAAATTAAAGAGGTATTTGATAAAGCTGGATTTAACAATACGATTTCAAAAGACATCTATGTTGACATTTGGAGTAAGTTTATGTTCATTGCTACAGTAAGCGGCCTTGGAGCGCTTACTCGTGCCACTATTGGCGAAATGTATAAACACCGGGAGTTAAACCAAATCCTTAGAAATACAGCTACCGAAATCTACAAAGTTGCCATTGCTAAAGGAGTAAATTTACCAGAAGATATTGTGGATAAAATCTTAAGTTTTATCAGTAAGCAACCTTATGATTCTACAGCCTCTACTCAAAGAGATATTATGGAAGGTAGACCTTCAGAGCTGGATAATTTTAATGGATTTATTGTAAAAGAAGGTAAAAAACTCGGAATTCCAACCCCAACAAACAAGTTTATTTACAGTTGTTTACAACCTATGGAAGCCAAAGCTCGACAATAAGAAACTCCCTCCTTGAGGAGGGTGGCCGTAGGCCGGGAGGTGTTATTCACAGTTTAAAATATTTTTACAAGTTTATTAAACTTGAATACTATTGAGGTGTAACATAAAATCGTAAATTTGCGGTCTTAATTTTAGATTGATGAGCTACGATTTTAGAGATATTGAAGCCAAATGGCAAAAGTATTGGGCAGAGAACGGAACGTTTCGAGCAGAAAATAACAGTACTAAACCAAAATACTATGTGCTGGATATGTTTCCATATCCTTCGGGAGCTGGACTGCACGTAGGGCATCCATTAGGATATATCGCCAGCGATATCTATGCACGATATAAACGCCATAAAGGATTTAATGTATTGCATCCACAAGGGTATGATTCTTTTGGATTACCGGCAGAACAATATGCCATCCAAACGGGTCAACATCCTGCCATCACAACCAAAGAAAATATCGCTCGCTATCGTGAGCAATTAGATAAAATCGGATTCTCTTTTGATTGGAGTCGCGAAGTACGTACCAGTGATCCAAAGTTTTACAAATGGACCCAATGGATCTTTATTGAGCTTTTCAACTCATGGTATGATAATAATGAGGATAAAGCTAGAAGCATTGAAGAT
The DNA here is from genome assembly GCA_947496555.1 of uncultured Aquimarina sp. Lineage (GTDB taxonomy): Bacteria > Bacteroidota > Bacteroidia > Flavobacteriales > Flavobacteriaceae > Aquimarina. The sequence goes on along the minus strand of CANMDH010000009.1, from coordinate 56,684 downwards.
CTTGAAACCATTTTTGCTTCAGAAGGAAATACAACTATAAATGCTGTTTGTGATGAAGATGTAACAGAATTTACAGCAAAGGAATGGAATAACTTCTCATCCAAAGAAAAACAGGAAATACTTTTAAAATATAGATTAACCTATTTGGCAGAGACCGAAGTAAACTGGTGTTCACAACTAGGAACAGTATTAGCCAATGATGAAATCGTAAACGGAGTTTCGGAACGAGGGGGTTATCCTGTCGTTCGCAAAAAGATGACACAGTGGAGTATGCGTATTTCTGCATATGCACAGCGATTACTAGATGGTCTGGATACCATCGATTGGCCACAACCGCTTAAAGATTCTCAAACCAATTGGATTGGGAGATCAGAAGGTGCAAGTGTGACTTTTAATGTTCTTCCATCCCATCCCCAGCCCTTCCCTCAGGGAAGGGAGCGAAGCTCTGGATATTTGACAGGGAATCCTAAAATTGCCGGAGAACTTTTAAAAAGAGCTAAAGAGATGAGGGCTAATCCAACAAAAGCAGAAGCTCTTTTATGGGAAAAATTGAAAACAAAAAAATTGGGTCATAAGTTTAGACAACAGCACCCAATCGATAATTATATAGTGGACTTTGTGTGTCTTTCTAAAAAGCTGATTATCGAAGTTGATGGCGATATTCATAAATTTCAGAAAGAGGAGGATCAAGAAAGACAATTATTGTTGGAAGAAAAAAAGGGATATACTTTTTTACGTTTTACAAATAATGAGGTATTAAATGATACAAATAAGGTAGTAGCTAAAATAGAAGACACCTTGAAAGTCCTTCCCTCAGGTGAGGATTTAGGAGGGGATGAGAAGCCTTACACTATTGAAGTCTTTACCACAAGACCGGATACTATTTTTGGAACTAGTTTTATGACTTTAGCTCCAGAGCACGAATTGGTTGGAAAAATAACAACCGCAGAACAAAAAGCTGAGGTTGAAGCATATATTGAAGCTACCGCAAAACGTAGTGAGCGTGAACGTATGGCGGATGTAAAAACCATTAGTGGAGTGTTTACCGGAGCCTATGCAGAGCATCCTTTTACCAAAGAACCAGTACCGATCTGGATAGGAGACTATGTATTAGCTGGATATGGTACCGGAGCGGTAATGTCTGTACCGTGTGGAGATCAACGAGATTATGATTTTGCAAAGCATTTTGATATCCAAATCCCTAATATTTTTGAAGGAATTGATATTTCTGAAGAAGCTTTTGCCGATAAAGACAATACCATCATTGCCAATTCTGATTTCTTAAACGGGTTAAATTATAAGAAAGCCACCAAAAGAGTAATTTATGAGTTAGAGCAACTTGGTCAGGGAGAAGGAAAGATTAATTATCGATTACGTGATGCGGTATTTAGCCGCCAACGGTATTGGGGAGAGCCGTTCCCGGTATATTATGTAGACGGAATGCCACAAATGATAGCCGCAAAACACTTACCAATCGAATTGCCAGAGGTAGAAAAATACTTGCCTACCGAAACTGGTGAGCCACCATTAGGTAGAGCAACCATTTGGGCTTGGGACGCCAAGAATAATAAGGTCGTTTCTAACGATTTGATAGATCACACTAGTGTGTTTCCTTTAGAATTGAATACCATGCCCGGTTGGGCAGGAAGTTCCTACTACTTTAATAGATATATGGATCCTCATAATGAGGATGAGGTATTCTCTAAAGAAGCTATTGACTATTGGAAAGATGTGGATCTTTATATTGGTGGAAGCGAGCACGCTACCGGACATCTTTTATATGCACGTTTCTGGCAAAAGTTTTTGTTTGATCGTGGAATTGTTCCTGTAGATGAATTTGCTAAAAAATTGATCAACCAAGGGATGATTTTGGGAGAAAGTGCTTTTTTGTATGTATATTATCTTCATTGTCATAATAAATCAAAAGGAAATGTTAGTGTAGATGTCCCTAGGCCAAGACCTATTATTATTCCGAAGAAAGCTTATGAGGATATAATTTCAAATGGTTATTCAGATGTTATTGAAAGATGGATTGAAGAAAATTATGGTCCAAAATCTGATTGGTCATTTGGAGTAGTATATGGAGAATCAGATGTATTAAAGAGACATGTAGATATTTCTTTGTTGAAAGGTTTAACTAATGAACTTGATGTTGAATCTTTTAGAAAAGACCAGCGTTATAAAGATATGTCTGATGCAGAATTTATTGTAGAAGAAGGTAAATACATTGTAGGTCGCGAAGTCGAAAAAATGTCCAAGTCCAAATATAATGTAGTCAATCCAGACAATATTTGCCACGATTATGGGGCAGATACCCTACGTTTGTATGAAATGTTCTTAGGACCATTAGAGCAAGCCAAACCATGGAACACAGCCGGGATTACAGGGGTACATTCATTCCTTAAAAAATTATGGAAGTTATACCATTCCCCCCTTGAGGGGGGACAGGGGGGTGTTTTCAGCGTGAGCGAAACAGAACCTACAAAAGATAACTTAAAAACATTACATAAAACCATCAAGAAGGTAGAAGAAGATATCGAGAATTTCTCGTTCAATACTTCGGTTAGTACTTTTATGATTGCAGTAAATGAATTAACTGCTCAAAAATGTAATACTAGAGCAATCTTGGAGCCATTATTAGTGTTAATCTCACCGTATGCACCACATATTGCAGAAGAACTTTGGCAAAAACTAGGACATAATGCCTCTATTTCTGTAGCAGTATTCCCTGTTTTTGAAGAGAAGCATCTGGTAGAAAGCACAAAGCAATACCCAATTTCTTTCAACGGTAAAATGCGTTTTACCCTCGAATTGTCTTTAGATCTAAATAGAGATGAAATTGAAGCAGCTGTATTGGCGCATGAAAAAACACAACAACAACTTAACGGTCGTGAACCCAAAAAGGTAATCGTAGTACCCGGTAAGATTGTGAATGTGGTGGGATAAGTAAAAACATGAATCAATAACGGCGGGCTGAGGCTCTCGAAGCCCACCATTATTAACGAACCCTAAGCCCCTCGAACACTTCGACAGGCTCAGTGTACGAATCGCTAAGCTTATACCGATATCTAGTATAACTACAGTAATTGATAAACAAACATGATCAACTCAATAGAAATTTGACTGGTTTATGAGTTCTTGATAGATAGTTTACCTACCATTTTATCGAATTTTGTAACCACAATTACAGGGTTTATGCAGTTGTATTTTGCATTTCGATATAAAAACTAGGGCAAAATTTGATGGTCTCTAAATTTTTAACAAATTCAGTAGAAACCTAATAAAATTATCTATAAGATATTTTTACCTATTATTTTTTTGTTTTATTTCAGTAAAAAATCTATTTTCGATCAAAAAATAAGAATATGATAATTGGTGTTCCTAAGGAAATCAAAAACAACGAGAACCGAGTAGGTGTTACACCTGCCGGAACTATGGAGCTCGTTAGACATGGTCACACTGTTTATATTCAGCAAAATGCTGGTGCTCAGAGCGGTTTTAGCGATGATGAGTATATTAGTGCAGGAGGTAAAATTTTACCTACTATAGAAGATGTATACCAGATTGCTGAGATGATTATCAAGGTAAAGGAACCCATCGAACCCGAATATTCTTTAATCAAAAAAGATCAATTAGTATTTACATATTTTCATTTTGCATCTAGCGAACCACTTACCAAAGCTATGATCGATAGTGGTGGTGTTTGTATATCTTATGAAACAGTAGAAGATCCCGATCGTAGTTTGCCTTTGCTAACTCCGATGAGTGAAGTAGCAGGGCGTATGTCGATCCAACAAGGTGCAAAATACTTAGAAAAACCTTTGAAAGGAAGAGGAATTCTTCTTGGGGGTGTTCCAGGTGTAGCGCCGGCCAAAGTTTTAGTGCTTGGTGGTGGAGTGGTTGGTACACAGGCAGCAAAAATGGCAGCAGGGATGGGTGCCGATGTAACCATCTTGGATATCAGTCCAAAAAGGCTAAAATATCTTGATGATGTGATGCCTGCAAATGTAAATACAGAGTATTCTAATGAATATACGATACGTAAACATATCAAAACATCAGATCTTATTGTTGGTGGCGTATTGATTCCTGGGGCAAAGGCACCAAAATTAATCACTCGTGATATGCTTAAAGATATGCGTCCGGGAACTGTCTTGGTTGATGTTGCTGTCGATCAGGGGGGGTGTTTTGAAACTACAAAGCCTACTACACACCAGGATCCGGTATATATTATTGACGATGTAGTGCACTATTCGGTAGCAAATATGCCAGGTGCAGTGCCATTTACGTCAACTTTGGCATTAACAAATGTCACTTTGCCATATGCTGTACAGTTGGCAAATAAAGGTTGGAAGGCTGCTTGTGCAGAGAATGAACCACTTAAAAAAGGATTAAATGTTATTAATGGAGATGTCGTGTACCCCGCAATATCAGAGGCTTTTGGCCTTCCGTTAAAAGATGTAAATACATATTTAAAGTAAACTCGACTTATTGGCTAACTCAAGTTTATTTAACCAGAGACCTCGCTATTTTGGCGAGGTTTTTGCTTTTAATGTTGTATATTAATAGGCATAAAAAGTAATTAGTTATGATGGGATATTATATCCTTGCTGGGATTATATTTTTGGTAAGTTCGTATGTAAGTAACAGACTTAAAAGTAAGTTTAAGAAATACTCTAATCTGCATTTGCAGAATGGAATGAGTGGCGCAGAAATTGCAACCAAGATGTTGCAAGACCATGGAATACGTGATGTAGATGTAATTTCGACTGCGGGAATGCTTACAGATCATTATAATCCTCTTAAAAAGACAGTAAATCTGAGCGAAGGAGTATATAATCAACGTAATGCTGCAGCTGCAGCTGTGGCAGCTCATGAAGTTGGGCATGCCGTACAACACGCAACGGCTTATAGCTGGTTAACCATGCGTTCTAAAATTGTACCTGCAGTAGGCGTAGCGAGCAAACTTTCAAACCTGGTAATTATGGCTGGGTTAGTATTGTCTGCATCAGGAATGGTGTTTGGTAATACTATTTTTCTGGTGGGAATCTTACTGTTTGGAGTAACAACACTATTTGCGTTCATTACGCTTCCGGTAGAGTATGATGCCAGTAACAGGGCATTAGCTTGGTTAGAAAATAACAGAATGCTTACCGGTCAGGAGCATACGGGAGCAAAAGACGCCTTAAAATGGGCAGCACGTACCTATGTGGTTGCCGCTTTAGGTTCGTTGGCTACATTGCTTTATTTTATTTCTATCTTTTTAGGAAGAAGGGATTAAATTTTGATCTGTCGATCAATTTGCTGATCCAGGGATATAAAAGTCTCTGTTCTGGATACGCCTTCTATGGCCTGAATTTCTTTGTTTAGTACGTTCATTAAATGCTCATTGTCCCTACATAAAATTTTAATAAAAATAGACCAGTTACCAGTAGTATAATGGCATTCGATCACTTCGGGGATGTCTTCTAATTGTTTTACAGCTTTTGGATTGCTTACGGCCTTGTCTAAAAAAACGCCTACAAAAGCCATGGTCTTATATCCCATTACCTTGGGATCTATGATAAATTTGGATCCTGCAATAAGTCCTGAGGCCTCGAGCTTACGAAGGCGCTGGTGAATGGCTGCTCCAGAGATTCCAACCTTTCTTGCAATCTGAAGGATAGGTCTACGAGCATCTTCCATAAGATTACGTAGTATCTCCTTGTCAATGCCATCAATCTTTAAATCATTGTTTTGGCCTTTTTTCATTCGATCATATTTCGATTAGTAACCAAAAATACAATTAAAGGTTTATAATTGAAATAAAACCATAGAAAACAGAGTGTTTATTGAATTAAAACTGTTCTAAAAGGATCTAGGTGAACTTTACCGAAAGATGAGCCAGGTACGATATTATCATATTGCCGAGAAAAATAATCCGTTAGAACTCAGAACTTAATCGCTCTTCAACCTTTTGCACCATCTGGATTGTATCCCATATACTCACATTCTTTTTCATTGAATACGATGCCATATTCTTCAAGTTCCTTAAGAATGGGTTCATATACCTCTTCGCGAATAGGAATTTGAACACCTGTTGAAGTAATTTGTTTATTTAGGATTCGTAATGTTGCCATGGCAAGCGGTAGACCTACAGTTTGTGCCATTGCGGTATAGGCCCGATCTTTACCAATACTGACCATGGTAGCATCAATTTGCTTGCGTTCTCCATTAAGTTCGTATCCAAACTTATGATACATCACAATCATATCTTTATCTTCTTGGTCGAGGGTCCATTTATCCATAAGGATCTTTTGAAGGATCTGTGCGGGAGTTGCGTTGGGAATCCCTACTTTCTTGTCAGGATTAAATAGATCTAACTCAAGAAGTTTGTCCCACATGATATCGTCCTGATCAATCTTGAGATAATGACGTAGCTTCAGTTCTACAGAATCCGTAGGAGAATAGGCCAAAAAAGAATTGATAAAATCGCGGTAGCTCATATCTTCAGAGTTTGCCACAGTGTAATCATCGGCTGTCATTCCTAATTGTACAAAGGTGTTCCATGCTCTAGAGAATCCTACTCTTCTAATAGTACCTCTATAAAGGGTTAGAACATCATCCAATCCATAAATACTTTGATATTTTAATGAGTTTCGGTTAGCATAGGCTTCAAACCTTCCATACCCTTCGACTTCTAAGAATTCGGTTCTTCTGAATAGTTTGTGATACGGAATATATTTATACGTTCCCTCCTGAAGAAATTCTGCGGCTCCTCCCTGCCCTGCAATGACTACATTTCTGGGATTCCAGGTAAATTTATAATTCCAAAGATTGGTATCACTTTCTGGAGCTACTAATCCTCCTGTAAAAGACTCAAAAAGAATCATTTTACCACCTTGATTTCTGATTCGATCGATTACCTGCATGGCGCTCATATGATCGATACCGGGATCTACTCCAATTTCATTCATAAAGATTAGGCCTTTTTCACGGACCTTTTCATCAAGTTGTTGCATTTCGGGGCTTACATACGAGGCCGTTACCATGCTCTTGCCAAATTGCAAGCAATCTTTGGCGACTTCAATATGAAATCTTGCCGGAAGCATAGAAACCACAATATCTGCATTTTGAATCGCTTTTTCTCTCGAGCTTTTATCAAAAACATCTAGTAATTTGGCTTCGGTATTTGGATGATCACTGGCAAGTCTTTTAGCATTTTCGATAGAGATATCTCCAATGGTTATATGAAGTTTTTCAGAAACAGATTTGTCCTGAAAATATTTAATTAAAACGGCAGTAGATTTACCTGCACCAATAACCAGAATCTTTCGCATACCTGCTGATATTTTGATAACTTTGATACGAATGTAATAAATACTATAAAAAATAAAGGTTTGATTTTATAGTATTAATTTCATTTAGAGGAAAAAAGTGTCTAATACATATAATGTAGTCTTATATAAAATCAAATATGAACAAAACTGAAGTAAATAAAACAATTTTGATTACGGGAGCGATTTTGGGATTACTCGCGGTACTTTTGGGTGCTTTTGGAGCACATGGTTTAGAAAAAATAGTGGATGCCAAAAGTGTAGACTCTTTTAAGACCGGAGTACGTTATCAAATGTACCACGCAATCGGATGCCTTATTTTGGGAAATATGCCCATTTTAAATCAAACTTTTAGGAAGCGAATTTTCTATTTCTTTATGGGGGGAATCACCCTTTTTTCGGGGTCAATATACCTTTTGGCTATCGATGAAGCTTTGGGGATATCTTTGTCAAGTATTGGGTTTATTACACCTTTGGGAGGTTTTTTGTTAATTTTTGGATGGATTCTCTTTATTATTGGTATAGGTAAGATTAAGTAGATATTTTGACGGATAGTGTAATTATTATTTATAATTTTGCACGTACATAACAAACATGATATATTTTTATGGAACCACTGTATCCAACTACGAAAACGTTTTCGTTAAAGCACTACGGTATTAAAGATGCTACAATGCGCTACCAGTTATCTCCTAAAGAATTACAGGAAGAAGCATTGCAAAAAGGCCAAGGACAAATTACAAATTCTGGAACACTCGCTATCAATACTGGTGAGTTTACTGGTCGTTCTCCCATGGATCGATTTATTGTTAAAGATCACATCACCAAAGATAAGATTTGGTGGGGTGATATTAATATCCCCTTTGAGCCGGCAGCATTTGATGCATTGTATGATAAAGTAACAGATTATCTTTCTGGAAAAGAAGTTTTTGTACGTGACAGCTATGCATGTGCAGATCCTAAGTACAGATTAAATATACGAGTTATCAACGAGTACCCTTGGTCTAATATGTTTGCTTACAACATGTTTTTAAGACCAACCGAAGAAGAATTGAAAGATTTTGATCCAGAATGGACCGTGATCAATGCACCTGGTTTTATGGCAGATCCAAAAGTTGATGGCACAAGACAACATAATTTTGCAATTTTAAATTTTGATAGAAAAGTTGCGCTTATCGGGGGTACGGGATATACCGGAGAGATCAAAAAAGGAATCTTTTCTGCTTTAAATTTTATTCTGCCTGTACAACGCGATTGTTTCCCGATGCACTGTTCTGCTAATATTGGAGAAGAAGGTGATACGGCAATATTCTTTGGACTTTCTGGTACAGGTAAAACGACCTTATCTACGGATCCTAATCGTAAGTTAATTGGGGATGACGAACATGGTTGGACCAAAGAAAATACAATCTTCAATTTTGAAGGAGGGTGTTATGCAAAAGTAATTGATCTTTCTTCAGAAAAAGAACCCGAAATATATGGTGCTATCAAGGAAGGTGCAATTCTTGAAAATGTAATTATCAAAAATGGTGAAGTAGATTATGCAGATACATCAATTACTCAAAATACACGAGTGAGTTATCCAATTTACCATATTGAAAATATCCAGAGACCTTCGATTGGTAAAAATCCCAAGAACATATTCTTTCTTACGGCTGATGCCTTTGGGGTAATGCCTCCGATATCAAAACTAACGCCAAGTCAGGCAGCGTATCATTTTATATCAGGATATACCGCAAAAGTAGCGGGGACCGAAGCTGGAGTTGTAGAACCACAACCTTCATTTTCAGCATGTTTTGGAGCGCCATTTATGCCGCTACACCCAGCTGAGTATGCCGAAATGTTAATTCAGAAAATGAAAGATACAGGTGTAAATGTTTGGTTAGTAAACACGGGGTGGACCGGTGGTCCATATGGAGTTGGATCCAGAATTAAACTAAAATACACTCGTGCAATGATTCAGGCAGTATTAAATGGAGACCTAGGATTGTATTCTTATGATGAGTATCACATTCATTCAGTATTTGGTGTAGCGCAACCTAGAACATGTCCAGGAATTCCAGATAGTGTTTTAAGTCCAAGAGCTACGTGGAACGATGATGAGGCATACTACAAGACTGCTTTCAAGCTTACAAATGCTTTTAGAGAGAATTTTAAAAAGTTCGAATCTTATGCAAATGAAGAGATACGACGAGGAGGTCCTCAACGTTATGCTTTTTAAAGTATATCTTAATAAAACAAAAAGGTCTGAAAATTTAATTTCAGACCTTTTTTATTTTTCGATTATTTTCTTAATCAAGTAAGGAAATATTATTTCTTGTTTACTTCTTTGATATATTTTTGAAGTGCCATGGTCATTGATGGTGTTTCAGGTGTAGGAGCCTGAATATTAACAATCAACCCATGTTCTTCTGCTGCTTTTACTGTAGAATTACCAAAAACAGCAATTCTAGTTTCGTTTTGTTTAAAATCCGGGAAGTTTTCAAATAATGATTGTATTCCAGAAGGGCTGAAGAATACCAATACGTCATAAAAAACATCTCTAAGACCCGATAGATCGCTTACTACCGTTCTGTAAAACACTCCTTGCTTCCATTCTACATTTAGATTATTTAAAGTATCTGGAATAAGAGATTTTAACTTATCTGAAGAAGGTAATAAAAACTTTTCGTTTTTATACTTCTTGATCAAAGGTGCAAGTTCCTGAAAAGTACGTTTACCTACGTAGATCTTCCTTTTTCGATATACTACATATTTCTGTAAGTAATATGCTACGGCCTCACTTTGACAGAAGTATTTCAGGGTATCCGGAACTTTATAACGCATTTCTTCGGAAATTCTGAAGAAATGATCAACAGAATTTCGGCTTGTAAGAACAATGGCAGTGTATTGTGATAAATCCACTTTTTGTAACCTTACTTCCTTTGCATCAACTCCTTCTACATGAATAAAAGGGATAAAGTCAATTTTTACTTTTTCCTTTTCTTCTAAATCAAAATAAGGTGAATTTTCCACTTTAGGCTCTGGTTGCGAGACCAAAATTGTTTTCACTTTCATATGTATTCTGTTTGTAACGGTCCTACTCATCACTTAATAAGCTTATATAGTATAAAATAGGGTGCGATTTCAAGTGCGCAAAGATACAAAATAAAATAAAATAAGTGGTTTAAAATGATATTTTCATTTTTCCTGTAAAACGAAATGAGTACTATGAGGTTTAAAACAACTAGTAAGACAAACAATATAATGCATATAATTTTAGTAGGTTGAAATGCATATACAAATACAATATTGATGGGTAATAATAGGACTCCCATAAAATTGCGATAGGAAACCTTGTAGAATAAATACTCGTCAATGATATTGTCAATAGAAAAAATGGTGCCAATAATTTTTTCAACTAATAATTTAAATAGTACGATAACCGTGTATATAATGGCGATTTTAAAAAAAAGCATAATCTCTGATGAGGCTACCGATATTTCAAAAACATCAAAACATAAAAACAAAAACAACGATACAGAAGCAATCTGTAAAACCAATAGCACCGCATTAAACGGAGAAGAAAGCTTGTTGGGCTTTTGATAGGATATTATATATTTATTATTGCTAAAAAGCATTATAAAATCTGAAAACCTAAGGGCATTTAATCCTTTGGCTGTTACCAGTAATCCTATGCAAACTAAAAATAAGATAGTAAGCCAGTTAGTAGATGCTATTTCTCTTGTTATAAATTCCATACCTAGTCCTGGAGATAAAATTACGATCAATTAACTGATAAAAACAAAAAAATCGATATGATTATTTAGTTATATTTGCTTGAAAAATAGCATCGATGGCAGAAGCCTTAGTCATTATTCCAACCTATAATGAAATTGAAAATGTAGAGCGTATCATTAGAAATGTGTTTTCGCTTCAACGGGATTTTCATATACTTATCGTCGATGACAATTCTCCCGATGGTACTGGTGCAAAGGTTAAAGAATTACAAACAGAATATCCTGAAAACCTTTTTTTACTGGAGCGAGAAGGTAAATTAGGTCTAGGGACCGCCTATATTGCAGGTTTTAAGTGGGCGCTTGAACGCTCTTATAATTATATTTTTGAGATGGATGCAGACTTTTCGCATAATCCCAATGATTTAATAAGATTGTACAACGCTTGCGCAAAGGGGACTTCGCAAGTCGCTATAGGTTCTAGATACGTTACTGGGGTAAATGTGGTAAACTGGCCAATGGGCCGAGTTTTGTTATCTTGGTTAGCCTCAAAATATGTGCGATTTATTACAGGAATGGATATTCATGACACAACTGCCGGATTTATCTGTTATAAAAGAGAGGTTCTTGAAAAAATAAACCTGGATAAGATTAGATTTGTGGGATATGCTTTTCAGATTGAAATGAAATTTAAAGCATATTTGCTGAAATTTAAAATAAAAGAAATTCCAGTGGTTTTTACTGATAGGACCAAAGGTATTTCAAAAATGAGTAAAGGAATTATTTCTGAAGCTGTTTTTGGGGTTATAAAAATGAAATTTAAAAGCTTATTTAAGCGTTACGAAATATGATTATGAACAAGGTGCTTATAAAAAATTCAAATATTGTTAATGAAGGAACGATTTTTAACGGAGATGTATATATCGAAAATGGTGTTTTTAAAGAAATAGCGCCGCAGATAAGTGCAAAATCCTCTGATGTAGAGGTTTTTGATGCCGAGGGTAAGTATCTACTGCCTGGGGTAATAGATGATCAGGTGCATTTTAGAGAACCTGGTTTAACACATAAAGCAACTATTGAAACTGAATCCCGAGCAGCGGTAGCCGGAGGAATCACTTCTTTTATTGAAATGCCAAATACAGTCCCGCAAACAACCACTATTGAAAAACTTGAAGAGAAATTTGAGATTGCCTCAAAAACAAGTTATGCTAATTACTCTTTTATGTTTGGTGGCACCAATGATAATCTTGAAGAAATCTTAAAGGTAGATCCTAAAAAAGTAGCAGGACTTAAATTATTTTTAGGTTCTTCAACGGGAAATATGCTTGTGGATGATCCTAGAGTATTAGAAAATATATTTTCTTCGACAGATTTGGTGATCTCGGTTCATTGCGAGGATGAACAAACCATAAAGGACAATACAGCAAAATATAAAGAAGAGTACGGGGATGACATTCCTATAGAAATGCATCCTATCATTCGAAGTGAAGAGGCATGTTATATTTCTTCTTCAAATGCTGTGGCCCTAGCCAAAAAAACGGGAGCAAGACTTCATGTTTTTCATCTTTCTACAGCAAAAGAGCTAGCATTGTTTACTAATGATATTCCTTTGAAGGACAAAAAAATAACGGCCGAAGTTTGTATTCACCACTTATGGTTTTCTGATGCTGATTATAAAGAAAAAGGGACTTTGATTAAATGGAATCCGGCGGTAAAAACTGCACAGGATAGATCAGCTTTGTTTGAAGCGCTATTAGATGATCGATTAGATGTAATCGCTACCGATCACGCTCCACACACCATCGAAGAAAAAGAAAATGTATATACCAAGGCGCCTTCAGGAGGACCATTGGTACAACATGCACTACCGGCCATGCTAGAATTTTATCATCAGGATAAGATTAGTTTAGAAAAGATTGTGCAGAAAATGTGTCATAATCCCGCAATCTTATTTCAGGTAGAAAAAAGAGGATTTATCAAAGAAGGATATCATGCCGATGCTGTCTTGATAGATTTAAATGCACCTTGGACCGTGAACAAGGATAATATTGCCTACAAATGTGGTTGGTCTCCTTTTGAAGGTACTACCTTTAAATCAAGAATTACGCATACATTTATTAATGGAAGTTTGGTTTATAAAAACTTTAAATTCTATGATGTTAAAAATGCGCAACGATTAACTTTTAACAGATGATTAAAAAATATATCTATTTCATAATTGTTTTGGTTGTCCTTTCTTGTCAGAGTTTGGATAAGCCTTCAAAACCAGAAGTGTTTATCGAGGAGGATAAAATGGTAGAGATCCTTACAGATATTGCGTTTATAAAAGCAGCAAAAACTACCTATAGAAAGGTGTTGGAGATAGAAAAGATCAATCCGGAGGCATATATTCTTGAAAAGCATAAAATAGATAGTGCTGTGTTTGCTCAAAATAATATTTGGTACGCTGGTCAATTAGAAAAATACGCAGAGATTTTCACTCGTGTAAAAACCAATTTGGAAGCATCAAAAAGTAAATTTGAGAAACTTAAAAAAGAGGAAGATTCGATCAAAAAGGTTCGGGACTCGATCAAAAAATCGAAAGACACATTAAACACAAAAGAAAAAGCACTTACCAAGGAAGAGAAACAAATCGAAGAAGAGATAGAAAAAGCAAAGACCAAGCGACTTAAAGGTTCTTCAGGAAAAGAATAGCTGTTTCTTTAATTGCCTTTTCAACAGGTACGAACGTGTAGTTAAGTTCTTCTTTTACTTTGTCGTTTTTGTAGAAAGAGTTCGATAAAGCACTTCGTATTGAAGATTTAAAAATGGACCGCTTCGTTCTGAAAAAGAAATGACTTACTCGTTGAAGATAATACGCAAGGTGTAACAAAAACCGAGTAGCTTTTTTGGTTGGAATTGATTTATTTAATGCAGTAGCGATCATGCTAAAAGCTTCCTTATAACTTAAGTTTTCGGCTACTACAATATATCTTTGATTAGTATAATTACCATTCATAAGTTGGTACATGATATTGATAACATCGTTTACAGCTGCGTACCCAGTTGCACCGGTAGTATAATACTTCATACCGGCATATATTCTTTTAAATAGGTATCCACTTCCGCCTTTAAAAAAGCCTGGTCCAATTATGATTCCGGGATTAACAATAACAACATCAAGGCTTTCTTGAGCTCCACGCCATACTTCCATTTCGGCACCGTACTTTGTGATCGCATATATAGACTTTTGAGTTTCAGGATTCCATTCTGCAGTTTCATCGATAAAAGACAATGCAGGATCTTCTTCCAGCGTAGCTATCGAACTCACATAACATAATTTTTTCACATTATGTATTATACAAAGATTTACAATATTAGCGGTTCCTTCGATATTAACCTTACGCAGTTTTTTATAGTGTTTTGGGTTAAAAGTAATCCATGCCGCACAATGATATACCTGGGTAACGTCCTTAAAAGCATCAGTTAACGATGGGATATCAGTTATATCTGCTTTAACCCATTCAATAATATCAAATAATGTTACTTCTTGTTCTTCAAAATAATAAGAAAACACTTCTCTGGTATGTTCTTTCTTGGCTTCTGATCTATAAAGCGCCCGTATCTGTCGTTTTTCCTGTACTAGCTTAACCAATAAATGAGTACCTACTAAACCTGTTGCTCCTGTGACTAATATCATGGTGTGTATAATGCGATACTAAAGTAAGTATATTTTGGATTTCTGCTGTATTCGTAGCTCAATATTATCCATATTTTTATCTTTGTCGCTTGTAAAGGAAATAGACAGAAATGACCAAGAATTTTATAGAAGAGTTACGTTGGAGAGGTATGTTGCACGATGCCATGCCAGGGACCGAAGAATACTTGATGGAACAAATGAGATCGGCTTATGTGGGATTTGATCCTACGGCAGATTCATTGCATATAGGAAACCTGGTGCCAATTATGTTATTGGCACATTATCAAAGAGCTGGTCATAAACCTTTTGCTTTGGTGGGTGGTGCTACTGGTATGATTGGAGATCCTTCAGGGAAATCTACAGAACGTAATCTTCTAGATGAAAAAACATTGCGTCACAATCAGGAAGCTATAAAATCTCAGCTAGCCAGGTTCCTTGACTTCGAAAGTGATGTGCCCAACGCGGCAGTTTTGGTGAATAATTATGATTGGATGAAAGATTTTTCATTCCTTGGATTTATTAGAGACGTAGGTAAACATATCACCGTAAATTATATGATGGCCAAAGATTCTGTGAAAAACAGAATTTCGTCTGAATCTTCTGAAGGAATGTCCTTTACCGAATTCACATATCAATTAGTACAGGGATATGATTTTCTTCATTTGTATAGAGAACATGATTGCACTTTACAAATGGGAGGTAGTGATCAATGGGGAAATATTACCACGGGAACAGAATTGATAAGAAGAATTGGTGGAGGCAAAGGATACGCGCTAACCTGCCCATTAATTACAAAGTCTGATGGATCAAAATTTGGGAAGTCTGAGGGCGGAAATGTTTGGTTGGATGCTAACAGAACCTCACCTTATAAATTTTACCAATATTGGTTAAATACCAGTGACGAGGATGCCGAAAAGTATATTAAGATCTTTACTTTTTTAAGTGAGGAAGAAATTGATGGCCTTATCGCAGCCCATAACGAAGCGCCACATATGCGAATTTTACAAAAACGATTGGCCGATGAGGTAACAGTAATTGTACATTCTAAAGAAGATTTGGACAACGCTATCAAAGCTTCTAACATCTTGTTTGGAAAATCAACTTCTGAAGATTTAAAAAATCTTGATGAAGCCACCTTTTTGGACGTTTTTGATGGAGTGCCACAAGCTGAAATCTCGAAAGATACCATTTCTAACGGTTTGGATATCATTGGTGCATTAGCAGAGCATACAGGTTTCCTGAAATCAAATGGCGAAGCCAGAAGGGCGTTAAAAGAAAATTCTATTTCGGTTAATAAAGAGAAAGTGAAAGAAAGTTTTTCTATCTCGGAGCAAGATTTGATTAACGACCAGTTTGTTCTATTGCAACGCGGAAAAAAGAACTATTTTGTGATTAGAGCTATTTAATTTATCGTAGCCTGAGTCTGCCGAAGACTACCATACGATCTTAAAAAATAAAGCCTACCAGAAATATTCTTAGTAGGCTTTATCAACTAACCAATCAATTATTGAAAAAACTTAGCATTCAATACAGTTCGATGCACTGTATTATCTTTTTATTTTAATTTTTTGCCAATTTGTATCTGCTTTTGTTTGTAATTTTTTAGGATCTTCTTCAATCCATTTCTCTAATGTATTTACTCCCCAGGAGTTATAAAACAAATACAACTTACCGTCTCTTATCTCGAACGTCTTGGGGTTAATATCAACTTTTTCATTATTAACTGCTACCGCATAAGCGCAATATCCTCCGTATTGTGGGACAAACTTTTCAGGATTATTTTTAAACTTTTCCAGATTCACCTGATTAGCAAACATATATTTTACATTATCATGGGTAGCCACAAATTTGGCATCCCCTTTTATAGCTTTATTGCTAAAATATTCTGTAACATCATACCCCTCGGCTACATAACTTTTTTTGGTATTATAATCTATTTGTTGTGCGCTTAAAGTAGCTACAAAAATTAGTAATACAATGGTCAATCCTTTTTTCATTTTTGTATTCTAAATAACCTTTACAAATTCAGTCGTAAAAAAACCAGATCATTACAATTTTAACACAATTATAGGATTTGGAGTGTGTTATGGTAAAAGACGGACTCTTTAGGAAGATGTTACAAAGCCATCAAATTGCACCCTCGTATATCACTATTATCAAATCTACCTAAGATTTCAAAGCTTACGTCGTTATAAATCTTTCCTAGGTCCTGGGTAGCTATAAATGAACAAGAATTAATATTAGCCAGGTCTATGATGTTGATGCCCCCTGTTTTATTTGTGCCTAGTAGTGTAAGAGCATCTTCTGGATTTCTAATGGCGATTTTCATCCATGGCGGACATCGAAACGTTCCATTGCCTGTAGAATAAGCTTGAGACAATAATTCGGTCATTCCGTACTCGCTATGAATTTTAGAAACTCCAAATCCTTTTTTAAGGGTTTCATGCAATTCTTGTCGAATCATCTCTTTTCTTCTTCCTTTCATTCCACCGGTTTCCATAACAATAATAGTATCATTCAAGGTGATAGAATGATTTTCGATTAGGTCTAATAAAGCGAAAGAAACTCCTATAAGAAGTACTTTTTTGTTTTTGGAGATACAGTTTTGAAGGGTTTTAACTAATTTTTCTGTTTCGTAGAGGTAAAAACCGCTTTCGGGTTGGTTACTATCTTGAATCAATTTTTCTGTCATATAAATCAAAGAAGAACCTTCTCTCTCTAAATAAGAAGGTAGTAATGCCAATACAATATAATCGGTAATGTTTCCGTAGAAATGCTGAAACCCTTTTCTAAAACTTTTTTCGTAAATGGTAAGATCGCTAACATAGTGTTTACTGGTAACACTTCCTGTAGTGCCGCTACTTGTAAAAATTTTAGAAATTGGAGATGAAGTACTTACTATTTGTTCTTGTTTAAAAAACTCTATTGGCAAGTAAGGAATGTCTTCAATTTGCTTTACCGAAGTTTTGGTTACTCCTAGAAGATTGCAAAATCTTTGATAGATTTTGTTGTTAATGTATTGATGATTAAAAACCCGCAGAACTGCCTTCTCAAAATCGGTATCGTTTTGAATAGAAAAAATGGTTTCAGAAAGCATAGGAATTGTTCAACACATTTGTAGAACAAAGGTATTAAAAAGAACTAAAGTTAAATATCGAGCTAGTTAATAATCAGCTTCTTCGTGGAAAATTTATCAGCTTCTTTAACCTTAATAACATAAATACCACGGTTAAGGTTGCTAATATCAAGTTCTGTACCTATCAATACCTTAAAAAAAACTTTTTTCCCCAAAACGGTATAAATAGTAACGGTTTTGGTAAGGCCTAAATCAGAAGTAACATATAATATATCTCTGGTGGCAGAACTCTGAAAAACTCGAAGTCCTTCAATATTCTGTATGGTCTTTTTTTCCTGTTCTTGGGGTGTGCTAACTTGAGCTTGGATTCCTGTAGTAAAGGATACGCAAACCAATCCAATAAATATGACTAGCAAGTAGATTTTTTTCATACAACATTATTTTGGGGCAATAAAGATACAATTTTAAAATTAAAAAAATAAAAAACAGTCGTATACTTTTATGTTAAATTGAAATTTAAGGGCTGTGCAGTAAATGAATTATGGTTTTTACTTAAAGTAATACTTTGAAATTTAAAAATAATGCTGCATCTTTGTTCTATTATGAAATTATAAAGAATTATGTACATAATTGTGCAAATAGTCACCCTCCGATTTAGAGGCTAAAGAATCCTTTAGCTATCCCTTATTTATTTTATTTCTAATTCATAATTCTTTTACATAATGGCACAAAATAAACTTACTATAAGTCGCCTATTTTCTTATTTTAAAATTGCAGTATCTGGCAAAGAACAGGAATTTACTTCGGGTAGTATTCGTAGGGCAATTTTCATGCTTTCGGTTCCTATGGTGCTCGAAATGATGATGGAATCGGTATTTTTTCTCGTAGACGCATATTTTGTCTCTAGTTTAGGAGCAAATGCTATTGCTACC
Source organism: uncultured Aquimarina sp. (assembly GCA_947496555.1). Taxonomy (GTDB): domain Bacteria; phylum Bacteroidota; class Bacteroidia; order Flavobacteriales; family Flavobacteriaceae; genus Aquimarina. The sequence goes on along the minus strand of CANMDH010000009.1, from coordinate 37,965 downwards.
GTGGGGTTAACAGAATCTGTACTTACACTTGTTTATGCGGTAGCCATTGGGTTAAGTATGGGAGTAACTGCCATTGTTGCTCGCAGAGTAGGCGAACAAGACATTCCGGGAGCTTCGCAAGCTGCCATACAATCCATATTTCTTGGGATTGCAGTTGCAATGGTTATAAGTGCGATAGGAATTATTTTTCCAAAAGAAATTCTTGCCCTTATGGGTGCCGAACCCGAACTAATTGCTGACGGATATGGTTACACCCAGGTGTTACTAGGTGGTAACGTAACTATTATGTTGTTGTTTTTGATTAACGCTGTATTTAGAGGTGCGGGAGATGCTTCAGTGGCTATGCGGGTATTGATATTTTCTAATTTATTGAATATCATCCTGGATCCAATGTTTATTTTTGGTTTTGGACCCATTCCTGCATTTGGAGTACAAGGTGCTGCAATTGCTACCACTATCGGAAGAGGTAGTGCTGTAATTTTTCAGTTACTTATTCTTTTTTATGGTTGGAGTAAGATCAAAGTTGGATTTAAGGATCTAGTTTTTCGAGCGAGTATCATGCTTAATTTGATTAGAGTTTCACTTGGCGGGATTGGGCAATTTATTATTGGTACCTCAAGTTGGGTGTTCCTAATGCGAATCATGGCTGAGTTTGGTAGCGAAGTATTGGCCGGGTATACAATTGCAATAAGAGTACTGATGTTTACCTTGATGCCTTCCTGGGGAATGAGTAATGCTGCGGCTACCCTGGTAGGTCAAAATCTAGGTGCCCAAAAACCCGAACGTGCCGAAACATCAGTCTGAAAAACTGGAAAATATAATGCCTATTTTATGTTGATCGTATCCATATTCTATTTGTTATTCGCCGAGATGATCATAAAGATCTTCAGCGATGAGGCACTAGTCATAGAGTATGGCGCCCTAAGTTTACGAGTAATCGCGGCAGGATATGTGTTTTATGCTTATGGAATGGTAATTATACAGTCCTTTAATGGTGCTGGAGATACCAAAACACCCACAATTATTAATTTCTTTTGTTTCTGGGTGTTTCAATTGCCCTTTGCATATTTGATGGCAATGGTATTCGATTGGGGTGCCATGGGTGTGTTTTTGTCCATTACTTTTGCTGAAGTGCTAATTGCCATAATTGGTGTTCTATGGTTTAGGAAAGGCACATGGAAGGAAGTACGAGTATAAAGACAAAAGAAAAAAGGTTTGGTATAAAAAAACTTTAAATTTTTTTCTCAGTTTCAAAAAATGAAACTCATACTAGTTAATATTGTACTCAAATTAGTTGAGTGTTTAGTTAGTAAGTGATGTCTCAATTTTGACATACGTAAAATTTTTAAATTGTTATTTATGATTAAAGGCTGCCAATTGGCAGCCTTTTTTCTTTTACACGATTCTTTTGTTGATTATAAACGAGCCCAACCAGATGTCCAAGTATCATTTTCTTGTAATGCACCAACATAAGGAGCAGCATCGAAAAAAGCTCCTAGTGTTGATGGGTCAAAATTGTCTATACCATCTATAGCAGCAGTATATTGGTACGATCCTCTGAAACCATTTATTACAAATTCATCTTTTTCAGGGTTAACATCAGGAATGAAAGTTCCTGCGGTATTAAAAGGATTCCCAGAGCCATCAACAGTATAATTACCGAAGGTTGCAAAATCTGCAAGGTCAACGGTAGCACCACCATGATCCAAATCAAATGAGTTCACATTATCAATAATAGAATTTCTAACGATAACTTCATTGTTATTCAGGTTTATAAGAGTCTGGTCATCATCAACCTCAATTCCTTTTCCTGGGAATGCTTTGATGATCGTATTGTATATAGTTACTTTGGTTCCTGCTCTAAACTCAATTCCTTTATTTTCACCGTCTCCATCTTCTGCACCAATTAGTGTAATGTTAGAAAGTGTTGGGTTAGAGAATGGAGCTGCATCAGGAGCAGAAGATAAGTTATCGGCTTCAATTCCTTTGTCACCTGCAAAAGAAGTTTGCTGAGCGATCCAGAACTGACCATTTCCTATCCATCCGTCTGTCCAGTCAAAAGAATCATCACCAGCACCGGTTACGATAGCATGTTTTAAATCTACCGTTCCACCAAAGAATTCAATACCATCATCATTTCCATTAAAAGCCTGAATGTATTCTAGCGTAGTCCCATTACCAACACCGTATAATGAAAGTCCGTTGTATTCTGCATCATCATTAATTTTTCCACCGGTATATTCTAAACGAACATAACGTAATACTCCAGAATTATCAGAAGCATCCGTTCCACCGTAGGTAAGGTTAGCCACTTCGGTAGTAGCAGTAGTACCTCTGTTGATAGGCGCTCTACCTGCTAACAATAATCCTCCCCAGTCACCAGGGTTTGGAGTAGATTTTTTTGAAGTAAATACGATAGGCTGTGCTGCAGTACCTTCTGCAATGATTTTCGCTCCTTGCTCGATTGCCAAGTACGAGAATACTCCTCCTACATCACCGGCAATAATTCGTGTACCTGCTTCGATCGTTAATGTAACTCCATCTACTACCGATACACCACCTCTTAATTCGTAAACTTCATCCGAAGTTAAGATACGATCTGCGGTTATTTGACCTTCAAGAACAATTGTTCCGTTAGTGTTTCCACCTCCATCTGGGTTAATAATAACGTCCCCGATATTATCTTCCTGTACTGTACATGCACTAAACAGTATCACTGCACCCATTACTATGCCTGTAAATAAATTTCTAGTTTTCATCGCTATAAATGATTAATTGTGTTGTTTACTTTTTTATAATTTAAATGTTACCCCTTTTATAATTTAAATGTTACCCCAAGACTAAAATTAATACCGTTATCGAATTTGTAGGTAGTAAATTCCTGATTTAGATCTTCCTGATCCTGATATCGTTCTATCGATGGGTTTAATAAATTTTTTGCTTTAAAACTTACTTCTATATGGTCTCCTATTTCATCTTTAAAATTGAAGTTTAATACGCCAAATCCTTTTTCAAAGATGTCACCTACACCATTACCTCCTGCAGAGTATACTCGGTCACCAAATATGTTGAAATCTATAGCCGAGGTGATTTTGTGCTTTTCAAGTTCTTTAGAATAGGCTAAATCTGCATTTATTAAGAAAGGAGAGGCACCTTGTAATTGTCTTTCAATATTTGTAGGTGCAATGTTTGATCCGTTAAACGTAGTAATTGTAGGGTCAATTTCTACCTGTGTGTACATTAACGTAGCATTTACACCAAAATTAAGATTGTTCCATACGGTTTCTTCTAATTTAAAAAGGTTGCCAAGGTTTTTTCTGTACTCTAATTCGGCTCCAAAAATTAGTGCATTATCAGAATTAACAAAGGTATTTACATTGGAAGCTGATGCTACAAATACTTTTTCGATAGGCTTATCTATATATTTACCAAACAAAGTAGCTGCCAGTAATTCACCGGACTGCTCTGGAAAATACTCCCATTTAAGATCTACATTATAGTTGTCAGAGTTTTTAAGGATAGGGTTACCCAATGTTGCTTCGGTTACATCTTCATCTAAGAATGGAGCAACTTCTGTAAACTTAGGTAAGGTAACCGTTTTACTTGCTGCAAAACGAAGGTTTGATTTTTCGTTTACTACATATTTCAAACTAATGCTTGGTAGAATAAATGTCTCTTCAATTTTCTGTGTTCTGAAAGGAGAAGTTTCTAAATCTTGCTGCTCTCTATAGAATACGTTTTGCTCAAACAACTCTGCACGAATACCTCCGTTGAAGGTTAATTTATCTGTTAAGGTATATTGTAAATTCGCATACCCTGCAAGAGTTAATAAGTCTGCTTCATAGATTCTAGTGGTATTCAGGTTTTCTAAAACGACATACTCACCGTTCAGGAAATTAGTTTCATTTAACAAGGCATCAGGATTGTTAAAATCAACATTAATATTTCTGAAATTGTTCAAATTATAGTTTAACTGGTTAGATTCAAAATCTCGATCTTTGGATCTAGCGGCTAATCCAATGGTAAGTTTGTTTTTGAAGTTTTCATCCTCGTCTTTGTCAAAATTGATATCAAAATCCAACTTTCCAGAATAGTCATTTTCATTTAACTCCTGATAAAAACGCTGGTTGTTTGCCAGATCCGGACTTGTACGGTTTCCTAAAACCAAGTTTCCGTTTTGTAATTCGGTAAATACTAACTGGCGTCTATCTGGGATTAGACCTTGAGCTTTGTTGTAGGCTACTCCCCAATCAAGTTGATAGGTGCCTTCTTTGAACTTATGTTCACCGGTTAGTTGTTGGGTAAACAGATTGTTTTGCTCATAGGTACCTCTTCTTAAACGTATACCTACATCGGTATCTTCACTACTTACACCATCAGTAAATTCTCTAAGTTCATCTTGAGTATCGTTTACAAATAATGTAGTTGCAAGAATTTTGTTGTTACTATCCCAACGATATCCCAAACTTCCTAACAACGTTGTATTTGTGCTATATTGGTAACGATCTACATTTCTAAAGTTTCCTAATCCTGTAATACTTTCTCCTTGTGAGTTAAAAGCTGCTTGATTACCTCCTAAAGCTGTTCTATGATTTTGGCTGAAAGATCCTGTGAACAATACATCTAGTTTTTGCTCATCGGTAATTGCAAAGGTTTTTCCACCTGTGATACTTACTCCTCCATCCGGAGCGTTAAATCTTTTTTCAGGGTTAAAAGAAGTATCAAATGGATAATAATCAATATCAGTACTTACATAATTGTAATTAGGGATATCTAAGAAAATAGGAACTCTTCTTGATCCATCATCCAATCCCCAATCATCATATTTCCCTCCATTTAATAAAAAGAAATCATTACCCACTGCGTTTGAGTTTACACCAGAGCTAAAACCAAACTCTAAAAACCCTTTCCCTGGGCGGTCTTTGGTATCAATATTTACGCTGGCACCAGCAAAATCACCATAAATGTCCGGAGAATAGGTTTTAAAAATCCCAAGATTTTCTACAATATTAGTTGGAAAAATCCCAAGATCGATAAGTTTTAATTTTGGATTTAAGGATGGTATTGGTAAACCATTTAAGTACGCATTGTTATAACGATCTCCTAAACCACGAACATATAATTTATCACTTTGCCTTGAAATACCTGTGGCTTTGGTAAGTCCTGTAGCAACATCACTTACTCCTTTCTTGGAAAGTTCTTGTGCACCAATCTTTTGTTGAATGGTTACAGCATTCTTTTGTTCTAGTAAAATAGCAGCTTCAGACTCTTTTTTCGTTGTGGTTTTAATTACTACTTCATCCAGGGCTGCTGCACTTGCTCCTATGGAAACATTCAAAGTAACAGTTTCTCCAGCTTTAACAATTACTTCTTTGTCCAAGGTTTCGTACCCAACAAAACTAAACTCGATAATATATGTGCCCGGTTCAAGATTATCAATGGTATATAAACCATCAAAATCTGTAGTGGTTCCTTTGGTAGTGCCTTTGATTAATACATTTGCAAAAGGAAGGGGTTGATCATTGGCTTCTTTGTCCAATAATGTACCGGTAACCGAACCGGTTTCTTGCGCTAGAAGCATTCCAACAAAAAATAGCGCAAATAGTGTTACAATTTTTCTCATTTAATTTGTTCTCAAATTCCGGGGCAAAGAACGTGGTGAAGTGTTAAATGAGTGTTATTCAAAAATTAATTATGCATCATTATAATGTTAGATAATTGTTATCGGCATATTTTTTGTGATTGCTTTCTTGTCAAGATATTTTTATAATAAGAAGTTTTAAAGTCTTGAAAATGAACAGGAATTTGCTTTTTAGTAGTAGTTGAAATTAAAGAATTCAATGTTAAGAAAACATTTGTGTGTTATTACTTTAAAAGAAATATTAAGATTTTTCGAAAACAAAAATCGGGTTATTGAAGATAAAAGGTCTTTATAAAAACAGAAAACACCCCAAGAATATGAGGTGTTTCCGTTTATTTTTTGATAAAAATCTAATTTCTAAAGTTAACAACAACGTTATCTTTATTGGACCATGTAGTCACATCAGCAATTTGATTATCAGAATAGTTGACTTCGGATAATTTGTCTGCACCCCAGAAAAACCACTTTCCGGTTTTTACTCCGTTGTTGTATCGCCCCATGGCAATTTTCTTTCCAGATGTGTCATAAGATTTCCATTCTCCGTGAAGCTTACCTTCTGCATTGTAAAAACCTTGTTGGCGAATTTCTCCATTTTCGTGAAAGAAAGTTCCTTTTATTAGGTCTCCCTGCTTTTCAAAAGTAGGTTTTACATCCTGTGCCATTAAAGTCGCCGAAAATAAAATGGCCATTGCTACTAATATCTTTTTCATATTCTTTAAATGTTTAATGTTATTTGAGGATGTCGACTTATGTTATAAAAGTACTATTTATTTTACGTTTAAGCAATGTTTAGGTAACATTAAATTAACATTAAAAATGTAATAATCTGATTATAAACATTTTAAGTTTTTAACTTACTTCTCCTTTTGATCTCGTATTCTTAGTTTAATTACTTTTTTGGATACTGGTGAGTTCCTATTATATTTCTATTTTTGATCATCTTGTTAATTATTTAGTAATCCTAAGAATTACCATTTTAATGAATAAAAAGAACAAGCTTATAGAGGTGGCCAAAGTTTTCTTTAGACTGGGTTGTATTGCTTTTGGTGGACCTGCCGCTCATATTGCTATGATGGAAGATGAAGTCGTTGATAAAAGAAAATGGATGAATAGACAACACTTCTTGGATCTTATTGGGGCTACAAACTTAATTCCTGGTCCTAACTCTACCGAGATGGTGATGCATTGTGGTCATGAGCGTGCGGGCGTTGCAGGTTTGTTTGTTGCTGGGGCTTGTTTTATTTTTCCGGCAGTAGTAATTACCGGGGTTTTGGCGTGGTTTTATACTGCGTATGGACAGTTACCAGAGGTGGCTCCTTTTATTTTTGGAATCAAGCCTGCTGTACTGGCCATTATTGCTTCTGCAATTCTGAAATTAGGTAAAAAAGCTTTAAAAAGTCGGGAGATTGGTGCCATAGGTGTTTTAGTTTTGATTGCTAGTCTTTTTGGTGTAAACGAAATTATTGCATTATTAAGTGGTGGTGTTTTGGGAACATTATATTTCTATTCTAAATCAAAATTAGCTTCCACTTCTAAATCAATAGCTCCTTTTTTGGTATTTAAAATTTCTACAGCTACTCTTATTAAACTTTCAACGCTAAAAGTTTTTTGGACTTTTCTGAAAGTTGGCGCTATATTATATGGTAGCGGTTATGTCCTGTTTGCATATCTTGATGCAGAATTGGTGACCAAAGGATGGTTAACACGTTTAGAATTAATAGATGCCATTGCAGTGGGCCAATTTACACCTGGGCCTGTATTGTCTACAGCAACATTCATTGGCTATCAATTAGCTGGTTTTTGGGGAGCGGTAGCTGCAACAATCGGAATTTTTCTTCCTTCTTTTCTTTTTGTGTTACTTCTTAATCCTTTAGTGCCTAAAATGAGAAAATCTAAAGTGTTAAGCTACTTTTTGGACTCAGTTAACATTGCGGCTGTAGCTATAATGCTTTCAGTATTATATGTGATGTCTTTGGATGCACTAACAGATTGGAAAGCAATAAGTATTGCTTTGTTAAGTGTGTTTATGATGTTCGGAGTGAAAAAGGTAAATGCTATGTGGATTGTCCTAGGAGGATCAATCCTGGGGTATTTATTATCTTCTCTATAGAGTTATTTTTAACGATACCTTAAAGTTGTATTAACATAAAAACTCGCCAAAAAAAATACTTTTGACGAGTCGTATGACAAATAGTAATTTCAAAAAATCATACTAGTTTTTGTCGACTTAGATTTTTGAAATACAGGGCTGACCTTATTAGGTCAGCCTTTTTTGCTCTCGCATAAATACTCAAAAAAAAGGTCATTCTAAAATAATTATTAAAAAACATTAAGATAACATTAACTTAACATTGGTATTGGTTCTTTGCAGCGACAAAAACTAGTATTGGTTATGAAATTAAAGATTACACTTACAGCGTTAATCTTATTTACGCTTTGCATTGTAAATGCTCAGGAAACTACTGAGACCAAATTTGGAAAAGGAATCTTAAATGTGGTTGCTAAAGACAGCTCATGGAGCATGAAATTTGCTACAAGATTCCAATTACTTGGTATTGCAGGTTGGGATATCAATGATGGAGATTACGGCAAGTCAGAGACCAGTTTTTTGGTTAGGAGAGCACGTCTAAAATTTGATGGATTCGCTTACAGTCCTAAACTAAAGTATAAAATAGAGCTTGGATTATCTAACAGAGATATATCAGGAGCTTCAGAATTTACAAATAATGCACCACGTTATATTCTTGACGCGGTTATCAAATGGAATTTTTATAAAAACTTTACGCTTTGGGCAGGGCAAACCAAATTACCAGGTAACGTAGAGCGTGTTGTTTCTTCTGCAAACCTACAATTAGTAGACCGTTCAAGATTAAATAGTAGATTTAATATCGATCGTGATATAGGAGTTCAATTAAGACATCACTTTAAGCTTTCAGAAAAATTTCTTGTTAGAGAAATATTGGCTGTTTCACAGGGAGAAGGAAGAAATATTACTACTGGAAACTTAGGTGGTCATCAATATACAGGTAGAGTAGAATTATTGCCTTTTGGGAAATTTCAAAGTAAAGGAGATTATAAAGGAGGTGATCTTAAAAGAGAACAAACGCCTAAATTAATGCTTGCTGCCACTTATGATTTTAATGCTGATGCTGTAAAAGACAGAAGTAATCAAGGATCGTATATGGAAACCAGTACTGGTTTATATGAAACTAATATCTCCACAATATTTGTTGATGCAGTATTCAAATACAAAGGTTTTTCTTTTATGGGAGAATTTGCCGATAGAGATGCTGATGAGGCCATTGCAATAGAGGAAGATGGCACTCCTACTGGAGATATTGTTCAGGTTGGTAATGCAATAAACTTACAAGCAGGGTATTTATTCAAAAATAATTGGGAAGTAGCTGGACGTTATACTAATCTTAATTTTGATGCTGTTGTAGGTAGAGCTCTTGAAGAGCAATATACTTTGGGAGTTTCAAGATATATTGCAGGGCATAATTTAAAAGTTCAATCAGATATAAGCTATACTACACAGGATGGTGATGCTAGTGGATTAGCATATAGATTACAATTTGATATACATTTCTAAACATTGTGTAAATACATAACAGTTTGGTAACATTAAGCTAAGAATTGATTATAATATTTGCACCTTAAATAAAAAGTAATGGATAATATTTATTTGTTAATGGTTGTCGCACTAGCCGTATTAGCAATTGCGGACCTTGTTGTAGGAGTTAGTAACGATGCGGTTAACTTCTTGAACTCTGCTATTGGTTCTAAAGCAGTATCTTTTAGGACTATTATGATCGTTGCCAGTATTGGTATTGCAGCTGGAGCTATTTTTTCCAGTGGATTAATGGAAGTTGCACGAAAAGGGATATTTAACCCAGGTGAATTCTATTTTGATGAGATCATGATCATTTTTATGGCGGTGATGATCACCGATATATTGCTCCTTGACTTTTTTAATACGCTAGGGATGCCGACTTCAACAACGGTTTCCATTGTATTTAACCTTTTGGGAGCTGCGGTATGTGTGGCATTGATCAAAATAGGAGCAGATCAAGGTCTGTCTTTTTCTGACTTAGGAAATTATATAAATACCAAAAAAGCTGGAGAAATCATCAGCGGTATATTGCTTTCGGTAGTCATTGCTTTTTCGGTAGGAGCCATTGTACAGTTTATTACTCGTTTGTTATTGTCCTATAATTTTGAAAAGAAGGCCAAGTGGGTAGGAGCTTTGTTTGGAGGAATAGCATTGACTGCTTTGTTGTATTTCATTTTCATGAAAGGAATCAAAGGAACCAATTATGCAAAAGCCATAGTAGATGTTGTGTATAGTGGAGGTGCAGAAGGACTTTTGAACTGGGCAAATGAATATTTGGGGACTGCTTATGAAAGTGTTAAGGAATTAGCCAAAGCACAAAAAGATTTTTATAAAATAGATGCTGATGCCGGTACAATGAAATTGACATTAAGAGGATTTCTTGAAACAAATGTGTTGCAGATTGTTGCAGTAGGTTTCGTAGTATGGTCAGCATTATCATATGTATTAGTGAACTTCTTTAAAATAAACATATATAAACTAATTATTATTGTAGGTACTTTTGGATTAGCATTAGCATTTTCTGGTAATGATTTGGTAAACTTTATTGGTGTACCTATTGCAGGATGGCAATCGTATGAAGCTTGGGTTGCTTCTGGTGTTCCTGCAGCAGAATTTTCTATGGATGTTTTGGCTAAAAAAAGCGAAACTCCTGTATTGTTATTGTTCCTGGCAGGAGGAATTATGGTATTGACATTGTGGCTTTCAAAAAAAGCACGATATGTTGCGGATACCGAAATTAACCTGTCTAGAGAAGGTGAAGCTAAAGAACGTTTTAACCCAAATTTCTTATCCAGAAGTGTAGTTAGAGGAACTGTATTATTATCTCAAGGACTTGCAGCCATTACTCCAAAGCCTGCGATGGAATTTATAAATAAACAATTTACAAAACCTATTATAGATTTACCAAAGGACAAGACGTATCAGATGCCAGCTTTTGATATGGTAAGAGCAGCAGTAAATCTTGTAGTTGCCGGAATTCTGATTTCTATTGCAACTTCAATGAAGTTACCACTTTCTACAACCTATGTTACCTTTATGGTAGCAATGGGTACCTCATTAGCCGATAGAGCATGGGGAACAGAGAGCGCTGTATATCGTGTAGCCGGAGTATTAAATGTAATTGCCGGATGGTTTATGACCGCGATCAGTGCATTTATTGCAGCGGGAGCCGTAGCCTTTTTGATTAACCTTGGTGGTCCAGTAATGATAGCTGTACTATTGCTTGTAGCGATACTACTTTTGGCAAGAAATACCATAAGCTATAGAAAAAGAGTAAAAGCTGAGAAAGCAGAAGATAGTCTTAAAAGCTCTGAGAGCAGTTCTATTCAAGGAGTTATCGAAGAAAGTGCCGATAATATCAAGTCTTTTGTAAATAGAGGAAACAAAATTTATGCAAACGCGGTTGATAGTCTTGTAAAATACGATTTGCCTGCTTTAAAGAAAGGAAAAAAGGGTATTGCCAAATTAGATGCAGAAGTTGAAGATCTTAGAGATAATATTTTCTACTTTATTAAGAATTTGGACGAATCCAGCATTGGAGCTAGTAACTTTTATATTAATATATTAGGATATCTTCAAGATATGTCACAATCTCTAGATTATATTACTAAGGCGAGCCATAAACATGTCAATAACAATCATAAAAAACTTCGATTTAACCAAATCAAAGATCTTAAAGAAATCGAAGAGCAATTGAATGAATTGTTTGTGAAAATTAAAAAAGCATTTGGAGATAGAGAGTTTGATCATATTGATGTTATTCTGGCTGAAAAGCAAGAATTATTCGAAAAAGTAAACGAGAAAATTGACAAGCAAGTTGCAAGAACCAGAACCGAAGAAAGTAGCCCCAAAAATACCACTTTGTATTTTGGGTTACTATTGGAAACCAAAGATCTGATTACAGCAACCATGAATTTGTTAGAGACGTACAGAAATCATAATTAATGGATATCTGTTAAGGTAAATTGAAAAAGGCTGAATAGTACACTATTCAGCCTTTTTGATTTTGGAACCATAGTCTACGTTAAGAGAATGTTATCCTTATAAGATTTTTATGTTAGTTTATTGTTTCCTAGCTTTATAGTTGTGAAAACTTTCACCCTTACGTAGTATATTTACGCAGGTGATATAATTCAATAGAAAAATGAACAAAAAAGATATTACTATACTATTGGTAGACGATGAACCGGACATTTTGGAAATCGTGGGATATAACCTTACCGCTGAGGGATATAATGTAGTAACTGCTGAAAATGGAGTAGAAGCTGTAAAAATAGCCAAGAAAAAGAAACCACACCTGATTATTCTGGATGTCATGATGCCAGAGATGGATGGTATCGAAGCTTGCGAACAAATAAGGAAGCTGCCCGACTTACAAAATACGATCATTACTTTCCTGACTGCTAGAGGTGAAGATTATTCTCAGGTAGCTGGATTTGATGCAGGTGCAGATGATTATATCACCAAACCCATTCGTCCTAAAGTATTGGTTAGTAAAGTAAAAGCATTGCTCCGTAGATTGAAGGAAGACGAATCATCAGACAATGTAGTTAAAATTGGAAGTCTTGTAATCAATAGGGACGAATATAAGATTGTTAAAGACAAAAAAGAAATCGTTTTACCAAGAAAAGAGTTTGAATTACTATCTTTATTGGCCTCTAAACCGGGTAAGGTGTTTAAGCGAGAAGATATCCTTGACAAGGTATGGGGAAATGAAGTCATCGTTGGCGGCCGTACTATCGATGTTCATATTAGAAAATTAAGAGAAAAAATCGGCGATAACAGCTTCAAAACTATTAAAGGAGTTGGATATAAGTTTGTAGTTTAATGGCAGAAAATTTTAAAAAGTCGTATAGGTTTGCTTACCTTTCGTCTTTGTATATCACTATAGTACTAACGCTCGCCTTGAGCGTTTTTTTATATACTCAATCACTGCTTAATTTTTTCTTTGTATTGAGCTTTGTATTGATATGCTATGCAATTTGTTTTGTTATTATTCAGTACAGGGTAGAGCGATTCATTTATCGAAGAGTACGCAAAATCTATGATGATATTGAGATGCTGGATGTCGAGGAGATTGGAGATAGTCCGGTGACAACCGATATGAGAACTCTCATTAAGGAAGTAGAAAAGTTTGCGCAACAACGAAAAACGGAAATAGAAACCTTAAAAATCAGGGAAGCCTATCGTAAAGAGTTTATGGGTAATGTTTCTCACGAACTTAAAACCCCCTTGTTTACTGTACAAGGCTATATTCTTACTCTTTTAGATGGCGCAAAGGATGATCCTAACATTTTAAATAAATACCTTAATCGAGCGAGCAAAGGAGTGGAACGTCTTATTTATATTGTAAATGATTTGGATATGATTACCAAGTTAGAAACAGGTGATCTCAATCTTAATTATACCAATTTTGATATTGTAGAATTAGTGCAAAGTGTTTTTGATTTGTATGAAATGAAAGCTGCAAAAAAGAACATAGCGCTTACATTTGATATGAATTATAAAGAACCGATCATGGTTCATGCAGATAAAGAACGTATACAACAGGTGCTTTCTAATCTTATTGTAAATTCTATTAAATATGGAAAAGAAGATGGAACTACAGAGGTAAGTATCGAAGACCTTATTCGTAATAAAACTATCGTTAGAGTAACGGATAATGGCGAAGGTATCGCACAAGCCCATATTCCCCGATTATTTGAACGTTTTTATCGAGTGGATAAAAGTGGCTCACGAAAAGAAGGAGGCTCTGGCCTGGGACTAGCAATTGTAAAACATATCATCGAAGCCCATCACGAACGTATTTATGTAGAAAGTGATTATCGTGTAGGTAGTGAATTTTCATTTACGCTGGAAAAAGTGAAAAAGTTCCCCGTAGTCGATGTCGGTACTAAAATTACCTAATCTATCATAAACATTGAAGTCGTATAATTTAATGTAGAATCCCAGGTTAAATCATCATTATTTCTAAAATCAAAAGTATTCTCTTAAGCATATATTTCCTTAATTTTACAAAAAAATTATCTTTAGTGAAACTTGATGTTGAAATCGAAATAAACATAAGGAGTTACTGTAACAGATACTTATTTAGGAAGAAAAGTATATAAGAAATAGAAGCATACGTGGGAAGTAAGAATAAATTAAAACGATTTAACGAGAATAAAACCTTTCATAATGTTCTAGAGCCCACAAGAGAAGAGGTTCTTAATAATTCATGGGGTTATAAAGGAAAGTGGAAGGAAAAGTTTTTTAAAAACTCAAAACCAATTGTACTCGAACTAGGTTGTGGTAAAGGAGAATATACAGTAGGATTGGCAGAGAAATATCCTGATAAGAATTTTATAGGAATTGATATCAAAGGAGCTCGCTTTTGGCGCGGTGCCAAGACTGCTATAGAAAACGAGATGAATAATGTGGGGTTTATAAGAACCCAAATCGAATTAATAGATCATATTTTTGAGGCTGGAGAAGTTGATGAGATCTGGATTACTTTTCCAGATCCACAGATTAAGTATAAGCGCACAAAACATCGATTAACCAATCACCAGTTTTTACAACGTTATAAGAAGGTTTTGAAACCTGATGGGATTGTGCACCTTAAAACCGACAGTGAGTTTATGCATGGATATACTTTGGGGTTATTGCATGGTGCAGGGCACGAAGTATTGTATGCTAATCATAACGTGTATCATAACGAGGGAGCTCCAGAGGTGGTAACCGCGATTCAAACTTTTTACGAAAAACAATATTTAGAACAAAATAAACCCATAACTTACATCCAGTTTAAGATCTCATAATTGGCACTTCGATTTTGGAAACTACTAAGCTTTTTTTGGTCACTTTTTTTGCAGCATTGGTTGGGGTTATACCCCCAGGATTGGTAAATATGACTGTGGCCAGAACATGCCTTGAAAGGGGAAAAAACAATGGGATTTTAGTAGCAATAGGAGCCTCTATAGTTGTTGTGTTTCAGGCGCTAATTGCTATCCTTTTGGCCAAATATATATTTTTTAACCCATTTGTTAGAAATATACTATTACGAACAGGGGCAGTTATCTTTTTTTTGATGGCGATTTATTTCTTTGCAAAGGCAAAACAAAAAGCAAAAATTAAAGTCTATCGTAATAGAGATACCCGAAGTTTCTTTAAAGGAGTCATGATGTCTGCAATTAATGTACTACCAATACCCTATTTTGTAGCCATTGCAGCTGGGATGAGTGTTAGTGGCAAAATCGAATATGATGCCCCACGTATCATCGCATTTATAATCGCAGCCGGAAGCGGAACTTTCGTTACGCTCTATCTTTACGTGTTTTCTTTCTTGAAAATTGAAAAGAAAACAGCATCCATTACCAAGTATACTAATTATTTTATGGGTATTTTAATGCTAATTTTAGTATTGATTACCTTAGCAAGAATCATATACACATGGGAGTAAAAAAGGAGGAAACAAATTTCTTTGAAAGGGTCTATGAGGTTGCTAAACTTATTCCTTATGGCAGAGTTACTTCATATGGCGCTATTGCCAAATATCTTGGTGCTGCTCGCAGTGCTCGTATGGTCGGTTGGGCAATGAACGCTTGTGATGGTCGCGAAGATGTGCCCGCACATCGCGTGGTAAACCGAAAAGGGATCTTAACAGGAAAACACCATTTTCAAGGCACCAATCTAATGCAACAACTATTAGAAAGTGAAGGTATAGAAGTTATCGATAATCAGATACAAGACTTTGAAAAGATATTTTGGGATCCAACCAAAGAGTTATAAGAATTTTTGGTCGAAAGCTTCCCCTTTCCAGTAATTGGCTGTCTTTTTGTTAACATGGATTTTTTTTAAAATATTCATATTTACTAAACTTTCTAGATCTGTTCTTGCTGTTTGATTGGTGATAGAGAAAATATTTTCTATTTCTTTTACTGAAAAATGGCGGTTTTCGTTTTCCGTTATCCAAAAAAGAATTTGGGCTTGTCTTTCATTAATATTTGGTTCTTTGTAGAATTTGAAAAGTTTATTCTCTTCTTTTTTCTTCTTGGCGACATACTTTTTTAAATCTTCAAAAGCTTGAGTAAGAACTTTTATTTGATAGTGGACAAAATAAGTGACATCCATATCATCAATTTCGGTATAGATATATGCTTTTTCATACTGAGTTTTGGTTTTCATAATAACTCTAGAAATCGAGAGATACTCTGCTAACCAATACCCCTCTTTTAACAAATACCAATAAAATATAGCTCGGGCAGTTCTTCCGTTACCATCAACGAAAGGATGAATGTAACCAATCAAAAAATGTAGGATACTGGCTTTGACTATGGGATGGATAAAATTGTCTTTTGGATTATTATTAAAAAAATCGCAAAATGATTCCATAAGTTTATTTAGCATTTTAAAACTTGGAGGGGTATGCACAATTTCTCCTGTAATTTCATTCATCACATGGATTTCATTGTTTTTTCTAAAAACACCTACTTTTTCTTCTTCCAATGTGTTTTTGGTAACTAATCTATGAATCTCATATAGCTTTTCTATCGAAATATTCTCGGTTTTATGGTCACTTATATATTGAATAGTTTCATAATTATTAAGAATCATCTGCTCCGATTTGTTTTTGGGACTTTTGTTTTTCCGAAGCATGTCTTTTGCTTTAACTCTAGTTGTGGTAGCTCCCTCTATCATAGATGAAAAAATGGACTCTTCCATCAAAGCGTTATTGAGATATTGCTGCTTATCTAGTTCTGAAAGTAACTCTTCTTTTTGTAATCCCGCGCCAAAGTTATGATCTAAATAATGAAGTTTTTGTTGAAGGTTATTGGTGATATTGTAACTATATTGAATATTACTTATCCAGGAAATAGAACATTGCAATGCTCTTCTATACTTTGTTATCATCCATAGCTTTTCGCCATTCCATTTTTTTTCTTTTAAGTGTTTAATTTTATCCCAGTATAAATATTCATTTTCAATTTTTTTGATCACTTGAAGAATTAAATGAACTTGGGAAATCGCAAAAGAATCCGTATATGTTTCAGGGTCATTTGTTTTTAAATCTGTTTTTGGTGCCTTTTCAATCATATTTCCTAATTTTTTAAAAATTTACAAATATCATCAAATATACAATATATTATAGTATTTCCTAATTTTTTAAAAATTTACAAATAATTACACATCATCAACGGCGATAGAACCATAAATGATTTCGATTTATAGGCTTTATAATCTTAACTTTTCGACCTATCTTTGCATTTAGAATGAATCTAGATAGATTTGTTTTTCAGAAAAAGAAAAAATACGCATGAAGCTAGAAAAATCAGACATACTAAAAGCATTGGAAACTATTACTGTAGCCGGAGAAGGAAAGAACATGGTAGAAAGCGGTGCGGTAAAAAATGTAATCACTTTTGGAGATGAGGTTATTGTTGATTTGGTATTATCGACACCTGCATTGCATATACGCAAACGAGCCGAAGTAGATGTTATGAAGGCGATCCATGATAAAGTTTATGAAAAAGCAAAGGTAAAAGTTAATATTAAGGTAGAAGCGCCAACGGCTCAAGCTCCAAAAAATGAAATAAAAGGGAAACCCATTCCGGGGATTACCAATATTATTGCAGTTGCCTCGGGTAAAGGCGGTGTAGGAAAATCTACGGTTACTTCAAATTTGGCAGTTACCTTAGCTAAAATGGGCTTTAATGTAGGTCTTCTAGATGCGGATATTTATGGGCCTTCTGCACCTATTATGTTTGATGTCGAAAGAGAAAGACCTCTTTCTGTAAAGGTGGGTGACAAATCAAAAATGAAACCCATAGAAAATTATGGGGTAAAAATATTATCCATAGGATTTTTTACACAACCAAACCAAGCGGTAGTTTGGAGAGGACCAATGGCCGCCAAAGCATTAAATCAAATGATTTTTGATGCCGCATGGGGTGAGTTGGATTTTCTACTTTTGGATTTACCTCCGGGTACAGGAGATATTCATTTGTCAATTATGCAATCGTTACCAATAACTGGTGCAGTAGTGGTTAGTACTCCTCAAAATGTAGCATTGGCCGATGCCAAAAAAGGAGTTGCAATGTTTCAGCAAGAAAGTATCAACGTACCTGTATTAGGAATTATCGAAAATATGGCGTATTTCACTCCAGAGGAGCTTCCTAACAATAAATATTATATCTTTGGTAAAGAAGGAGCTAAGCATTTGGCCGAAGACCTTGATGTACCTTTCTTGGGAGAGATTCCTTTAGTGCAAAGTATTCGCGAAGCTGGAGATATTGGTAGACCGGCTGCCTTGCAAACAGCAACTCCTATAGAAAAAGCATTTGAAGAATTGACTAAAAATGTGGTTCAGGAAGTAGTAAACAGAAATGAAAGCTTACCGCCTACTGAAGCGATTAAAATAACAACCATGGCAGGGTGTTCTGCTATAAAAAAATAAGAGATGACATCTGAAGAATTAAGAGTAAATGTAGAAAAGGCCCTGGATGAGATCCGACCTTTTTTAGAAAGTGACGGAGGTAATATTTCTTTGGTTTCTATTGAAGATGATAAAAGAGTCAAAGTTCAATTAGAAGGAGCATGTGTGGGTTGTAGCGTAAATCAGATGACCTTAAAATCTGGAGTTGAGATGACTATCAAAAAATACGCCCCACAAATTGAAGAAGTGTTAAATATAGATTAAAAAGAAAAAGGATTATATTTTGAAACCCTACGGTAATAAGGATTTATTCTTATGATTGTAGGGTTTTTTAATTCCAAAAAGTGGATGTAATACAGGTATTCTCAGAATAATCAAATTATAAATAAGCCAGCTTCCTAAGAAAGTTCCAATAGTTAAGATTAAAAACTTGGGTAAAAATGGCCATTCAAGATTCATAATATAGTATCCTATAATTATTGTAATAGTCTGGTGTAATATGTAAAAAGGATACACGGCCCGATTACAGTATGCCAATACATCGCTTTTCTTGTTTAAGTATTTGGCTCCAAAACCAAAAATTACCAGGATCCATGACCATAAGTTGGTTACCTTTATCAAAGCCTCGGTTAAATGAATATAAATATTATCTTTTCCCACTATCCAAATTGTTAATTGAATAGTAAAAGCAGCAATTCCGATAATCAACGCTTTATTTTTTATTTGCTCCACGCTACTCCAAAATTCTTTCCCAGAAGCTATAAGTATAAATCCGAAGAAGAATAAGACAAGAGAGTTAACAAAATTGAACCAGTCATCGATAAGTGCGTGGGTAACCGGAAAAAATGGCTCAACCAAAGCTTCGATAAAGTATAACGGAATTATGAATAGATATAACCCATACGGGTGTTGAATTTTTTCTTTAATCCAACTTGCAATTATCGAAGGTTTTCTTTTTAAACGAATAAATACAGGGGAGAGTAATATAGAAAATATCAGGAGGTAAGGTAAAAACCAGAGGTGGTGCCAGCTAATATTGCCTTCGGGATATACCCCTACAAACGCTTGAGTTTTGAAATACATAAAATAAGAACCAACAAATTCAGCTTTATCTAGTCGCTCAAAATAAATTTGTGGTGGCACTATAAATAGCATTCCAAAAATAAGAGGAATCAGTAACCTTTTGATTCGTTCCCAATTAAATTGCCAAATGTTTCTATAAGAGAGGGCATAATACGTTCCCATACCCGAGATGACAAAAAGAATAGGTAATCGCCATTGATTTAGAAATAACATGGGCCAACGAATCCAATCAACTATTATATTGTTTTTGATATGCCAACCCCAAGGCACAAAAAACATCCCAACGTGATAGAAAATCAATAATCCAAATACAATAATACGTAACCAATCCAAATCATAACGACGAACTTTTTTCTCCATAACTCTAAAAAATTGATAAAGTCAAAATTGATAGATTTTCAAAGAAAAACAGCTTAAAATAAAGTGAAGTATGTCCTAAATTACAATTTTGGACAGATTATCATGATACGATTTCATTTTTAAGAGTAATAAAAGCTCTAGGAGACATCTTTACTTGTTTTTTGAAAGCATTATAGAATGATGATCTGGATTTGAAACCCACAGAATTACCTATAGCTTCTATAGTAAGATGTTCATAAGCAGGATCTTTTAAACGTTTTTTAGAAAGATCAATTCGATATGCATTAATGAAATCATTAAAATTTAATCCTGTTGCCGTATTAATGATTTGTGAGATATAATTTGAACTTGAATTTAATGAGGTAGCCAGATTTTTCAAAGAAGCCGATTCTGAAAGATAAAATTGTTCTTGCTCTACGAAGTTTTTAATCTGTTCAATGGAAATAATATTGGATTTGATACTCGAAGTTTCGTATTTATCGGCAATCCACGAGTGTTCAAAAAATCTCGATTCAGATAATAAAACGAAGCAAGTGATAGTGACAATGATCGTAAGAAATATAAAAATATAATGATCCCCGGCGTCATCTTCAAAATTGAGGTATATTACAAAAACGAGTACAAAAGCACCTAGAAATCCTAATAAGGTATTTCTGGAAAAATTGTATTTATTAAGTCGTATGTTTTCGGCATTCATGATGTTACGCGTAGCAGCGTGCTTCCATATAACTCGTAAAGAAAGTAGTATGTAAACTATAAAGCTGAATAGGATAAACCATCGTAATTCATCTTTAATAATTAGATACGTGTAATCTGTAGCATCGGGGACCTTAATGCGTTTCATATTTGGAAAATATGCACCTAGGTACGCATTAATTTTAATTGGGATTGGTTGTAAATAATATTGTATTTGAGAAATAAAATATAATACAGCAGGTAGTAGATGAACCCATAATTTTTTGAATATGATCAATTTTCGTTCTAATAATACATAAACAAACAAATATATAGAGGGAGCCAAAAGAAGTACCAAAGGTTCTGTGCTATCATTTAGGTGTATTACATACTTCATCAATCCGGTATAACATAAGAATACATCGGCAGCTATGATCGATTGAATAAGCAAAGACCAGCCGTAAATTTTAAAAGCAGTTATTTTTTTTGAAGTCCGCAAGAGAATAACCAGACTTAGTAAAAAGCCTACAGAAATACCCAGGAAAATGAAGTAAGACACGGCATTATGTCTTATGGGTATTTGATCAATTATATATTGAGCGGTTTCCATAAATTATGATACTATGTTACAATAAAGTCAGCAAGCTTTTTAGGGCCTTCAAGTGGGATTCTAATAATCCTAAGCGTGCCATCTTCCATAGTGGATATTTGCCATTTGATTAATGCAATGCTTCCATTTTCAATTTCCATCCCGGTAATACATCTTGGGTGCACACAGCTTCCATCATTAAATAGTGGTATTTGGCCAGGTTCAGGAAACCTTGGGCGATGTGTATGTCCAACTACTGTAAATACATTTTTGTTGTTGGCAATCCATTTTTTGAGTCTGCGCTCTACTCTAATCGTTTCTTTATAATTTTGAGCAGGGCTCGTCGGGTCAGAAATACCAATAACTTGTAATGGTTTCCATAAAACGCGCACCAAAAACCGATGAAAACGCCATCCGTTATAATTCATAAAATCTGCCTGATGCCCGTGAAGAAGAAAAACTTCTTGATTGGTGTTTTTATGTTTTAAAATTACCGCTTCTTCAAATTTAATATTAGGAAAAAGAGAAACTTCTTGATTGGTTTTATGGTCAAAATAAGAACTAAGGTGTTTTTTTACATATTTTGGATCTCTGTATACCATATCATGATTCCCCCAAATCATTTCTAATCGGTCTTCCTTATAAAATAGTTGAAGCAATTCATAGACATTTTTATGAGCCCTTAGGATCATATTAAAATTATGATTTTCCCATAGTTCATCACCATCTCCTAACTCACAATAGGTGAAACCTTCGTTGTAATAATGAGTAAGTGCATGTATATAAATATTTCTGTTGTTGGCAAATTCGTCGGCAAAACTATTATCCCCGCGGTGGCAATCACTAAAAAGTACAAACTTAGATCGATCATCAAACGGTATTACTTTGGCATTTTTATAAGCACGATCCAGGCGGGATTGAGAGGACATATACTAGGTTTTTAGTAAATAAATATACAACAGTATATGTTTTATTGAGAATAGTTTTTGTAAATAAGATAATAACCTGAATTAAATAGGGTAGAATAGGATTATTGCGCCCCTACGAACTTAAAAACTTCATACACTAATATTGCAGGCCAAACAATCGCTTTAAGAACTCCCAATACTCCCATCCAGAAAGATGTGGCATTACTTATAAAATAAATAACAGCTCCTATGAATCCAAGTCCATATACTTTACTTGAGGAAGCTTCCTTTTTTGCGGTTTCTTTCATTACAAAACTGTTTTATAGTCCAAATATATACCTATTTATTTATTCTTCCTATAGCACAGCTTACATAAGATTTTGCTTTTCGGCCTAGGGTGTTTGTATCACCTTCTATTGGGTAGCCAAGTCTTGAAAGTTCTTTTTGTACGGTCTCAATACCATCTTCAGTTTCATAACTAAATGAAACTGTACAGTTTTCGGTATTTACAGATATGTTTTTAATGCCTTTTAGTGTATGAAGCTTCTTTGCAATAGTACTTTCGCATCCGCTGCACTTCAAGTTTTGTATAGCCACAGAGGTTCTCATAATGTTGATTTTAAGAGCTAAACATATCAAAATATCGATACTTAGACTATGACAAATATCAGTATTCAGGGGTCATATACCTGATTTATGTCATTTTTATTAGAAAAAGCTACTTCTATATTTGAACATATAAGAAGCAGATCAATTATGACACAATCCCTTCGCATAGTAGAAAGAACAAAAGCTTTTTTTACAGAGATTGGCGATTTGTCATTTTTTGCAGGACGCTTTTTTAAAGAGGTCTTTTCCAGACCTTTTGAGTTTCAGGAATTACTTAGACAATGCTATCATATTGGTAATCGTTCTCTACTGTTGGTGGGAGTAACCGGGTTTATCCTGGGATTGGTTTTTACGCTACAATCCCGACCTACGCTTATGGAGTTTGGTGCAGAGTCATGGATGCCCTCTATGGTGGGGATTTCAATTGTTAGAGAGATAGGGCCCGTAATCACCGCTCTTATTTGTGCAGGACGAATCGGTTCAGGTATCGGAGCAGAATTGGGTTCTATGCGTGTTACCGAACAAATAGATGCCATGGAGGTTTCAGGTACAAACCCATTTAAATACCTGGTAATTACCAGAATTACAGCCACTACGCTTATGCTACCCATTCTTATTGTCTTTGGAGATGCAATTGCGTTATTTGGTTCGGCCATTGTTGAAAACCTGAAGGGAGCAGTGTCCTATCAATTATATTTTAACCAGGTTTTTGATGCTATTGAATACAGTGATGTTATTCCTGCAACTATAAAATCTTTCTTTTTTGGCTTTGCTATTGGATTGGTAGGTTGTTATAAAGGATATTATTGCAAGAAAGGAACTGCCGGGGTTGGAGAGGCCTCAAATTCTGCCGTAGTATATACTTCGATGTTATTATTTATCATTGACTTTATAGCTGTATTCCTGGCAGATATATTTTTTGAGATATGATAGAAATTCAAAAAGAAATAACGACCGTTTTAGAAATCAAAGACCTAGAAAAAAGCTTTGGGGATAATCATGTGCTCAATGGATTTAGCCTACAACTATTTGAAGGCGAAAATCTGGTTGTTATGGGAAAATCGGGATCAGGAAAATCGGTAATGATCAAATGTTTGGTTGGGTTAATGCAGGCCGATAGTGGTAGTATTAGGATAAAAGATCAGGATATTACTGTTTTGGGTCAAACAGAATTGGATTTGTTGCGAACCGAAATTGGTTTTTTGTTTCAAGGAAGTGCTTTATACGATTCAATGACTGTTAGAGAAAATCTAGAGTTTCCATTGCGAAGGCATAAAGAAAAACTTAATATGACAGAACATACTGAAGCTTTGGTTATTGAGGCACTAGAGAATGTTGGCTTGGCAGATGCGATAGATCTAATGCCTGCAGAGTTATCTGGGGGGATGCAACGTCGCGTGGCATTGGCAAGAGCACTTATTTTGAAACCCAAAATCATTTTGTATGATGAACCAACCACAGGATTAGATCCAATTACTGCCAAAGAAATTATCCAGTTAATGCGAAGCATTCAGAAAAAATATGGCACATCGTCATTGATTATTACACATGATGTTGATTGTGCCAGAGTGATCTCTAACCGAATTATCTTATTAGTAGACGGTATTAATTATGCCGAAGGCACTTATCAAGAGCTGTCTGCATCAAATGATCCCCAGGTACAGGCATTTTTTAAACATTAGAAAGAAAATATGGTAACTATGAAAAAAACAGCTTCGCAAAAATTAAAATTAGGTGTTTTTGTTGTGGTAGGAACCTTGTTACTTATCGCAGCATTATACTCTATAGGAAACAGACAAAACCTTTTTGGAAGTAACATTAAAATCATGACTCAATTTACAAATGTAAATGGTCTAGAATTAGGAAATAATGTACGGTACTCTGGGATCAATGTAGGAACGGTAAGTAAAATCCAAATGATAAATGACAGCCAAATAGTTGTTGAAATGCTAATTCAGGAAAAAATTGGCAAACATATCAAAAAAGATGCGGTTGCCACCATAGGTTCTGATGGCTTAGTAGGAAATATGATCGTTAATATTATTCCTAGAGAAAGTAAAAAACGAGCAGTAGTTTCTGGGGATACTATTAAATCCTTTAGTAAGATTGGTACCGATGATATGTTAACCACCTTAAATGTCACCAATGAAAATGCAGCATTATTAACGGCAGATCTATTGAAGATCACTACCGAGATTCTGGAGGGCAAAGGTACCCTTGGATTATTAATCAATGATTCAATTATGGCAAAAGATCTTAAACTAACTATTTACGAATTAAGAAAAGCTAGTACTGGGGCATCACGAGCGATTACCGAACTTAAGGACATCATTTCTTCAATCGGCGAGAGTGAAAGTATTGCTGGAGTGTTGTTAAGTGATAGTATTTCTGGACAAAAAATGAAGACTATTGTCAATAACCTAGAGCAATCAAGTGTTGAAATTACCGAAGTTAGCAAAAACCTAAATGTAGTATTAAAAGATATTAAGGAAGGCGAAGGTGCCTTAAACTACTTGTCTAATAATCCTGATTTAGTCAAAAATATCGATTCTACCATGAATAATATTAAACAAGGAACCCAAAGGTTTAATCAGAATATGGAAGCGTTGAAGCACAATTTCCTTTTTAGGGGGTATTTCAAGAAGTTAGAAAAGGAAAAGAATAAGGGAAGTAAAAATTAAATCCAAGTATAATGAAAAATCAGCGTCTTATCGCAATCGGATTATTATTCTTTTTGAGTATAACAGCATTATTTGGTGGTTGGGGTTTAATGACCGGAAATCTGGAACTTGATATCGGTTTACTTAAAAACACTCCTTTTGAAGATTTCTTTTTACCAGGTTTAATTTTAAGTATGGCAAATGGGGTTTTAAGTATCATCGTTATTGTTTTTACAGTCGTTAGAACCGAAAA
Source organism: uncultured Aquimarina sp. (assembly GCA_947496555.1). GTDB lineage: Bacteria > Bacteroidota > Bacteroidia > Flavobacteriales > Flavobacteriaceae > Aquimarina. Next base: position 12,660 of record CANMDH010000009.1, on the reverse strand, counting down.
CTATTATTGGTTCATTATTTTTCAGGGATTGGTTTTAATAGGATGGCTTACAACCGAGGTAATCTATGGAATGTTTTATCCAGCATTACATTATCCGTATTATGGTCTGGCAATCGGTTTGATTGTAGTTGGGCTATTGTTAAAAAGAAAAGAAGAATCGTTTTAAAATTTTAGATTATGAAAATAGCACATCTTGAAGAGCGAGTAAGCGATTATAAGGATTCTATAAAGACTGTTGTAGACAAGAGAATGCTTTGGAAGAATACGACCAAGGATATACTTCTTAAAACATTACGAAGTATTGCAAAGCAATATGATATTGGTTGGAAAGCTCAAGAATTAAGTTGGATACGTAATAATGAAGCCGTTAATATTACTTTTGATTCTTTTCCACCAGAAATGATCGATTGTACTAACTTGATTCCGGCATACCAGTTTTTACCAGGTGGAGCGCTTATTTTTTCGCAATCTTATAATGGAGATATTTATATTTTTATGTTGTTTCCCGAGATTGATAATGCACCCCAAGAAAGCAATTTAGTAGAGTTAGGCCAGTATACACCAGAGATGATAACAGAAAAACTGATTGTCGAAAAGGTTGATGAGTTTTTAAAAGAAATGATTCGATGGGAGGTGCCGGCATTAAAAAATAAGGTAGGATACTAATTATTAGAAAAACCTCTATGATTTTGTTCCCATAACCACCATTTTCTTTTGAACGCAACTTTCTTCAGACCATATTTTTTTACTGAATGAGTTTCCAAATAATCAACTACCTCTTCAACAGAATCAGTAATAAAAAGGGAGCCTAATTCATCTGCAGAGATCATTTCATTGGTCTTCATTAATTCAATATGTTCCAATAGTTCTTTGTGATATTCTTTTCCAAATAAAATAACCGGAAACTCATTGATCATCTTAGTTTGAACCAATAACAAGGATTCAAAAAACTCATCCATCGTACCAAATCCACCGGGCATTACAATAAAAGCATACGAGTATTTCACTAATAACACTTTTCGAATAAAGAAATAAGGGATATTGATCCATTTATGTAAATAGGGATTTGGTTTTTGTTCCTTCGGAAGCAAAATTTTGCATCCAACAGAGTATCCGCCTGCTTGATAAGCCCCTTTGTTGGCAGCTTCCATAATCCCTGGGCCGCCACCAGTCATCATGGTAAACCCCATTTTGGCAATCGCTTCACCAATTTGCTCTGCTTTTTGATAAAAGGTATCAGAGGGTTCTGTTCTTGCAGAACCAAAAACTGTGACACAAGGCCCAATAAAATGCATTCTTCTAAATCCTCGAACAAAATTCCGAAGTACTTTTAACGTGAAATATAACTCCCTAAACCGAGAACGAGGTCCGGCAAGAAAGGAATACTCTTCAGTTAATTTTAACAAATTTTTATTCATAGAGATACTTTATAGATATCAAGCCTTGTTATTATGAGTATCCAAATGATGTTGTAATAGTTGTTTTAAACTGTCTAAATAATCGCGAAGATTTTTTTCATTCGCTTCAGGATGATCACTAGATGGAACGGTTATCGGTTGTTCTTCAATGAATTTATATAATTCGGGATAATCGGTCTCTATTTTGGTGGTAATGTCAGTAATTTCGGAGATTAATTTTTTCGAAGTTTCCATAATGACGTGTTTAAAGTTGTTGCAGCAAAATCAATTACTAATGTATGCTATTGAAGATACGATAAAAATGACTTTAATCATAGTTAAAATGTTGCTAAGAAACTCATAGTCAATAATTTATTTCTTCAATTTTATAATCAACAATATTGGCATTAAAATATTCTAGCTTGCCCTCAGAAAGATCCCAAATTGCAATCATTTTGTTGGGGATTAATAACCCACTATAATCTTTATACTCACCAACTTTTGCGATAAAATTTTCAAGCGTTAAATCCCTATATCTTTTGGTTTTGAAGGACTGAATCATTCCCTTGTCATTAAAATAAAAATAACCTGTTAAAGAAATATCTCCTTTAGAGATTACTCCTTTAATTGTTTTGTGATTAACTGCTTCCCAAGTGATATCTGGATCCATAAAACCTATGGGAAACCAAATTAACTCACCAAAATATCGCCCTAAAGAACTTTGATCAACCTCAAAACTCGTAAACTGTGCTACATTTTTAAGTCCTAATAAACTTATCAGTACTTCACCTTTTTGATTTAGATATTTATCCCTTATCAACATGGGTAAAACTTTGGCTTTCCATATAAAACCGGGATTGTTGGATGACACATATTGTGTTGCCGTAAATGAAGTCCACTTTTTTTCAGGATTACTTCTGATTTTTCCTTTTTGCGAAAACGTGACATTGCAATACTTTGGTTTTCCAACGATCTTGGTTTTGATAAGATAATTTCTCATCAATTCAGGAAGAGCTACAAGATCATTTTCAGAGATCTTTTCAGGAAACGATGTATTTGAGCTGAATAAAACAGCTCTTTCTTCTTTTACTTGATGGTAGAAAGATGATATTCCACCAATACTTATTGCTAGTAATAAAAGCACCAAAACTCCTAATATTGTTAGTGTCATTTTGATTGATTTTTTCTTCATCAATAGCTTTTTTGAATCATAGTCGATATGTTTCCAAATGTATATTGTTACGTATTGATTATAAATGACTTATGTCATAATTTTTTTACACTTAAAATTATATCTTTTTACAGATTGATCTAAATATATGGAAATCATGAAAACTATAATGTATACAACCGACTGTTCAGAACATTCGATTACTGCCTTGCATTATGCGTACAATCTTAGTAGTAAATTAAAAACCGAATTGATTGTATTACATGTGTTTGATATTCCCTCTTTTCCAGGTACCACAATGATAAGATCTATGCGGGAGATGGAAAGAAATGCTTACGAAGAACAAAGAGGTGTTTTAAGATCCTATTGCGAGAAAAACCTGGACGATAACTTGGAGAACCTGAATATCAGAATAGAAGCAGTAAAGAGTTTGTCGGTCACTGAAGCAATTCTCAGAAAAATAAAAGAAATGGCCATTGAGATGGTTATCATAGGAATGAAAAATGAACATAGCCAACGTGGCTTTTTATCTGGTGACATAGCAAAAGAATTGATAGTTAGAAGTTCTTGTCCTGTTCTTGTTGTTCCTAGTAATTTTGAGAGTGAATACCTTAAAAATATAGTATATGCTACGGATTTTGAAGAAAGTGATATATGGGCAATAGAGAGATTAACAGAAGTAGCACATGCCTTCAAATCAAAAATTAATGTCATTCATATCTCTACAAAAGATGATGAAGAAGAAAAAAGCAAAATGGCCTGGTTTAAAGAAATGGTATTGCAAAAAATCAATTACAAAAATATAAGCTTTGATCTGGTTATTTCTGACAATATTTATGAGAACTTAAAGATATACCTAGATGATATCAAAGCTGATCTTGTTGTGTTGTTAGAACGTGAAGGACGTGGATTCATAAACAAGCTATTTCATCGAGATTTGGTAAAACAGGTAGAATCGCACACAGATATACCTTTATTAAGTTTTAACAAGGGAGTATTATGAATATGAGCAATTTTTAGAAAAATCAAACAAGGATTTTACCATCTCCCATTTCGATAATTCGATCGGTTTTTTCTGCAAAATCAATATCGTGAGTTACCACAAGAAGCGATAATCCTTGTTCGTCGCTTAGCTGTTTGAAAATATTAAAAACATTGTCAGAATTATAACTGTCTAAATTTCCAGTAGGTTCATCACCCATTATAATTGAAGGGTTGTTGATCAATGCCCTGGCAATAGCTACCCGTTGTTTTTCTCCACCAGAGATTCTTGAAGCTCTTTTTTTTGCTAGTTGATCTATACCTAGGACCCTGAGTTTTTCCATAGCATCATGTTCAATTTCTGTCAAGGATTTTTCACCAAGTTTTTTTGCAGGAAGCATTACATTTTCTAGCACTGAAAACTCAGATAATAAATAATGAAACTGAAATACAAAACCAATATGCTTATTCCTTAAGTAAGAGAGCTTTTCTCTTTCTTGGCCGGTAACTAGTTCATCATTTAGATATAACGCTCCCTCATAATCGGTATCCATGGTGGATAAGATATACAACAATGTAGATTTACCGCATCCTGATTTTCCCATGATAGAGGCAAACTCACCGGTATTAACTTTGAAACTAATATCCTTCAGCACGTGAAATAATACTGGTTTTCTGAAGTATTTGTTGATATTTTTAGCTTCCAGAACTGTTTTCATAGTTTATTGCCCTCTAATAATTTTAACAGGATCAATTTTTTTTGCTTTCCGAGAAGGTAAAAAGCCTGCCAGAAATGTAGAAACCATGGCAAAAGTGATTCCGATTGCATAAAAATTAGGATTGTGATTAATAGGATAGGTGGTAATCGTAGGCAATGCTTCTGTTTCAAAGGGTAGATTATCAATAAAATGTGATAATCCCAATCCAATGAGCAAGCCCAAAACCCCACCTACAACTCCAATGATCATTGCCTGACTCATAAAAATGAGTTGAACATCTTTTCCAGAAAAGCCGGTTGCCTTCAAAATAGCAATATCATTCATCTTTTCGTAAATCAACATATTCAAAATATTATAGATGCCAAAACCAGCAACTATCAATAAGGTGACCGAAACCGAATAGGTAATCAGGTTTCTAATGGTGGTTCCGGTTTCAAACTGCGCATTAGCAGTTTTAATATCTATTGCGGTAAGCTTGAATTGCTGTTCTATTTTTTGTGCCAATGGAATTGAATACTCAATGTTATGCAATTTTACATTGATATCGGTAATATAATTTTCGGCTTCGCCAAGAATACGCTGCACGGTTTTTACATTGGCAAAACTCTGAATATTATCAATATCTGCAATCCCACTTTGATAAATCCCTACGATTTTTAATGGAAAGATATCACCTCTTATGGTGCTAATCTGTACCCGATCGCCAACATCAAGTGACATTTTTTCGGCAACACCCGCACCAAGTAAAATGCCATTTTCGTTGTTGTGCAAGGCTTGCGGAGTTCCTTCTACAATATAATCACTAAAATTAAAGAGTTCTACCTCTTGCATTACATTGATCCCAGTCAAATTACCGCCCAATTCAATAGAACCGGCAATGTAAAATATCTGTTCTTTAATTTGTGGGATGGCACCTCGTACCATGGGATCTTTTTCCAAATAATCCATAATCGGTAGTGCATTATGGATTCTTTTTTGACTTTGTTTGGGTTTTACAGAATGAACCACGTTAAATGTATTTTGTAGCTCGTTGTAAATATCTACAGGTTGCTTTTTAGAAGGTTCTATTTCATTAAAGATATGCACATGTGGAGTCACATTAAGTATTAGGTCATCCAACATGGCGTTAAGACCAGTCATAAAACAAACCAACGTAATATAGGCACCAATACCAAAAGTCACGCCTAAAGCGGCAGTAGCCGTTTGCTTAATTTTGGTGAGCAAATGGGTCTTGGCGATATTTAATATGACCTTCCAGTTAACCATTATTTTGGTTTATAAATCCAGGTTTCTTTAGTAATTCCGGATAATATTTCTACGGTATCCATACTTTGTAGTCCGGTTACTATTTCTACAATTCCATTATCGGTTTTTACCTTGGTATCATCAATCAAATACTGCTTGGGTATGGTGAGCGCATCTTCTTTCTGATCAATAATAATATTTGCTTCACCCGATAATCCAGGATACAAAACATCGGGCTCTTTAGTAAACAGGGCCTCGACCATAAAAGTTTGATTACGCTCATCTTTTTTGGGATAAATCTTACTTACATTGGCGGTAAAAACTTTTCCATTATAGGCATCGAGGGTAATTATTACTTTCTGCTCTTTTTTAATTTTTACGATATCAACCTCGTCGACTAGCATTTCAATAATAAATATAGTTTCACTGCCTATAGCAGCCAAGGGTTCTAGTGTATTTACGATTTCACCAGGATTTTTGTACAGAGCATAAACTTTCCCATTAATTTTACTATTAATTGTAAAATCTTTGGTTGTAATCAACGAAGTTTTGTAATTGTTTTCGGCTTGTTTAAGCTGCGTTTCTAACTCTTCTTTGGTTCGTTGGTATTTGTTATTAAGAAGGTCCAAAGTGTTTTCTGAAAGCTCATAAGCTAGTTTTTTGGTATCGTATTCTACTTTAGAACCAATCTGTTGATCCCAAAGATTTTTTTGCCGACAGTAATTAATAGAATCATTGGCCAGTTTTAAGGTTGCCGCTTCAATTTCATCTTCGATGCTTCGTAATATAGCGGCATTCCCATTATAACTTTTTTGAGCCAGCTCTAACGACAACTTTGCATTTTCGGTATTTAGCTTGGGATTGCTATTAATAACCTGAATTAGTGGCGTTTCTTTCTTTACTATATCTCCTTCTTCAACTAAGTTTTTATCCAGAATACCATTTACAGAAGCATATGCCTGATATAAACTATCAGGTTGAATGGTGATTGAAGAATATACTGATTCTGTAATGTCGGTAACGGCAGGAAGTATCTTTTCTTCATTGGTATTACAGGATACAAAAAAGATCGCAAGAGACACCCATAATATAAGCTTGGACATACCTAATTGTTTTTCTTCAAATTTCAACCAAAGTCTTCGTTCTCGGAATGATATTTATCATATTTAATACCAAATAGAGCTGCTATTTTTGAATAAGACATAAAACAATCTACATATGGATATTTCTGTTTTTTTAGCAAAGTTTTGGGGCTGGTATTTAATTATTTTCTTCTTTATATTAAGTTTTAATCCAACCAGGATTAAACAAATTTTTGAAGACCTGAAAGATCAGAAATTTGTGATCATCACTTCTTTTGTTGCAATCATTGTTGGATTGCTCAATATCCTTGCTCATAATATATGGGAACCCAATTGGAGGTTTATAATAACTGTTATTGGCTGGATGTCATTGGGTATAGGCTTAAACCTTTTCATTTTTCCTGCAGGAACTGCAAAATGGTTAGAATTTGTGAATGTAAAACTGGTTCAGGTACTGTATGTATTGTTGTTTTTAACAGGAGTATTTTTATTGAATGCTGCCTATGAACTTGTACCCTATTAATTAGTAAAACACAAAGCGATGAATACATTCATCAAGAAATTTGAAGAAATAACAATCAATGATATCCCATCGGTTGGAGGTAAAAATGCATCTCTGGGTGAAATGTACAATCAATTATCCTCTCAAGGAGTAAAGGTCCCTAATGGATTTGCTACCACTGCTAAAGCATTTTGGTTATTTGTTGAAGAAAACGGTCTGGAAAAACCACTGAAGGATACCCTCAAGAGATTGGATAGAAAAACATATTCTAATCTTAATGAGATCGGTTCTGAAGCTCGCAAACTAATATGCACAGGAAATTTTTCTGAGGAGTTTATAGAAGCGATACAAGATGCTTATCCGACTTTAGGTAATGGAAAAGACATTGAGGTTGCAGTTCGAAGTAGCGCAACGGCAGAGGATTTGCCCGAAGCCAGCTTTGCTGGCCAACATGATACTTTTCTGAATGTAAAGGGAAATAAAGCATTGCAAAATGCCATAAAAGAATGCTTTGCATCGCTGTATACAAATCGAGCCATCAAATATCGAGAGGATAAAGGTTTTGTACATCACGAAATAGCATTGTCTGTAGGAGTGCAAAAAATGGTACGCTCTGATAAAGGCTGCTCGGGAGTGGGATTTACCATAGAACCCGAATCTGGTTTTAATGATATTATTCATTTATCAGGAGTATGGGGATTAGGAGAAAATATAGTACAAGGTACTATTAATCCCGACGAGTTTTATGTGTTCAAACCTACCCTAATTCATGGCAAAAATGCAATTGTGCAAAAAAAACTGGGCGACAAAGAAAAAACAATGATCTATGCCGAATCCGATGGGCATTCGGCAACGGTAAATATCGATACCAAAGAGTCAAAACAGAATCAATTTGTACTATCAGATACCGAAGTAATGACACTAGCCAAATGGGCATTGGTGATCGAGCAGCATTACAAAAAACCAATGGATATCGAATGGGCCAAAGATGGGATTACTAATGAACTTTTTATCACTCAGGCACGACCCGAGACGGTACATTACATCAAAGATAAAAATATACATATCGAGTATACCTTAAAGGAACGAAGCGAGATCCTAGCTGTCGGAAATGCTATTGGATCTAAAATAACAAAAGGAACAGCAAAAATACTCGAATCCCCAAAGGACTCTTATAAATTACACGAAGGTGATATCATTGTTACCGATGTTACCAGTCCAGATTGGGATCCACTGCTTAAAAAAGCAGGAGCGATTATTACCAATCGAGGCGGAAGAACGAGTCATGCTGCTATTGTAGCAAGAGAATTGGGTGTGCCGGCGATTGTAGGAACCAATAGTGCAACCCGAGGGATCAAAGATGGACAAACTATTACGGTTTCATGTGCCGAAGGTAAAACCGGTTATGTATATGATGGAGCATTGGAATTTATGCAAGAGAAAATAAATTTTGGCCGTATTATTATGCCTAGAACCGAGGTAAAAATGATTCTTTCGGATCCCGAAAAAGCATTTCATTTCTCTTTCTATCCTAATAACGGAATTGGATTGTTACGAATGGAATTTATAATTACGCATACCATTAAAATACATCCAATGGCATTGATAAAATTTGAAGAAATAAAAAGCTCCGAAATTAAAAATGAGATCGAAGCATTAACCAATGGCTACCCAAATAAAGAGAATTATTTTGTAGATAAACTTGCTCAGGGAATTGCTACCATGGCAGCAGCATTTTACCCAAAAGAAGTGATCGTTAGAATGAGTGATTTTAAAACCAACGAATATGCAAATCTCATAGGGGGAACTCAGTTCGAACCCAAAGAAGAAAACCCAATGTTAGGGTTTAGAGGAGCTGCCAGATATTATAGTGATGTATACAAAGAAGGGTTTAGACTCGAGTGTGAAGCCATAAAGAAAGTGCGAAACGATAAGGGGTTAACCAATGTAAAAGTAATGATACCGTTTTGCAGAACCATAGAAGAAGGCAAAAAAGTAATTCAAATAATGCGTGAAAATGGATTGAAGCAAGGAGAGAATGGATTAGAAATCTATGTAATGTCTGAGATTCCTAGTAATGTAATGATGGCCGAAGAATTTGCTGAGATTTTTGATGGATTTTCCATTGGCTCTAATGATCTTACACAACTAACTTTAGGAATCGATAGGGATTCTGAAATTATGTCTTCTATTTTTGATGAAAATGACCCTGCAACCAAAAAAATGATCGCCCTGGCAATCGAAAAAGCCAATTATTCGAAAAAAAAGATTGGGTTATGCGGACAAGCTCCTAGTGATTTTGAAGAATATGCTGCCTTTTTGGTAGGAGCAGGAATCGATAGTATATCGTTTAATCCTGATGCTTTGTTAAAAGGAATAGAAAATATAAACAAAGCAGAGTCACGCAAGAAGGTAATAGCCAATTAGAGCAAATTATTGTGATACCAGAATTCTAAGTCACCAATGAAAAGAAAAAAGAAAATAATGACAATAATATTGATAGTTATATCCCTAACTATAATCATCTGGATCATGCTTACTTTTGTAGTTGCAAAAACAGGTCCCGAAAAAATAGCCACTGTTGGAAAAAACAACAATCACAGTGCCTTGGTGGTCTATGATCCTGATCCAATTTATAACCTTGACGAAAAGATAAGCCTAGCTTTTGCAGAGGGTCTTACCAAAGATGGTTGGACATCCAAAATAGCAACGGTAGCTGCAGCAGCTAAGATCGAAGAACCCTTTGATCTGTATGTTTTTTGCGCCAACACCTACAATTGGGCTCCAGACAAGGCAATACGAGATTATATCAAAAACAGTAATCATCTTGAAGAACAAAAAGTAGTCGCCATCACCCTGGGTAGTGGTGCTACCAAAAGATCACAACGTTTATTAGAGGAGTTGATTACTCAAAAAGATGCAATATTAATAGATTCAAGATCTTTTTGGCTTATGAAACCCAATAACGAATCTGAGCCCAAAAGATCCAACCGAAAAATTGCCTTAGAAATGGCCAATAATTTCGGAAAAGAAATAGCTGACAGATTAAGAAACAAAAAAAATGAAGCACTAGAATTTAAAAACAAATAAACATGAAAACAAACATTCAATTTGTACAAATGCCTACAAGTGAGACCATGGAAAATTATGTACACGAAAAACTAGACAAATTATACAAGAAATATGACTGGATCATTAAATCTGATGTCTTTTTTAAAAAAGAAAATGACCCCAAAGGAGCCGGGAAAATTTGTGATCTTGAGTTAAGTCTACCCGGGCCTAAAATATATGCAACCTCTAACGAGAAAAATTATGAGTTGGCTTTTAAAGAGACTCTGAGTGATGTAGAAAGACAACTCAAAAAACGTAAGCAAGAAATGAAGCCGTATATGTAAAAAAAAATCCAAAAACTGACATTTGTCATATTTTTTGAAGTGTGAATAAACTACTTTTGTAGATGTAGTTAAAAAATGATTCTTTGTTTTGTATTAATTAAAAGAATTAGGTTTTTGTGATAGCAATGTGGCAAAAACCAAATCGGAGAAATTGGATATGTTTTTTAGGAAAATTATCTGATTTTGAATATCTAACGATTGAAGATTGAAGAGTATCGTACTACAAAATAAAATTAATTTCTTCGAAGGAAACAGGTAGGTGAAGGTCTACCTGTTTCTGTTTTATGCATTCAATCTTAGGAAGACACCCAAAGCTCTTTAATATACTTCGGATAGGTAGTAGAGCAATACAAGGACTAGTATAAATAGGTTTTTCATCAAAGGAATGTTTTTAGAGTACGATCATTTATCTAATCCTAAAGGTAAGCATAGTATTGCTTGGTTTTATGAAGTTGTAATACCTGGGACACTATAATACGTTAATAAAACGTACATTTGAGATATAAAAATCACCTAATTAAAACAATGATTTCATTTAAACAACTCGTCTGGGCTTGTCTATTCTCGGCATGTTTTTTTTCTTGTAACTCTGACAATAACACCATTACCTGTGACGACATGATAAAAGAGTTTAAAACTCTTGGGATTGCTACAGGTAATTTATTGGTTTATAAGAATGGCCAAATTGTGCATCAAAGCGCTAATGGATTACGCAGTATCGATCCGGTAGATAGTTTGGATTTAAGGTCCCAATTTCGTTTGGCTTCAGTAAGTAAGCAGTTTACGGGGATGTCTATTATGAAATTAAAGGAATTCGGAAAGTTAGATTATGATCAAAAAGTAAATAGCATTCTTTCAGATTTTCCATACGATAATATTACTGTTAGGCATTTGCTAAATCATGTTTCGGGCTTAGAGGACTATGAGCGTATGATGCATGAACATTGGCAATCTCAGGATACCACAGGAACAGAGACCATTGGCAATAATAAAATCATGGAGCTTTTTTACCAACGCAATCCCAAACAACGCTTTGCACCTGGCGAGAACTACGAATATAGTAATACAGGGTATTTGGTATTGGCCTCTATTGTAGAAAAGATTTCGGGTCAGCATTTTAGAGAGTTCCTTAAAGAAAATATTTTTGATCCTGTGGGTATGAAGAACACCGTACTGTATTCGTATCAGATAGCACCAGATCCAAATATGCCCAATCGTGTTTTTGGATATAATACGGCCCTTAATCAGGTCGATTTGGTACCAGATGATTATCATTTGGTTAATGATGTGAGAGGTGACGGCGGAATCTACTCGACATTAGAGGATCTATTTAAATGGAACCTGGCCTTGGCCAATCATACTATCATTGCAAAAAAGTATTTAGACGCGGCCTTTACTTCGGGTGTATTGAACAATGGCGAAAAAACTGGATATGGTTTTGGTTGGCAATTAAGTGAAGATCCTGGCAAAGAGGAAGTGTTTCATTCTGGGGGATGGGTAGGTTTTAGAACCTTTTTATTAAACGATTTAAAGACAAAAAGTGGTTTGATATTACTTACAAATGGTAATAATGAGAACTTCTTTGATATCCTTAATGGAGCGGCTAATATTCTTACCAAGAAACCTGCGAAATTACCAAAAAAGGCATTACACAAAGAAATGGCGCAAAAAATCATTGCAGAAAATATTGAAAGTGGTATACGCCATTATCATACAAAGAAATTAGATACGGTTACATACAATATTTCTGAAGACGCTATAAATACATTAGGCTATCAATTACTGGCGAATGATCATCTAGAGGAAGCCCTGAGGATATTTGAACTTAATGTAAAGGAATATCCAAATTCGGCCAATACCTACGACAGTTATGGTGATGCCTTGTTGGCAAAGGGAGATTCGCTTAAGGCTTTGAATAATTTCAAAAAATGCTATCAAATGGATACCACCCTTACCTATGCCAAGGATAAGGCCAAAAAACTGGAAGCGGCATTGGAGTAGGGATTATATAACCTGATTAAAATACGATCGCTCGGATTTGCAATCCGAGTGGGAGCAAGCATTACAATTCTACGATCGCTCGGATTTGTACCTTAAATCCGTAGGTCTATGGCAAAAAACAACCGCAAACCTTTAGTAATAAATGGTTTGCGGTTTTTGGTGTTTTC
>CANMDH010000008.1 GCA_947496555.1 uncultured Aquimarina sp. | reverse complement strand
AGATCACTTTGTTATGTTTCTCAAATTAACCGTAGCGGTGCTATGCTAAATTTGATGAAACATTATATTTTATTGCAGTTTAGAGCTTCATAACCAAGTTCTAATGCATAATCCGGGTTTAATTGCCAAATCAAAAGATTTGGCGGACTTAGTAAACAAGCCTAAACCAATGGGCCTAGTGCTTATGTATCCTATTTGCTATAGCATCTATACCGTTTTTTATCGAGATGTTGATGTCATTGTACAATTTTTCAGAATTCTCGACCATATGCCAATGTCCAATTCCTTTGTACAATCTATTCGGAATATTTTGTTTTTTCAGGAAATCCTGTGTTTCTTTTGGCGTGTCTAGATCTCCCCAAATGTATACTTTAGTGCAATTCAGATTTTTAAATTCAAATCCGCATTGGTTGTTTTTTATATGTTCTTGGCTTGAGATTCCCCAATTACGCATTCCCTGTGGAGTTGCAAATCTCAAACTGCTGTAATATCTTCTATACCTTTCTTCTTTGATTGCATGTTCAAAAATTTCCTTTTCGAATGATTTTATGAAATCCTCGTCAGTCTCGAAGTTCAAGGGTTTGCTCGAAAAATAACTGTCTGCTTCGGTCAAATTACCCTCTATGTTGAAAAAAGAATTTATTTTTCCGGATTGCCTATCACAAATCCAAGTCCCGATTAATGCACCAATAGAATGGGCAACAATATTCACTTTTCCGCTGTTTTTTGTTTCTTCTTTAATTATTTCAGAGAGCAAGTCAGCCTGCTCCTTAATCGATATGTAATTATTATTTATTGGACTGGCACCAAACCCTGGCAAGTCCACCACGTAAAGATTAAATTCAGTCGAAAGCGTTGAATCAAAAACCTCCTTGTATGCCAATCCAGAATCGGCAAATCCGTGCAAGAACCAGATTGACTGTCGATTTTCCTTAATTTTGTTATGTCTAATGAATAAGCCCTTTAGGATTTTGATTTTCATTCGCAATGTTTCTTTTAAAATGTAGAACTATTAGATAATCCGTTTTATGACTCTTAAATTATGAGTATGTGTGCGTTTTTCGGCATTGTAAATACCTGTATGATCTATACGATCCACACGCACTTTACCATGCGCATGGATAATATAGTTATCTTTCATCATAATACCTACATGTATAATATTACCTTCTTCATTATCAAAGAAAGCCAGATCACCGGGTTCACTTTCTTCAATGAAGCTTAGTGGATCACCTTGTGTGGCTTGTTGCGAGGCATCACGTAACAATTTATAACCATTTAGTTTATAAACCATTTGAGTAAAACCACTACAATCAATACCAAAATTCGTCTTTCCACCCCATAGATAGGGAGTGTTGAGGTACATGAATGCAGTTTCAATTAAATGCTCTTTTGGTTGTTTTTGAATGATCTTATGACCATCGTACGTATGCTCTAGAAAATCTAAGGCGTCCAAAGAAGCTCCCATTGGAATGGGTATTAAGTGATTTTGATCACAATTTATAAATTCTACCAGATCTCCGGCAAGACACAAATCTTGCTGGTCAAAATCTTTGTATTGTTCTTCTGTAATTTCGAGATACTGTTTATTATCAATCCAGCCTTCATACTTATCAAAGGCCAAACGTATTTTGCTCCATTTTTTTCGTTGCTCCAGTACCTTAAAATGTTCGCCATATAAAACCTGGGTAACCATTTCACTCGGATCACTAGGTTCTGCACGTAAAGGGACAATACTTAAATTGCAAATGCCGTATTGCATGTAATTTGGTTAGAATTTTTTAAATAAACGATTAGACTCTTTCGATAACCATTGCAGAAGCACCGCCACCACCATTACAAATGGCTGCAGCACCGATCTTGGCATCATTTTGTTCTAGTACACTGATTAAGGTAATAAGAATTCTTACTCCAGAGCATCCAAGGGGGTGCCCCAGGGATACGGCCCCACCATTTACGTTGGTATTGGTATCGCTAAGCCCAAGAATTTTAAGATTCGCTAGTCCAACTACAGAAAAAGCTTCATTAAATTCGAAGAAATCTACATCATCCAAGGTAATACCTGCTTTTTCAATTGCTTTTGGTAATGCTTTTGCCGGAGCAGTAGTGAACCATTTGGGTTCTTGAGCAGCATCGGCATAACTTTTTATGGTAACTAATGGTTTTAGGCCAAGCTCAGCCGCTTTTTCGGTACTCATTACTACTACAGCACCTGCGCCATCATTAATGGTTGAAGCATTTGCAGCGGTAACGGTTCCATCTTTGCTAAAAGCCGGGCGAAGCGCTGGTATTTTTTCCATCTTTACGTTTTTGTACTCTTCATCTTCGGTAACCATAATAGGTTCACCACGACGCTGAGGTACCGCAACCGGAACTACTTCATTATTAAATTTACCATCGGCCCAGGCTTTTGCCGATCTTTCATAGGATTGTATTGCAAAGGCATCCTGATCTTCTCTACTGAACTCGTATTCGTTGGCACATAAATCTGCACAAACACCCATGGCATTACCATCATATACATCTACCAATCCATCTCTTTGCATCCCATCTTCAAGGGTTTGAGGACCAAATTTATGTCCAGCTCGTAGTCTAACATAATGAGGGATCAAACTCATACTTTCCATACCACCAGCAACTATGATATCTGCATCTCCAAGAGCGATTGCTTGTGCAGCATGCATTACAGCTTTCATACCACTGGCACATACTTTATTGATTGTAGTACACGGAACCGTATCATTAATTCCGGCAGCCAAAGCTGCTTGTCTCGCCGGAGCTTGTCCGTTCCCAGCTTGTACAACATTACCCATAAAAACCTCCTGTACAAGTGATGGATCTAGGTTTATTTTGTCCAACGCACCTTTAATTGCAATAGCACCAAGTTGTGTAGCAGGTACAGTTGATAAACTTCCTAAAAAACTACCAATTGGCGTTCTGGCCGCAGATACTATTACTACTTCTTTACTCATTATACGTAATTTAAATTGTGTGTATTGTTTGGTGCGAATTTAATGATTTTTGAAGGATAAAAAACAAGTAAAGAGTTAAGAGTTATGAGATCAGAGGTTATAATTCTTAATTATAGATTCATACTTCGTACTTCTAACTTTGATTTACTACTTTTGATAAACTTATATAAATTGTTTTGAAAAGATTTTTAGATAAATTTTATAAGAAGAAATCCACCATCTATAAGGTTTTTCTTTTTATAGCTACTGCAGCGCTTATTGTGTATTTATTTCCGAAAGGAGGAATTTTTAAATACGAATTTACCAAAGGAAAGCCTTGGCAATATGAGAATTTATATGCTCCTTTTGATTTTGCCATCGCAAAGACACAAGAAGAAATAGATACCGAAAAGAAACGTATCACCGATAATATTATTCCTTATTTCGAATATGATACGATAATTTCTAATACTTCCAAAGAAGCCTATGAACAAGCTTTTGAAAGTAACCTTGAAACATTAAATCAAAGCAATGCTCGTGATCAGGCTAAACTTTTTGGAAGAATTTTATTAAATGATATTTATCGATACGGTGTTCTTCAGGAAACCTATTCCTACGGAAATAAAAGACAAATATTTCTGAACAAAGGAAATGAAGCCGAGGCAATCACTTTTGGACAAATGCTTACTTCTAATGAAGTTACCCGACTTATTAATTCTAGAATAGATAAAAGTGAATATACCAAGTTTAAAAGCGGATTTGTGGCCTTGTTTTACGATTTGGTAAAACCTAATGTTAGACTAAATGATAAACTGACTCAAAGCACTTTAGAAACCGAATTGAGTAAGGTGCTTACCACACGAGGTGGAGTAACAAGAGGAAGTAGAATTATAGCCAAAGGTGAAGTAGTCGAAGGGGATAAATTGCAGATTTTAAATTCATTAAAAGCAGAATATGAATCACAAGTATGGAGTGATAAAAATTTTTATTGGATTGTTCTTGGATATTGTTTATTAGTATCCTTGGCATTGATGATGCTTCTTTTGTTTGTTAGAAAATACCGCAAAGATATTTATGACAACAATACCCAGGTAACCTTTATTTTTTTCAATATCATTTTTATGGTATTGGTTACCACCCTAGTTGTAAAATATAGATCAGAGTACATTTATGTGGTTCCGTTATGTATTCTTCCTCTGGTATTGAAGGCATTTTTTGATTCTAGGTTGGGTATGTTTACCCACGTAATTACGGTTTTGATACTAGGGTTTGTAGTTCCTAATAGTCATGAATATACATTCTTACAAATTATTGCGGGAATAGTTACCATACTTACTATCTCAGAATCTTTTAAAAGAGCTAACCTATTTATTTCTGTTGGTCAGATTACTTCTATTTATATTATTGCATATATTGCTTTTCATGTTATTCATGAAGGAAGCATAAGTAATGTTGACTGGACAACCGTTATATTATTTGTAATAAGTGGATTTGCCACACTTATTGTACATCCTTTGATCTATGCCTACGAAAAACTTTTTGGGCTAATATCAGATGTATCACTACTCGAGCTTAGTGATACCAATTCGGTATTGCTTAAAGAATTATCCAACAAAGCCCCAGGAACTTTTCACCATTCATTGAATGTAGCTAATATTGCAGAAGCTGCTGCCAATGAGATTGGAGCCAATTCGATGTTGGTTAGAGTGGGGGCATTATATCATGATATTGGTAAAATGGTAAACCCTACGTATTTTACCGAAAACCAATCTACCTCGAGTAATGCTCATGATGTATTATCTCCAAAGGAAAGTGCAAAGATTATCATTAACCATGTGATTAGGGGTGTAGAGATTGCAAAGAAATATAAATTACCTGATCGCGTAATTGATTTTATAAGAACACATCATGGTACTAGTACGGTATATTATTTTTATTCAAAAGAAAAAGAAAGCAATGAAAATGTAAATATTGAAGATTTTCAGTATCCGGGGCCTAAACCTTTTTCAAAAGAAACAGCTATCTTGATGATGAGCGATAGTGTAGAAGCAGCTTCAAAGAGTTTGAAAAACCCAACAAGTAGCCTTATAGATACTTTTGTTGAAAAAATTATAACAAAGCAAATGGAAGATGGCCAATTTATCAATGCCAATATAACTTTTAAAGAGATCCAACAAATTAAGAAGGTGTTTAAGAGGAAATTGACCAATATTTATCACCTTAGGATTGAATATCCTGAGTAGTAAGTGAGTTGTTGAGTAATTATTAGGATTATATTCAAATAGTTATGAGTAATTATATATTTTATACTCAAATACTCTTCTACTCATTCAAATACTTCTTATCCATCCAAAAGGTACCGAAAGGAATAATAGAACATAATAATACTATTGCCATTGTTTTATTGTTCCATTGTTTTTCTGGTTTAATTACAAAAGCGAATATGATATAAGCTAGAAATAAAAATCCATGTGCCATGCCAATTGCTTTATTAGGTTCCGGGGATTCAAAAAGATACTTTAGAGGCATGGTAACAAAAAGAATAAGTAAATATGAGATTCCTTCTAGGTAGCTTATTATTCTAAAACTGGTATTCATAAATTTGTTATTTGAGATATAAAATTAGTTTTTTGTAGGATAGTTTAATTCAAATACCTCTAAGTTAAAATAGGGTATTGTGGATAGTAAATGATCAAATATATCGGCCATAATTTTTTCATAATTTTTCCAAACTTTATCGTTACTAAACGCGTAAATTTCTAATGGAGTTCCTTGTGCTGTAGGAGCCAGTTGTCTGCTCATTATGGTCATGTCTTTGTTGATATACGGATGATTTTCGAGATATGATTCTACATAGATTCTAAAAACGCCCATATTAGAAAGGTTTCTTCCATTAACTGGTACGCTTTTGTCTATATTATGTTCTTTATTAAAAGAATCTATTATAGATTGCGCTGTTTTTAAATAATCCTTTATTAATTCTATACTTTCAAGTCTTTTGTGGTCTTCTTCTGATAAAAAAGCAATACTAGAGGTTTTGATGAGCAAAGATCTCTTTATTCTTCTTCCTCCGGAATCCATCATGCCACGCCAATTTCTAAAAGATTCAGATATTAAGTTATAAGTTGGGATAGTGGTAATAGTTTTATCAAAGTTCTGCACTTTTACCGACGATAAATTGATTTCAATAACGTCACCGTCGGCACCGTATTTTTCCATGGTTATCCAGTCCCCAATACGTACGGTATCATTTACAGCAACCTGTATACTGGCCACAAAGCCTAATATGGTGTCTTTAAAAATCAATAGAATTATAGCAGACATAGCTCCCAGAGCGGTTAGGAATGTCCAAATTGATTTTCCGGTAATCGATGAAAATATCAAGATTGCTCCAATAAACCATACAAAAATCATAAATACTTGTACATAGCTATCGATAGGCTTGTCTTTGAAAGAAGGTAATGATTTTAAGAAATCCCTAAAAGTCCTCAGGACGCTTCTCAAAATCCAAATAATCAAGACTATAGCCATGATATCAAACAATAATTCTAAATACTTTTCTGCCGTAGGAAAAGCAATAAACAATTCGGGTAAAATCCAGATGATAAGTGATAGCGGAATTATATGTGCCAGGTAATCAAAAGTCTTATTTTTTACCAAATAATCATCAAATGTATTTTTTGATCTTGAGGCATATGCTTTAAAAATAGCGGCAAACACCTTTTTGCTAATTAGATCTGTTATAAAAAGTATGGCGGTAAGAATAGATATTCCTATAATCAGATTCAAGTATTCTGCCGCATTTTCTGAAAATCCCTTTTCTAGAAAAAAATAATAAAAGTATCGAGTTAATTCTTTCATAAATGCTGTTATGCAATTTCTTCAACAAAATTACATGTAAACCTGATGTAATAAAAAATTATAAGATAGATTTATGAAAGAATTTGATTGATACAATAAATAAACGCCATATTTCAAATTAATATGGCGTTTATTATAATGTTGAGTTTGTTTTTTAAAAGTTGAAATCTAATCTGGCATAATAATAAGCTCCACCAAATCCCATCTGAACCGCATCCCAATATCCTCCTGCTTCAGTTTCTCCATCATTTTGTTGATCTGGGTATTCGTTAAGTATATTATTTCCTCCGATAGTAAGTTTCATATTTTCTGTGAGCTCATATCCAAGATTAAGATCTGCGGTTATTTTTGCTCCATATATGTCTTCGGTATCTACAAAATCAATCAGAACAATCTCACTAAAACGTGTTAAGCCAATTCCTGCATTAAATTTTTCTTTACTATAGCTAGTGTTAAAAGCAAACTTACTTTCTGGAGCAGAGGCAAGTAGAAATGCTTTTTCTCTTTCTCCAAAGAAGGTAGCTTCGTCTAGGTTGCCATTTTTTACTTCTTTTATATACATATTGTTCACATTTCCTGCTAGTGTGGCTGAAACATTACCAAAATCGTAATTTCCTTTCCAGGAAAGTATAATATCAAGTCCTACGGTTTCAGTATCTACACCATTTGCAAAAAATTGTGCTTCATTTACATTAGGGATTTGTGGAGCGGCAAATGTACCGGTAAGAACAATCCTATCCTTCACATTAATAAAATACCCATCGATGGTAGCCGTAAAATTCCCGAAAGTAGCCGTAGTACCAATTGCAGCATTTACTGCGGTTTCTTCTTCTAACTCTTCTATTCCAAAAGAAGCCGTTACAGGGCTGTTATTTGGTGATAGTAGGGTTTCAGTAGCGACACCTCCCTGGAAATCAGTAAATCTAAGATTGTAGTATATCTGTGCCAGAGAAGGAGCTCTAAACCCCGTACTTACAGAGCCACGAATGTTAATATCTTCTGTAGCTTTTATTCTGAATGCTAATTTTCCATTAATAGTACTCCCAAAATCACTGTAATTTTCAAATCTTGCGGCACCACCAAGCAAGAAACTATCTGAAATATCGAGTTCGGTATCAGCATATACAGAAAAGTTTGATCTGGATCTATCTACCTCATTGGCTGGACTATAACCAGGGAATCCTTGAGAACCTCCTGGGCGTAATTCTCCAGAGTCTGGATCAATGGGCTGTGTTTGATTAGCAGGATCTATAATGGGTAATCCGTTAATATCATAAGTTGCATAGGAACCTTCTTCGCCAGCAAAAATCTCAAAATTTTCCGTTCGGTATTCTGCACCAAAAGCGATGTTTAATCCTTGTACGATGTTGGGATAATATTTAGAAAAATCAAGACTTGTCGTATTTTGACTTAAGTTATGGCCTCCCGCATCAAAATCTGTTGGAGAGGATTCTTGTAACGAGGCATTTAATGTTCCTTTAATAAAATAATGAAAGTTGTTTTTCCCCCAGGTATTATTTAAATCAATTTTCCATCCACTTTCTGTTTCAGTTCGTATACCTGCAGAAACAGAATTATCGATGATGTTTGAGGTAATTCTAGGTGTAAATCCATTAGGATAGATGGCTGTTACAACTCTTTCACCTCCGTTACGGGTAAAAGCAAAGGCATCGGTATCCCGGTAATTTCGTCCTCCAAATGCATATAATTGCGTTTTTTCTGATAAAGGAACCGCTGCATTTGCAAAGAAGTTAAAACCATCTATTGCTGCTTCTCCAAAACCTCTTCTGAAATCAAATCCTGGACGCAGGGTTTTATTTTTACTTAAATACTCTGTTGTAAAGTTTGCATAACCGCCATCACCGATTTCTACTCCGTAATTAGCGGTAACTTTTACAGAACCACCATCAAAATTTTGATCGTCTGCAATACGATTTCCATCATTTTCAGTATCTAAACGATTCCCATCGGTATTGGGCGTTCCAGGAGGGAAATCTCCTTTAGCATTCGTATTATATGCACCGTAACTGATGCTTCCGGATATTTTATTGACATTATCTTTTAAAACAATATTAATTACCCCGGCAATTGCATCAGAACCATACTGTGCTGCCGCACCATCTCGAAGTACTTCTATTCTTTTTATGGCAGAGGCAGGTATCGCATTAAGATCGGTTCCTGAGTTTCCTCTTCCTCGTGTACCAAAAATATTAATTAAAGAAGAGGAGTGTCTTCTTTTACCATTTATCAAAACCAACGTTTGATCTGGCCCTAAACCTCTAAGCGTTGCAGGATCAATATGATCTGCACCATCAGATCCCGATTGTTTATTGGCATTAAATGAAGGCGCGGTATACTGTAATAGTTCATTTATCTCAATCTTACCACTTTTTGTGATGATATCCTGCATATCAATGATATCTATCGCTACAGGAGTATCGGTTGCTGTCCTTTTTGGACTTCTTGATCCTACGACAATAATAGTACCAAGTTCTTCTCCTTCTTGAAGTGTAACATTTATAGTTTCCTGAGGTCCAACTTCAATTTCCTGGGTTTCATAACCTATATAACTATAGATAAGAGTTGCGCCCGTGTCGACAGCAATGGTATAATTACCTTGCTCGTCTGTGGTTGTTCCTTTTTCAGACCCTTTTTCTAAGATGTTAACAAAAGGAATTGGACTGCCCGAGGAATCTGTAACTGTTCCTCTAACGATTTGTTGGCTAAAACTTAGACAAGTGAATAAGCCAAACAAAATGAGTGTGAATTTTTTCATGTAAAGAATGTTTATTTAAGATGATTGTTACCCTAAATATATCTAAAACGATGATATTTTACATTGATTCTGTTAAAAAATAAGGGAGAATAAAAAAACCGGGTTAATTAACCCGGTTCCAAATTTTAGTATCTCTATTGATTTTTAATTCGCCTTATAAACTGTAGTAATCACCTCATCGGTCTTGGAATCGTACCTTTCTAAAATAAAGTTTTTTTCCTTATCGAAGTGACCAAGACAATTGTCTTTCCCTCCCATATTTACAATATAGTATCCACTACTTACAGGTCTTGCTTTGGAGGTTTGATTTCCTGATTTACTCAATAAAGTAATGCGATAGCCCTTACCATCAGAGATAAGTGTATATGAATCTCCTTCAGTTGATGAATGAGACTTTTGAACCTGCACTTCAGCATCTGTATAGGTGGCAGTTTGATTTGTTTTACCTTCATCACCAGGATTAAGTTTAATTTTACTCTTCTTAGTGATCACTTCTTGTTTTTTAATCACTTTTTCTTCACCATTGGGACCTTTAATACGAATAATTTTAGTTACCGTTTCTTTTGATGAATTTTCCTTTGGTTTACCTTCATCAGATTGCGCAAATCCAATAGATGCACAACTAATACATAATACCGCAGTTAGAATTTTAATAGTTCTCATTATGTTTGTTTATTGGGGTTCAAAAATACAAAAAAAATGAAAAATTATTTAATCGACTGAATTTCAGATAAGTATACAAAGGTTGTTTTTGCTTAATCTTACTGCCTATGTATTTGTATTCTACGTATTAATACCATTATCTTTGCACTCT
The DNA here is from genome assembly GCA_947496555.1 of uncultured Aquimarina sp. Taxonomy (GTDB): domain Bacteria; phylum Bacteroidota; class Bacteroidia; order Flavobacteriales; family Flavobacteriaceae; genus Aquimarina. The sequence goes on along the minus strand of CANMDH010000008.1, from coordinate 130,046 downwards.
GAAAAATTGAGGTCTTTTTATTTATCTCAAAAATTTTATTGCAATTATTATGAAAGCAGGAATCGTAGGATTACCTAATGTAGGAAAATCAACATTATTCAATTGTTTATCCAATGCCAAGGCACAGAGTGCAAATTTCCCATTCTGTACGATCGAACCTAATATTGGGGTGGTAAATGTTCCAGACTCAAGATTAGAAAAATTAGAAGAACTAGTGAATCCAGAGCGTGTAATTCCGGCTACAGTAGAAATTGTAGATATAGCAGGATTGGTTAAGGGAGCTAGTAAAGGTGAGGGTTTAGGAAATCAATTTTTAGGTAATATTCGTGAAACAGATGCCATTATCCATGTACTTCGCTGTTTTGATAATGATAATGTTGTCCATGTTGATGGATCTGTGGACCCTATCAGAGATAAAGAAACAATAGATATCGAATTGCAACTAAAAGACCTTGAAAGTGTAGAGAAAAAACTGGATAAAGTTAAAAGAGCAGCAAAAACTGGTAATAAAGAGGCACAAAAGGAAGAGGCGGTTTTGCTAAAACTAAAAGAAAATCTTGAAGCTGGAGTTTCAGTAAGAGCTATAGATCTTTCTGAAGATGATCATCTGGGATACGTAAAACCATTGCAGCTTATTACAGATAAACCTGTGTTGTACGTTTGTAATGTTGATGAAGAGTCAGCTGTTAATGGAAATGATTATGTAACCAAAGTAAAAGAGACTGTGGCTTCTGAAAATGCAGAAGTAATAGTTTTGGCGGTGGGAACCGAAGCAGACATTACCGAGTTGGATGATTATGAAGAGCGACAAATGTTCTTACAGGATATGGGATTAGAAGAACCCGGAGCTTCGGTATTAATTCGTGCAGCTTACAAATTGTTAAATCAACAAACTTATTTTACGGCTGGTGTAAAAGAAGTAAGAGCTTGGACAGTTACTATTGGATCTACCGCTCCACAAGCGGCAGGAGTAATTCACACAGATTTTGAAAAGGGCTTTATCAGGGCTGAAGTAATTAAATATGCCGATTTTATCGAATATGGTAGCGAAGCCAAAGCCCGAGAGGCAGGAAAGCTTGGAGTAGAAGGTAAAGGATATGTGGTGAATGATGGAGATGTTATGCATTTCCTATTCAATGTGTAAGGACAATCAATAAATTAATGTATATAAAACCTCCTTAATTATTTCATAAGGAGGTTTTTTATTGGGTATCGTAATTTAAGATAGCATCGGATATTTCTAAAACAATGAATATCTATTTTCGGGAAATGCAAAACACAAAACTATCTTCATACGGAATCATTTTTGCCGTTATCGGCGTGGTGTTGTTTTCAGCAAAAGCCGTATTGGTGAAATTGGGATATAAATATGATATCAGTTCAGAGCACCTACTATTGTTTAGGATGGTATTTTCGTTACCATTTTATTTGATAATAGCAATATTCAATAAACCAAAGAAGAATAAGAAAATAGAGGACAAAGATTATTTATGGATATTGTTTTTTGGATTTGTTGGATATTATCTGGCTAGCTATTTTGATTTCCTGGGGCTGCAATTTATTAAAGCTGGTTTAGAGCGAATTATTCTCTTTCTCTATCCAACATTGGTAATTATTATTTCAAAAATATTCTTAAAAGATAGCATTTCTCATCGGCAATTACAGGCTATATTATTAACATATATTGGCGTAGTGATCACATTTTGGGGAGAAATGCAGTTGGATTCCAAAAACCTTTACCTGGGCGGTTTTTTGGTTTTTTTAAGTGCACTTACCTATGCAACTTATATTGTTGGTAGTGGTTGGTTAATTCCAAAATTTGGAGTTGTTGTATTTACTTCGTATGCTATGATTGTTTCTTCCTTATGTATAATTATTCAATATTTGATTTTTGATAGAGGCGATATATATGGCTATCCAATAGAGCTTTATCTAATATGCATTGTTATGGCGGTTTTCTCGACAATAATACCTTCATATCTTGTTTCGGCCTCTATTGCCAAAATTGGAGCATCCAATTTTTCAATTATAGCAAGTTTGGGCCCTTTTTCAACTATTATACTGGCCTATTTCTTTTTAGGAGAGGATTTATCCCTTGTACAGATATTAGGTGCGGGGATTGTAATTCTAGGAATTTATATCGTTTCTCGTAGACCAAAATAATAAGGTGAATATGGTGCTATAAAGGATATCGATATCATTTTAAACGCTTTTTAACTATTTTTTCCCTATTTTAAACCCTTAATTACAAGTTCTCATGTACTTGGGGGTATAAATTTTTTAGTAATAAATATTCGGTTTTTAGATCGAATACATGCAAATTTATAATTTGGGAGCCTTAAGAGTTATATTGTTTTTATACTGTTTTATTAGTGGGGGATACCTTGTTTATGCACAAAAACAAGCAGATCAAGTTATACATGATAGTTTGTCACAATTCAAAAGAAAATCCAGTGATCTGCTTGCTCAATATAAGATAAAAGAATCACTAGATTATGCTATCAAAATAATTGATTTGGCTCATCAAATAGATAGTGATACTTATAAGTCTGCAGGACACTATCTTATGGCAAGTAATTATGAAGTTGTAAAGGACTTTGAAAATATCGAGCTTCACTATAAAGAGTCACTTAAATATGCAACGCTTGCTCAAGATTCGGTTAGGATTTTACGTAACCTCAATGGATTAGGTAATGTTTATTCTGAAGGTTATAAGGACTTTGAGAAAGGCATATTTTATTATAATCAATCTCTTCAGATAGCCAAAAAAATTAAGATTAAAGAAGAAACTCTTGCACCCGTATTAAATTTGGGTTGGACCTATATCGATGAAGAAAAGTATGATTTGGCATATCCTTATTTATTAGAAGCCCAGGAGTTAGCTAAAGAATCTGGAGAAATAATAGCTATAAATGATGTCAAATACTTGTTTGCTAGATATTTTGCTGGGAAAAATGAAATGCAGAGAGCAAACCAATTATTTAATGAGGTTATTAAAGATGTAGAAGACAAAGAAATCTTATCGGTACTTACCGACACTTATAAAGCAAAATCTGAAGCTTTTCAAAAAGCAAACAATACAGATTCGGCCTTCTATAGTATAAAAAAGTATTTATTCTATCATGATAAGCTTTTTAATCAGGAAAAACTGAAACAGATTGAGATTGCTAAGGCTAGCTTTAACTTAAACGAATTTCAAAGAGAATTAGAAACTACCAAAAAGGAAAAAGAATATTTGGCCAAAATTGCTAGAAGTAATCTGGTGATAAATATTATTTCAATTAGTTTGGTTTTGTTACTCGGGGGCATATTTTTCTTTTATCGAGGGTATCGATCAAAGAAAAAACTTAGCACTGTTTTAAAAGAAAAAAACGAACAATTAATAGAAGCAAAAACAGAGGCCGAAAAACTTACTAATATTAAATCTCAGTTTATTTCAACAGTAAGCCATGAATTAAGAACACCTTTGTATGGTGTTGTGGGAATCACAACCTTATTACTAGAAGAAAAAGACATCCTGGCAAAACATAAAAAGCTCCTTAATTCGTTAAAATTTTCTGGAGATTATTTACTAGATCTTATAAATAAGGTTTTAAAAATAAGTAAGATAGAGTCAAATACCGAAAAGTTGACAAAAACACCCACGGACCTACTTCAACTTTCTCAGAATCTCTTGTACTCTTTTGAATATCAAGCAAAAAACAAGAATAATGAACTTGTTTTGGAGGTTCAAAAAGAACTGCCAGAGGTTCTTAGTGTGGATTCCCTTAAATTATCAGAAGTGTTAATTAATCTAATCGGGAATTCGGCAAAATTTACAGAAAATGGAAAAATCTGGCTAAGAATTAAGATTCTTTCTATAGAAAAAGATAGTATAAAAATTAGATATGAAGTAGAGGATAATGGTGTAGGAATACCTGATGATAAAAAAGAGTTTGTATTTGAGAAGTTTTCTCAGGTAGGCCGAGAGTTTAATAAGTCTGAAGGTACTGGTTTGGGATTGTCTATTGTAAAAAATCTTTTAGAAATGATGGACAGTGAAATCCATCTTGATAGTAAAGAAGGTAGAGGAACAAAGTTTCATTTTGATCTTACGTTAGAGATTATTGATGAAAAAGGAGAAAATAAACTAGATCCCGAGAATAGTGGGATCAATCAAAAATTTAGAAGAATACTGGTGGCAGAGGATAATAAAATAAATCAAATAGTTACCAAAAATCTTTTAAATCTTATTGGATACGAATGTACTATAGTTGAGAATGGATTTAATGCACTACAAATGGTTCAGAAAGAAGATTTTGATCTTATTTTGATGGATCTGAACATGCCATATCTTAACGGAACTGAAGCCACCAAACGCATAAGAGAATTTGATCAAACAACTCCTATTATTGCACTTACAGCTTCTGAGTTAAGCGAGGTACAAGAAGAATGTTTGGCAATTGGTATGAATGATATCATTAATAAACCTTTAAACAAAAATGATCTAAAGAATATTATCGCAAAAAATCTATTGATATAAGAAAACGGGCTGTTAATATTAACAGCCTCTTTTTCTTTATGCTTTGGCTTCCTAGTTAGTTCCTTGTTGTTTAGGTTTCTTCTTGTTTTTTACATATTTCTCTAACCATTGATCTTGTTCCCATAGCAAATGAAGTATCGATTCTTTAGCTCTATAACCATGACTTTCTTTAGGCAACATTACTAATCTGGAAGTAGCTCCTAATCCTTTTAAAGCATTAAAATATCGTTCACTTTGTAAGGGATACGTTCCCGAATTGTTATCGGCCTGTCCATGAATCAATAATAAAGGAGTTTTCATTTTATCAGAATGCATAAACGGCGACATATTATAATATATCTCTGGAGCTTCCCAATAACTTCTTTCTTCACTTTGAAAACCAAAAGGAGTGAGAGTCCTATTATAAGCACCACTTCTAGCAATTCCTGCAGCGAATAGGTTTGAATGAGACAACAAATTGGCTGTCATAAATGCCCCATATGAATGCCCTCCTACGGCAACTCTATCACGATCTATGTATCCTAATGCGTCGACTGCATCTATAGCAGCTTTACCATTAGCAACTAATTGTTTTCTAAATGAATCGTTTGGTTCTTCATTTCCTTCTCCTACAATAGGGAAGGAAGCACCATCCAATATTACATAACCTCTGGTAACCCAGTATAGCATGGATCCCCAAAAAGGATAAGTGAATTTATTCGGGTTTGAAGTTGATTGTGAAGCGCTACTTTTATCTTTAAACTCTCTTGGATATGCCCATAAAATCATTGGCATTTTTTCTTTTGTTGTTTTGTCATAGCCTACAGGTAAATAAAGCGTTCCCGATAATTCTAATCCGTCGTCTCTCTTATACTTGATTACTTCTTTGTGTACATTTTGTATACTAGCAAAAGGGTTGTCGAAAGCGGTTATTTGTGTAAGGCTATTTTCTTTATTTATATTGCGTATATAATAATTAGGAAACTCACTGGGTGATTCTATTCTTACCAAAAATTCTCCTTTTTTTATATCTATGGCAGTATAAATGGTTTCTACTTTATCGGTGTATTTTGATTGGTAAATACGGGTACTTGTATTGGATTTTAAACTAAATTTATCTACAAATGGAAATTGTCCTTCTTTGGTGTAACCATCTCCAATCATATAAATATTATCATTTACAATATTGATTACAGAGTGTCCATATTTGTTTTTAATAGTTACAGGTTCTCCAGGATCATTGTATCTATCCTGATAATTTCTATCATGAATTATATTAGGTTTTTGATCAGGTCTTGATGGATTAAAAACATAAGTTTTGGTATTTCTGGTATTCCACCAATAATCATAGGCAACGGCCACTTCATCATTAGTCCATTCTATACCTCCAAAACGATTAATTGTTTTAAGAATAGATTCTTTAGAGTCTGTAAAAGGGGCTTTAAGCTGAAACACTTCATCTCTGTATTCAACTTTTACATCAGGATCACCTTCGTCTAAAGCTTCAGCCCAAACCAAAGTTGCTGGTTGATCCAAACGCCATGTCATCGATCTTTTCCCGGTACGAGTTGCCATAAATCCTTTCGGTAGTACCTCGGCAAGAGGTGCTTTATTTACTGTTTTAACGACCTCTCCTGTGTTTTTATATAATTTGGTTTCTTGTGGGAAACGTCTATAAGGGACTAGATAAGAAAATGGTTTCTGTATTTCGGTTGCAATAATATATTCACCACTTGGAGAAAAGGAAAAATTACCATACATCGCGGCGGGAGCCCAGTTTTCTATATTTCCATCTAGTGAAACTTTTTTAATTTCAGAAGTAGCTAATTGTTGAAAATTATATTCATCATTTGGATTTTTCAGAAGATCCTGGTACGTCCTATTTTGAGCTTTTTGACCATTACTGGTCGTGATAGTAGGTCCAACAGGAACCGCTTCTTGAGTATCAATAAGTGGTTTTCTCATAGTTGGCATGAACTTCACCAATAAAGCCGAATTGTCTCTAAACCATTTGTAAGGACTACGCATGTTTGCATTAACATTAGCATTCGTGGTCTTGGTCGCCGTTGCTTCTGCAACATTTAAAATCCATAGCTCGACACCATTTGGGGTAATGTTAGTAAATGCTGCTTTGCTTTGATCTGGTGACCAATTAAAATTAGCAATTTTTGCATTTTTTGGTAACCCAACGACTTGTTTTGCTTCCTTATCAATAGTTTTTTTAACTTTTAAATTATTAAAATAATTGGTTCTGCTTGAAATGTTTGTTTTTGGATTAATTCGTAATCCAGCTAATCGCATTTCCTTTTCTGATAATTCAGAAATGGTCTTGTAACTATCCCTATATAGAAAAATAAGATTTTCTCCTTTTGAATCAACTCTTACCGAAGGAGCTAAGGAAACATCTACTAAGTCTAAAATTTCTTTTGGTGGTTTTTGGTATTCAAGATTTTCTTGGGCATTACATACCGAAATTGTTAAGAATAACAAAAAGGTTGATTTGATGAGTTTCATATTAAAATATTTAATAGGTGTACTTGTATTTTCTAATAAATTAGAAAATCATACTGGTTAATGTATTTAAAAGGATAATTGTTACAAGTTTCTAAATAATTACTTGGAAATAGAGACTTTATCATTTCTTTAACATGGTATAGATATTTCGGTTTATAAACTGATTGACCTTTTTAATAACAATGTTAGGATTTTCTTTATGCGGAGTGTGAGCGACATCTTCAATAATCAATTGCATGGATTTTCCAGCAGTTTTGGATACAATTGAATTTACCTGATCTAACGTACCGTATTCATCCTTTTCTCCTTGAATAATTAAAGAAGGACATTTTACCAAAGGAAGGTATTTTTCAATATTCCATGACTGGTACGATGAAGATAGCCAGGTCTCGGTCCACATTCGAAATACATCATCAGTTTTGTTACCATGATATCGAAAAAGACGTTCTCTTAAATTGGTGTTTTTATAAGCTTTCTTTGCCTCTTTTATTCCAGTTATAGTTTCCTTTTCAACAAATACATGTGCCCCCTCTGTCACTATACCCAATATCTTTTCGGGAAACAAAGCGGCTGCAAGTAAAGCGATACTACCCCCATCACTGTGTCCAAATAAAACTACATTTTTAAGATCTAATAGGTCTGTTATTTTACCCAGATTTTCAGCTTCTTTCTTGAGATAATCATTATTCCTTTTAAGAGAGCCAAAAGGGGCTGATTTTCCATATCCTTGACGATCATATGCCAAGATATTACAATCCAAATGTAAACCTAGTTTTTGAGGGAAATCTCTCCAAAGCTCTATAGATCCAAGTGAGTCATGTAAGAACAAAATAGTAACCTTGTTTTTTGCAAAAGATTTAGGGTCTTCAGAGAAATGTATTCTTTGGTTATCAATTATTAAATCCAAAACGTCGGTTTAGTAATTAAAAAGTGCTAAAAATAAGCTAAAGTAGTTACAAAATGTATATTTTGCGTATGTAAAACTGTAACAAGAGCTCTTTTTTGGAGTTTAGGATTAATAAAATATTATAGTAAATGAAGAATATATTAGTCAAAGTTTCCATTGGTTTATTATTAGTAGGATGTGGAGTCAAGAATCCTTCGAATGATATTGCAACAAGTCTTCCCATTAGATCAAGTATGGATTTGACTCAGGTAAAAGAAGATAAAGTACCCGTTATTATTAACCCCGGACGTTTTACACAAGATTCTGTAACATATTTCTTCCCCAAGGTAGTGCAAGGAACGTATTCTGTGAGCGATTTTGGAAAGTATGTTGATGATTTTAAGGCTTTTGATTATGAAGGAAATGAGATCACAACAAAAAATCTTGATAATAATTCATGGCTAATCACCAATGCGACGCAGCTTGATAAGATCGAATATAAAGTGAATGATACTTACGATATTGAAAATGTAACCATAGGCGCACCTTTTTCTCCTTCTGGGACTAATATAGAAGAAGAAAATTTTGTACTTAATCTTCATGGTTTTATCGGTTATTTTGATGTACTGAAGAACAATCAATATTCACTTGAGGTAAAAGCTCCCACCACCATGCAAAGAACTTCTGCTTTACAAAAGGTCGGTTCAGAAACTAGTGAAGATGGTCTTAATACTACCGATAAATATTTTGCATCTAGATATTTTGAGATTACAGACAATCCAATGATGTATGGTAATCTTGATGTAGAAGAATTTGAGGTTGGAGATATTAAAATAGTTTTGAGTGTTTATTCGCCAAATAAAGTTCATACCGCTTCAAAAATTAAGGAAACGGTGAATAAAATGATGGAAGCACAAAAAACGTATCTAGGTGATGTTAATAGTACGCCTAGGTACGATATTTATTTGTATCTGGCTCCTTCAACAGAAAAGGCTCCTACTGGTTTTGGGGCGCTTGAGCATCATACTTCTACAGTAGTTGTTTTGCCAGAACAAATGCCAGATGAGGCATTAGCTTCAGCAATGATTGATGTAGTATCTCATGAGTTTTTTCATATTGTAACTCCACTTAGTGTTCATTCTGAAGATGTTCATTATTTTGATTACAACGCACCTACATTTTCTAAACATTTATGGATGTACGAAGGGGTAACCGAATATTTTGCAACACTTTTTCAAGTAAATCAAGGATTAGTTGATGAAGAAGAGTTTTTTAGTAAAATAAGAGATAAGATTCAAAATGCAAGTGAATTTGATGACTCTATGAGTTTCACAGTAATGAGTGAGAATATCATTGAAAAACAATACGAATCTAATTATGCAAATGTATACGAAAAAGGAGCATTAATTGGTATGTGCATTGATATCCTTATGCGGGAGGCTAGCAATGGTAATCGAGGGATTTTGTCTTTAATGAAAGAATTATCGCTTAAATATGGAAAAAATAAACCCTTTGAGGATGATAAAATAATTGAAGAAATTATATCTATGACATATCCTTCTGTAGGTGAATTTTTAAATACTCATGTAATCGGAACAACACCTATCAACTATGACGATTTTTTTAATAAAGTAGGTTTAACGGTGAAAAATGAAAAAATTGAGACCAGTTATATACAGAATGGAAGGGATTTGATTTTTGCAGGGAATATGTCTACCGGAAGTATATTTTTTACCGAGCAGGTGGTTGATAATAGTTTTTGGTCGCAAAATGGTGTTAAACCTAATGATGATGTGCTAGAAATTAATGGTCAGAAATTAACAATCCAAAATGTGAATAAGGTTCTTGGCTCCACTTTTGAATGGGAGGAAGGAGATAATCTTGAAATAAAATTGAACAGGGCAGGAGAGGATGTAATAATTAAAACAAAGATCACCCAGTCATACACTTACGGAAAAAAACTAACAGCGATAGAAAACCCTACAGAAAAGCAATTAGAGCTTAGAAATGCTTGGCTTAAAGGGTAATAATTTATAAAGTGTTTAATTATAAGACAGGAGCTACCTTTTGGTAGCTCCTGTCTTATAAATGTATCTTCCTATAAATGTTCTGAATCATATACCATTACTTTGTGCCATAGATCTTTACTTTCTTCTACGAACTTTTTATGCAAAGGATCGACTTGGTACTTATCATGAGCTTCTTTCGACTCAAAAGTAATAACCACACAATAGGTATAACTGGCATCAACGATAGGCCGGGTAGCGGTATCTGCGGGAACCCCTATATGGCTTGATGTGATGAATTTACATTGTTTTAATAGTTTATGAACTCCTTTCTCAAAAACATCTCTATCTTCTTTACTTCCTGGATTGTTAAGCCAAAACAATACGGTATGTACCAAATTACCTTTTATTTTTCCTTCTTGATCAGGTTGTTTTTCAATTTGCCCAAAGGCAGAAAAATAAATTCCAAAAGCAACTACCAGCAATAATAGATTTTTATTTCTCATTTTTTAAGTTTTTTAGAATAGATATATTATTTATTCATACTCCAGATATGCAACTAATCTTTTGGCTATTTCCTTCCTTGCATCTGGGTGCTCTATGATAAGTTGCTTCATTTCTTCAGCGTTTTTTTCAAAATCTTCGAGTAACTGCACTATTTCGTTTGGATTATACTGAATTCTGGTAGGAGTTTGCTCGGCGGCAAGCACTGGATTGGGTAGGGATGACCACCAGTTTTTTCTTGCCACCTCAATTTTCATGTCTCCTACTATTTTTGAAATTCTTCTGAACAGTAATTGTTTTTGATTCAGTAGGGTTTCTTTATTATACATAGATTCATCATAAGTAACATTAACTTTAATTTCACCATTTACAGAAGAAGAGGGAATGTTAATTATGGTTGTCAATTTTTTCCCATCATAACTCCATTGACTTTTTTTAGATTCAGTACTATATGGATAAGAAATGCCATTAACTTCAATTGATTTAGGCGGGAAAGAGCGCAATAATTCTATTGTGTATGTTCTATTGTTATACATATTAGCGTATAAACCTTCACGTTTTGAAATTATAATCTCCATACCATTTTTTGAAGTATTTTGACTCACTTTGGTAGTGGCGTATTTTCCGTTTGTATATTCATTCGTCGATCCGTCGTCTTCATATATTATAGCTTCCCCTTGATCTCCAGGAATAATATTCAAGATCCAATCAGACACTTGTTGTTGTAAATGATCTATTTTCGGATACATTGGGATAATGCTACCTGCTTTTGCATATGTGGGGATTTCATCTATAGCAAAATTGCGTGAAATTACTTTCCCTCCTTCCAAAAGACTTCCCGAATGCCACTCGTACCATTTTCCTTTGGGTAACCAAATTTCTTTTTTTACCAAAGAGTTTGTTTTAGATACGCTATCCGAAACCGGAGCCACGATCATATCATCTCCAAACAGATATTGGTATTTATAAGTATATGCCTCCTCACTTTCTGGAAAATCATAATACATCGGTTTGATTACCGAAAGTCCACTGTCATAAGTTTTTCGCGATGCTGTATACATATACGGGGCCAATTGGTATCGCAGTTGAACCAGTTCTTTCATGATTTTAAAGTGATCTGGGTATTTCCAAAACCTACGCTCTATACTGGATATTTTGGCACTATGAGTTCTTAAAATAGGGCTGAAGACACCAAATTGAAGCCAACGAACATATAACTCGGCATTTCGATCTAATTCGCTGGATGCATGGCCTCCAATATCATGACTCCACCAACCATAACCTACATTGGCAGCAGTAGCAGTAAAATAGGTCTGATATTTAAGCGATCCCCAACTTATTTTATCATCCCCAGAGAAACCAATAGGGTAACGATGATTCCCCATGCCTCCCCAACGATGAAAAACCATGGGCCGATTATTACTTTGTTGTTCCATATCGGTAAAGAAAGTATAATTAAGCCACCAAGTATTGCTTAATCCCGGGACCACCTTACTTTCCGGAAACTGTTGCCAATCTAACCACCAAAAATCAATGCCGTGTTTTTCAAATGGACGGAGTAGTACATTGAAATAAGTTTCGGCCCATTTTTTATCGGCCATTTGATAATGAATGTATTTGTTGCTTTTTGCATCAAAATTATATGCTTTGGCAAAATCCTGATATGCATCTTCCATAGGCGCAATACCAGAGGCAGGATGAAGGTTTAAAGCAGTTTTTAGATTGTTTCTATCTGTCCAGTCCAGGAATTTTTCGGGTTTAGGAAACAAAGACCGATTCCAGCTATATCCGGTCCAGCCAACCCAGTTTCCTGTTTCGTCCATTTTTGGATTTTGTGTGTCCTTTAACCCTCCAAAAGTTTCATGCCAATCCATATCAATAATTAATACATCAATCGGAATGTCATATGTCCTGAAATCCCCAACCAAATCTTTTAATTCCTGATCAGAATATACCCAATATCTTGACCACCAATATCCCAAGGCATATTTTGGTAGCATTGGTATTTTTCCTGAAATAGCGGTGTAATCTTTAAGGGCTTGTTTATAATTATGGCCATGTCCAAAGAAGTACCAGTCTTGTTGTTTCTTTTCTTTTCTTTTTTCTACCCAATTCCACTCTGATCCATCAAAGAGGAAAGAATTAGAATCATCCAGTAATGCAAAACCGTTTCTCGAAATTATTCCGTCCTCAAGTTGAATATCTTTTCCATCCCACCATTTTCCTCCATTGGCTCCATCCAAGGTTCTTGAGGTTCCTTTTAAGTTTTGATCATCGATTACATCTGGATTCCAGTTTTTAGACTCATTGTTTATTAAATAGGAAATACTAATATTTTCTTTTGAAAATGCTTCTTTTCCCTTTTTGTAGGTTAGTGTTAAAGCTTTCGTGGTAATGACTAATGTGCTTTCAGTTTCTTTCTTCTCAAAAGTGGGAACTTCCAAATTACGATTTATAACTACAAAGGATGCCTTATCTTCAAAAGAAGCATTTTCACTCCATTCCATTCTAATTAGATGAGGAGTAAGGATGGTAAACCTTACATTTTCTGATACAATTACAGCATCAATATTGGCTATTGGATTATTTTCTTGAGAAAAACCAGAAAATATATGAGTTATTAATAGAGTGAAAAGTATGAATGTTTTCTGCATTTATTATTTATTTAAAGGAATAACTTTTCCTGTTTTAGCACTTTCTTTTGCCGCTTCTAGAATTTCGACAACGATCATATTATTTTCTAAAGAAGATAGATCATAGGGGGGAAGCTTGATTTCATTTTTAACCACTCCTGCCATCAAGGCGAAAGGGTCATCAAGCGGTGCGGCGCGTTCTTCAAGTTTTTCTTTTACTTCTTTATCGTCTTCACTTAAACGATATCGCATATCGGATCTATTGTCACTAAAAATATATCCCTTCTTTCCATAGATCTCCATATCTTTTCTTGCTATGGGCCAATTCCACGAAGCTTGGATGATTCCTTGCATTTTTGGATACTTCAGGATAATAGTTGCTTCATCATCTACTTTAGGATACAGGTCCGGTTTTATTGTTTGAGTTATGGCAAAAACAGCTTCTGGTTTTTTACCATTATTTAGCCAAACGACCAAGTTGGCACCATAACATCCAAAATCGGGAAGCGCACCACCTCCATTCGCTTTAGGATCGGTTAGCCAATCCAGAAATTCTTGATTGATTCCTAATTCAATTGGACCTTTATGGCCATCATGTACTACTACTTTACGTAAATCACCAATAGCTCCTTTTTGAACCATATCATATGCCTTATGGTTAGTAGCATACCAGGTAGTTTCGTAGTTGGTTAGCAGGTGAATGTTATGTTTTTCTGCCAGTGCCTTCATTTTTTTTGCATGATCCATGCTTACAGCCAACGGTTTTTCGACCATTACATGTATACCTAGCGGAGCGCAAGTTTCAACTACTTCGAGGTGTTCATAGATGGTCCCGAAAGCGGTAACAGCTTCAGGTTTTGTAGCTGTGATCATTTCTTCCATGGTGTCATAAACGATATCCATAGAATATCCATGCTGCTTGGAATACCGTTTTGCCAAGTCTTTATTGGGTTCAACGATCCCTACAATTTTTATGTCTCCCCGATCTGGTCTACCCAGAATCCAATGAACATGAGTATGGGTCAAACCAACCACTCCTATTTTTAGAGGTTCTTTTTTGGTTTGGCTTTTTGATAATTGTGGAACCATAAACAATAGGCAGAGAATAAATGGAAGAACTATTTTTCTCATTTGATACTTTAATTTTAGTGTAAGATTAGGTGAAAACGCCGATATACTAATACAATGGGCTAGAACATCGATGTTTTAAAAGTAGAAAAAAAATGAAATAAGACATACCGTAATCTCAGATAACTAAAAAGACAAGGTCAGTTTTTTTATATTCTCAATAAAAGACCTGATACATTGAAGTTTTGTGAATGTTAATTCGTCTTTTTATTCCTGATAAGGAATAGTATCCAAAATATACCGTATAGCTTCAATTCGTGCTTTGGTTTTTCGATCAGCTTCAATAACTACCCAAGGAGAAAGTTCTGTATTTGTATGCTCAAACATTTTAACTTTATACTTTGTATACTCGTCCCAAAGTTCTTGTGCACGTTCATCTACTTGAGTCATTTTCCATTTCTTAAGAGGACTAGTTTTGATATCGGTAAAGCGTCTTTCTTGTTCTTCTTTTGTGATAGAAAAATATAACTTGATCAAATGGGTATTCGATTCCAAAATCATCCTTTCAAAATCATTTACCTGCCCCATAAAAATTTCATATTGCTGTTGCGTGCAAAATCCGTTAACTGGTTCAACTACTGCACGATTGTACCAACTTCGATCAAAAAGAACCATTTCACCAGGCTTAGGCAGTTGGTTAACATATCGTTGAAAATACCACTGTCCCTGTTCTTCACTGGTAGGTTTTGATAAGGCTACTTTACGAAAATGTCTGGGATTAAGATGTGCTGTGAGTCTTCTTATAGCACCTCCTTTTCCTGCAGCATCACGACCTTCATAAATAATAACAATTTTCTTGTTATTATTTATGTACCAGTTTTGAAGCTTTATAAGTTCTATTTGAAGCTCTCTCAACTCTAGTTCGTATTTCGTCATTCGTAGCGCTTTAGTAATATCTGTCTTTCTATCATTAAATAGATACCTAAGCCCAATGGGTGAGTTTAATATTTGTAAATCTTCTTGGCTAAGATTCAGACTTTCTTTTTTTTTAGCTATTGTCATAATTATATATCTATTTGCTCTATGTGGCGGTGGTATCTTACTATTACATTTGGATCTGGTAACAGCGTAGTTTTAGCTTTTGATTTACCTACATAATCAAACATGGATAGCACATATCTAATACTTTCCAAACGAGCCGTTTTTTTATCATTGGTTTTGACTATAATCCAGGGACTAAAAGTGGTATGAGTTTTAGAGAACATTTGCTCTTTATACTTGGTGTATTTATTCCACAATTGCTGCCCTTTCATATCTACCGGACTAAATTTCCATTTTTTTAATGGGTTTTGCATTCGGGAATCAAATCTCCTTTTCTGTTCTTCTTTTGATATCGAAAACCAGAATTTGATCACTATGACACCATCTTCATACAACATGTGCTCAAACCCAGGGACCTGAACCATAAATTTGTTATACTGTTTTTTATTGCAAAAGCCCATTACAGGTTCTACAACAGCGCGATTGTACCAACTACGATCAAAAAATACAATTTCACCAGGGTTGGGTAATTCTTTTACGTACCTTCTAAAATACCACTGACCTTGTTCTATATCTGTAGGTTTTGCCAATGCAACAATTCCCATAGATCGAGGATTTAGATGCTCGGTAAACCGTTTAATAGAACCTCCCTTGCCGGCAGCGTCTCTTCCTTCAAAAAGAATAGCCACCCGAAGCTTTTTTTTGGCTACCCATTGCTGTAGATTTACAAGCTCTGCTTGTAATGCTCTTAGTTCATCCTCATACCTTAGCCTTCTTTGAATTTTTGAAATATCTATATTTCTTTCGCCGGCAATATTGATTAATTGTTTCCGTTTTTTGACATGTGCGAGATCTTCAAGTGTGAACATGTAGTAGTAATATTTGTTTTTATTAGGATAATCGTTAAAGTTAAAAAAAAGGAAATTAATTAAAATGACATTTATCCTTGACTAAGAAATCTTTAGCACTATTCGATATCTGGCTTTACCTTCTTTTAAGTGATCAAAAGCTTCATTTACTTTTTCTAAAGGAAATTCTTCGGTTATTGGATAAATGTTATGGCGAACGCAAAATTCGAGCATTTTCCTTGTTAAAGCAGGGCTTCCCAAAGGGCTGCCAGAAACCGTTTTTTCACCCCCAATCAGACTAAAAGCTGGAATCCCCATAGGTTCAAGAACGGCTCCTACATTGTGAAAAGTTCCTTTTGGAGCTAAAACATTAAGATATCCAGGCCAGTCTAAGGTTACGTTGGTTGTATTTAGTATAAAATCCAAGGTGCCGTTTATTTTTTCCATTTCTTCGGAATCTCTTGAATTTACTACTTTGTGAGCCCCCATTTTAAGGATTTCTTCTTTTTTTGCTGGATTAGAACTAAAAGCAACTACCTCGCATCCCCATTTATTCAAGAATTGCACTGCCATGTGTCCAAGTCCCCCAATCCCCACAACACCAACTTTATCGGTTGGTTTAACGCCAGCCAGAATTATTGGGTTAAAAACTGTTATTCCACCACAAAATAAAGGCCCTGCTTTACTCATATCAATTTCTTTTGGAAGTGGAGTAGCCCATGACCAATGGCAACGTACCTGATCCGCAAATCCACCATGACGGCCTACAATAACTTCTTCTTTGGTGGGGCACAAGTTATGACTGCCACTCATGCATTGATCACAGTGCATACACGATTCAGAAAACCAGCCTAATCCTACCAGGTCTCCGATTTTGATATTCTTCACATTTGGTCCGATGGCAACCACTTCGCCAACAATCTCATGACCAGGAACTAATGGAAATTGTGCATTTCCCCAGTCATTATTTACCATGCTTAGATCAGAATGACATATGCCACAGTAATGAACTTTAATATCAACTTGTTCTTTGCCTATATCTTGTAATTCGTATTGAAAAGGTTCTAATAGGGCTTCAGCTTCTTTTGCAGCATATGCATGTACAATCTTCATATTTTTTGTGCTTTATATGGGTTAATTAAACGCACATTGAAATTACAAAATTTACATCTTTAAGAACGATTTATTAGATGAAAATAGTATTAGAATACTGAACTACTAATATCTCGTAATGAAAACAAAAATGGAACTATAGTGACAGTATTTGGAACAATACGTATAGTCAAATGTACATTTATGGTCTAATTTGCCATAACAAAACAACTTAAATATTAAAATCAAACATTATGAGAAATGTAAAACAACTTATTTTTATTATTGCTATTTTTTTGACATCATTACCTCAACTTAGGAGTCAAACCAATGTATTTCCAAGTTCTGGTAATGTTGGGATAGGTACTACCAATCCAGGCTCCTTTTTGCATGTGAGACAGGAAAATAATGTACAAACTAATGGTCAAGTATTAATTGAAGAGAAATCACCATCAGGTAATTTATCCAGATTATATCTTAAAGCCGATACGAGATTGTTAAACATACGTGGTGGAGCGACTTTGCAAGCTCAACATAACGGAATCAACACAAACCTGGTATTGAATCCAAATGGAGGTAAAGTTGGTGCAGGTAATGTAATTAATGGTTTGCAAGGTACTTTTCATATTATGGAAAATTCATCTGATACGAATACCTTAGTCCTTGATGTACCCGACTTATCAGAAAACCCAAATCTTACATTTTCAAAATCTGAAAATCAAGCAGCAAACATAAGATTAGTTGGGACTAGCGGCCCTGATGAACTGCAATTTCAAATTGGAACCAGTTGGAATAACAACATTAGGACCACTATGGCTTTACGCAAGGATGGTAATATTCAAGTAGCAAATGACAGAGGAACTTCAGGTTTTTCAACAGCTATATTTGGTAATGCTAAAGGTATATTTTATGGAGATGCGGGTGCCGTTTTTGACAATAATAACAGTTCCTTGAACATATCAGGAAGAGCTAAGCTACGCTTTTGGGTTAATGAAAGGTCTAATGCAAAAGAGGCAATGACTATCCATGAAAACGGAGATATATCCTCGCGTTTTAACCTACTTGCAAACAAAACCACAGCAAAAACTATAGAAATTACTGGAGGTTCTGATTTGGCAGAACCTTTTGATGTTATTAATTCTAACGATGTAATTCCCGGTATGGTAGTGGTCATTGATCCAGAAAATCCTGGACAGCTAAAATTGAGTAATGATACCTATGACCCTAAAGTTGCAGGAATAGTTAGTGGAGCAGGAGGAGTAGCACCTGGAATGATTATGAGCAAGAAAGATTCAAATCTTGATGGAGAATTTCCAGTTGCATTGACAGGAAGAGTATATTGCTGGGTAGATGCAACAAAAAGCCCGGTAATACCGGGGGATTTTCTTACTACCTCAGACTTAGCTGGTTTTGCAATGAAGGTTTTAGATCATGAAAAGGCAAAAGGAGCGATTATAGGCAAAGCTATGTCTGGGTTAAAACAAGGAAAAGGATTAGTGCTTGTTTTGGTTTCACTTCAATAAATAATAAATGATGAAAAGAATAAAACATATCTTAATTGTTATTGGAATTCTGAAGTATAGTACATTACTTTCTTTTGCACAGACTTCTAATTGTAGAACGTTATTGCAGCATAAAGAAAAAAATAAAGAAATAATCGAGTACAGTACTGCAAAAGATGCTCTTAAAAAAGCTTTAAATAGTAGTATTGTAACCCTCGTTTCAGGGAAAGAACAAATTTCCGAACCCATGCTCCTAACAAAGCCAATGATTATAGAGTCAAAAGGGGGTTCGTTGCTATTGGGCGGACCGAATAAAGAAGCCAATAATATCATTACTACTAATGAGAAGATAGCTCCTACAATTGCTATGAGTAATTACCCGAACCCATTTAAACAACAAACTATATTTCGATACGAATTGCCGTTTAATGCAAAGGTTACTATCGATATCTATGATATTGCAGGACGTAAAATTGTAACTTTAGTTGATAAAGAGGAAAAATCTGGAGAGAGAAAATTAATTTGGAATGTACAGGATAAATATGGAAAACAGTTAAGTCCAGGCATGTATATTAGCATACTTTCTTTTGAAAATCATAAAGAGACTCATAGAATTGTCTTAGAATAGTTAGTATTGATAAGAGAGTTTGTTAAAGTCTAGACAAACTCTCTTATTTTTTACTTTGAGTGTTATTTTAATAACAAAGAATGTAAAATTGTTCATACCTCTTTATGGTTTCCATACAACGGATATAGATATCAATTTATAGTAGTAACAAAACTACTATAATTATTTTGTGTGTTAGCTCATAAATGAAGTCGTTCTTATGAGTGATTATTTACACTGTCTTTTCAATAAGATATTCGTTCAGTCTTTCAAAAGTAGATCCCCAACCATTATAAAACCCCATTTTTTCCTGTTGTTTGCAATATTCTTCGGTTTGATGTATTACATGGAAGGTGAAATTAGTTTTATCACCTTCTTTCTTTAGCAATATTTGTAATTCGACACCCTCGGTCATGGGTTTAAAATTGGCCGAAGTACGAATTTTTTCCTGTTCAATAATCTCCAAATATGTTCCGTCGGCAATAAAATCATTTCCATCAGGCATGGTCATTACATATTTCCAAGCACCTCCTACGGTGAAATCATGATCGATAATTTTTGTTTTCATTCCTTTTGGCCCCCACCAATTGACTATATGTTCGGGCTGCGTCCAGGCTTCCCAAACAAGGTTGATGGGTGCGTTAAAAGTTCTTTCCAGGGTAAGGGTACGGTTGCTAATATCACTCATTTTTGTTGTGTTTTTTATATTCTGATTGTAATTGATTTAGATATGCTTCAAAAGAATCCAGTTTATCTTCCCAAAGGGTTTGATATTGTTCTACCCATAAGAATGCCGGAATAAGACTTTTGGGACGTATAAGACAATATCGTTCTCTTCCCTGTTGATGAATATCGATAATGCCACATTCTTTTAAGATTTTAAGATGTTTTGAAATGGCAGGACGACTTACTTCAAACTGCTGTGCCACTTCGTTTACCGATAGGGCTTGTTTAGACAAAAGTTGAATGATATCCCTGCGCAGAGGGTCTGCAATCGCCTGAAAAACATCTCTTCTCATATAAATATGTTACCGATTGGTTACAAATATATATGTAATCATTCGGTTACGCAATTTTTTCTTTAAAAAAGTTTAAGTATATGCCTCTATGAACTGTGAGTAATACTAAAATTGTTTATGTAGTGACATTTATTACTTACTGTTCTTCAAGGGTAGATTCTCCTTCAGATTGATCTCCCGAAGTCCATTTCCATTTTTCGTGAAGTCGAATTTTTCCATTTGACAGTTTTTCGGGGGTAGAGACACATATTCCGGTCATTAATTCGTTATTTACGTTTATTTGATGATATCTTATTTCAATGACACCATTTTCGTCTACCAATCCGATTAAATGGCCGTATTTTATTTTTCCACCCGAATACTCTGAAGTTAATATGTTGCCCACCTGATTGTAGATAAATAGAGTGTCACCAGATGTTTCTCCATTTTCGCTATTGCTAATTGGTCTAAACATTTTGCCATTATAATTCATTGATTTCTATTTTCCGGTTATAAACCAAGTTTTATACATGCTTGGAACAAAACTGCAGTACACACTTTTTGTGAGGGGTTTATTGCTTTTTCATTTCGTACCACAGTTCTACCATTCCATCTTTGTACGCGGTCATGTCCTTAAGGTGTAATCTATACTCTTGTTGGATATAGTCAAAAAATAGTATTCCATCTCCCAAAATGATTGGCATGATCGATATAATGATGTCATCAACTAATGCTGCACGAATAAAATCTTTGGCAAGCATTGTACCACCTACTATCCATATACTCTTGTATTTTGGTTTAAGTTGATTGTTTACAAGTTGGTCTAGATTACCAGAATAGAAGGTAACATTTTCTTTGTTGGTTTTCAGATCTCTATTGGTTACTACTATTACGGGTTTATCACCATAAGGCCAGCCAAGTTCTAGAGCATGTTCGTATGTTTTGGATCCCATCACATAACAATCTATTGTTTTGATAAACTTTTCTATATCCTCTTGGCTCAGGGTGATCCCTTTCTCATAATTATCGGTAGATTGAAGCCATGAAACATCGCCATCTTTTTTGGCTATAAAACCATCAAGACTTGAGACCATATGAAGTGTAACTTTGGGTGTATTTGTTGTCATTTTTGAGTAAAATCTAACGTCTGTGTATGATTCGTATCTAAAGATTTATAAAAAAGATACTGTTATCACCCAAGATAATAAAATTGTAATGAATTTCCGATACTTGTGCTGACTCTTTCGACAAACTCTGGACAGGCTAGTTTGAAGTAAGGAATTCAGTGGTAATAGACTATATGCGGTATTGGCAAAGGTTATTTTTTGTAAACTCCACTTTTAAGTTCAAGCTTGCCACTTTTTAAATGATTCATTAGATTTATTAGTTTTGACTTCGTTGTTTCTCCCATGAGCACATTCAGACCTATTTTTGGAGGTCCAAATTCTTGCAACTTAGCGATTAGTGTTTCAAAAAACTGAATTCCTGCTTGAGTTTGATTAGTAGCTTGTTCTTTTGTCAAACCCAACTCTCTCAAAAAATCATCCATTTCCTCTGCCTTAAATAAGAAACTAAGATTAGTATTGCCAGCCCAAGGCATTGGATAGCTAACTTCTTCATTTCCTTTTTTTAGGATATCGTAAAAAAGAAAATGCCCGCCCACTTTTAATACGCGATTAATTTCTGAATAAAACTTTTTTTTATCTGAAATATTCATTTGAACGTGTTGTGTCCATACCACATCAAAAGTATTGTCATCAAAAGGGAGACTTGTAGCATCACCCTGTATAAAATTAGTTTTTCTGTTAAGATTTACAAGTTGAGATAGTTTGTTTGCAGTCCTTATATATTCCTTACTAAGGTCTATTCCTGTAGTTTGGCAATTATATTCATCTGCCAGCATTCGACAAGGGCCGCCTAATCCGCATCCTACATCTAGAACAGTTGCACCTTTCAAATCAATACTACGAGCAAGCTCTCTTGATACTGCTGCCCCACGTACATGAAACTCATCGACACCTGCAATATCCGATCTCTTTACGTTGTTTAAGTCTATACCTTGCTCTTTTAGACGCTTTATGATGTCTTCATAAAGTCCTTCCTTGAGATAATGATTCTCTATATCTTGGTTTAAGTTTTCCATTCTATTCTATCTTCGCAGGTTTCAATTGTTGTTAACTGTTTTGTTATAAGATATGACAAGCTAAGTTACTATTAAGACCATAATCTTAGTTGCCTTTAGTTTTTTTCTTTAAACTCTGCAGGGCTATGGTATCCGAAATATTCCATGTCGTTCCGGTAATTTTCTTTAAATTTTTGATGATCTTCGTCGTTCAATTTTTCTATTTCGTAACCTCGTATTTGCAATTCTGTTTTTAGTTTTTATTGAACTCATCTTGAGTAATACTTTTACCTACAAAATTTACATTTTGCACTCTAATTTTATTTATTTTTTTAACCGTAGCTATAGCTATGCTGAAAAAAATTAACTTCATTACAGCACAAAAGCCAAATTTTTCGGTTGAAAAACCGCTACTCAAGATGAGTTCATTATTGGCATTTGCTTTTTACAAGAACAAACTTCGATTTTTCCATAAAAAATAAGTTGTCCAAAATGAAATAAGCGTAAAAGGCAAAAATAGAATCAATCCTGGTGAAAATGAATCCGAAGATAAATCTCTTACAATTATTACTGTGATTGAGTACCAATATAAGGCATTTGCTAAAAGTGCCGCCAACCAGCCAATTTCTGTCTTTTTCCAAAGTCCTATTGAACCAATTAGAAGTAGAGGAATTGACCAAATAATATCAGCTATTCCAAATCCATACGTTGTGGCAATATTTATCCGATCAGCAAGGTTTCTTTGCGAAGAGATAGCTGGCAATTTAACGAAGGCAGTAATCCAAAAGAATAAATGCAGGATGACAGCAAGGCCGTTAATCAATGCAATGATTTTAATCCAAGTAGTTCGATTAGAGCTTGAAAATTTATTCATTTTTTTGTGAATTGCTACCAACGGTTCGGCTATGATTCTGTTGCGAGTAAATTTACGATGGAAATTTCCGAGTAGGAATCATAAACTGTTATGTGACTAAGTTACTATTAATTAACTTTAGAGAACTGGACTTAGGTTTTTCATAGATTATTTTCAGGTAGCTTATTTCTTTTCACCATAAGCCAGAGACTTAGTGAAAGTTCCGCAATAGCCATTGTCAACATAGTAATTGCCTCAAGTGTTTTAGACAGATGATGATCTACGAAAAATACTATATATGTAAACGACGTAACTACCAACAAAATACCAAGGCTTTTCGGAATATATTCTGACTTGAAGACCGAATAACCAAGTACAAAGATATGTAAGGCAAAAAATATGTATCCCAAAAGTTTTGTGGATGCATAGCCGTAAACATCGATGATTTGAAATACCAGACAAAACAATCCAATTACCAAAGTACAAACGTATAGCAGCCTAAGAACTGCCGTAAGCAACGCAAGATTCTTATTTGCTCGTTTAAGCACTATATAAAGTGCGAGACCTATAATAGAATCAAGGGCAAGTACGAGTAAATAACCAACAACAGCAAAACCAAATAGTCTTCCATTAGCCTTAATATCACTGACTAAAGCTTCTGTATCACCGGGTACTACAAAATTAGCTAAAAGAAAATCATCAACTAAGGTTACGATGAAAATCGAGGTTATAAAGGCAATCCCTACAACCATTGCTGCTTTGCTTGGTGGTAAATCAGCTATAAAATTTTTCATAGATATTCCTTTTTATAGAATGTCATATAACGTTTCGTATAAAATGCGTTTTAATGCTTTTTATAGATTGTTAAGCGTTTTTTTATTTCATTCAAGTCTTTTATTTCATAATCTTTCGAAATAGGAGTGTAACGATTAATTTTCAAATAATTCCATTCCATATTTTTAGCTCCTACAATATCTGATTTAAAAGAATCTCCAACCATCAATATTTCGTTTGGTTTGTTGCCTGTCAATATTTCTATTTCTTTAAAAATCTTTTTATCAGGTTTTAAAAACCCATAATCACTAGAAAAAATCATTTTCTCAAAATACTTGTCAAGATTATTGTAAAACGCAGGTTCTTTATATGGTGACGCTAAATTTGAAATTAAGAAAATTCGAAAATCTTTTTTTAAGTCTTCAAGAACATTAAAAACCTCTTTGTATATAATGATCGAGTTTAATTCCTGTTCTAAGTCGGCCGACTTTTCATTATATAATGTGCAGAATTCAGCAGGTAAAATAGCTTTCAACTCGTTAAGGTCATTTTTCATCACGAGTTGAAGGTATGTTGAAACATCCATACCGAAACCGTTCTGAGAGATTTTAAATAATCTTAAAAAGAAATGATTTGATTCTTTTATTTCAATCAAAGTATTATATAAATCAAAAACTATTGTTTTAATGTTTTTCATCTCTCAATTACGCATAGCGTATTTGTGTATGGCTTTTTGCGTGAAAATCCGAGAGGATTTTCAGATTAAGAAACCAAGATAGTAAAAGTGCGAGGAATTTCCGAGTAGGAAAAGCTATACGCACTTTTGTGTTACGTTTTATCTAACTATCTAATCTATTTTAACTTTCATTTACTTACTTATATAGTGGATTAACTCATAGGCCCATATATAATAGCCTTATCACCAATATCTATAAGCTCGCAGCTTTTAGAAAAACTGCTGTTATTTAGTTCAAAATGAAAGCTTATTGTATCTTCTTTTGGCGAAGAAACAACAGGAAGCCAGCGATAGGGTACATCAAGCGATGTTACCTTGGGGTTTAAGAGATTGAGAATAGCATACTGTCCTTTTTGGCACTGAAATCCAGTAGGCTTTTCAAAGCTCAATTCGAGCGTACTTTTATCCATCTCTTTTCGTCCAATGAGATCAACAACTCTCTTATCAACATACTTTGCGTCATCACATTCTGACCAAATTTTATCCTGATTCATTTGCAATGCAGCCAAGAAACCTCCCTGAATTGAACCTTCAAAACCACCTCCTGGGAAAGCCCATGCCGATGCAAAGTACAGGTTAGTAATCAAGAAATTGTTTCTAAATCGCTTACTTGCTATTTGGTCTTTAGTTTGTGCATAACCATAAACCGAACCACTTGGGTTCGAGGTATAACGTTTAATGGTCTTGGATGTAGACACTTCGTAGTATTCGATACTATTTCGAATTCCTGGATATTGCTTTTCTAATCGCTGCAATAAAACTTGCGCTACTTCTTCTTTTTTTGCGTCGTAGTCTTCCTTATTTAAATTTTCCCAATCTTCAATATAATCCACAGCACAAATTACACCTTCAGATTTGTGAGTTGGTGCCAGTCCAGCATCTACCTTGTTATAGTCTACAAAAATGAATCTGCGTTTAGACCAATCACCATGATGGTTATTTTTAATATCCTTTAAAGCAGTTACACCATCTCCTTGAAAAACATTTGAGTAGTATTTTACACCAAACTTTTCTACATCTGTATTAAAACCGAGATACATACATAATAGTGAACATGAATTGGTTTTTGAACTGATTTTTTGTTGAAGCTGAGTCGAATACGGCTCATCCAACATCAACGGTACTAAAGGAATGGCACAATTGGCTATAACATTATCACATAAAATAGTCATAGGGTTTGAATTCTCATTGAAACTATCACGGAATGTAACTCCAGTTGCTTTACCATTATTGGTAATGATTTTCTCTGCTCTTTTGCCTAAAAGAACACTGCCACCATTTTTTTCTATATAGGAAGCAAGATAATTGGAAAGCTGTTGTGATCCACCTTTTATAAAGTGGCCACCATTCTCAATAAAGCCTGAAAATGGTATGCCAAAGTAAAACATTGATAATGTATAAGGATCATCTCCCCAATAAACAATATGGGCTATGAGATCTAATTTTGCGTTTTCATTGGTAATGTACTTATCTAACCAAGACCCAACGGTATGCTTAGTTGCCTCTACAAGATTAGGGTAAAGCAAGGGCATCAATGGATAAATCAGTTTTTGTTTTAAAAGTGAGCGTGGTTGGTTGGTTGCTTCCTTTCGTACTCCTGCTATCAATTTCATGAAACGTTTGATCCCTTTTTCGTCTTCAGGATACTTATCTATCAATACCTTGGTAGCAGCATCATAGCCATGTGGAAACACAAAATCTTCTTTATCAGAAACCACTCCGTAGAACTCAGGTGCTTTTTCAAATTGAACATTTTTGTCCACTTCAAGCATTTTGAAAATACTGGTAATTGAGCCATTTTCAATGAGGCCGCTCATTTCATGTAGGCCAACTTCAATAATGAAATCTCCCCGCTTAAACGTGGTTGCACAGCCACCAGGCTTATGGTGCTGCTCTAGTAAAAGAACTTTCTTGCCAAATTTTGAGAGCGTCGCTCCTGCGGTTAATCCGGCTAAACCTCCTCCGATAATAATAGTGTTGTATTTCATCGTGTTGGTATTTTTAATGTTGACTTTTCTTTTTATGGATACTTACTGATGTTGCATTTTCGAACTAAATATCCTAAATGATTTGGAATACCAAAATGATATTCCTCAGTCAAAATCTTAATTTTCATCAATTGATATGTGGAAAGGAGAGTGTAGTATATTTTTTGAAATCAAGTTTTTCGCATGCTGACCAATAAAAAAATGTAGAAGTTAGCATTTTGAATTACCTTCTCTACTGAATTTCGGTAAATTTGATTGATTACTATAGTTCGAAATTTGGAGGTTGTTGCGCAACGTTTTTATATTTTCCGTTCCAATTTATTGAAACAATATTCATTATCGAATATGGTGGATAAATCATTGATCAATTTCTTAGCCCTACTTTTCTTTTTTCTTACCTAATGAAACCTTATAGTCATCTATGCTCCCTTTGATCTTTAGATTGAGATACTTTATTTTTTCGTTAGGATCTACTTCTACAATCTCATCTTCTTGCTCCTCATTAATAGCAGCATCCTTCTTGTTTCCAAATATTTTTTGCGTAGCAGCTTTTCTTACCATTTTCCAAGGAATACGTAAATAATAATCGATATTTTGATTATTATCATGCGTACCAGACAATTCTATATGGCCCAAAGTAGATTCGATCGTCATAGTCGGAATATTGATCTTCCCTTTCTTTATATCTAAGCTATTTTGTAAAGTGTCAAACCGAATGTTTTGCAGGTTTTTATCTCCCATATAATCTGAAAGTGCCAGCATTGGATCGTAATTTTTTAATCTTCCATTTAATACTTTTACATCCATTTCTATAGTAGATTGGTCTAGATCTGGCACCATATCTGGGTATACTCTAATCTTACCTTTAATTCTAGAGGTGAGTTTCCCTTGTAAATTTTCTGAAACGAGATGGTCTTGCCCAAAATTTTCGAATTTAAACAGCAATTTATCCAAATCAACATTGTTCATAACCAAATCCGGCTGCATATAGATATGTTTTGGATCGCTACCATTAAAATACCCACTTAATCGAATATTTCCTCCTGCAGCATCCATATGTAAGGTATCTATATAAATGTAATGATTGGGTGTTGTTCTTAAATCTGCTTTGATATTTTGAAGGTCTATTCTATGATATATAAAGTGAGCGATATCTGCTTTAAACTGCATATCTGTAAATGGCAACTCATATAAATTGAAGGCCTCTGCGTGTTCTTTTACGTCTGCAGTTTTTGAAGTAACAATTGCTGTTGGTTCTGGCGGACTTAAATCGAAATTGAAAAGTGCATCAAAGTCAATATAATTTGCCTTTACTGCTAGATAATTATCTCTTTTCTTTATTTGAGGGTCTTCTCCCAAATAATAATTTAAGTCGAAATTAAAATTGGTGGTTCCTATTTCCCCATGAAAGTCTTTGATAACAATGTGCTGGTCTTCATAATGTATGTTTCCTCTAAAATCATGAAAGCGAAGCGGGTGCAATTTCATTTTTGTATCTAACTTGTCTAAAGCAAGATCGATGGAATGTAAAGCAGAATCCTTATAATGCATACTAGAGGTAAAATGCAATGCCAAATCATCAAAAGTTTCATGCCTGTACTCTTTTGGAACATAATTTTCTCCTTGATACGAAAAGACATCTTCAAGTCTTAACTTATTAGAAGTAAGATTGATATCTAAATCTACATCTCCATTAAGTTGGGGTTGCATCCAAAAAGCATAATCGTGTATTAACCCGTCAACATGAAAATCACTATCATCTATGTACCCCGTAAAATCTACTATTTCTAAGTCTTTGTCATCTATTAACACATCGGCATGAAAATCATGTAGTTTATGCGGATAATGCTTCAAGTCTGCATACAGGCTATCGATAAAAAATTCACCTTTCGGTAAATACTCAGATTCTGTAAAATCTTTTGCAGAAGCTTTAAAAGAAAGCCCTAAACGTAGATTCTTTATTTGTTCATCGAAACCGGTTTGGATACTGTCTTGTTTTGAAAAACCTGTTAATTGGGCAATATCTAAGGTTTTGGAGGCAATAGCTAGATGGGCTTCTACCGGGATGTTTGTATGATGTACAATTGCAGGTAAGTCCGAAAGAAAACCACGTACCGATAGATCAGAATTTCCCATCAACAGTTCAAACTGGTTCAAGGTCGCTTCCTTCCCTTTCATTACTAAATGTACATTCAAATCTTGCAGGGGAGCGGGAAGTTCTTTGGCAAATAAACTCAAGTCTTTTACAATCAATTCTGCATAGTACGCTTGATTGAGTTTTTGTAATGCCTTTTCGGGGTTGTCAATATCAATAATATCGTGAAAATTCATTTTCAGCGAAACCTCTCCGGAGGCATCTTGTACTTGCTCCAGTTCAAGAAAGTCTGCAATAAAATCGAGATTGAAGTTCGAATTTATTTGCATATCCACTTCTGGGGATTCAAAATTCTTTACAAAAATAGCTCCTTTAAACTCTCCCTTCTCCAAAGACGCCGTCATATCGGTTAGCGAAAACTCCATGGTACTTGCGTCTCTATTTTTTCCATTCGTAAAATGACCGTTGAAACCCATATTATCGATCTTTTTCGCTCTTTCAGTATTTTCTAAAAAGGCTTTCCCGGCCCCAAATTTGGCATTTATAAAAGGTCTGTTTCCTTTGTTAGCGGGCCCTTGGATACTAGCATTAAAATAGATTTCACCAGCATTTTTGTATTTCTCTAATACAGGTATGACATCTGTTGGAGCAAAAGCAATCAGCATATCAAAATTGGGTTTTGTTCCTTTTATAGAAAGGTCTAGGTCTACATCATTCTTTGTATCTATAGAGCCTTCTAACTCAAAATCGCCATTTTCCATGACAATACCCGAGGGTGATATGTCTAGAATGCCCGTGTATTCATTAAATACCAGGTCTGTATGTACTTCAAAATGTTTATTATGGATAAAGGTGGTATCTTTATCTTTTATCACATTTAATTCAAAATGGGTATCTATATGCCCGGCGATAATACTATCTTTTTGGCTAAAACCACCTTTACCAGCGTATATAAATTTTTCGACATCTGTATTCGTAGCTTCATCTAGGGTGTGGATATCCAGACTTTTTAATCGAATTTTTTTTAGATGAATATTGCTGGATGGTGTTTCTGTTTCAGAAGTGCTTGCTAAGGAGTTTTGAATATTCGTCGTATTATTTTCATGAATCACAATATTAAAAACGCCTTCTTCTATTACTAAAGACTGAATATCATAATCTCCTTTCACCATATCCCATAGGTTAAAACCTATGTATATGTCTTTTACATCCATGATGATGGGCGCATTGTCTTCTTTGGTTTCAAAAATTTGCACATCATATACTTTTATAGAGATGTATGGAAAGTTGCCAAAAAGGGATAATTCACTTTCACCAACACGAATAAGGCCTTTGTGTTCTTTGTTTAGTGTTGCGATCTCCTCTTTAATAATTTCAGATTGGTTGCTCTGAATATAGAGCATTAGACCTCCTACTAATAAAATCGGAACTAAGATTAGTACTAACAAAATTCGTTTCCAGAATTTTTTAATCTTCAAAGTAAATGTCTTTAGGGTTAGAAAAGGTGTTTGACTTTAAAAGTAACGAATTCGTATGAAAAATCTTATTTAGCATACGATTTAGTTTTTGAGTCAACCACATTTATCGATGAGATAGTTTAAACTTTTTGAATATCGGTAATATGTAATAATGTAATTCTTTAGCGTCATTCCGAACCTGCCTGCATTACCGCAGGTAGGCAGGTTTATTTCGGAATCTCATTTCGTTCATAAGCAATCAGTTATAATGAGAACCTGAAACGAGTTCAGGTTGACGATTATGGTATATGATATATTACCGATATTCTAAAAGTTTTTGATAATTTAAAATAGGTAAAGCCACTTCTCCTTAAAACATCGAGCTGCTCGGTTGATTTAGAAAAATAAATATTTGTGGCTTTAATTTTTCAAACTTAATTTATAACAATTGTATAAAAGACATATGTCTTTTATTTTCTTTATATTTTACTAAAATCTACCACATTTATAATCCAAACACCTCACCAGAGCCAAAAATCTTATAGCTATAATGGTTTGTACAATATGTGGTATTATAAGTATTACAAAATATAAAGGTAGTTTTAGATCGAATATTTTCTAAAGCGTTGTATACCAAATAATCAACAAAATTCGTTATGGATTTGTTAATTACTTTGTAGGAAGCCTGTTTTAATTCTGTTAGTGATACCTTATATTAGCAGGCATTCTACCCAAAAATTTATGAGCAAGGAAACCAAATATACCGAAGATAATATACGATCCCTCGATTGGAAGGAGCATATCCGTATGCGGCCAGGGATGTATATTGGTAAGTTAGGCGATGGATCATCGGCAGATGACGGAATTTATATACTATTAAAAGAGGTACTCGACAACTCGATCGATGAGTATGTGATGGGGGCCGGTAAAACCATCGAGATCTCGATACAAGGCGATAAAGTAATTGTAAGGGACTATGGTCGTGGGATTCCACTAGGAAAAGTTGTAGATGTAGTCTCCAAAATGAATACAGGAGGTAAGTACGACTCTCGGGCCTTTAAAAAATCGGTAGGTCTTAATGGAGTAGGTACCAAAGCAGTAAATGCGTTATCTGCTTTTTTTAAGGTAGAATCTACCCGTGATGGTAAATCGGCATCTGCAGAATTCGAAAAAGGAAATCTTACCAATCAAGAAAGTCTAGACGAGACTTCACGTCGTCGTGGTACCAAAGTATCATTTGTACCCGATGAAACTATTTTTAAGCATTATAAGTATCGCACAGAATACGTAGCCAAAATGCTTAAAAACTACGTGTACCTTAATCCTGGATTAACTATCATTTTTAACGGAGAGAAGTATTATTCTGAAAATGGTTTAAGAGATTTACTTTCTGATAACATCAATGAAGATGATAGGTTATATGATATAATTCACCTTAAAGGTGATGATATCGAAGTGGCAATAACACATAGTAAGTCTCAATATAGCGAAGAGTATCATTCTTTTGTAAATGGCCAACATACGACACAAGGAGGTACGCATCAAGCCGCTTTTCGAGAAGCGATAGTAAAAACGATTCGTGAGTATTATGGTAAAAACTATGAAGCCAGTGATATCCGTAAATCCATAGTTTCTGCAATAAGTATTAAGGTGATGGAACCTGTTTTTGAGAGTCAGACGAAAACAAAACTGGGATCAACCGATATGGGTGGTGGTTTGCCAACCGTAAGAACGTATATCAATGACTTTGTAAAGACAAAACTTGATAATTTCTTACATAAAAATCCAAATACGACAGAGAGTTTACAACGTAAAATATTACAGGCCGAACGTGAACGAAAAGACCTGTCCGGTATTCGTAAACTAGCCAAAGAGCGTGCAAAAAAAGCAAGTTTACATAATAAAAAGCTGAGAGATTGTAGAGTCCATCTTACCGATAGTAAAAAGGATCGTAATCTTGAGAGTACACTTTTTATTACCGAGGGAGATTCTGCAAGTGGATCGATTACCAAATCCCGAGATGTAAATACACAAGCAGTATTTAGCTTGCGCGGAAAACCGTTGAATAGCTACAATATGAGCAAAAAGATTGTATATGAGAATGAAGAGTTCAATCTTTTGCAGGCAGCATTGAATATAGAGGAGTCTCTTGAAGATTTACGTTATAACAATATTGTGATCGCCACTGATGCCGATGTCGATGGTATGCACATTAGACTACTGTTGATCACTTTCTTTTTACAATTCTTTCCTGAGGTGATTAAAGAAGGTCATTTGTATATCCTACAAACACCATTATTTAGGGTAAGAAATAAGAAAGAAACAATTTATTGTTATTCTGAGCAGGAGCGAAGAGACGCCATTGCAAAATTATCTGGTAAGCCAGAGATCACAAGGTTTAAGGGATTAGGTGAGATCTCGCCTGATGAGTTTGTACACTTCATTGGTGATGATATACGATTGGATCCGGTAATGCTTGATAAAGAAAAGTCTATAGAAGAATTGTTGTCGTTCTACATGGGAAAAAACACACCGCAACGACAAGAGTTTATTATCGATAACCTGAAAGTCGAATTGGACACTGTAGAGGAAGAAATATAATTTGGAATTATGAGTTTAGAGTTGGGAGTAATGATTTTGTATTAACCTGAAACTAAAAACCATAAACTATAAACTTAAAACAAGCCCCATCAATTATATATGGATTTGGAAAACGAAAACGAAGAACTACATCACGAATCAACACCCGAAGATCACAACCCACAAGAAGTGATCACCAAAGTCACGGGAATGTATAAAGACTGGTTTTTGGATTATGCATCATACGTAATCCTAGAACGTGCTGTACCTGCTATTGAGGATGGTTTAAAACCTGTACAGCGCCGTATTCTTCATTCTATGAAGGATCTTGATGATGGTCGATACAACAAAGTAGCGAATATTGTCGGGCATACGATGCAGTACCACCCGCATGGAGATGCTAGTATTGCTGATGCCATGGTGCAAGTGGGACAGAGAGAATTGCTGATCGATATGCAAGGAAACTGGGGGAATATCCTTACTGGTGACAGAGCAGCAGCCTCGCGTTATATCGAAGCGCGTTTGTCTAAATTTGCACTGGATGTAGTATACAATCCAAAGGTTACCGATTGGCAATTATCGTATGACGGACGTAAAAAAGAACCAATCAATCTTCCGGTAAAGTTTCCGTTGCTTTTGGCGCAAGGTGCAGAGGGGATTGCCGTAGGATTGAGTACCAAAATTCTTCCACATAACTTTATTGAGTTAATCGATGCTTCCATTAAGCATTTACAAGGAAAAAGATTTACTATTTTGCCTGATTTTCCAACGTCAGGAATTGCAGATTTTACCAATTATAATGACGGTAACCGAGGTGGAAAAGTGCGAGTACGCGCAAAGATCTCGCAGCTAGATAAAACTACCCTGGTGATTACCGAGATTCCATTTTCAACCACGACAACAAGCTTAATTGATTCTGTACTTAAAGCCAATGATAAAGGAAAGATTAAAATCAAGAAAATTGAAGATAATACTGCGGCAGAAGTAGAAATTTTAGTGCATCTTCCGTCGGGTATTTCGCCAGATAAAACTATTGATGCTTTATATGCATTTACTAATTGTGAAGTGTCTATTTCTCCATTAGGTTGTGTAATTGAGGAAAATAAGCCGAATTTTATTGGAGTTTCTGAAATGCTTCGTCGTTCTACCGATAATACGGTAGAATTATTGAAGAGAGAACTCGAAATTCAACTGGAAGAACTTCAGGAACAATGGCATTTTGCTTCGCTTGAACGTATATTTATCGAAAATCGTATCTATCGTGATATCGAAGAGGTAGAAACCTGGGAGGGAGTGATTGAAGCCATTGATAAAGGGTTAAAGCCTCATGTCAAGCATTTAAAACGTGCAGTCACCGAGGAAGATATCGTGAGACTGACCGAAATACGTATCAAACGAATTTCGAAATTTGATATTGACAAAGCACAACAAAAAATTGAAGCGCTTGAAGAAGATATTGCACAGGTAAGGCATAATCTGGAACATCTTATAGAATTTGCTATTGATTATTTCAAGAGATTGAAAACTACCTATGGCAAAGGAAAAGAGCGTAAGACCGAGATTAAGATATTTGATGATATTGAAGCTACCAAGGTAGTAATACGTAATACAAAGTTGTATGTAAATCGCGAAGAAGGATTTGTAGGTACTTCACTTCGTCGAGACGAGTATGTGACTGATTGTTCTGATATCGACGATATTATTTGCTTTACGGCAGATGGTAAATTGATGATTACCAAGGTGGATTCTAAAACGTTTATAGGTAAAAATATTATTCACGTAGCGGTCTTTAAGAAAAAGGATAAGCGTACGATCTATAATATGATCTACCAAGATGGTAGAGGAGGAGCTTCGTATGTAAAACGCTTTGCCGTGACTGGGGTTACCCGGGATAAAGAGTACGATCTAGCACAGGGTAAAAAAGGATCCAAAGTAACTTATTTCTCAGCTAACCCAAATGGAGAGGCAGAAGTGATAACTATATTTTTACGTCAAGCGGGAAGTATCAAAAAACTCAAGTTTGATCTTGATTTTTCTGATTTATTGATCAAAGGTAGAGGAGTAAAAGGTAATATCGTTACTAAGTATAATATAAAAAGAGTAGAATTAAAAGAACAGGGAGTTTCAACCTTAAAACCACGTAAAATTTGGTTTGATGATACCGTACAGCGCCTTAACGTAGATGGTAGAGGAGAGTTATTGGGAGAGTTTAGAGGAGAAGATAGATTATTGGTTATCGATCAAAAGGGATATGCCAAAACTATTATTCCTGAAATGACACTGCATTTTAACTCTGATATGGTGGTGTTAGAAAAATGGAAACCCAAGAAACCAATATCCGCAATTTATTGGGATGGAGAGAAAGAGCGATACTATGTAAAACGTTTTCTAATTGAAAACCCTGAGCGCGAAGAGAACTTCATTTCAGAACATGCAAAATCATTCCTTGAGGTTGTTTCTACAGATTATAGGCCCATAGGGGAAATAATTTTTAGCAAACTTCGTGGAAAAGATCAACGTCCAAATGAAGAAATAAACTTTGAAGAATTTATTTCAATCAAAGGAATTAAAGCATTGGGAAATCAATTAACGACTCATAAAGTTAAACAAATCAATTTGTTAGATTCGTTGCCTTATGAAGAACCCGAACCACTTCCACCAGAAGAGATAGAAGTAGTCGAAGAAGAAAATGTGTCCTCATCTGATACTGAAGTTTCTGAAGAACCCCCTGGTAAAGGAGATAATGAGCAACCTACGTTGTTCTAAAGTATTTACTAGATTTTGAATAAAACTTTTAGAACTCTTTTTTATCATGATCACAAATACTACAAAACGCTTCTGGGTTATACTGCTTACATCGGTTGGGTTTTTAGTGCGTAATCGTGATCTTAGAAAATGGTTTTGGATACCATTTGCTATAGTACTGTTTGGTTTTTTTATTCCACAAAGTATGATAATTCCGGTACAAGGAGCTACCACCAAGAATTGGGATGATGATTCTTTTTGGACATACCCTTGGGGATCGTCTATTACCCATAAGGGCATCGATATTTTTGCAGATCGAGGAACTCCGGTTATTGCCGCAACCAAAGGCATTGTGGTATATACGCACGAAGGAGGAAAAGGAGGGAAGGCAGTCATGGTATTAGGTCCCAAATGGCGATTTCACTATTATGCACATTTAGATGAGATAGATACTTTTCCCTTTGCTCCCGTTAAATCAGGTTCTGTATTAGGTACAGTGGGAGATACGGGGAATGCAAAAGGAAAACCACCGCACTTGCATTATGCAATAACTACGCCGTTTCCTTATATGAAACTACGTGATGACCAAGCAGTTCAGGGATGGAAAAAGATGTTTTACCTGGATCCTGATACCTGGTTAAGACCATAATTGAAAGGGTAAATTTAAAAAAGACTGTAGCAAAACAGTCTTTTATACGCTAATGTATACAGTTTCTATAAAACTCGAATACAGCATCCATCGGTGCAGAGGCCAAATGAACCACAATCTTCATTGTTAAAGCATTCTACAAAATCACGACATCCTGGGTTTCCACAGATGTCGTTACATTCTCCTCCATTGATTTTGTGTTGTTGTTTTTTGTTTAACTCAACAACTCCTTTTAGGCATAAAATTTTTGTAACATGATTAGAGTGTTAGTGGTTAATATCTATTATATAGAACCATTTATTTGAGCTTTATATTATTGAAAAGCAGTGATTTAACACTAGTTTTAGCGTAGATTTAACATAGCAACAGAAAAGACTCCTTTTTAAATACAAAATCTACCAGGTAATAAATACCAGGTTGGTCTTTTTATTATACTTACATTATAAAATTTCACTAAGATTTCTTTACAAATTTTGTAAGGATCACGATGTGTTGTCCATTAACACGACCTTCGATATGTTCTGGATTGTCGTGCACCAACGAGATATTTCGTACCGCTGTTCCTCTTTTGGCTGTAAAATTAGCTCCTTTTACATTTAAATCTTTAATTAATACTACATTATCTCCAGCTTGTAGTACAGCCCCATTAGAATCAATATGTTTTATTGCGTCATCGGCATCTTCGCCTTCTCCAGTAGCTTTGGCCCATACGAGTGTTTCTTCATCCAGGTAGAGCATGTCGAGTAAATCTTGTGGCCATCCTTCTGATCGCAAACGATTTAGAATTCTCCATGCCATTACCTGTACTGCAGGAACTTCACTCCACATGCTATCGTTAAGGCAGCGCCAGTGATTGGGGTCCATCTTATCTGGATCCTCAATTTGTTCTAAGCATATTTGCGAAATAATGATGTGACTATCCATTCCTGTTCCTGGCGATTTAGGAACCTCATAGACTTTTAGATTTTCTATCTCACCTGATAATTCACATGAAGATCCGCTTCGCGTTAGTAGCTGTTTTTCTATACTCATGTAATACTACTTGTTATTTTCTTCGGCGAATTTCGGATAAAAAATAAAAAAAACACTTAAAATGCTGAACAACTTATCGTTCTTCTATATTTTTTCTATTTGTATATGGTCTGAGGTAAGGATATTTCCTTGGTCATCGATAATGATACATTCAATTTTGGGAAGTTGATTAATTCTATTCAATCCAACTTCTTTTCCCATTACAAAGACTGAGGTCGCCAATGCATCGGCAAGTTCTGCCTTAGGTGCAAAAACGGTAACGCTTATAATTCCTGTAGAAGGGTAGCCGGTTCTGGGGTCGATAATATGCGAATATCGTTTTCCATCAAAAGATACATGTTTTTCATAATTTCCAGAAGTAACAACGGCGCCATCACGGATTGGTAAAAGTCCAAATGCTTTAGTTTTGTTTAGAGGGTTTGTTATTGCTACTTTCCATTCGTCACCATTGGGTTTTTTCCCCCAGGTATTCATATCTCCAGAGGCATTAATAATTCCCGCTTCTACGTTATTATTTATCAATATTTTTTTTGCTTTATCTGCGGCATACCCTTTTCCAATAGCTCCGAAACCAATTTTCATTCCAGAAAGCTTCAAGAATACTGTTAAGTTGTTTTTATCTAGAATGATATTTTTATAACCAACTTTGTCAACTGAAGCCATTATTTCTTCCTCTGACGGCTTTTTGGTCATGCTTCCATCAAATTTCCATATTTGATCCATAGATGCATAACTAATATCAAAAGCGCCATCAGTTAGTTTGGAAATAGCTAACGAACGATCAATAAGATCAAATAATTCTTTATCCACTTTTACAGGTTTACTACCGGCATTTCTATTAATTTCAGATGTTTGAGAGTTTGGATCCCATGAAGAAATAAGTTTTTCTATCCTTGATATTTCGGCAACTGCAATATCTATATATTGGTCTGCTAGGGTAGAATCTTTTGCAACTACGGTAATATCAAAACTACTTCCCATAAGAGAAAGTACCCTTTTATAAGATTGTTGTGCTTGTATTACCTTGAATACTAATAAGAAAATAGTAAGGATTAAATAGTTTTTCAATTGTAGATCTTTTGGTAGCCTATTATTCAGTCTAAAGATACTTAAATGAATTATTTTCTAATCAGCCTGCTTTTATATTTGTTCGGGTTTATTACTAAATGCTCTGAATATATAAAAAGACATGTTTTTTCAAATAGAAAAGCCTCTCGACTTACTAGTCGCGAGGCTTTTTTTACAAATGGTGTCGTTTTTAAAAACCAGCATAGTTCATAGAACTTTCTAAAATTTTAGAAAAGTCATAATAATCACTAAGCGCTTCTTTATTTACATGGTCAATCAAAGAATAATTTTGTTGTATAAGTTTATCGGTAAAATCATAAATTCTGAAGTTTAGCATTTTTGCTTCTACAACATCTCTTTTCCACTGTTTTTTTTGCTTTCTGGTCATTGATCCGTCTTGGATCATTTTGTCATATTTGACCAGTTTGATTGTTAATTCTCTACATTTCTTGATCATTAACTCATATTCTTCTGCTGAATATTTTATGTTATCAATTCTAGATATCTTACTTTCTTGTTGATCCATTACTTCAATTACGACATTGCTATATTCAGTTTGTGGGCCAAAATTTTCTTGTTGAGCGTATAATCCTACGGAGGCTAGCCAACATATAATAAATAGCTTATTATTCATATTTCCCTTAGTTATTTGTTAATGTTTAATGAGCTAATAACTCAAACTATGGTGTGTATATTGTCGTTGTATGATGACAAAGAGGATGTTTTTAATATTTTTTCGATTAAATACAATTTTAAAGGATTAAATACACTTCTCTAGATGAATTAAAAATATCTATTTAATCAATATTGTAGCGCTATAAAAAAGTTAAATCAAGTAACAGGAATCCAAACTTCTTCTTCAGATTTTGGGTGATAAGGTCCATGGTATTTTTCGCCCATGATTGTAAAAATGTCCCTGGTGTCTAGCTTATATTCAGAATCAGGCAGCCAAACTTGCATAATATAGTCCATTGTTTTAGGAAATGTACTTGCGGAACCTTTATGAATAAAAACAGCATACATACCGGCTCGAAGGGTGTATGGAAACATCTTTATAGGAATGTCATTAAAATCTGCAACTTCTACAGCTGCCCATTTTTCAAAGATTACATCTTCAGTAAAGTTTTCAAGGGTAATATTATCATTGTGTACATGCACAGAATAAAACCCGGTATCCTCATTATTTTTGATCTCATGTCTTCTGGGCATAAATTCCTGCCACATTTGTGTGGTTTTATCATCTGCCAAGCACGTCTCTGTTTTTAGACCGATCAACTTTCTTTCTTTAGTATTAACAATCTTTGGTATCATAGTTATAAAATCAGTTTGCAAACGATCAAGATCGCTTGGTGATAAGGTATATTTATTAAACGGAACAAGTCGATGCCCTTTTTTACGGTATTTTCCGGGGACAATTTCAAAAACAGATTTAAAAGCACGGGTATATGCTTGCTGCGAATCAAACTGATACCGTGCTGCAATGTCTACAATGGTTCTTTGCGTAAGCAATAATTCATGAGCAGATTCTGATACTCTTCGTTTTCTTACGTAATCTCCAACTGTTTCTCCAGTCATAGCGGTAAAAACACGAATAAAATGATATTTTGAATAACATGCTTCTTTAGCAATACGGTCTAAAGTCAGGGGATTCATAAGATTTTCTTCAATAAATGCTATTGCTTTTGAAATCCGATCAGAATATGAGTTCATTTGACTCTTGAACATAGTTGATTTTTTGAACTATGCAATATTACAACGAAAACATCATTTATTTTTAACCCATATTGCGGAAATATGTAGATCGTATATTATTAAATGTTGTTATGATCTTAGATAGTATTAGGCATGTATTAATGATTAAGCATTCTGCTTTCTTACCTTATGTTTCTTTCTAAGTCTGAAGTTTAAAAACTCTATCAATAATGAAAATGCTATAGTGAAGTAAAGGTACCCCTTAGGAATCGTACCTACTTCTGTTTCAAATAGTTGCAAATGAGCCAAATGTGCAGCTTCGGCAATTAGCATAAACCCAATAAGGATCAAAAATGAAAGTCCAAGAATTTGTACGGATGGATGTTTGTTTACAAATCTTCCTACTGGAGTAGCAAATAACATCATAATCAATACAGATACTACAACAGCAATAACCATAATGATTAGTGCATCATTTGGGTTATCGCTTAAGCCATTGGTCATTCCTACGGCCGTAAGTATTGAATCAAAAGAAAATACCACATTAATTAAGGTAATTTGCACAATAGCATTAGAGAGCGTAGAAGAACTTTTGGCCTCAAGTTCTTTTTCTTCTTCCCCTTTTTCGTCCACCTTTTCATGAATTTCATGCACACTCTTGTATAATAAAAACATTCCTCCACCAAATAATATCAATGCTTGGCCGCTAATTCCTGCCTCTACCCACGGAAGATTAATATGCCAAAAAGGAGCTTCCATGGCAACTAGGAGCGAAATACCAAATAGCAAAACGATACGCATTACCATTGCTAGTAATAATCCAATGTTTGTTGCTTTTTTCTGTTGTTTTTCGGGTAGTTTGCTAGATGCGATCGATATAAATATGATATTGTCGATTCCTAATACGATTTCCAAAAATGTTAGCGTTAATAGGGCAACCCAAGCATCAGGAGAGGTGAATATTTCAAACATTATTTTACTTTTTTTGCGGTTCCACGTTGTTTATTAGAAGCACCTACCAAAGCATATTCAAAAGTGTAGGTGTTTTTATCTGTAGTTAAGATTTTCATATGAATTGCTTTTTCCTCTGCCATGCTCTTTGGATGTAATTTCTGGACGATATATTCACATTCGTTAATCCAACGAACGGAGGAGGTGTCACTTTTTCCCTGGAAATAATCAATTTCTATAGAGTCATTACGTATAAAGGTGGTTTTAGCTAATTCTCCGTTTAGAAAAGTTTTGAATTCAAAAGTTCCGGTATGAAAATCAGCACAATTGCGTTCTGGTAGATCACAACCAGCAAAGGCTATAAAAATGAAGAATGAAAAAGTAATCCGGGCCATATAATAGTTTAACTGGAAGGCGAAAATAAATTTATTTCCAGAAAGTTGATAGAGACTTCCCAAAAAGTTGTTAAGTTTTTTTCATTTGGTAGGAATGAAAAGTACCATCTTCATAAAAAATAACAATTCGATCTATTTCATTTTTTCCCGAGGTTATTCTGGAAAAATCTTCAGAACTAACTGTAGAAGGTCGAAAAGTTTCTTTTTCTGCAGAGGATGATTGAGAGAACAAATCTTGTTCTGTGGACTCGGTAGGAGTAGAAGTTGGTTTAGGAGTAGCAGGATTTTCCTGTACTAGTATTTCTTCTTCTATAACATTTTCAGATTTAGGGAACGACCCTGTGCCATATAACAACCATTGTAAGTCTACCTCATTATAGGCTTCTATAATTTTCATGACAAAGTCAAGACTGGGCTTGTTTCTACCAGAAAGAATATGAGAAATAGAAGAACGTCCTACTCCCATGTAATCTGCAAAGGATGAAGCAGATACAGCATAATAATCCATGATTTTTTGGATTCTTTTTCCAAAATCTTTGCTGTTTACCATTGTAAACGGGTTTTGTTGTGTAAGTTGGTTACAAAGGTAAACAATTTTGTGTTAAAACTAGGTTTACATTTGTAAACACGGAGTGCCGAGTATTAAATTGTTAATTCAAGTTATAATCATTAAACCTCTGATTAATAAAGTATTATTATAATTTAATTGAGAAGTTAAATAAATTGTTAATAACCTTATTGCCCTTAATTCAAGGTTGTTTACATTGGTAAACAAATAGAAGATCTTTGTATGTTTACATTTGTAACTTTGATTGATTTACAATTGTAAATTCGATCTTAGTTTACATTTGTAATTAATCTTCTTGTTTACTATGAATCCTCGGTAAACTACCGTAATTTCGTAACCTTTTAATGCTTTTTATGGATTTAGTTACATTGCAAAATTGGTTTGTTAGGTATAAAGAGTCTTCTTTATCTGGACGTTATATTAATACAGATCACATAGCTCCTCTTTTAAATATTTCGGCCCGTAAAATTGATGTTAAGCAAATCGGCGTTTCCGAAAACAATGCTGACATACATTTGATAACATTAGGCTCGGGATCCAAAAAACTTCTGTTTTGGTCTCAGATGCATGGTAATGAAAGTACCACTACCAAGGCAGTGTTTGATTTATTAAATCTCCTTAAGGATCCTGATAATGATCTTGCAAAAAGTATTTTAAAAGAATGTACGCTGTTTATTGTTCCTATTCTTAGTCCAGATGGTGCCAAAGCCTATACAAGGCTTAATTATAATAAAGTTGATCTTAATCGAGATGCTCAAAACCTTACGCAAAGAGAAAGTAACGTTCTGCATGAACTTATCTATAAGATAAAACCTGATTATGGGTTCAATTTACATGGGCAACGCACCATTTTTAGTGCTGGAGATACAAATAAACCAGCTACCATATCATTTTTGTCCCCAGCAGGTGACGAGGAACGATCGATAACCGTTAGTCGTAAGATTGCTATGGAGATTATTGCCAGAATGAATACGGTGCTTCAACAATGTATTCCTGGTCAGGTGGGACGATATGATGATGGTTTTAATATCAATTGTGTTGGCGACACTCTTGTGCATATAGGTATTCCTACGATTTTGTTTGAAGCAGGGCATTATCCGAAGGATTATAATCGTGAAATCACCCGAGAGTATATTTTTTATTCATTAATTACTTCAATTCAATATATAGCCCAGAATGATGTCACGGGAGCGGGCTACCAAGATTACTTTTTAATCCCAGAGAATGGAAAATGTTTTTATGATATCATTATTAGAGATGTTGTTTTAGACGGAAAAAATGTCGATATCGCTGTGCAGTATACGGAAGAATTGGCTAAAAATGATGTGAAATTCGTACCAAAAATTGTTAAAATTGACAATTTGCAAAAATTTTATGGACATAGAGAAATTATTGGTAAAAAAAGGACTATACGCAACGAAATCGTTACAGTAGAGATAGTTCCAGAGGTCGAGTTGTTAAAATTTCGCCTTGATTCTGAATTATTCTCAATAGAACAGGTAAAAACATGAAATAAAATGTGTAGAAACTGTATTTTTCTGTTATTTTTGCAATGTAAATAATCGGGAAAAAATAATACGAATTACTATGGCAAAGTTTAAATTAGACGAAGTTGACCACCAAATTTTGGATATGTTGATTGAAAATACCCGTACGCCGTTTACGGATATTGCAAAAAAACTATTAATTTCTGCGGGTACTGTTCATGTACGTGTAAAAAAAATGGAAGAGGCCGGAATAATTGAAGGTTCTTCACTTACATTGGATTATAAAAAATTGGGATACTCTTTTATTGCTTATGTAGGTATATATCTTCAAAATACTTCGCAAACAAAATTTGTTTTACAAAGAATTAATGAAATACCATTTGTGACTGTTGCACATATTACAACTGGGAAATTTAATATTTTTTGTAAGGTAAGAGCAAAGGATACCAATCATGCAAAAGACATAATTTTTCAACTTGATGATATCGATGGAGTTTATCGTACAGAAACCATGATTTCTTTAGAAGAGAGTATTAATGATAAGAAACGCTTGATGCATTCTATTTTTCAGGAACTATAAAGGGTTTCTTTTCTCAATATATAGTAGAGCCCTTTAAGATTTCTTAAAGGGCTTTTTATATAAAACTTATCAGATTATTATTATAAAATTGAACTCTTCAAAACCAGAAGAGGCTTTTTTAACCACTAAACCACAATTATCACCACACAATGGCTAGAAAACCAAAAATTGATCGTTTTAATGAAAATGTTCTGGCAAAATACCAGATTTATAATAGCATATTAATTACGTTACCTTTTGATACGGTAACCAATACCGGGGTGTTATTACCACTGTTTAAAGAAATATGTGAAAAAGGCTATGACCAACATAAAAACCCGACAGAGATTGTTGAGAGTTTCTTCACCTTATATCAAGATAAACCTTCACAAAAAGAACGTCATGATCTTTTGTTTAGGTTTATTCAATATATCGAACGACAAGTTGTATTGTTTGATGCCATAGAGGATGCTGCTTTTCCAGTGGTAAATAATATGGATGGACGAGGAACTTTAAGAAGTATTAAAGAAGAAGCAAAGGCGAAAGGACAACTTGAAGAGCTTAAAGAGTATTTAAGACGTTTCAAGATAAGACCAACTTTGACTGCACATCCAACTCAGTTTTATCCTGGTACTGTGCTTGGTATTATTCATGATTTGGATGATGCCATACGAGAAGACAATCTGCCAGAGATTAAAAAATTATTAGCGCAACTTGGTAAAACTGCTTTTTTTAAAAAAGAAAAACCAACTCCTTATGATGAGGCCGTTAGTTTAATTTGGTATTTAGAGAATGTGTTTTATCAATCAGCAAGTAAAATCTATAATTATATACAGCAAAATATATTCGAAGGAGAAGATCTGCAAAATGATTTGATCAATCTTGGGTTCTGGCCTGGTGGTGATAGAGATGGAAATCCTTTTGTTACTACCGAAACCACTTTAAAAGTTGCAAAAAGACTTCGAAAAACAATTTTGATCAATTATTATCGTGATATACGAGATTTAAAACGAAGAATTACTTTT
This sequence comes from uncultured Aquimarina sp., assembly GCA_947496555.1. Classification (GTDB taxonomy): domain Bacteria; phylum Bacteroidota; class Bacteroidia; order Flavobacteriales; family Flavobacteriaceae; genus Aquimarina. Next base: position 85,070 of record CANMDH010000008.1, on the reverse strand, counting down.
GGTAACCTTCAGGATAAAATTGCTGTTTTAGAAACCGCTTTGTACGATAACTTTTACTACGCCAAAACAGCAGAGCCCTTGTCTCTTGAAACATTGATGAATGGCTTGTTAGAAATTAGGGAAGAATTGATCAATGAGCATCAATCACTATTTCTAGAAGAGCTACAAGATTTAATTAATAAGGTAAAGATTTTTGGATTCCACTTCGCTACACTTGATATTCGACAAGATTCTCGAATACATCACAAAGTATTGACCGATATAGTAGAGACAACTAATGAGTTAGATTTAGGAATTTTTCCGAATAATTATAAAACCCTTTCTGAAAACGAGCAAATTGAAGTGCTTTCTAAGGTTTCTGGAAAACTTGATCCTTCAGTTTTTGAAGAGGATATCACACGTTCAACTTTAGAATCAATCTATGCTATAAAAACCATTCAGGAAAATAATGGTGAACGAGCGTCCAATAGATATATCATTAGTAATAATGGGAATGAACTCAATGTCATGGAAACTTTTGCCATGATTAGGCTTTGTGACTGGGAGCTTCCAACGGTGGATGTGATTCCATTGTTCGAAACAGTACCGGATTTACAAGTTTCTCATCAGGTGATGGAATCTCTTTATAGTAACCCGGTGTATATGGAGCATTTAAAACGCAGGGGAATGAAGCAAACTATTATGCTTGGATTCTCTGATGGTACCAAGGATGGTGGATATTTGATGGCGAACTGGGGGATATTTAAGGCGAAAGAGGCGCTGACAGAAATTTCTAGAAAGTACGATGTAAAAGTCGTGTTCTTTGATGGTCGTGGAGGACCACCGGCCAGAGGAGGAGGAAATACAAATCAATTCTACGCTTCTTTGGGGCCAACCGTTGGAAATGAGGAAATTCAACTTACTGTGCAAGGGCAAACTATAAGCTCAAATTTTGGAACCCTTGATTCTTGTCAATATAACCTTGAACAACTTTTGGGAGCTGGAGTCGAGAATCAATTAACCAGCAATGAAGCTAATTTGTTTTCACCAGAAAATAAACAGACAATGCAGGAACTGGCCGATATAAGCTATAAAACCTATGTTGATTTTAAGAGTCATCCTAAATTTCTTCCGTATTTAGAAAATATGAGTACGCTGAAATACTACGGAAAGGCAAATATTGGTAGTCGTCCTTCAAAAAGAAGTAAAAGTGCTACACTGGATTTTGGCGATTTACGAGCAATACCTTTTGTTGGTAGCTGGAGTCAGTTAAAACAAAATGTACCAGGTTTTTATGGTGTGGGAACCGCGTTAAAATCTTTTGAAGACCGTGGAGAGTTTGATAAAGTTATTTTGTTATATAAAGGTTCTGCATTCTTTAGAACTTTGATAGCTAATAGTATGATGAGTCTTACCAAATCATTTTTTGAATTGACCGCTTATATGAAAGAGGATGAGGAATACGGAGCGTTTTGGGATATTATTTATGATGAATTTGTATTAACCAAAAGCCTACTTTTTAAATTAACTGGTTATACCGAATTAATGCAGAATGAACCAGCAGGAAAAGCTTCGATTGATATTAGAGAAAATATTGTTTTGCCACTTCTTACTATTCAGCAATATGCATTGAAGAAAATTCAGGAAATTCAACGTTCGAAAAGTAAGAATACCGAATACTTAGATATTTATGAGAAAATGGTGACCCGATCATTATTCGGAAATATAAATGCTAGTCGTAATTCGGCTTAATTTATAAAGTCCTGTTAAGAGTGTTAATTAATGAGGTGGGAATTACTAAATTTCCACCTCATTTTTTAAATACTAATGTTATGCTTACTCAATTAAATGAAGGAGAATTTCATCCCTATTACGGGGCCTATATTTCTAAGGCAAAAAACCCGAATATTGTAGTGGGATTAAGGGACGGTAAAAAGGAGTTCACAGATTTTGTAAACTCAATTCCCGAGGAAAAACTTACCTATGCTTATGGTATTGGAAAATGGACGATTGCAGAAGTACTACAACATTTAATAGATGCCGAACGGGTATTTGCGTATCGCGCATTGCGGTTCGCAAGAAATGATGAAACACCTCTTATGGGGTTCGAACAAGATGAGTACGTGCCAAATTCGAATGCAAATAATTATAGTAAAGAAGAATTATTAGCCGATTTCGAAGCTGTTCGTAATGCCTCAATTACACTTTTTAAAAGTTTTACTGATGAGATGTTGCTTAGGATAGGAAAGGCGAGTGGTAGCCCTATGAGCGCTAGAGCTGTTGGTTATATATTAGCCGGTCACCAAAAACACCACCTCGAGGTCATTAAAGAACGTTATTTGTAAAATGACCAAAGAGGAAGTAGCCCAAAATTATTTATTTTACCTGGAAAAAGGTGAAATGGAGCAAGTAACAAATCTGTTTGCTGACGAAGGAATTGTTATTTCTCCTTTGTACGGAACATTGCCTGCTAAAAAATTTTATGAAACTTTGGCCGGGGACACAAATACTTCCAAATTAATATATGATGGTTTGTTTTTTGAAAAAGATTCCAATCGAATGTCTTTGCTTTTTGATTATCACTGGCAGTTAAAAAATGGAAAAGAAGTTACTTTCAAGGTAGTAGATATTATCGAACTTAATCTTGAAAATAAGATTAAAAAACTCACAATTATTTACGATACTGTTCATAGTCGGGTTGCTATTAAAAACATATAGAAAGGTGTATTAACCCTTTGTATTATAGCTTTTTACCTCTTGAGTCTATGGTGTTAATTAGGTAGTTTTATACGTACCTAAACACAAGAGTAGATGAAAAGAAAGAGACGCTTTTATATTCCACGTTCGATCAAAGCTAAAATGGTTGAACGTTATATATTTAATTTCAGGATGAAACCTGAAACACTACAAAAGCACTTGCCCAGTGACTATCTTAAACCACAAGTGATAAATGGGTGGAGCGTGATGTCGTTTTGTATATTGAATTTGGATAAAATAATGTTGGCTCCGTTGCCGCCCATCATACGATTTAAAACATTGTCATGTGCCTATAGAGCAGGGATTTTTGATTATTCTGGAGGTAAACCAGAACCTTAAGTATGGATTACAGACAGAAATTCAAACTTGAGAATAATTCAGTTTTTGGCTCCAATGATTTTTAGGGATAAAGTACCTCGAATACATGCCGCAGTTGGGCATGATAAGGTAAGAGGGGCCATACATACACAGTTTAGTTTTATGGATGGCCAGCATTATTTTTCGGCAGAAGCCAAACTAGCCCAGGATAAATTTACATTAAACTCTGAAGTTTTTGATAATGTTGATGAGTTTGCGGCTTTTATAAAAGCAGGAGTTTCTAGTTATACACCGTCTTCCAAAAAAGATTTTTTAGCTTCAGTAGACCTTGTAAAAGAAGACGTAACTTATGAAGCTCTTGATGCTAGAATCGAGTTTAGTTGGTTGCAGGAAAATTGGAGAGACACTGATATGATCTACGATAGTGCGGTAAAAGCGACGGGTTCAATGTATAAATGGACGTATCGAGGTTTGCTTGAAAAAAATTGGTTAAAAATGGTGTAGTTTGGGATATAGATCGCTAAATAATTTCTTGCAGTGATTCAATATTCAATTCATGGCCACCTGTATGTGTTCTGAAATCTATTAGAGGCAATATTTTTTGCAGACGTTCCTTTTCTATGCGTACTTTATCTATTTGAAGATATGGGTCTTTTTTGCCAACAATATGTATGATTTTTGTTTCCTTGGCTAAGAATGTAAAGTCTTCTTTATTTAATTCTTTGGGAAAACCACCAGATACCATTATCAAAGAATTACAATTGATTTTTCGGCTTGAAATCCATCGCGTAGCGATACTAACTCCTTGAGAATATCCTAAAATAATGAAGTTTAGTTGATGTGGAATACTTTCTGCTTCGATAATAGCATCAACATATCGTAGTACATTTTTTGTTTCGGCTTGGGTATTTTCTTTGGTTAACCAACTAGAGCCTACTCTTCTATAATCATTTCCTTTATAATACTTTGAAGGTGCTTGTGGTGCAATAAAGTAATTTTCTTCATTATTCAGACTTTCAAACAACTTTATAAAATACCTGCTTAAATACCCAATTCCATGAAAAACCAACCATACGTTTTTAGTTTTAGAGGTTAGTGTATTTAAAGTAGAGTAGGTGTTAGTTGCCTGATATGAAATCTCCTTTTCTTCAGCTTGCATATGTTTAGATAAAAAATCCAATTTTGAGAATGAGTTTTTTAATTTAAGAGAATGAATTTAATTTAAGTTGAACCAATCATAAATGATAGGCCACAAGATATCGCGATTTTTCTTTCTAAAAAAATCAAAATGACCAATTGATTTTAGATTGTAATCTTTAGGTTTTAAATGTTTTCGGGTCACCTGAGCATTGCTGTATACGCGATTGCCTAAAATGTCAACAGATTTTTTAGGGGCAAATAGATCATCTTCTATACTTACCAATAACATTGGGTCTTTAATGTTTTCATAGTAAGTGGTGTTGTTTCCTTTTGTAAAATACAGCATAGAATCTGGATGAAGTAGAAATTTTGCCCAATCTTTGGCAACTCTTGTGGTTAATGGGCTTCCCAGGCCAAACCACCCCGAGGGATAATATCCGAGCAATGATGTTGTGGCGGGGACAAATATTCCAAAATTTATAAGAATTAAGAGCTGCATTCTTAACTTAAAGTGCTTATAAAATCCATATTGTGATGCGATAGTAAGATACTTATCATAATATTGATACGCATCACTAAAGCCTAGACTGTTTCCTCCATAACTGTGGCCTATTGCATATTGTTTGTTGTTAGGGAATTCTTCCTTTGCATATTTAGAAACCGCTTTGAAATCTGAAGCCCAGGAAAAATATCCATGATCTTTTAATGATTGGATACTTTGAGACATAGAGGCGCCTATACCCCGATAATCAAAAGTAAATACATTACATCCCATATTTGCCAAATGTTCTGCTATGTTGAAATAGAATTTCTGAGGAACTGCTACAGCAGGAGCAAAAACGATAGTTTTATTGTTTGATTTTACGGGAGTGAATTCGTGAACTGAAATCGGATACCCGTCAAAAGAATGAATTGTGTATGATTCCATGTGAAGTTTTTTTAATTTTGAGATGCTTTAGTTTGAGTGTCAAAAAAAGAGACTATGGTGTTAAAATATTGATCTCTTGATGTTGATTTAGGAATTTGGGCATGTTTTGCATTAGAAAAAGTAAGTACTTCAGAATTTACAGGAATGGCTTTGCTGAAAAGTTCACCGGCGTTATCTTTTATTAATTCGTCATCATCAATATAAATAAAAAGAACCTTCTTGAGACTGTGAGCGTCTTTAATTCGGTCAATCATTCTTATTTCTTTTCTGAGTTTTGGGTTTATAAAATTCATAGTTTTTAGAACAGCATTTGCCAATGGAAACTGTACCCAAAACTCATCTAGGGTATTAGCCGCACTCTCTATGATAGCGAACTCATAATTATGGTCTTCGGCAAAAGCAATTGTGGCCCATTGTCCTCCAAGTGAGATACCTAAATATCCTACGGATAAATCTGGAAATATTTTCTTTGCAACTTTGCCTGCAGCGATTATATCCTTATGATAGAAGAAGTTACCTACTTCACTTTCACCAAACCCATTGATATCAAAGATCAGAACGTTGTAGCCATTATCTCTTAGGATATCGGCATACCCATTTTTTAAATAGTACCCCTTAGCTTCTTTTCCCATAGGATGCCCCAGAACAATTGTTGCTTTAATTTTTTTGGTTCTGGATGAAGCATATATTCCTGTAAGAGTAGCTTTGGATGCACTCTTGAAAGAAATAGAAGTCCATTCTGCTTGTTTATTCTTTGATAGAGGATTTTGCCACTCTATCATGAACCTTCCAAAAAATGGTTTTTTTACTATTTTATAATATGCTCTCATTTGTCAATATTATTTTTTCCATTCTAGAAACGGCGTTGTTTAAGTATTTTAGATCGTTGTAAACCTGAGTCAATAAAATACCACCTTCTATATCCTGTACCATTTGCTCTGCTAGGATTAGTGACTCTTCCGGTGAGTAATTAGGTTCTAATAACCCCTGTAAACCTATTATAAAATCGGTAAAAAAGGATTGTATTTCACTTCCATAGGTTGGGTTAAGATGAATAGTTTCCAAGGCTGTGTTTGCCATAATGCAGCCCCCGTCGGATACTTTGAATATCTTATTCATGAGTTGTTTCATTTTTTCAACTTTCTCAGGAAGAGTTAAGGAGGTACTATCAATGATTTTAAACAGGTTGTATTTAAAGTAACTATAAACAGTTGAAAGCACCTCCTTGATTAATTCTTCTTTATTATTGAAATAGTAATAAAAATGTGATTTCTGTATGCCACAGGCCTTGGCCAATTCGCTCATGCTGCTATTTTGTACTCCACGGGTTCTGAGGATAGGAATCACTTTAATTAATACTTCTTCTTTGGATGTCTTGACTTTAGGCATTTTATCGAACGTTCGTTAAAATAATGATTAAATATAGTTATTTTATTTGATAGGCATTGTTTATTTTTACTTAAAATTTAAAACCACTATGAATTTAACCCAAGATCAAATACTCGAGCAATGCGCCAAAATGTGTGAAAACACGCTTATGGAGACGCTCGAAATCTCATTCTGCGAAGTGGGAAAGGATTATCTGGTGGCTAAAATGCCAGTGACTCCAAAAGTACATCAGCCTGATGGTGTGTTGCATGGTGGAGCTATGGTGGCTTTGGCAGAAAGCGTGGGTAGCGCAGCATCCTATATGTTTCTTAATTCTAAAGAATTTATAATTCGGGGAATAGAAATTTCTGCAAATCATGTAAAAAGTATTCGAGAAGGATATGTTTTTGCGAGAGCAGAAGTAGTTCATCCCGGCAGAACAACCCAACTATGGGACATCAAAATTAGAGATGAAGCAAAAAACTTAATCTCTGTGGTTAAATTGACTACTATTGCACTTCCAAAAACCAGATAGTATGGGCATAGAAGATGTTTATACTAAAATTAGGGAGCAAGAAGACAGACAATACCCATTTGTTATATATAGAAAAGCAGATTCTTCTGAGTTAAATGCCTTTATTCAACAGAATGATCATTTATATGAAATAGAAGACTATTCTTCATCGGGATTTGTATTTGCACCGTTTGACTCTTCTAAAAAGGCGATTCTTATTCCTTTTAGTCACAGTGATTGTTTTACAGCATCTCTTTCAGATCAAGTTAACGTTAATCATGTTATTACAGTTGAGAGAAAAAATGTTTTTTATGAAATAAATAATGAAGAAACTCATATAAACCTTGTAAAAAAAGGGATTGAAACTATCGATAATAGTGTTTTAAGAAAAGTAGTTTTGTCTCGTAAGGAAGAAATTTCTGGTTTTACTTCAATTGGCTCATTACAGATATTTCAGAAATTAATTCATAATTACCCAAAAGCATTTGTGTATTACTGGTACCATCCCAAGATTGGAACATGGCTAGGCGCCACCCCTGAAACACTTCTACAGATTAATAATGATCAATTTACAACGATGGCCCTCGCCGGAACACAACCTTACCAAATGAATAACCAAGTTGCTTGGGAAAGTAAGGAGTTGGAAGAGCAAGAAATGGTTACACAATTTATTCTAAAAGAGCTCTCAACTATAGCACAGGATATAGTTTCTTCAAAAACATATACCCATCGAGCGGGAACGCTATTGCATCTTAGAACTGATATCAAGGCAAACCTTGTTTCAGAGAGATCAGGAATTCAGCAGGTAATCAATATCCTGCATCCAACACCGGCAGTTTGTGGTTTACCTAAAGAAGAGGCAAGATCATTTATCACGCAATATGAGGGGTACGATCGAAAATTTTATACTGGCTTCCTGGGGGAGCTAAATCTAAATAGAGAAGATAAAGTGGTTTCCAATCTTTTTGTGAATTTACGATGCATGGAAATTGAAGGCAACAAAGCAATTCTCTATGTTGGCGGTGGCATTACCAAAGATTCTATTCCAGAAAAAGAATGGATAGAGACTGTAAATAAAACAGAAACAATGAAAAAGGTGCTGTTCTAAATTACTATCAAAACATTGGCTTAAATTGGTATGATATTGTACTTTAGCCGTTCGAATGAAAACACGATTATATTCCAAAATCCCTTTAGCTCAAACAATAGTTTCCTTATGCGAAGCAAAGGGAATTTTTCATATTGTTATTTCTCCGGGATCCCGCAATGCACCATTAACTATTGGTTTTAGCGAACACCCCGAGATGAATTGTTATAGTATTGTAGATGAAAGGTGTGCAGCATTTTTTGCGTTGGGAATTGCCCAGCAAACCCAAAAACCTGTCGCATTGGTATGTACTTCGGGAAGTGCGTTATTAAATTATTACCCAGCCATTTCTGAAGCATTTTATAGTGATATTCCTTTGGTGGTTTTAAGTGCTGATAGGCCCATTGAAAGAATAGATATAGGAGACGGACAAACGATTCGTCAAAAGAATGTCTTCGAAAACCATATTTTGTACTCTGCAAACCTGTATTCTGAAGTGGTGGCTGAGACAAAAATTGAAGATGTAAAAGTTCGTCAAAAACAACATGAAGCCCAAAAGCATAATGAGCGAGAGATAAATTTGGCGCTAAACAAGGCTATTGAACAAAACGGCCCGGTTCATATTAATGTACCATTTTATGAGCCTTTGTATGATAAACTTGAAAGTCCAACGATTACACCTAAAAACATACCGGTAGAATACCCTTTGCCTTATATTTCTGATAACCTGCAGGCTGAAATGATATTGGCATGGACTCAGGCAAAACGAAAAATGATATTAATTGGAGTAAATGCTCCAGATATGATTGATCAAAAGTGGATTGAAGATCTAGCAAAAGATCCATCTGTTTTGGTATTAACAGAAACTACTTCAAACATTCATCACAAATCTCATATTAATTGTATTGATCAATTAATTACTTCGTTATCCCAAGAAGAGTTTAAGGCGTTGCAACCTGATGTTCTTTTAACGTTTGGGGGTATGGTAGTTTCTAAGCGAATTAAAGCTTTTTTGCGAACCTACCAACCCAAATCGCATTGGCATATCGATTCAAAAAAGGCATTCGACACGTATTTTTGCCTTACCGATCATGTAAAGCTAGATCCAAATAAATTTTTTTCAGAGTTTTTGCCACATGTCAAATCAATAAATAGTGATTATAAAAATTCCTGGATTTCAGTAAGAGAAGAGAGGAGAAAAAAACACAAAGAATATTTAGAAAAAATTTCTTTTACGGATCTTCAGGTTTTTGAAACTATTTTTGAAAAGATTCCTGATGGTCAGATGATTCAATTAAGTAATAGTTCGACTGTGCGCTATGCACAGTTGTTCTCGTTAAATCCATCTTTTGCTGTTTTTTGCAATCGAGGTACTAGTGGTATTGATGGAAGCACTTCTACTGCGATTGGAGCAGGGATCGCTTCACAGATTCCAACAACTTTAATAACCGGAGATCTGAGCTTTTTTTACGATAGTAATGGATTATGGAATGATTATGTGCCTTCTGATTTTAAAATTATTATAATTAACAATAGAGGAGGAGGAATTTTTAGAATCTTGCCTGGTAAAGAAGAAAGTGTTAACTTTAGTACATATTTTGAAACTACTCATCGTCTAACTGCCGAACATTTATGTAAAATGTTTGGTTTCGAATATCATGCTGCAAATAATAAAGAAGAGGTGGTTCGAGGTGTCAAGAAAATTTATCAAAACAATGACTTACCCCAATTACTTGAAGTTTTCACCCCTCGAAATGTAAATGATAGTACTTTAATCGATTATTTTAAGTATTTCGTCTAATATTGCAGCTTTAATATACTTTATAGATAAATTATTCATTTATAATTCGTCTATATTTGAGACAAGAATAACAAATTAACTAAAAACCTATAAACATTATCATCTTATGAGTAAAAGAGACGAGTTAATTGCTAAATATGCAGCCGATATCAAAGACAAAATTGGTCAAACTCCAGACATGGATCTTTTAACCAAAGTTACTATTGGTTGTGGTCCTTCTATCTATAATGCCGACGCTGCAACAGTATCTGGTAGTGATCAGAGTGAATTAGACACCGTTAAGAAAAATTTCTTAATCAAGAAATTAGGATTGTCTGATGGATCAAAATTAGACGAAGCTATAGCTTCTGTAATCGAGGCTTACGGTAAATCTAACCGTAACAAGTATAGAGCTGTTGTTTATTATTTATTGACAAAACATTTTAAAAAAGAGTCAGTATACAAATAGTAAATAGTAATCTTTTGAAAATATAAAGGTGATTCGCTAAGAGTCACCTTTTTTTGTTTAAATACCAGATGTAAGAAGATTAAAGAAGTATCTTTGCGGCAAATAATTAGAAGAATGCTTGATTTAGGAGTTTACAATACATTAGAAATATTAAGAGACCGGGAACCAGGGCTTTTTTTGGGAGATGAAGAAGGTAACGAAGTATTGCTTCCTAATAAATATGTTCCCGAAGAGTTTGAAATAGGTGATAAATTAAAAGTTTTTGTATATCTCGATAGTTCAGAACGTATCGTAGCGACTACTTTAGAGCCTTATGCTACCGTCAATTCTTTTGCCCATCTAAAGTGTACCAGTATTTCTGAAATTGGTGCTTTTTTGGATTGGGGATTAGAGAAAGATCTTTTTGTTCCTTTTAAAGAACAAGCTTCAAAAATGCGAACCGGTAGCTGGTATCTTGTTTATATATATCTTGATGAAGAAACCAACAGATTGGTCGCTTCTAGCAAAACAAATGCTTTTTTAGATAATTCTCTAGTCTTATTATCACCTTATGAAGAAGTGGAGCTTATCGCTTCTCATCCATCTCCTCAAGGATGGAATATGATCGTTAATCAAAAACATTTGGGGTTGGTCTATTCAGATGAAATTTTTCAAAAAATTACACCTGGAGATCAATTAAAAGGTTTTATCAAAAAAGTTAGACCCGACGGTAAAATAGATCTTACACTACAACGCCACGGTTTTAGAGGGATTGAACCTAATGCACAGCAAATCCTTAACGAGTTAAAAGCTAGTGGCGGTTATATTGATCTCAATGATAAGTCGAACCCAGAGGATATCAAAGAAGTTTTTCAATTAAGTAAAAAAAGCTTCAAAAAAGCAATAGGATCTTTATATAAAGCACGAAAAATTACCATCGAACAGGATGGGATACGTTTATTAGATTGAATAACAGGATAATAATTCTCTCTAAAAAGGGTTAAGTAACACAGGGGAAGTGCTATAATTTAATTATTTTATTAAATTTAAGGTCTCAAAACTAAATAATATCAACAACTTAACCTTTTTTCTTAATGGTAGCGCTATGCAAAAAGATTGCTAAATCTAAGTGGTTTCAAAATTTTATTATTTCGGTAATTATCCTTGCAGGGATTTTGGTAGGTATACAAACCTATGGTGAAAAAGTAGATCAATGGGCTCCAATTATAGATGCTATTGATTGGATTATTTTGATCATATTTACTGTAGAGGTATTCATCAAAATTACCGCCGAAGGAAACCAACCGCAAAATTATTTTAAGGATACCTGGAATTTATTCGATTTCTTTATAGTTGTTGCCTGTTTTGCAGGTCCTTTTTTAGGCGATAATGCTGAGTTTTTACCCGTTTTGCGATTAATACGTATCCTTAGGGTGTTTAAATTGGTTACAGCCCTTCCAGAGTTACAGCTTATAGTAGGAGCGCTTTTAAGAAGTATTCCTTCGATGGCATATATTAGCCTCCTTCTTGGTTTACTGTTTTATATCTATGGAGCCATGGCCGTATTTTTATTCGGGCCCAATGATCCAATCCATTTTGATAACCTGCAAACGGCTATTTTATCGCTATTTCGAGTAATCACGCTAGAAGACTGGACAGATATCATGTATATTAATATGTATGGTTGTGATAGTTATGGGTATGGAGGTAATGAGTCCTTGTGTACAAACCCTTCTGCTTCACCAATATTGGCAGCTTTTTTCTTTGTTTCTTTTGTATTAATCGGAACGATGATAGTGCTTAATTTATTTATAGGAGTAATCATGAACGGGATGGACGAAATGAAAGCCGAGACTGAAATAAAAGCAAGAGTTCAGAGAAAGAAAAAGGAGGATGGTACAGATTTAAAAAACGAAATACATTTATTGGTGGATAAAGTGGATGCATTAAAAAATGAGCTAAGCTTGCTTACCCATCTTTATGACGAAGAGAAAAACGGGAAACATATCTTCAATGGTGCGCACAAGCAAATAAACGGAGAATCTAAAGAAGTATTTAATAAGCCAATCCAGTAATAGGACAAAATGCGCCACTGTATAAGCTAGCATCTTTGTAAGCAGTATTTTTAATTCCTCCGGTATTCCCGCTCAGGTTAGGGCTATAACCGTTTCCAGATATAGTAAAGCCAACCTTTCTTTGATTTGGATGAGGGATTGCAACGTTGTATTCTGGTTGTACAAATTTGTTTTCTGGTAATTGCATGAATGAAGTATTCTTCTTTAGATATTGTTTTCTAAGATCCACACTTAAATCTACTTCCAACAATTGATATTTAGTATTAATAGACTCTTTGTTTGTAAAGGATAATGGAGCACTTAATTGCTCCCATTCTATAGAAATAGATTGTATAGTCTTTTCCTGTGCATAGGATAAAAAACTTAAGAAACCGATAACTAATGCTAAAAATATCCTCATAACGCTATAAATATATTACCAATTTTAATAACTTGATCAAAAACTATGCTAAATTCTACTCTTTACATAAAAATTAAAGAGATTAACCTTTCGAATGATATGGTAAGATACACAAGATTGTAGTATTTTTGGATAATTAAAAAAAATACAATGAACTCAATAGACTGGAAAACAGCGAAGGAATACCAAGATATAACATATAAAAAATCGAATGGTGTTGCACGTATAGCATTTAACAGACCAAATGTTCGTAACGCCTTTCGTCCTAATACAACAAGTGAACTTTATGATGCTTTTTATGATGCTCAAGAAGACACCTCTATAGGAGTGGTATTGCTTTCTGCTGAAGGACCATCTACAAAAGATGGAGTATATAGTTTTTGTAGCGGAGGGGACCAAAAAGCAAGAGGTCATCAGGGGTATGTAGGTAACGATGGAATGCACAGGTTGAATATTTTAGAAGTTCAGAGGCTTATACGGTTTATGCCCAAGGTTGTAATTGCTGTAGTTCCAGGATGGGCTGTAGGAGGAGGACATAGTTTGCATGTAGTTTGTGATCTTACGCTGGCCAGTAAAGAACATGCAATTTTTAAACAAACCGATGCCGATGTAACCAGTTTTGATGGTGGGTATGGGTCTGCTTACTTGGCAAAAATGGTTGGTCAGAAAAAAGCGCGAGAAATTTTCTTTTTAGGAAGAAATTATTCTGCACAAGAGGCATACGAAATGGGGATGGTAAATGCAGTAATTCCTCATGATGATTTAGAAGATACAGCATATGAATGGGCACAAGAGATTCTTGAAAAATCACCAACATCTATTAAAATGCTAAAATTTGCGATGAATCTTACCGATGACGGAATGGTTGGGCAACAAGTATTTGCAGGGGAAGCGACACGATTGGCGTATATGACAGATGAAGCTAAGGAAGGAAGAGATGCCTTTTTGGAAAAAAGAAAACCTAATTTTAGGGATATCAAATGGATTCCTTAATTTAGGTGTCTGGTTGTATGTACGAGGATGGGGGATTAATTGTTTTACATCATGGATAAAAAAGAAGAAGAGATTCTATCGATGCATTATCAGATTGAAAAAACTGATATTAAGCAGCAAAAAATGGAGGATCGACTTATGTCGATTTCCAAAGATTTAAAAAGAAGCAAAAAAGTTAGTAATCTATACTTCTCTTTTATTATAGGTCTTATTGTGTTAATGATTGCAGGTAGTTTTTATATGATGAAGAACGATACATTTTTTTCTTCAGAGGAGTCAAATGAAATTGATAAACTTCAAGTAATTAATGATTCTTTGCTGAATGAAGTAACCAAGCTAAAAGCCGATATTTTAGAACAAAAAGAAAGCGTAACACTTGTAGAAGATTCTTTAATTGTAGAAAATGATTCGATAAATGGCGAGCCAACTCTTAAATTTGAGCGGCAATATTGTTATGTAACCAGAGCTTTTGAAAGTAACGATGCAATTTTTATAGAAGCCGATTTTATAGAGTATTATGAAGGAAGAAGAGCGGTAAAAAAAGCTAAAGAATATGGAGAAGCGGAGTATGATATAGACAAAAATGGAGATACATTGTATTTTTTGTATAATAATTATTATATTCATAACCAGAATTCTACATCTAGAATTCTAGAACTTGACGATAAAGCGAGGGCGAGAATTGAAAATATTAATCAAATCTCAAGTGGTTTTCCATTAAAAGCTTTTCAGAGAATTATTAAAGATAACCCAATCTTGATTCTGGAAACAAATAATGGAATTGTTTATAGAATAACCGAACAGAAACTCCTTTAAGCGTGGTGATTTTATCTTTAAAATAACTATAACCCCATAAACTACCCCAATAATGAAGGTTATTAAAGATGAGGATCTTTTGTCTCTGCACTATCAGATAGAAAAATCCGAGATTAAACAACAAAAGCTTGAGGGTCTCTTAGAATTAGAGGTGGACAAGCTGAAGAAAAGTAAAAAAACGAATAGATTGTATGGATCATTCTCTGTGGTTCTTTTATTGTTAGCCGTTTTTCTAGTTGCTAACGCTTTTTATTCGAGTAAGTCTTCCAAAGAAATTTTAAAAGAAGATCAATCAAATGAACTCTCCTTAATTCAACATGAATTAGAGGCTACAAAACTAGAATTGGAGCTGGTAAAAAAAGAACAAGCTAATATTAAAGAAATCCAAGACTTGTATCTTTATAGAAGTTTGATTAATAAAGACACTATATTTTCTGTACAGATAAAAGCATTGAATGATAAAAAGATCGCTGCAGTTTCAGAAAAGTTTACAAATACATTAGTGTATAATGATACTTCTCTTTACAAATTTAGTTTAGGAATTTTTGAGACATTAGCAGAAGCACAAGCTTTCAGGAAAACCCTCATCGAATCTGGTTTATTTGATAAGCGAATATTTGTGATCTCTTACAAAAACGGTAAACGTATCAAAATTGAGGATTTTCAATAAAAAATTATCGTAATTCTGGATAATTTATAGGATCTGCTTCAGTCATGATAGCGTATACTTTTTCAAAAATGTCTTCGGTAGATGGTTTACTGAAATAATCCCCATCGGTACCAAATGCTGGTCTATGTGGCTGTGCGCTTAGTGTTTGTGGTTTACTGTCTAAATATTGATATACATTTTGCTCATCGATCAATTTGTGTAAAATATATCCTGTAGCACCACCGGGAACATCCTCGTCTATAATTAATAAACGATTGGTTTTGGCTACGCTCTTCACAATGTCATGATTAAGGTCGAAAGGAAGCAAGGACTGTACATCAATTACTTCTGCATTGATTCCTACAGAAAGTAATTCTTTGGCTGCTTGTTCAACTAATCTAAGTGTTGAACCGTATGAAACTAAGGTAATATCGGTTCCTTCTTTAATGGTTTCAACTACGCCTATAGGTGTTCGAGTCTCTGCCAAATTGTTTGGCATTTTCTCTTTTAAGCGATATCCGTTAAGGCATTCCACAATAACGGCAGGTTCATCACTTTCCATAACGGTATTATAAAAACCAGCAGCTTTGGTCATATTTCTAGGAACCAAGATGTGTATTCCTCTTAACAAATGAACGAGACCTCCCATTTGCGATCCCGAATGCCAGATCCCTTCTAATCGATGTCCTCTGGTTCTTACAATCAAAGGAGCTTTTTGCTTGGCAAAGGTACGATATCGCAAAGTGGCTAAATCGTCACTTAAACCTTGTATACAATACATGATATAGTCAAGATATTGTATTTCTGCAATAGGTCTAAGTCCGCGCATAGCCATACCGATACCTTGCCCGATAATGGTAGCTTCTCGAATACCTGTGTCTGAGATTCTTATTTCTCCAAATTTTTCCTGCAAACCTTCTAATCCCTGGTTTACATCTCCAATCTTACCACTGTCTTCACCAAAAATAAGAGCTTTGGGAACTCTCTCGAATAATTGTTCAAAATTATCACGTATTATAATTCTACCGTCTACAAGAGGAGCATTCTCCTCATATTGTGGTTTAACTTCGTTAATATTTGTAACCTTAGAGTCAAATTCATTGTAGAGGTGATCGCTATATTTTGGCTGGATAGTATTTAAATACTCTGTAACCCATTTTTGAAGAGCAGACTTTTCTTCAAAATCCTCTTTAGTAACATATCGCAATACTTTTCTTGCCGCTTCAAGAATATCCTTTCTTATTGGATCTTCTTTGGAAGATAATGTATTAATTATAGGGGAAATGAAGTTTTTGTTGGCACTCTTTTCTTCCAAAGCCTTTAATAGTGTCAGGGCTTCGTTTTGTTCAGACTTTAGTTCAACTAGATAAGCGTTCCAAGCATTGTTCTTTCCTTGTCTAACTTCTTTTTTCGCTGTTTTCTCGATATCTATGATCTCTTCAACAGTAGCAATATTATGTTCAATAATCCATTCTTTGAACTTCTTATTGCAATCATGTTCTCTTTCCCAGTTTAATCGTTCTTCGCTTTTATATCTTTCATGAGAACCTGAAGTAGAGTGTCCTTGAGGCTGAGTAAGTTCTTTTACATGAATTATAACCGGGATATGTTTTTCACGAGCAAGTTCATCTGCAGTTTCATAAGCATCAATTAAAGCGGGATAATCCCAACCATTAACTTTTAAAATTTCATAGCCTTCATGATTTTCATCTCGCCTGAAACCTTCAAGAATTAATGAGATATCCTCTTTTGCAGTTTGGTGCTTTGCATGTACCGAAATACCATATTCATCATCCCAAATGCTAATTACCATGGGTACTTGTAATACAGCACCTGCGTTTACCGTTTCCCAGAACAAGCCTTCACTTGTACTAGCGTTTCCTATAGTACCCCAGGCGATCTCATTTCCTTTATTAGAGAAATTGGTCGAATCAGCTACGCTTTTCTCATTACGATATACTTTTGAGGCTTGCGCCAAACCTAATAACCTGGGCATTTGACCGGCGGTAGGAGAGATGTCTGCACTTGAATTTTTTTGCTGGGTTAGGTTTTTCCAACTACCATCTTCATTAAGGCTGTGCGTTGCAAAATGCCCACCCATCTGTCTTCCTGCAGCAAATGGCTCTTTATTGATGTCTGTATGTGCATACAATCCGGCAAAAAAGTGTTCTACAGTATATTGATCAATAGCCATCATAAAGGTTTGATCCCTATAATATCCTGATCTAAAATCACCATCCTTAAAAACTCTGGCCATTGCCAATTGTGGTAGCTCTTTTCCTCCTCCAAAAATTCCGAATTTGGATTTACCCGTCAACACTTCACGCCTACCTAACAAGCTGCACTCTCTACTGATACATGCAATTTTGAAATCTCTAAGTATTTGATTTCTATATTCTTCAAAGGATATATTAGATGAGCTTATAATTTCAGGTTGCATACAAACGACATTTTAGGTTTGCAAATTTAGCTAAAATACAGACCAATTGCAAGGCTGAAACTCTTAAATTTATTGAATATTATTTACTGAAAAGACATTTTTATTGATAAATTATCTGTTTTGACCGTTAATTTAAGGATTGGTTAACAAATATTCAAAATTTTCACATTTATACTTTTTTGCCGTCTTTCAAAGATATTAATACCACTCTCTAGTAAATAAACCGATCAATGTCTCTGGGCTTAAAGTAATGATAAATCTAATTTGTTCATCATAATTTGGTTGTGCAATTTCCCATCCTTTATTAGATACTACCGGAAAGAACACTTCAAAATAATCTGCAACCAAACTTAGCCGTACTCCGGCATCAAAGACATATTTGGGAGAAATACCTTTGTTTTTTACAATTCCGACATCGCCATAGGCATAAATCCAGTTCCAAATATTGGTGTTGGCATTTAATGTAGTAATCCATTGATTGGCAAAAGGATAGTCTAGTTGGGATTTAAACCCGCCTTCTGCAATAATAATTTGCTGACTTACAAAACCTGTGTCTTCACTACGCCCTAAATAGTTAAAATCAAATAAATAATCTGTAGGTCTATCTAAAGCAAAACTAAAGAAATCACCATCCTTTTCGGTATCATTAAAGAGGAACGTACCTGCAAATAGTCTTAAGTTTAATTGTCGGTTGTTAAGAAAAAGCTTTCTGTAATTGATGGTAGCAGAAAACTTACTGAAATTTTTTGAGATTTGATAATCTAGTGTATACCCTAAGAAATTGAGTAAATTGAAGTCTGAATATCGGTACCGAGCGTTGAATACATTGTAATCTGGAGTTTCAACAGGATTTTCTTCATTTTTTTCTCTAAAAACATTTACATTCCTAATTGTTAATCTTTGCTTTTCGTTTGATCTCAAATCTTTTGGTCTAAAATAAAAGCTGGCAGAAGAGGAAAGCCTCCTAAATAACAAATCCGGCGCATAACTAAACATGCTGCCATTGATACCATAGCGGATTTGATATAATCCATGTTCTGCAATTTGATCCCTTAAAAAGAAGGATGCGGATCCTAGTAATTTATTGGATTTAAGTCCGTAAGCAGGAGAGATGCTGTATTCAAAATCACGCCTGATAAATGTCTTGTTGTAAAACTTTCCTGCAAGCGTAAAACCATCATAGACATTAAACTCGAATTCTGGAATAAAAAATACTTGACTATATTTAGGATCTTCAATATCTTCTAATAATCTAAACTGAATAGGTTTATTGAATATCCACTTTAAATTTCTATAATTATTACGTCTGTTTACCTCGGGTATATTTTGATCATAATCCAGGACAAGTTTGGTAATATCATCATTAGCAATTTTTACCTTTTTAGTGCCTGTTATATTGGTAACCCATGTTTTAGAAACTACATCTTTTTTTCTTAATCCAACAAGAGAAACTGGCATTGCGTTGTTTCTTTTGTTTTTTATAGTTACTTCGATCGAATCTTTACGTTTTTTTACAGACTTAATCTTAAAATCTATCTTTTCATTAGTTTGTACATAATCTTCAAAAAACCACCCTATATCCTTGTTAGATATTGATTCAAGAATCTCTTTATATTTTTGTGAACTGGTAAATTGTAATACGTTCTGGGTGTAAAATTCTTTGATGCTCGCGTCAACAACATTGTCGTCTCCCAAATAATCTTCAAGATATTTGAAACCAACACCTGCTTTATAGGCATTGGCAATATTTTGATTGAATTTTACCAGTTGATCTTTTGGAGCAGATAAGGGTTGATCCAAAAATAACCTAGCCATATTTTTATACGCAAGAAAATATTGATCATTAAAGTCTAAATCTGCCGCATGAAACCATCGTATCCCTATTACTTTGCTAAGCTTACCTATAATTTTCATTTCAGGGTAATACTGCTCCGTATATGACATCATGAGATAGATGTGGATGGCATCTCTTATCCATGCATCATGTCTTGGGTTAATAATTAATGTGTTTTGAAGATATTTTTCGGTTATGGCCTTAAGTTGTTTTATTTCATATTGAAAACCATCGGGGAAAGGTCTTAAAATATCAGGAAGTTGATTTAAACCGTATACCGGATTGTTTTTGTAATCACTTTCTGAAACCAGAATTTTGTCAAATGGATACTGCCCTAGCTTACTTTGTAAAAAGCCTATAATTCTTTCTGTTGCCACAATTTTCATTTCTGGCATTAAATCATTGTCTTCTATATTGCTTACAAACTCAATCCCATCGGCTGGGAAACTATAAAAATTCCCTGTTCGTTCTATATAGAGATTTATCTCATTTCTTTTGTTGCCTTCAAGTTTAATAGTTTTGCTTTTTTCCTCTTCAGATGAAAGCATAGTCTCCTTATTCAGATCGCTAACAATATGATAACCATGAGGTACGGTAATATTTATTTTGTAGTTAGATATTGGAGCATACAAGTCATCAAGATTTTTATGGCTGTAGATATTCCATTTAGTATCATACACGGCCGGAATGATGTACCAATATTTAAGATCAAAATTTCCGTTAGGATGATATCCGTATCGCGTAAATTTGCTACTTGCTATTTTTATTTTGTAGTTTAAAACAAAGGTTTGAGTTTCTCCAGGATAAAGAGGAGAGGTGCATTCAACCCACATGATATCTGATGTACCCTTATGGCGCCCCCACTTTAGGGATTTTGAGTTTTTATCGGTTATATTTTGCACTATAGTACCTCCTCGCTCATTGTCTTTGGCAAAATAAAACCGTTTTAAAAAATCTTCAGAAAACCGCTTTCCTAAGGGGGTGGTTTTACTCGAAAAACTATTCGCCCAATCATGAAAAAACACCTTGTTTAATGTGTCTTTGGAGGTATTTGTATATGTTACCTCTTGCGAAATAGACAACACCTTTTTTTCTGTATCCAAAGTCGCATCAATAATAATGTTATTTTGTGCTGATATGGTGAACAGCACAAAAAAGGCTAAGATGGTACTATATATTCTTATAATCTTCAATTTTTACAATATATACATAAAGGCAATTAACATTTTAAGCCGCCTTCACTATTAATAACTGGTTTGGCAATGAAGTGTTTCAGAAATTTGGACTAAGATTATACTCAGTATAGAATTTATCCAAAATTTGAAGCACCTCTTCTGGTGTGTCGACAACATGAAAAAGATCCAAATCTCCAGGGCTTATATTTCCAAATTTCTCAAGAAGCGTCTTTTTAACCCAATCGATTAGCCCTCCCCAGAACTCGGTACTTACCAATATGATAGGGAATTTTGCTATTTTTTTTGTTTGTATTAGTGTCATGGCTTCAAAAAGTTCATCCAATGTCCCAAAACCACCAGGCATTACTACAAATCCCTGAGAGTACTTTACAAACATAACTTTACGCACAAAAAAGTAATCGAAATCAAGGCTTTTGTCATTGTCTATATAAGGGTTGTCATGCTGTTCAAAAGGAAGCTCGATGTTTAGTCCTACAGAGGTTCCGCCACCAAGATGGGCTCCTTTATTACCGGCTTCCATGATTCCGGGTCCACCTCCTGTAATAACTCCATACCCATTATTAACAATCTCTTTGGCTACATCTACAGCAAGTTGGTAATATTTGTCATCGATTTTGGTACGCGCCGACCCAAAAATAGATACGCAAGGCCCTATTTTACTCATTTTTTCGAAGCCATTCACAAATTCACCCATGATCTTAAAGATTGCCCATGAATCATTTGTTTTTATTTCGTTCCAGCCTTTGTGGTGTTGTTCTCTCATAAATTGATTGGTTTAAGATGCTAGTTCTTTTTTAAGAAACTTTGCCGTGTAACTTTTTTTGTCTTTAATAATTTCTTCTGGTGTCCCTTTTGCTACGATCTGACCACCATTTTTTCCTCCTTCATAGCCAATATCAATAATATAATCCGCCATTTTGATTACATCTAGATTATGCTCTATAATCAAAACAGTATTTCCTTTATCAACCAGTTTGTTAAGAACTTCCATTAAAACACGTATGTCTTCAAAGTGCAGTCCTGTTGTTGGTTCGTCTAAAATATAAAATGTATTACCGGTGTCTCTTTTTGATAGTTCGGTAGCGAGTTTTATTCGCTGCGCTTCTCCTCCGGATAACGTGGTAGATTGTTGTCCCAATGTGATATAGCCAAGCCCAACATTTTGTATGGTTTTTAATTTCCTTGATATCTTTGGAATGTGTTCAAAGAAAATACAGGCTTCATTGATGGTCATTTCCAGCACATCTGATATCGATTTTCCTTTGTATCTAATTTCAAGAGTTTCTCTGTTGAACCTTTTGCCCTGGCAGGTTTCGCATTCTACATATACGTCGGGAAGAAAATTCATTTCGATTACCCGTAAACCACCACCTTTACAGGTTTCACATCTTCCTCCTGTAACATTGAAACTAAAACGCCCTGGCTTGTAGCCTCTAATCATTGCTTCAGGTGTTTTTGCAAATAAACTTCGTATTTCTGAAAATACACCTGTATATGTAGCTGGATTTGACCTGGGTGTTCTACCAATAGGTGATTGATTGATATCTATTACTTTATCCGAGTGCTCAAGGCCTTTTATGCTTTTATAAGGCATCGGTTTTTTTACGCCATTAAAATAATGAGCATTGAGAATAGGGTAGAGGGTTTCGTTAATAAGCGTGGATTTTCCACTACCTGAAACCCCGGTTACAGCAATCATTTTACCTAATGGAATGTCAATAGAAATATTTTTTAAGTTGTTTCCGGTAGCTCCTTTTAATGAAATTGTTTTTCCGTTTCCTTTCCTACGCTTACTAGGCACTTCGATCTGTTTTTTACCACTTAAATAATCTGCTGTAAGGGTATCATGTTGTTGCAGTTCTTTGGGAGTGCCTTCACTTATAATTTCACCACCATGTTTTCCTGCCAAAGGACCTATATCTATGACATGATCCGCTCGTTCTATCATTTCCTTGTCATGTTCTACAACAATCACCGAATTACCAATATCTCGCAGTTGAACAAGAGAATTGATAAGTTTTTCATTGTCTCTCTGATGTAGACCAATACTTGGCTCATCAAGAATGTATAATACACCTACTAATTGAGATCCTATTTGAGTAGCGAGTCTAATACGTTGAGCTTCTCCTCCAGAAAGGGATTTACTGCTTCTATTTAACGAAAGATAAGTAAGGCCCACGTCTACCAAAAACTGAAGTCGGGCATTAATTTCTTTTAAAATCTCACCCGAAATTTGCTGTTGCTTTTCACTTTGGTAATTCGGAAGTTCCTTGAACCATTCTGAAAGTTCAATAATATCCATGGATGCTAACTCTGCAATGTTTTTCTCGTTTACTTTGAAATATAAAGATTCTTTGCGCAATCTACTTCCTTTACACTCGGGACACTTAATGTTGTCCATAAAATCTCTAGCCCATCTGCGCAGCGAGGTTGAGTCATTATTATTATATGTATTTTCTATAAAAGTAGCTACTCCTTCAAAATCGATGTTATATTCTCTTGTAACTCCCAGGGATTTACTATTTATGCTAAATTTTTCTTTTCCACCATATAATATCACTTGCATTGCTTCTTCAGGAACCTTTTTTATGGGATCGCTTAAGTTAAAATCGAATCGTTGTGCAATAAGTTCAAGCTGCTTAAAAACCCAATTGCTTTTTTGCGGCCCTTGAGGCACTAAACCACCATTTTTTATAGATTTAGATTCGTCTGGGATAATTTTTTTGAGATTAACCTCATAAAGATTTCCTATTCCGTTACATTTTTGACAAGCTCCTTTGGGAGAGTTAAACGAAAAATTATTAGGTTCTGGGTTTGGATACGAAATTCCGCTTGACGGGCACATCAAATTTCGACTAAAGAAACGTGCTTCTTGAGAATCTTGCTCGATTACCATTAGCACATTGTCACCATGATACATTGCCGTATTAATGGTTTCCATAAGGCGCTTAGAATTATCTTGGTCTTCGGTAACCAAAAGCCTGTCGATTACAATTTCGATATCATGAGTTTTGTATCGATCAAGTTTCATTCCTTTGGTAATATCTTTTATTTCACCATCGGTACGTACTTTTACAAAACCTTGTTTGGCAATTTGTTCAAAAAGTTCTCGATAATGCCCTTTTCTTGAACGAACGATTGGAGCAAGAATATTTATTTTCTTATTCTTAAAGTCCTTAAGAATTAAATCTTTGATTTGCTCATCACTATAACTCACCATTTTTTCTCCTGTGTTATAGCTATAAGCATCACTTCCTCTTGAATAAAGAAGTCTTAAGAAATCATAGATTTCGGTAATTGTACCTACGGTACTACGAGGACTTTTGCTGGTAGTTTTTTGCTCGATGGCAATCACAGGAGATAGACCGTCGATTTTATCAACATCTGGTCGTTCTAATCCACCTAAAAACTGACGTGCATAGGCAGAGAAGGTTTCAATATATCTTCGCTGTCCTTCTGCATAGATAGTATCAAATGCTAATGATGATTTACCAGATCCTGATAGACCCGTAATCACTACTAGTTTTTCTCGTGGGATGTTAACGTCAATGTTTTTTAAATTATGAACGCGTGCCCCTAATACTTCGATATTTTCTTCTGATACGACCATAAAATTTTAACCAAGATTGCAAATGTAGTTATTTGAATGCGTTTTTAGAAATAGGTTTAGTTTCTGTTTTGTTAAATGGATACTATTTTTTAATTAAAACTCGTTAAAGCCCTTTTAAAATTGAAGAGGGACTTTTGATATACTTTCAAAATTGAAATGAAAATAATTTTGTTTAAAGAATTTTGAAGGGGGAAATCCCTATGGTTTGAAGGGGCAAAATCTAGTAATTTTATATGTAGCCTTCAATGATCGAAAAAACTAGTCACTCCAAGCTCTTAGATTTGATATAGGGATACCAAAACCCAGTAACTCATGTTTTTGGGATAAGTATGCGCCACTTTCGGTAGTCGTCCAGCCTCTCCAGGTGGCTTCAATACCTCCGATAGGAATTATTGAAACCCACATTTGGTAACTCTTCGGGACATAGTTTTTATCAACTTTCCATAAATATGAATCTCCCGGAGTAGTGCCACCAGAGTTATATGTTACTAAAAGACCTTTGCTGTTATTTTCGAGTGTAACTAATTGACGAGTTACGCCTTTGTCAAACAATTTATGAGGAGCAACAATCCAAAATGAATCGTTATTAAAATAAGCAAACGCTGTAGCAATAAGTTCTTGCTTTTCTTCCTTTTTGATATTCTTATTTTCCAAATAACTATTATCTGGATTATTCAAATCTAGATATGCAGTGTGATTATCCCATTGTACTTTAGCTATTCCTTGCTGTTTATTCCATAAATAATGATGTTTGTTTCTAAAACTCCATTGTATATAATCCGTATCCAAATAGCGGTCGTGTTTTACTGCCTCTTGGATTTTTAACGCAAAATTATCTGCATCGGATCCAGATATTCCTTCTGGTAACTGTTTGTTTAATGATAAATACAATGTAGCAATAGCAATAACCAGTAGCGCCAAGATACTGAGCACTAAAATTTTTAAAAGCTTAAAGATTTTCTTTTTCAAGATGATGAGATTAAGTTGGTGTG
Source organism: uncultured Aquimarina sp. (assembly GCA_947496555.1). GTDB lineage: Bacteria > Bacteroidota > Bacteroidia > Flavobacteriales > Flavobacteriaceae > Aquimarina. The sequence continues at coordinate 59,746 of CANMDH010000008.1, read as the reverse complement.
ATTCTAAAATATAAAAAAAGGACTAAAGTGAGTTATAATACTCAAAAGACTTTAAGATCAATTCATCCGGTACAGTACAATTATAGGTTGCATCTCCAATAGTATCAAGCAAAACAAAAAGAATAGTACCTTTTTCATTCTTTTTATCATGAATAAGAAGGTCGGTTATTTTTTGATAGTCATCTGGATTGATATCTATTTTTGGGAAGGTCGCCAGGATCACTTCGCTTATTCGTTGAAGATCATTGGCAGTAACAGATAATAGTTCTGAAGATATATAAGCTTCCATAATCATTCCAATAGCAATGGCTTCACCATGCAGCAATGTTGGCTTTTCTGGATGAGTAAGATAGAATGATTCTATTGCATGCCCAAGAGTATGGCCAAAATTAAGATACTTACGTATGTTTTGCTCAGTAGGATCTTCAAAAACGATCTTGTTTTTGATCACCACCGAATCATAAATCATTTGATCGAGATCGTCTAGTTCTAATTGGGATAAATCACTTAGTTTTTCCCAGTATTCTTTATCCTGAATAAGCCCATGTTTCAACATTTCTGCAAATCCACTGCACATTTGTTCAACGGGTAATGTTCCTAGGAACTCTGTATCAACGAGCACCATTTCAGATTCGCTGATTACACCAACCATGTTTTTTAAATTACCAAGATCAACACCTGTTTTTCCACCAACAGAAGCATCTACCATAGCCAACAGCGAAGTCGGAATGTTGATATAATTAATCCCTCTTTTGTAGGTGCATGCAACAAATCCACCAAGATCGGTCACTACACCACCACCAAGATTGATCATTAATCCCTTACGATCAAACCCGAGTTCTGCAAGTGCATTCCAGATACCGCTGCAAGTTTCAATATTTTTATGAATTTCACCGGTTTCAATTTCAATGATTTCGATATCATATTCTTTTTCAATTTTACTCATGAATAAAGGTAGGCAGCTTTCATGCGTATTGCTATCAACCAAAATGCATATTTTTGAATGGTTCGCTTTTTCCAGATAAGAATTAAGCGCAGTATAACATTCCTGGCCAAAATAAACGATCGAATCTTTTGAAACTATGGGCTTCATATACTATTGAATTAAGTGCGACGAAATTAAGCAGAATTTAGATTAAAATAAACTCGCAAGTTCTATATTTGCAGATATCTTAAAATTAGCACTAAGTATTTACAATAATTGATCATATTTTTATAAATATATCTGTAAAATTGAAGATTTTTAAAAATTAACTTTCAATGGGGCAAAATAACTTATTTGATAATACACAAACCGCATTTGCTTTAAAAAGTGATTCTGAATTAGAAAGAGCGTACTTTCTTTTTAAAATGATAGCAAATGAACCATTGGTACGTATAGGTACTGCCGTTACTAATTTTGCTATAAAGGCACATTTACCTGTCCAGGGACTGATAAGAGCAACAGTTTTTGATCATTTTTGTGGTGGAGTTAGCGAAGAAGATTGTTTACCGGTAGTAGATAAGATCTACTCAAAACAAGTTTGTTCTGTACTTGATTATTCTGTCGAAGGAAAAGAAGAGGAAGCACAATTTGATACTGTGTTAGATAAGACCATCGAACTTCTAGAATTCGCTGACCAAAAAGACGCGATGCCTTTTGGTGTATTTAAACCCACTGGGTTTGGACGGTTCTTAGTTTGGCAAAAGAAGACGGAAGGAATACCTTTGACTACCGAAGAGCAAAAAGAATGGAATCGCATAGAAGAACGCTTTGATAAAGCTTGTAAAAAGGCATATGAATGTGATGTTGCTTTGCTGATTGATGCCGAAGAAAGTTGGATGCAAGATGCAGCCGATGAATTGGTAGCCAAAATGATGCAAAAGTATAATAAAGAAAAGGCAATTGTTTATAATACCTTACAGTTGTATAGACATGATCGTTTTGAGTACCTTCAAAAATTGCATAAAGAAGCCAAGGCGCATGATTTTAAAATAGGAGTAAAAATTGTACGTGGTGCGTATATGGAGAAAGAAAATGAAAGAGCAAAAGAAAAAGGATATCCTACTCCTATATGTAGCGATAAACAACAGACTGATGACAATTTTAATACAACAATGAAGTACATTTTGCAAAACCTGGAGGATATTTCGGTTTTTGTAGGTACGCATAATGAAGAAAGTAGTTACTTGGCCATGAAGTTGATGCGCGAATTGGCTATTGCTAGAAATGATTTTAGAGTCTGGTTTGGTCAGTTGTTTGGGATGAGTGATCATATTAGCTTTAATATGGCAGCAGAGGGATACAATGTGGCAAAATACCTTCCTTTTGGTCCAGTACGTGATGTTATGCCCTATTTAATTCGAAGGGCTGAAGAAAATACGTCGGTGGCAGGGCAAACAAGTAGAGAACTTAATCTACTTTCTCAGGAAAAGAAAAGAAGAAAACTATAAATGAACCTAAATCAAATTACAGTACCTTCAAAAGATATTGAAGCATCAATTGCTTTTTATAAAAAAATAGGTTTGCGTTTAATAGTCGAAGTATTGCCACATTATGCGCGTTTTGAATGCGTTGTGGGAGATGCAACTTTTTCGATTCACCAGGTAGAAAAATTACCCAAAGGAGAAGGAGTATACGTATATTTTGAAACTGAACAATTGGATCAGGAAGTTAATCGATTAATCGAAGAAGGAATACAATTTGATCAATTACCAACCGATCAACGTTGGCTGTGGAGAGAGGCTCGCCTGAAAGACCCGGATGGTAATCAAATCATTTTGTATTTTGCTGGTGATAATAGAAAGAATCCGCCTTGGAGACTTAAATAATAAGTTTGACTCCTAACGAAATGACATGAACAATCCAATTCTTGATCAAACGTTCGAAAATCAGAATTTCTCTGGTAAAAAGCTTCCTGATAGAGAATATGATAACTGTACTTTTATTAATTGTGATTTTACAGAGACTAATATGTCTGCGGTTACCTTTCTAGAATGTAGGTTTGATACCTGTAATTTTGGTAAGGTGATGCTAAAAGAAACTTCGTTTCAAGAGGTCGCTTTTACCGATTGTAAAATGCTGGGATTAGATTTTGGTACTTGCAATGATTTTATGTTTTCTGCAAACTATGATCATTGTAATATGGACTATTGTTCTTTTTCGGGTTTTGTGATGAAGAACACAATATTTACAAGTTGTAGCCTTAAAGAAGTAGATTTTACAGATGCAGATATTACCGGGTCGGTATTCAATGATTGTGACTTATTCAAAGCTGTTTTTGAAAACACTATTGCAGAGAAAGTAGACTTCAGGACTGCAAAGAATTTTACGATTGACCCAGAAAAGAATACACTGAAGAAAGCAAAATTCAGTACATCGGGATTAATAGGATTGTTGCAGAAATACGATCTGAATGTGAAATAGAATTCTATTTTTGAAGGTTCATGAAAACTTTTTCCATTCGATTGATAACTTCGCAAATCTCCTCCTCATTCAAAGAAGCGAATCCCAGACGAATCCCATTATGACCAGAATTATTGCTGTCATAACGTCTCCATTCTGGATTTAGCTCAAGATTTAGTTTTTCTGATTGGTTAACGATATCATCCCAGCAATATTTTTTGTTTAGCCGAACCCAAACAGCCATACCACCTTTTGGAATTTCGAAATCTAAATAAGTACCGAGTTTTTCTTTTAATAATGAACAAAATAAATCACGTCTTGCTTTATAAGTTCTAAGAGCCTTTTGGCAATGTCTTTGTACATCACCGGTTGTAATCATTCTTGCCAGTGTTTGTTCCAACAAACTGTCTCCTTGACGGTCTATGATTTTTCTTAACCTTGTTGCCTCATCTATAAAATCCTTGGGGGCAATTAGATATCCAATTCGTATAGCGGGAGCAATAACCTTTGTAAACCCGCCGATATAGATTACATTTCCATTATAATCGTTACTAGCTAGTGGTAAGATAGGGGCATTGCTATAATGAAAATCATAGTCATAGTCATCTTCAATAATAGCAAACTTGTGGTGTTGTGCCAATTGAAGTAAATGCATCCGCCTTTCGGCAGAAAGTGTAACTGTCGTTGGGTGATGATGATGAGAAGTCACATATACTGCTACAATTTTTGTGGATTCACATAGCCTTTCGAGAGCATGGGTGTTCAAACCATGTTCGTCAACGGGTATCCTTTCTATGGTCCCCCCAGCATCTTTGAATGTATTATCGGCCGTCATATAATTGGTGCTACCCACTACAATGCTTCTTTTGGAAGAAAGCAATAGTTGACCCGCAAGATAAATGCCCATTTGACTGCCTCGAGTAATCAAAATATTATCAGTATTAATGTGAAGACCCCGGGTTTGATTCAGATAGGATACCAAAGCTTTTCGCAATTCAGAGTTTCCAGATGCAGGGCCATAGGTAAGCAGTTTTTTATTATACGTTTTTTTGATAATATTTTTATAAACCCTGGAAATTTCTTCAATAGGTGCAAGCCGATAATCTGGTGATCCGTCATTTACCTTTAATAACCCTGTATCAGAATAACTGTTCGAATCTGGTGAAAGGTTTGGTCTTTGGTTGAAAGAAAAGCTGCTTTCTTTTTTATGGGTCGTAGTAGAGATATTTTGATTAAAATCTTTTGGCTTTATAATAGGTAAGGTACTAGTTACAAATGTTCCTTTGGCAGGAAATGTTTCTATCCAGCCTTGTAATAGTAACTCTTCATAAGCAGCTATAACCGTTTTACGATGAATATTCAGATCTTCGGATAGTTTTCGAGACCCTGGTAATTTGGTTGAAGGATGTAACTTTCCTGATTTTATAAATCCAATAATCTGATCACAGACTTGAAGGTATAAGCTGCGATTGGAAGTACGATCTAGTGAAATATTATTTTTAAATGGAAACAAAACCGGACTATTAAGTATTTAAAAACTGGATTACTGCAACACACCACAAAACTATTATTTTTGATTTGAAAATAAAACAAAAGATGAGAAAACATCTGTTTTAGAATTAGCTACTATGTTATGAACATAAGATTTTCAATACAAAAAAGTGAATTATGGCAGAATATCAAGTTACAGAGTTGAATAAAGTAAAAAGAGGGCCCAAAAGGGCAAGTTATGAAGTAGAAACCGTGTACTCTATTTTGGATGATGCTTTTTTGTGTCATATAGGGTATGTTTTTAAAGGAAAAGCCATTGTAATTCCAACGGCATATTGTAGGAGAGGAGATAAAATTTACATACACGGATCCCTTAAAAACCGTATGATGCTTAGTTTACTGGAAGCAGGAGAGGCTAGCCTTTCGGTTACTCATTTGGATGGTCTGGTTTTGGCAAGATCGGCTTTTCATCATTCGGCTAATTACCGATCCGCTACTGTTTTTGGTACTGTCAAAAAAGTTGATAATCCTAAAGAAAAAATGGATGCTCTGGCTTATATTTTGAACCATATGGTTCCTGGTCATTGGGATCATGTTAGGCAGCCCAATGAAAAAGAGTTTAATGCAACATTGGTGTTAGAGATCAGTATTGATACCGCATCTGCAAAGGTAAGAGCCGAAGGAGTGAATGACGAGCCCGAAGATCATAAATTGCCTATTTGGGCAGGAGTCGTGCCTATAAAGCAGGTTGCTTTTGATGCCGTTTCTGATAATGATTTGCCAAAAGGAGTTGAAGTGCCTGATTCAGTACTAAAGTATGTAGAAAACAATAAATAAAACAACAAATATGTTAGAGATAAGACCCACATGTGAGCATTGCTATAAAACCCTGCCAAATGATAGTAGTGAAGCTATGATTTGCTCATTCGAATGTACATTTTGTAAAGATTGTGTAGATGCTATTTTGAATAATGTGTGTCCAAATTGCGGAGGGGGCTTTGAAAAAAGGCCTACGCGACCTGTAAATTGTTTGACAAGTAATTGTGTAGAAAAGTACCCTACGGGGACAAGAATAGTGCATAAACCAATCAATAAGAATAAGTTTCAAGAAGTTTTAAAAATTTTTAAAGATGTAGATCCAAGAAAAAGATAAGTATGATTACTATAAAACGTGCAACTCCAGAAGACGTAAAGAGTATTTCTTTCTTAGGAAAAAAGACATTTGATCAATCATTCGGGCATCTATTTATTGATAGAGGTGACCTAATCGATTATTTGGATACTACTTTTTGTCATAAAAAGATAACCGATAGTCTCGGTAAAGATTATAATGTTTATTGGATAGTTTTTGATGAATCAACACCTATTGGATATGCTAAGCTAAAGCTAAATTCGCCTTCCATCTTCATCGACAGTGATAACGTTTGTAAACTACAGAAGATTTATATGTTGAAAGGGACTTCTTCAAAAGGGACGGGGAGTAGACTGCAACAGATGATTTTTGATAAGGCATTAGAAGAAGGTAACGAATATCTGTGGTTATCAGTTTTAAAGGAAAACGAAAGGGCAATTACTTTTTATAATCGAAGTGAATATCAAATTGCAGGAGAACATCCATTTATTATAGGGAAACAGAAGTTCAGTTTTTGGGTGATGAGCAAAAAATTAGCCTGATTATTGAAGGACCTTCAATGTATTAATTTTGGCAATAGAATCGCAGTTCTCTATAAGTATGGAAACCATTCTTTCTTTTATAGTTCCTTCAATAAAATAGGTTCTACATGAATCCAGTTCGGTGTTGCTTTTTGAGAAATTAACACTTCCTTTTTTAAGTATAGAAGAAACATCTGCAGTATCAATACTATAAGATTGCATATTGGTAAGTGCTTGTTCAGAAAAAGACCTTTCCTTTGTTCGAATGTTTTTAAGAACTCTGGCAGTTGGGCTATAGTCACATGAAGCTTTTTTTCCGCCTAAAAAGAAAAATAAAAGAATAAGACCAATTACAAACCCACCTAAATAATAAAACAAACGTTGTGCTAATTTCATAAAACGACTAAAAAATTATGAGTTCAAAAGTACGTATTTTTTGAGTTTCGGAGATTCAAAGTTGCAAAGTTTTAAAAGAATTACGTCATCGAAATACATATTTTTTCAAAGAAAAAAATTAAGAGAAAGGCTCTAAGAAAATTCTCTATAAAAATTGAAGGAATTTGATTCTACTAACGTTATTCTAATAGTATCAATAAAAGACTTTGTAGCTCTGAATCTTTGTGGCTTAGAAACTCGTTTTTACAATATTAGCAAGTTTATATCTCTGTACGATAGATCAAACCAATCGGCTATAGGTTTGCTAGTTAAAATGCCGTGATAGAAATACAAACCATTTTTTAGTCCTCGATCAAAACGTACAGCGTTTTCTATGCCTCCTTCATCTCCAATTTGCAAAAGATAAGGGGTGAAAATGTTACTTATCGACAAAGAGGATGTTCTGGCATATCTAGACGGAATATTAGGTACACAATAATGTATCACTCCATGTTTTTCAAAAGTTGGATGATCATGAGAGGTAACTTCACTGGTTTCAAAGCATCCGCCCATATCGATACTTACATCAATTACTACAGCACCCGCTTTCATACATTCAACCATAGTCTCTGTAACCATAATGGGAGCACGATTTTTTCCTCTTACAGCACCAATAACCACGTCGCATCTTCGCAATGCTTTTAATAAATTTTTTGGTTGAATAGTAGAAGTAAATAATGGTCTTCCCACATTGGTCTGTATGCAACGCAATTTGGTAATTGAATTATCAAATACTTTTACGTTTGCGCCCAAACCTACCGCAGAACGAGCAGCAAATTCTCCCACAGTACCGGCACCTATAATTACAACTTCTACAGGAGGAACCCCACTTATATTGCCCATCATTAATCCTGATCCTTGAGATTTGGTTGCACTACTCATTAATTCTGATGCAATGAGTACAGCTGCCGTACCAGCAATTTCACTTAAAGCCCGAACAGCAGGGTAGGCACCATCTGAATCACGAATAAATTCAAACCCCAATGCTGTGATTCTTTTTTTGGCAAGTTCTTGAAAATATTCCTTGGATTGTGTCTTAAGTTGTAATGCTGAAATTAGTACTGTTTGTGGGTTTATATGTCCCAGTTCTTCCAGAGATGGCGGTTCTACTTTTAAAATAATTGGGCATCCAAAAACTTTCGCTTTATCATTTGTTATTTCTGCACCAGCTTCGCTATAATCCCGATCAGTAAATCTAGCTCCGATACCAGCATTAGTCTCCAACATTACTCTATGTCCGTGAGCAGTTAAGGCAGCCACCGCGTCTGGTGTTAGACACACCCTTTTTTCTTGATAACTTGTTTCTTTTGGGATACCAATAAACAGTTTTCCTTTTTTTCGTGCTACTTCTATCATTTCCTCCTGCGGCAGGAGTTGTTCTTTTGTAAAAGGAGATTTTGGTTTACTCATTTGTGTGAAATTCTGTATCTCAAATTACGAATAAAAAAGCCAAGAAAACAAATCCATCAATTATTTAAAACCTATGATAGGTTGAATACTTTAATATTTAAGAACTCTCTTTTCGTTGTCAGAAAGATTGATTTTGATTATAGCTGCATCATCAGGTAATAAATTAGATACCTTTTCTGGCCATTCGATAAAGATCCAATTTCCAGAATCCAAATATTCCTCGAAGCCAATATGATATGCCTCTTCTTCGTTATCTATTCGATAAAAATCAAAATGATAAACAGTTCCTTCATCTCCTTCATATTCGTTTACCAGGGAATACGTGGGGCTAGAAATTACATCTTTTACGCCAAGTTGTTTACAGATCTCTTTGATGAGTGTTGTTTTACCAACTCCCATTGATGCATCAAATAATAAAATTTTGCTATCAACGTTTTTAATTACCTGTTTGGCTACATCTTGAAGATCTTCCAAAGTATATTCTATGGTCATTTTCTTAAATTCTAAGCAAAAAATAGGTCAAAAAACATCGGGTTATCTTGGTTTTAAAGAGACAAACGGTATAATCATTTCCTCAAGAGAGACACCACCATGCTGATACGTATTTCTGTAATAACTTACATAATGATTATAATTGTTCGGATAGGCAAAGAAGAAATCACCTTTAGCAAAAATAAAAGAACTACTCACGTTTATTGATGGCAGATGGATTGTCTTTGGGTCAGTTGCTTCCAAAACCTCTTTTTGTTCGTAAGTAAGACTTTTCCCTGTTTTGTAGCGTAAGTTAAGGCTGGTGTTTTTATCACCTATTACTTTGGAAGGATTCTTCACGTTTATAGTTCCATGATCGGTTGTGATAAGCAATTTAAAACCGAGTTGTTGTGCCTGTTGTATTATTTCTAGCAACGGCGAGTTTTTGAACCAACTTTGTGTTAGTGAACGATAGGACTTGTCATTTGATGCTAACTCCTTAATAACTTCCATTTCGGTTTTACTGTGAGAAAGCATATCTACAAAATTATATACTACTACCGTGAGATCGTTATCTTTAAGTCCTTTAAAGTTAGTTGCTAATGTTCTACCGGATCTTTCATTAGTGATCTTGTAATATTCATGCTTTATATTTAACCCGAGTCGTTGTAATTGTGCCGTAAGAAATTCGTTTTCGTGCATGTTTTTCCCTCCTTCATCTGTGTCATCCAGCCATAGGTCTGGATGTCTTTTTTTCATCTCTGCAGGCATCAAACCAGAAAAAATCGCATTTCTGGCGTATTGAGTAGCGGTAGGTAAAATACTGTAGTACGAAATTTCGTGATCTTTCTTGTAATAATTGTTTACAATAGGTTCAAAGGCTTTCCATTGATCATAACGTAAATTATCTATTACTACTAGCAACGTTGGTTCCTCTTTGCTAATTTCGGGAACTACCTTCTCTTTAAATAAGGTATGCGACATAATAGGGGCATCGCCCTTGCCTTCAAACCAATCTGGGTAGTTTTTGTCTATAAATTTACAGAATTGTGAGTTGGCCTCAGCTTTTTGAGATTCAAGAATTTCAAACATTCCTGTATCTTCAATATCTTCTAATTGGAGCTCCCAATAAATTAATCTTTGGTATAGCTCTGACCATTCTTCGTAAGAATTTACCATAGCCATATCCATTGCTATTTTTCTAAATACCTGTTGATAATTAGAAGTGGTTTTTTCTGAAACCAAACGAGAATTGTCAAGATTTTTCTTGAGACTCAGTAATATTTGATTGGGATTAACAGGTTTGATGAGGTAATCGGCAATTTTACTTCCGATAGCCTCCTCCATAATATATTCTTCCTCACTTTTTGTAATCATTACCACAGGAATACTGTCTTCTTTTTCCTTAATTTCGGATAATGTTTCGATTCCAGACAGCCCGGGCATGTTTTCATCTAAAAAGATGATATCAAAGTTATCTTCATCCAAAATATCTAAAGCTTCGGTACCACTTTGACATTTGGTTACGTCATAATTCTTCTTCTCCAAAAATAATATATGTGGTTTAAGTAAATCAATTTCATCATCCACCCACAGTATCTTAATTTTACTCATTAAATTTTATTTTTTATTTATCAATTTGTAATATAAACCTATTTATTTCTTTTAAAAACTAATCCGGAACTTAATTTTATTTCGAAATGTTCTTTATGAATAGCATATATGTATATTTGCTTTTGTAAAAGTAATGTAAACTTGAAAAAAAGAAATAAGCTTAAAATATTAAACGATCCAATTTACGGTTTTATTACGATACCCAATGAACTAGTTTTTGACCTTTTAGAGCATAAATACTTTCAAAGATTACGACGTATTTCGCAAATGGGGCTTTCGTATTTGGTGTATCCTGGTGCACATCATACCCGGTTTCACCATGCGTTGGGTTGCATGTATTTAATGCAACAAGCTGTGAGAGTGCTTCGTTTTAAGGGAGTTAGCATTTCTGAAGAAGAAGAGGAAGCATTATATGCGGCTATTTTATTACATGATATAGGTCATGGTCCTTTTTCACATGCTATGGAACATAGCATCGTGAATGAGGTAAATCATGAGTCAATTTCGTTAATGTTTATGGAAAAGATTAACGAAGATTTTAACGGTAGTTTAACGCTTGCTATACAAATTTTTAAGGGAGAATATCATCGTAACTTTTTACATCAGCTAATTTCTGGTCAATTAGACATGGATCGTCTTGATTATCTAAAGCGGGATAGTTTTTATACTGGTGTTGCTGAAGGAAATATAAATAGTGAACGTTTAATTACAATGCTTACTGTGGTTAATGATGAATTGGTAATCGAGGAGAAGGGGATTTACTCTGTAGAAAAGTTCTTATTAGCTAGGCGATTAATGTATTGGCAGGTCTACCTTCATAAGACTAGTATCGTAGCCGAGAATTTGCTAATAAGAGTTTTACAAAGAGCCAAAGAATTGGTTGAAAAAGGAGTTGAGTTACCAGCAAGTCAAGCATTAACTTTTTTTCTTGAAAATAAAATCACTTCGGATAATTTTACGACAGAAGTTTTAGATACATTTTCTAGACTAGATGATTATGACATTGTTTCTGCAATGAAAGAATGGGTGGACGTAGAAGATTTTGTACTGAGTAAACTCTCATCTATGATTGTAGACAGAGATCTTCTAAAAATTAAAATTAAAAGAAAACCTTTTGAAAAGGAAAAGGAAGATAAACAGGTACATAAAATTTGTAAGAAGTATAAAATTTCTAAAGAAGATGCACGTTATTTTGTTTTTGGAGGGACAATTTCTAACCAGGCATATCATCAAAACAGACAGAATATAAATATTTTATATGGGTCAAGAAAGATAATAGATATTGTAAAAGCAACCGATGAGTATAATCTCGAAGCATTATCGAAACCTGTTACCAAATATTTTATGTGCTCTCCAAAGTACAAACATTAACACATTTTTTATACTTTTGCTAGAATGATTTTTACAGCCACACAAATTGCGGGCATTTTAGACGGTGAAGTCGAAGGTGATGAAACTGTTGAGGTGTCCAAATTAGCAAAAATAGAAGAAGGAACCAAAGGGTCGTTGACCTTCTTGTCTAATCCTAAATATACCCAATTTATTTATTCTACTGACGCCTCTATTACTATCGTAGATAAAAGTTTTGAGGCCGAATCAGATATAAAAACAACTTTGATTCGTGTTGATGATGCCTACAAGGCTTTTTCACAATTGTTAGAATACTATAATATGGTGAAGATGAATAAAGCTGGTATAGAACAACCAAGTTTTATCTCTGAAACAGCATCGTATGGTGAAAACATATATTTTGGAGCGTTCTCTTATATGGGAGAAAATGCTAAAATAGGAGATAATGCAAAGATTTATCCAAATGTATATATAGGTGATAATGTCACTATTGGAGACAATGTTATTGTCTTTTCTGGAGCCAAAATATATTCTGAGACAATAATAGGGAATGGTTGTGTAATACATAGTGGAGCGATAGTAGGAGCAGATGGGTTTGGATTTACTCCCAATGAAAAAGGAGAATACAGTAAGGTGCCTCAAACAGGTAATGTAATTATAGAAGATAATGTAGATGTTGGTGCTGGAACTACTATCGATAGAGCAACTCTTGGATCTACAATTATCCATACAGGAGTTAAGCTCGACAATCAGATACAAATTGCTCATAATGTTGAAATAGGAGAGCATACCGCCATTGCGGCACAGACTGGTATTGCGGGTTCTACTAAAATAGGAAAGCATTGTTTGATTGGTGGGCAAGTAGGAATTGCTGGACATCTTACCATTGGCAATAAAGTAAGAATCCAAGCGCAATCAGGAATAGGAAGAAATATAAAGGACGGAGAGGCAATTCAAGGATCCCCAGCCCTAGGGTATTCAGACTATAATAAATCGTATGTTCATTTTAAGAACCTGCCCAAAATAGTGGACAGGGTTTATAAACTAGAGAAAAAGATAAATAATAATGAGTGATGTTGTTGTGAACAAACAAAGAACCATTCAAAAGGAGGTGAAACTTACTGGAGTTGGTTTGCACACAGGGAAAGAAGTAACACTTACATTTAAGCCGGCCCCTGTAAATCATGGATATGCATTTTGTAGAATAGATCTAGAAGGAAACCCTATTATCGAAGCTGATGCTAACTATGTGGTTAATACGCAGCGGGGAACTAATTTAGAAAAAAATGGAGTTAGTATCCAAACATCAGAACATGTACTTGCTGCATGTGTTGGGTTAGAGATTGATAATTTATTGATAGAGCTTGATGCTTCAGAGCCTCCAATAATGGATGGCTCCAGTAAGTTTTTTGTTGAAGCTATAGAAAAAGCTGGTATAGTAGAACAGGAGGCAGATCGAGAAGAATATGTCGTAAAAGATGTAATTTCGTATACAGATGAAGAATCTGGTAGCGAAATTATAGTAATGCCATCCGACGAATACCAAGTGACTGCAATGGTGGATTTTGGGACTAAAGTTTTAGGTACCCAAAATGCATCACTAAAAAAACTTTCAGATTTCAAAGAAGAGATAGCAGATGCCAGAACATTTAGTTTTTTACATGAGTTAGAAATGCTTCTGGAACATGGATTGATAAAAGGAGGAGACCTTAACAATGCAATTGTATATGTAGATAAAGAATTAAGTCCGGATACTATGGAAAAACTTAAGGTTGCATTTGGAAAAGATTCTATCGCTATCAAACCTAATGGTATTCTGGATAACTTAACATTGCATTATCCCAATGAAGCTGCAAGGCATAAATTATTAGATGTAATAGGGGATTTGGCTTTAATCGGAACAAGAATTAAAGGGAAAATTATTGCAAATAAACCTGGACATTTTGTTAATACTCAGTTTGCTAAAAAGCTTTCTAAAATTATTAAAATTGAAAAACGCAATAAAGTTCCAAACTTTGATCTGTCAAAAGAACCTTTAATGAATATTAATAAGATTATGGAAATGCTTCCGCATAGATCCCCATTCTTATTAATAGACCGGATTTTGGAGATGTCTGATAAGCATGTTGTAGGGCTAAAAAATGTTACAATGAATGAGCCTTTCTTTGTAGGGCATTTTCCGGGAGCACCAGTAATGCCGGGAGTTCTTCAAGTTGAAGCTATGGCTCAGACTGGAGGGATACTAGCATTAAGTACCGTGCCAGATCCAGAAAATTATCTTACCTATTTCATGAAAATTGATAAGGTAAAGTTTAAACAACAAGTATTGCCTGGTGATACCTTGATATTTAAACTAGAATTAATTACACCGATCCGAAGAGGGATATGTCATATGCAAGCCTTTGCTTATGCTAACGGAAAGTTAGTAACCGAAGCAGAACTTATGGCACAAATTGTTAAATCAAAATAATTATAGATAGTAGATGAATCAACCTTTAGCATATGTTCATCCTGGAGCAAAAATTGCAAAAAATGTTGTAATAGAACCTTTTACAACAATACATAATAACGTAGTGATCGGTGAAGGAACCTGGATAGGTTCTAACGTCACTATAATGGAAGGCGCGCGTATTGGGAAAAACTGTAGTATTTTTCCAGGCGCAGTTATTTCTGCGACACCACAGGACAAAAAATTTAACGACGAAGATACTATTACCGAGATTGGAGACAATACCACGATTCGCGAGTGTGTTACTATAAATCGAGGAACGACAGATAGGATGAAAACCAAAATTGGTAAAAACTGCTGGATTATGGCCTATTGCCATATAGCTCATGATTGTATTGTAGGGGATAATTGTATATTTTCTAATAATAGTACACTTGCAGGCCATATTAATGTTGGGGATTATGTTGTTCTGGCAGGTATGGCAGCTGTACAACAATTTTGTAGTATTGGTAATCATGCCTTTGTTACGGGTGGATCTTTGGTTAGAAAAGATGTACCTCCGTATGTTAAAGCGGCGCGCGAACCCTTATCTTATGTAGGGATCAATTCTATAGGATTACGTAGAAGAGGCTTTACAACAGAGAAAATTAGAGAGATCCAGAATATCTATAGAATACTGTATCAACAAAATTATAATAATTCTCAAGCCGTGGCAATTATAGAAGCAGAAATGGAAGCAACTCCAGAACGTGATGAGGTACTTGAATTTATAAAGAACTCTCAGAGAGGAATTATGAAAGGGTATTTCTCCAATTAATAATTCCTCAGAAAGATAAAAGCAATAATAAGAAACATAGAATAATAATGGCAAGTACTAGTGATATCAGAAACGGGTTATGTATTAAATACAACCACGATATATATAAAATTATTGAATTTTTGCACGTTAAACCTGGTAAAGGACCGGCATTTGTTAGAACGAAATTAAAAAGTGTAACTACCGGAAAAGTAATTGATAACACCTTTTCTGCTGGTCATAAAATTGAAGATGTACGTGTTGAAACTCATAAGTTTCAATATTTATATGCAGAAGGAGATACCTATCATTTTATGAATACCGAGGATTATAATCAAATAACACTTCAAAAATCAACGTTGGATGCTCCTGGATTACTAAAAGAAGGAGAAGTAGTAACTGTGATTATAAACTCTGAAGATCAAATGCCTCTTTCTGTAGAAATGCCAGCAAGTGTTATTTTGGAAGTAACAGCGACAGAACCTGGGGTTAAAGGAAATACCGCCACCAATGCAACAAAACCGGCTACTCTAGAAACCGGAGCCGAGGTAATGGTTCCTCTTTTTATCAATGAAGGAGATAAGATCAAAATCGAAACCGAAAAAGGCACCTATAAAGAGAGAATCAAAGAATAATCAATATTCTTAATTGAAATAATGAAATTTCCTCAAGCGCATACCTTACGGCAAATAGCCACAATTATATCTTCAGAATTTGTCGGTGACTCCGATTTCCTTGTTTTGGGGATGAATGAGATTCATGTAGTAACTCCTGGAGATATCGTTTTTGTGGATCATCCAAAATATTATGACAAAGCACTTAATAGTGCTGCAACAGTAATTTTAATTAATAAAAATGTTGACTGCCCAGAAGGGAAAGCATTATTAATTTCTGATGATCCTTTCCGGGATTTTAATAAACTCACCAACTACTTTAAGCCTTTTGAAAAGGCAAATCAAGCGATCTCAATAACAGCAAAAATAGGTAAAAACACCGTTATTCAGCCTGGAGCTTTTATAGGTAATAATGTGGTTATAGGAGACAACTGTTTAATACATGCAAATGTAAGTGTTTACGATAATACTATTATTGGTGATAACGTGACAATACACTCGGGAACAGTTTTAGGAAGTGATGCTTTCTATTATAAAAACAGACCAGAAGGTTTTGATAAGCTAATTTCTGGCGGTAGAGTTGTTATCGAAGATAATGTAGATTTGGGAGCTTTATGTACCATAGATAAAGGAGTGACTGGAGATACTATCATAAAAGAAGGTACAAAGATCGATAATCAGGTGCATATTGGGCATGATACGGTAATAGGCAAAAAATGTCTTATCGCTTCTCAAGTAGGGATTGCAGGTTGTGTGGTGGTAGAAGATGAAGTAACAATGTGGGGACAAGTTGGTGTAACCAGCGCTATTACCATTGGTACCAAAGCGGTAATATCTGCTCAATCTGGAGTTAGTAAATCTTTAGATGCTAACAAAAGCTATTTTGGTACGCCGGCAGACGATTTTAGAAAAAAATATAAAGAAATTGCAGCAATCAGACAGATTCCAGATTTAATAGAAAAATTGAAAAAGAATGAGTAATACCGCAAAGGATATTGTAAGATCCTTTTATGAAACAGATTTAATACATAATACCGAAGCTTTTTCCGAATATTTACATCCCGAAATTGAATTATACTGGAACAGTAGTTTTGGTTTTAATAAAAAAGGGTTTGATGATATTAAGACTATGTTTAATGAAATGTCATTGTCTTTTGAAACTTTCAGATGTGAAATTAGCCATCTAATTGCAGAGGGAAATCAGGTAACCATTCGACATACTTATTTTGCTAATACGATAGAAGATCCTGAAAAAGAAGAAGCAATAGCTCATTTTATTTCTATTTGGGAGCTTAAAAATGGTAAACTTTATAAAGGATATCAGATAAGTCAGCAAGGAGATAATACTCCAGAAAGTATGAAATCGTTTATTTCAAAATAATTAAATTTTCATTTTAAGGATAGTATTCAAAAGCTTACTTTTGGGACTTCAAAAGAAATTAAAAAAATCATAACGCAATGAGTGTTTTAGTTAATAAAGATTCAAAAATTATTGTTCAGGGTTTTACTGGTAGTGAAGGTACTTTTCACGCAGGTCAAATGATTGAATATGGTACCAATATAGTTGGGGGAGTTACTCCAGGAAAAGGAGGGCAAACTCATCTTGAAAAGCCTGTTTTTAATACTGTAAAGGATGCTGTAAAAGAAGTAGGTGCAGATACTACAATCATTTTTGTGCCGCCAGCTTTTGCTGCAGATGCCATTATGGAGGCAGCAGATGCAGGTATTAAGGTTATCATTACAATTACCGAAGGTATTCCTGTAGCAGATATGATCAAAGCTTCAAATTATATTAATGATAAAGGATGTAGACTTATAGGACCTAATTGTCCTGGGGTTATTACACCTGGAGAAGCTAAAGTAGGTATCATGCCAGGCTTTGTATTTAAGAAAGGAAAAGTAGGTATTGTTTCAAAATCTGGGACGCTTACATATGAAGCAGCTGATCAAGTGGTAAAACAAGGTTTAGGAATTACTACAGCTATTGGAATTGGAGGAGACCCAATTATCGGAACAACAACCAAAGAAGCTGTAGAACTATTGATTAATGATCCTGAAACAGAATGCGTTGTGATGATCGGGGAAATAGGTGGACAACTAGAGGCTGATGCAGCTCGATGGATAAAAGAAAGTGGAACTTCAAAACCTGTAGTAGGGTTTATTGCAGGTGAAACTGCACCAGCAGGTCGTACCATGGGACACGCAGGAGCAATTGTAGGAGGAAGTGAAGATACAGCTGCTGCTAAAAAGGAAATCATGAGGGAATGTGGTATTCATGTAGTAGATTCTCCAGCAGAAATTGGTAAAAAAGTAGCAGAGGTATTAGCCTAAAATTGCTATGTGTAACTTATAAATAACCTTTCAATAGTAAGTATTGAAAGGTTATTCTTTTTAATGTTAATATAATATATTCAATATTATAACAGAATTGGCTATTTTGCGCTCTTTAGAATATTGATAAATCAAATTAAAAATCAATCTATGAAGATATTCAAATCAATTTTACTATTGTTCTTAATCGTTACATTAAGCAATTGTAAAGATTCATCCTCAAAAACGAATGCATCTAATGAAATAAAAACTGAAAAGCATACCGATGCAAATGGTTTTAATTATGAGACAGTTACCAATGATCCTACAGGGTTACGGTTATATACATTAGATAACGGTCTTAAGGTCTACCTGGGTAAAAATGAAGAGGAACCTAAGATTCAAACGTTAATAGCCGTTAAGGCTGGTTCGACCTACGATCCTGCAGATAATACTGGATTGGCACATTATCTTGAGCATATGGTGTTTAAAGGAACGGATGAAATTGGTACATTGGATTTTGAAAACGAAAATAAGTTAATTAAGGAGATCTCTGATTTGTATGAAGAGCATAAAAAAGAAACTGATGCGGATAAGAAAAAAGAAATTTATAAAAAGATAGACGAAATTTCTCAAGAAGCGTCAAAATTATCTATTGCCAATGAATATGATAAAATGGTAGGTTCTCTTGGTGCCGAGGGTACTAATGCCTTTACTTCAAATGAACAAACGGTTTATGTAAATAAGATTCCTTCGAACGAATTAGATAAATGGCTTGCCGTAGAAAGTGAACGTTTCAGTCAGCTTGTACTTCGACTTTTTCATACAGAATTAGAGGCTGTTTACGAAGAATTCAATAGAGGACAAGACAGTGATGGACGTAAACAATATTTTGCGGTTTTAGAAGGATTATTCCCTACGCATCCTTATGGTACTCAGTCAACTATTGGTAAATCAGAGCATCTAAAGAATCCTTCAATGGAAGCTATCCATGGATATTTTGATAAATATTATGTACCCAATAACATGGCCGTGATTTTGGTTGGAGATATCGATTTTGACACCACCATCAAAAAAGTAAATGGTGCTTTTGGAAAATATGAAGCGAAAGAAGTTGTGCATCCAGAATTCCCTGAAGAAGCACCAATCTCAGCGCCAGTTAAAAAAGAAGTCTATGGCCCAACTGCCGAGTCTATTTACGTAGCATTTAGAACTGATGGTTTTGGATCAGAAGAGGAAAAGATGGTTACGCTTATTGATTATATGTTGGCAAATTCTCAAGCTGGATTAATCGATCTTAACTTGAATCAGAAACAAAAAGTACAGCGTGCCGCTTCGTTTACTCGTTTTAATAAGGATTATGGATTCCATATTCTTTATGGAATGCCAAAAGCGGATCAAACTTTAGATGAAGTAAAAGAGCTGCTGCTAAATGAGATGGAGAAAATTAAGAAGGGAGAATTTGACGATTGGCTTACAGATGCTGTGGTAAATGATTTGAAATTATCAAGAGTTCGTCAATTCGAGAATGCAAGCTCCACTGCATATGCATATCTCGATGCCTTTGTTCATTTTCAAGATTGGAAAAATCGTTTAACCATGTTAGACGAAATGAAAGAGATCACTAAGCAGGATATTATTGATTTTGCGAATAAGCATTATAGTAATAATTATGTTGAAGTACATAAAATCAAAGGAGAAGATAAAAATATTGTAAAAGTTGAAAACCCTGGAATTACTCCCGTTCAACTAAATAGAGATAAAGAATCTGATTTTATTAATGAATTTAAGAAACTTGAGTCGCAGCCTCTGCAACCCAAATTTGTAGATTACAAAACAGCGATTAAAGAAACAAAAATGGCTAATGGTGTTCCTGTCTATTATATCGAAAATGAAACTAATGATTTATTCGATCTTAGCATCATTTTGGATATGGGCCTTGACCATGATAAGAAGTTATCCTTGGCGGCAGGTTATCTGGATTACCTTGGAACCGATAAATATACTCCAGAAGAACTTAAAAAAGAATTCTACAAGTTAGGAATTAGTTATTCTGTTGCTTCTTCTGCAGATAGAACACAATTAAGTCTTTCAGGATTAAAAGAAAATTTGGATCAAGGCTTGGCTCTACTAGAACATTTGTGCCAAAATGCCGTGGCAAATCAGGATACATACAATAAATATGTTGAAAAAATAGCCAAAGGAAGAGATGATGGAAAAACCCAAAAGGGGAATATCATGTGGAACGGTCTTATGAACTATGGCAAATACGGAGAAAATTCTAGGCTTAGAAATATCTATACGATAGCAGAAATGAAAGCTATTAATCCTCAAGAATTGGTAGATATCGCAAAAGATCTTATCAACTATAAACAAAGAATTTTCTATTACGGAAAAGATGTAGATGCTGCTATTGTTTCTTTAGATAAAAATCATAAGGTTAGTGCCGAACTGAAGGCCTATCCTGAGAAAACAGAATATATCGAAAAAGAGACAGGAGGAAATGTGTATTTTGTTGACTATGATATGGTTCAAAGTGAAATGCTATTTTTGGCTAAGGGAACTGAATTTGATGCAAAGAAATTGGCAGCTTCAAGTTTGTTTAACACCTATTTTGGTAGTGGGTTATCTTCTATTGTATTTCAAGAAATAAGAGAATCAAAGTCGCTAGCCTACTCAGCATTTTCGCAATATAGTAATGCAAGAGAAAAAGGAAAGTCGAATTATTTGTATGCATACATCGGAACACAAGCGAATAAGATGCCACAAGCTGTAGATGCCATGATGGAACTCATGACCAATATGCCAGAGGCAGAGCAACAATTTAATCAAGCCAAAGAGGCAACATTAAAGAAAATCGCAGCCAAACGTATTACAAAGTCCAATATCTTTTGGTCATATGAAAACCTTAAGAAGAGAGGAATCGATTATGACAATAGGGAAGAGATGTACAATACTATTAAAAATATGACGTTGGCAGATCTTAAAACATTTTTCAATGAAAATATTAAAGGTGAAAATTATAATGTACTTGTGATTGGTAATAAAAAGGATGTTGATATGAAAGCCCTGTCCAAATTAGGTGTGGTTAAGGAAATGGATATTGATTATCTTTTTAATTACGAAAAGAAAAATGAGAATATTAAGTTATAAGATAGTGAAGCATAATTTATTAATAAACCCTATGAGAAATCATAGGGTTTATTGTTGGTCACCTACTTGTAATGCTTATATTTGAATTACAATTTATAAACACAAATAAATAGATCGAATGAATCTCTTACAAGGTAAAACAGCCATTATTACAGGGGCTACTCGAGGTATAGGTAAAGGAATTGCAGAAGTTTTTGCGCAAAATGGTGCCAATATAGCTTTTACTTACAGTTCTTCTATAGAGGCAGCAAAAAAACTAGAAAAAGAGCTTAATGATTTAGGAGTTAAAGCAAAAGGATATCAAAGCAATGCGGCCAATTATGATCAGGCACAGGAACTTGTAAAAGAAGTGTTAGAGACTTTTGGTAGTGTGGACGTTCTTGTGAATAATGCTGGAATCACTAAGGATAACCTTTTGATGCGTATGGGCGAAGAAGATTTTGATACTGTAATCGAGGTCAACTTAAAAAGTGTATTCAATATGACCAAGGCTGTACAGCGTACAATGCTTAAACAACGAAAAGGAAGTATTATTAATATGAGTTCTGTTGTTGGTGTTAAAGGGAATGCAGGTCAGGCAAACTATGCGGCCTCAAAAGCGGGGATCATTGGTTTTTCAAAATCTGTTGCGTTAGAGCTTGGATCAAGAAATATAAGAAGTAACGTGGTCGCCCCAGGTTTTATCGAAACCGAAATGACAGCTAAACTAGATGAGAAAGTCGTAGATGGATGGCGAAATGCTATTCCCCTAAAAAGAGGAGGTACACCTGAAGATATTGCCAATGCTTGTGTATTTCTTGCTTCCGATCTAAGTGCTTATGTTACAGGTCAAGTGCTAAATGTTGATGGAGGAATGTTAACCTAGATTGCGAATTAAGATTTTGGATTTACGAATTCTGAATTAATGATATTTATAAAATCGTACATTTAAAATCATAATTATTCATGATGCAGACAAACACTATTTTATTGATCATAGTAGCTTTTATAATCGCATTGATTATTGCACTATTTCAATATTTATATAAGGCAAAGAATAAACAAAGAAAAAACTTATTTTTTGCTTTTTTGCGTTTTCTTAGTGTTTTTGCTTTACTGGTGTTACTAATTAATCCCAGTTTTAAGAAGAATACTTATTATATAGAAAAACCCAAACTGGTTATTGCCCTGGACAATTCTTCATCGATAAAACATCTCAAACAAGATCAAAAAGCCATTCAATTCATCGATAAGCTTAAAGAGGACGATGAGCTAAAGGAACGATTTGACATCACTTATTATTCTTTTGCAGAACAACTTAATGATTCACTTAGCCTTGTGTTTGATCAGAATCAAACCAATATATCCAAAGCTTTAGAGGATCTGGATCAAATCTATAAGAATTCTATAGCGCCAACATTATTAATTTCAGACGGAAATCAAACATACGGCAAGGACTATCAGTTTAGTAGCAGTGGTTATAAACAATCTGTTTATCCAATTATTTTAGGGGATACAACTTTGGTAACAGATACAAAGATTCAACAATTAAACGTAAATAGGTATGCTTATTTAAAAAATAGGTTTCCTGTCGAAGTTATTCTTACGTATTCTGGAGATCAAAGTATCAGTACAAGATTCCAGATAACATCTGGAAATGTAACATTTTATTCAAAGGAAATTTCATTTTCCGAAGAGCAAAATTCTACGGTTATAAATTTTACGTTACCGGCAAACAATGCAGGTGTTATTCAACATAATGCACGTTTGATCCCTTTAGATAATGAAAAAAACAGGGTTAATAATAACAAAGCTTTTGCAGTAGAAGTGATTGATCAAAAAACGAATGTACTTCTGGTTAGCGATATTGTACATCCCGATTTGGGAGCAATTAAAAAGAGCATCGAAAGTAATGAAAGAAGAAGCTTGGTTATTGCGAAGCCTTCAGAAATCAAAAATTTGGATGATTATCAAATGATTATTGCGTATCAACCTAATTCTAGATTCAGAGGGCTTTATGAACAACTAAACACACTCAGGAAAAACTATTTCACAATTACGGGTACTAATACAGATTGGATTTTTCTTAATCGTGTTCAAAACAAGTATACTCAGGAAATTACAAGACAAACTGAATATTATATTCCGAGATTTAATTCAAATTATGGAGCATTCTTGTTCGAAGATATTGGTTTTCAAAATTATCCCCCTTTGATTGGGACTTTTGGCGAGATAAGAATGAATACAAACTATGACCCATTGCTTTTTCGTACGATAAGTAATATAGAAACGGAAGAGCCTTTATTAATTACCATAGAGCAGGATGGTATTCGCGAAGCTGTATTGTTGGGAGAGGGCTTATGGCGATGGCGAGCCCAGAATTATTTGGATGCTAAAAACTTTGAAAGTTTTGATGAATTTCTGGGAAAGATAGTACAATACCTGGCATCCAGTAAACGAAAAAGTAGACTTAATACAATTTCTGAATCTTTTTACTATGGTAATTCTAATATTAAGATTAAGGCCGAATATTTTACTAAAAATTATGAATTTGATCGAAGAGGAAATTTAAGAATATCTATAAAAAATAAAGATACCGAAGCTACTCAAACCATCCCAATGATATTAAAAAATAACTCCTATGAAGTTGATTTGAGCAACATAACTTCAGGAAATTATGATTATACTGTTAGTGTTGTTGGCGAAAATATCACTAGATCTGGAAGTTTTACCGTGCTGGAATATGATGTAGAACAACAATTTCTTAATGCAGATGTAACAAAACTTAAACAAGTTGCTACTAATACCAATGGAAAACATTATTATCCGAATCAAAATGATTCGTTAATTAACAACCTGTTGACAGATAAGCGATATCAGGTTATTCAGAAAAGCAAAGAAAATGTGGTATCTTTAATAGATTGGAAGTATCTTCTTGCAATTGTTATTGTATTACTTTCGGCAGAATGGTTTGCCCGAAAATATAACGGACTCATTTAAAATTAAAAACACAAATTAATATGGAAAAATTACCAAAGATAGGATTGCCTATTCTGATTATTATTGTTTTAGCAATTGTCTTTATTGCAAAATCTACTATTACCATTGGTTCTGGAGAGGCAGGAGTATTGTATAAAACATTTGGCGGTGGTGTAGTGACAGATGAACCTCCACTAGGAGAAGGTTTTCATTTAGTAGCACCTTGGAATAAAGTAATCGTATATGAAGTACGACAACAAGAAGTTTTTGAAAAGATGCAAGTACTTTCTTCCAACGGATTAGAAATTAAACTAGATGCATCAGCTTGGTTTCAGCCTGATTATGCCAAGTTAGGTTTGTTACATCAACAAAAAGGAGAAAATTATGTTGCTAGGATATTATTACCAACTATACGATCAGCTGCACGTAGTGTTGTAGGTAGATATACTCCAGAGCAATTATATTCTAGTAAAAGAGATGTTATACAAAAAGAGATTTATGAAGAGACTAAAAAAATTGTGGAGAATCAATTTATTCAGCTTAATGAAGTATTAGTTCGTGATGTAACATTACCTCCTACTATTAAAGAAGCAATAGAACGCAAATTAAAGCAGGAGCAAGAATCATTAGAATATGAGTTTAAATTAACCAAAGCTCAAAAAGAAGCAGAAAGACAAAAAATTGATGCAGAAGGTAAAGCAGTTGCTAACCAGATTCTTAGTGCTTCCTTAACGGATAAAATTCTTAAAGAAAAAGGAATTGAAGCTACTTTAGAATTGGCAAAATCTCCTAATGCAAAAGTGGTTATTGTAGGTTCAGGAAAAGATGGTATGCCTTTGATTTTGGGTAATCAATAGGTAAGAAAGTATAAATGATTACAATACAAACCGGTTATAGCATGCTATAACCGGTTTAAATATGTAAAAAAACTACTTTTGCTGCTTAAGTTTGTTTGCTTGTTTTGTCCATTTGTCCCTCTCAATTCTTCCGGGAAAAAACTTAATTAACTCAGTAACCGTGTCGATATCTTCTTTTGTAAATCTACTTATTTGATCAAAAGTATAAATCCCTATTCCGTTTAGTTTTTCTTCAATAAATGGGCCAACACCACTGATTAGTTTTAAATCATCTTTTTCTGAAACATCTGCTTTACCAAAACTATCAAAATTTAATGACGGAGCGTCCTTTTTATCTTTATCACCATTGGTTACTGCAACACCTCCATGATCCCTGGTTTTTATAGCCTTGATCTCATTATCTGGTTTTACAGTATCAGAAGAAGGGGTTGAAAAGGTTGTTTTGGCCTTGGTATTGCCCATGCTCTTAAGTTTCTCATTTCGCCTCTTACATTCCTCGAGCTCTGATTTGTAGTTATTTTTGAGCGCCCATCTTGATAGAAACCATCCTAGTAAAAAAGCTAGAACTAATAATAATAATAGGCACCACCAATTTGCTTCGTTTAAAAAATCTAACATAGTTGTAGTTTATTTAGTTTACAGTTATTTCTATTCTTCTATTTTTTGCTCTATTTTCCTCAGTGTCATTTGGCGCAATAGGGTTGGATTCCCCCTTCGATGAAGCTATAATTTTATCTTTTCCAATTCCTTGTGAAATAAGATATTTTTTTACATTATTAGCTCTTTCTTGCCCATACCATAGATTGGCTTCTTCTTTCCCGATGTCATCCGTATGACCTACAATCTGTATCTTTTTATCTGGATACTTATTGAGGTAATTTTTAAGCTCTAGTGCATAGTTTATTAATTGTGGATCAGGCTTAAATGTTTTTTGTGCAAAATTAGCATAGAGTGTCCTTTTAACGACACTTTTTTCTATTTCAGCAATCCGAGAAGTATTCAGGTTGTTGAAGTTTAATAAAACTCCTCCATTATAGATACCATCCTCATCATATTTATAGTCAACAAGTTTGGCTTCGGTAACGATGCGATCAGGATTAATTCCTGCTTTGGTAAGCAAGTCTTTTATATAATTGGCTCTTGATACACCGTACTTGGATTTATTCTGTCTTTCAGAATTAGTTTCATAACCAGTTATAATAAGCTCTTGATCTTGATTTTTACCAAGATAATCAACGATTTGATCCTCAAAACCTACTAATGAATTTGGAATTGATACGTCTCCTCCAGAATTGTTGATTTGAAGATTATCGGGAAAAGAAAATAGTTCTTGGTCATTTTTGTCTTTTACATACAGACCAATTGCACTTTCATTGGCTTTTGCAATACTGTCTTCGTAAGCCTTTTTTGTCAATGCCTCGGCCTCAGAATCTGTTTTTTCTTCGACAATTGTAGAATCTTTATCGGTGCTTTTTGCACACCAATCACAGGAATAATACCACCATATTCCTAACCAAGCAAATAATAAAAAAATAATCAGTGAGATAAAGTTTTTCATATAGTAATGATTAGTGTTAGTTACTTAAAGTTATGAAAATCATTTATAATCAACCTATTATGAGCTTTAAATTCTTAAAATTTATCTTAGAAAAAAGATTAATTGCAAAAAAATAAGTTGAAATACGTTTCGAGAAAAATAATTTTTATAAATTCGCATCATATTAAAAACCAATGAAAAATTTATTTATGCATCATCATCATTTTTACATTTTCGCTCTGGCGTGGTAAGTGTGGTATGTGTATAATACAACAATAAATGATAACCCGTTTGAGCAGTTCAAACGGGTTTTTTGTTTCAATATGACCTGTTAACTGATCAAATTCAACAACAAAAGAACAACATGTCAAAAATTAAAATTGCTATTCAAAAAAGTGGTCGTCTTAACGAGGACTCTGTAAAAATTTTAAAGGATTGTGGTATTTCTATAGATAATGGAAAAGACCAACTCAAAGCACAAACTCGTAATTTTCCAATGGAAGTTATGTTTTTGCGTAATGGAGATATTCCGCAATACCTTAGGGATGGAGTGGTTGATATTGCTATTATTGGCGAGAATGTACTTATCGAAAAAGGAAAAGACATCTCGATTGCCGAGCGACTTAACTTTTCTAAATGTAAGGTCTCATTAGCTGTTCCAAAGGATTTTGAATACAATTCTATTCAGGATCTTGACGGGAAAAGAATTGCCACCTCATATCCTAATACGGTCAACGAATACCTTGATAAAAAAGGTATTACAGCAGAGTTACACCAAATCTCTGGATCGGTTGAAATAGCACCCAATATTGGATTGGCAGATGCAATTTGCGATATTGTTTCTAGTGGGAGTACGCTGTTTAAGAATAATTTGAAGGAAGTAGAGGTAATGCTTACCTCGGAAGCAGTACTGGCAGTTTCACCAACAATTTCAGAAGAAAACAAAAAACTCCTGGAAAAACTTCAATTTAGAATCAAGGCAGTTTTAAAAGCTCGTAATTCAAAATACGTTTTACTTAATGCTCCTAATGACAAAATAAAGGACATTGTTAAAATTTTACCTGGAATGCGAAGTCCAACGGTACTTCCATTAGCTGAAAAAGGGTGGAGTTCTATTCACACAGTTGTAGAAAAGAATAAGTTTTGGGATATTCTAGATGAATTAAAAGCCGAAGGAGCCGAAGGGATTCTGGTATGTCCAATAGAGAAAATGGTATTGTAAAAATTTTACGATGTATTCAATTCAATTAATACCAAAAGAGAAATTAAAGGTAATCTTACCGCTCTTGAAAGAACTAAACCCCAAGATATCAAAGGATCTTCTTGACGAACGATTGAAGGAAATGATCGCCTCAGGTTATGAATGTGCGGGGGCCTATAATCGAGATAAATTGATTGGTATTTGCGGAATGTGGTTTTTGACTAAGTATTATGTTGGAAAACATGTTGAACCTGATAATGTTTATATACTTCCAGAATATCAGGGAAAAGGAATAGGTAAACTTTTGATAGATTGGATTTTTAACTATGCAAAATCAAAAGGCTGTAAAGCTTCAGAGTTAAACTGTTATGTGAGTAATGAAAAAGGACATAAATTCTGGAAGAATCAAGGGTATGAGCTTATCGCTTATCACTATGTAAAGAAATTATGAAATAAGCATAAGTATGAATTTCAATATCAACCAAAAATGATTACTATGTGATTCCATCTGACCATTGGGAAAACAAAATTATAAACAGATGAAAAAGATATACAATCCAAATCGAAAAGATTGGTCAAAATTATTGGAAAGACCAACTCAAACAGTTGCTGATATAGAGGCTACAGTTCTAAATGTCTTTAATGAAGTGAAATTAGAAGGAGATGCCGCTGTAAATAGATATACTCAAAAGTTTGATAAAGCTATCTTAAAGAATATCCTGGTTTCCTCTATAGAAATTGAAGAAGCAAAACAATTAGTTAATGATGAGCTTAAAAACGCTATTCAAACTGCTAAATCAAATATTGAAAAATTTCATGCAGCACAAAAAACAGAAAAAGTTTTTGTTGAAACAATCGACGGAGTTTCATGTTGGCAAGAAAAACGACCAATACAAAAAGTAGGTCTTTATATACCAGGAGGAACCGCTCCTTTATTTTCAACAATTTTAATGCTGGCGGTGCCGGCCAATTTGGCGGGATGTCAAGAAATAGTATTGTGCTCTCCACCAAATAAAGAAGGAAAAATCAACCCCGCTATTTTATATACGGCAAATTTATGTGGAGTAACCAAAATTTGTAAGGTTGGTGGTATTCAGGCTGTTGCCGCTATGACTTTTGGTACAGAAACGATCCCGCATGTGTATAAAATATTTGGGCCAGGTAATCAATTTGTAACCGTTGCAAAGCAATTGGCTACCAAATTTGGGGTGGCTATCGATATGCCTGCCGGACCAAGTGAATTGTTAGTGGTGGCAGATGATACAGCAGATGCATCTTTTGTGGCTTCAGATTTGTTAAGTCAAGCAGAACATGGTAAAGATAGTCAGGTAATTTTAATCTCTACATCAAAAGACTTTATAGAAAAGGTAGAGGATCAAGTAGATAAACAACTTTCGGTTTTACCAAGAAAGGAAATTGCCAGAGCTGCCATCCAAAATTCAAAGCTCATTTATGTTAGCAATGATCAGGAGGCCCTGGATATAATAAATGAATATGGACCCGAGCATTTTATAGTTTGTGTAGAGAACGAAGAATATTATGTACAGAACATTGTAAACGCAGGTTCAGTGTTTATAGGAAATTATACCCCAGAAAGTGCGGGAGATTATGCTTCGGGAACTAATCATACACTGCCAACTAACGGATACGCAAAACAATACAGTGGTGTGAACCTGGATAGCTTCATGAAATCAATGACTTTTCAGAAAATATCAAAAAAAGGAATTAAAAATATTGGCAATGCTATTGAACTTATGGCCGAAGCCGAAGGCTTGCAAGCGCATAAAAATGCAGTAACCTTAAGATTAGAAAGTTTGAAATAAAGCGTCACCCTGAACTTGTTTCAGGGTCACATCATAAGACTAATGAATGTTAGATGAAAAATAGTTATACCTAGTATAGTAACAAATAAGTATAGGACTACTTTTTATATAGGTGTAACTTCTAATTTAAGAAATAGAAGTATTGAACATAAGAAAGGTGAAGGATCTAAATTTACGACAAAATATAATCTCACTGATTTGATTTATTTTGAAGAATTTATGGATATTAATCAGGCGATTGCAAGAGAAAAACAGCTTAAAAATTGGAAGAAAGAATGGAAGATTAACCTGATTAAGCAAATGAACCCTAAGTTAAAAACATTAGAAATATAAAACCAAGTTGAGATCCTGAAAAAAGTTCAGGATGACGAACAGTAATGAATAAAAAAATAAACATAAAACAATTAGTACGGGAGAATGTTGCAGAACTAAAACCATATTCTTCTGC
Organism: uncultured Aquimarina sp.; assembly: GCA_947496555.1. Taxonomy (GTDB): domain Bacteria; phylum Bacteroidota; class Bacteroidia; order Flavobacteriales; family Flavobacteriaceae; genus Aquimarina. Next base: position 29,791 of record CANMDH010000008.1, on the reverse strand, counting down.
CAGGGATGAATATGTAAGTGATGGATCTAAAATGATTTTTTTGGATGCTAATGAAAATCCTTTTGAAAATGGCGTAAATCGTTATCCAGATCCACAACAAAGAAGTCTTAAGCAAGTGCTGGCCGAACAAAAAGAAGTTTCAACAAAGAACATTTTATTGGGCAATGGAAGTGACGAAGTATTGGACCTGATCTTCAGAGCTTTTTGCGAACCAAAAGTAGATAATATTATCACATTGCCTCCTACATATGGAATGTATAAAGTGTTGGCTAATATCAATAATGTAGAAGAAAAAGAGGTCTTATTAACGGAAGATTTCGAGCCGAATAGTGAAAAGATTTTAAAAGCCGTAAATCAACATACCAAAATCATTTTTCTATGCTCTCCAAACAATCCTACAGGCAATTCCTTTTCCGAAGAAAGTATAATAACTATTTTAGGGAATTTTAATGGTCTTGTAGTAATTGATGAAGCCTATATTGATTTTTCTAAAAAAGAAAGCTGGCTCAAAAAAATTAAGGAATACCCTAATCTTTTGGTAACTCAAACCTTGTCTAAAGCGTATGGGTTGGCGGGAATACGTTTAGGGATTTGTTATGCTTCAGAAGAAGTAATCGATATTCTCAACAAAATCAAGCCTCCTTACAATGTAAATGAGTTAACACAACTTAGAGCATTAGAGCGTGTTTTGAATCAGAATCAGGTTCGACTTGAGGTTTCAAAAATATTGGAGGAAAGAAAAAGTCTTTTTACAGTTTTAAAAGAAATTCCTTTTGTGCAAGAAGTTTATCATAGTGATGCTAACTTTATTTTGGCAAAGGTTGATGATGCAAATAAACGATATGCGCAATTATTAGAAATGGGCATCGTAATTCGTAACCGTACTACACAGCCTTTATGTGAAAATACACTTAGGTTTACGGTGGGTACAGAAGAAGAAAATAAAAAGTTAATAGAGGCTTTAATGCGATTGTGATTGTCATTCCGGACTTGATCCGGAATCCAGAAAATAATGAAAAGTTTAATTTAATAAGATTCCAGTCTTCGCTGGAATGACAGAATAATGAAAAAGAAGGTACTATTTATAGATCGAGACGGAACGATCATTAAAGAAACGGCAGATGAACAGATAGATGCATTCGAGAAAATGATATTCTATCCTAAAGCATTTACCTATTTGGGTAAAATTGCCCAAGAATTAAATTATGAATTGGTTATGATAACCAATCAAGATGGTTTAGGAACAGATTCTTTTCCCGAAAATACATTTTGGCCCGTTCATAATTTTATTATGAAGTCCTTTGAAAACGAAGGAGTGGTTTTTGATAAAGTGTTTCTGGATAGAACCTTTCCACATGAAAATGCAAATACCAGAAAACCAGGTACAGGATTGTTGACAGAATATTTCTCTGATAAATATGATCTCGAAAACTCCTTCGTAATAGGAGATCGTTTAACAGATATGGAATTGGCCAAAAATCTTGGCGCCAAAGGGATTTTTATAAATGATAATACCCACCTTGGTACTGGTGAGATTACAACCAAAATGGACGAATTAAATGGTCATATTGCTCTTGAAAGTAATGATTGGCAAAAAATATACGAATTTTTGAAACTGGAAGATCGTGTTGCAGAGATTTCTAGAAAAACCAACGAAACAGATATTTACATCATGTTGAATCTGGATGGTACCGGTAAAAGTAATATAAGTACGGGACTAGAATTCTTTGATCATATGTTGGATCAAATTGCTCGTCATGGCCAGATGAACCTTGATATTAAAGTGAAAGGTGATCTTGAGGTAGATGAACACCATACTATAGAGGATACCGCTATTGCATTGGGAGAAGTGTTTTCAAAAGCATTAGATAATAAATTAGGGATTGAACGCTACGGTTTCTGTTTACCTATGGACGATTGTTTGGCACAAGTGGCTATCGATTTTGGAGGACGTAACTGGCTAGTCTGGGAAACAGAATTTAAACGAGAGATGATTGGTAAAATGCCTACCGAAATGTTTTTTCACTTTTTTAAGTCATTTACCGATGGGGCCAAGGCAAATCTTAATATAAAAGCCGAAGGAACGAATGAACACCATAAAATTGAGGCAATCTTTAAAGCTTTTGCCAAGGCAATTAAAGTTGCGGTAAAACGGGATCCCGAGAAAATGATTTTACCAAGTACAAAAGGAATGCTTTAACAAATTATGAATGAAGAATGACGAATTACGAATTATTACTTCGTAAATCTGAAATCGTAAATCTAAAATCAAAGTGAAAATAGTAATAATAGACTACGGAGCAGGAAATATTCAGTCTATAAAATTTGCAATTCAACGACTTGGATACGAGGCTGTTTTAAGCAATAATCCAGAAGAAATCATGGAAGCTGATAAAGTCATTTTTCCTGGGGTAGGTGAGGCGAGTAGTGCAATGAAAAAGTTGAAGGAATCTGGATTAGATACTTTGGTGCCCAAATTAAGACAACCGGTTCTTGGGATTTGCCTAGGTATGCAGTTAATGTGCAATTATACAGAAGAAGGAGATACAAAAGGATTGGGGATTTTTGATGTAGATGTGCTTCGTTTTAATCATGGTGTAAAAGTACCTCAAATAGGATGGAATCAAATAGAATCTCTAGAGTCACCCCTTTTTGCAGATATAAACGAAAAAGAATATATCTATTTAGTTCATAGTTATTATGCTCCCGTGGTCGAAGATACTATTGCAACTTCAAACTATGGTGTAGAGTATAGTACGGCTTTACACAAGAATAACTTTTATGGTACTCAGTTTCATCCAGAGAAATCTTCAATGGTAGGAGAAAGAATATTAAAAAACTTTCTAAACCTATCAACTACTAACTAACAACTATTAACTAAATATGAGAATTATACCAGCCATAGATATTATAGACGGAAAATGTGTACGTCTCTCCAAAGGGGATTATGATACTAAAAAAATATATAATGAAAACCCGTTAGAAGTAGCCAAAGAGTTTGAGGATCATGGAATCCAACATTTGCATTTGGTTGATCTAGATGGTGCAAAATCAAAACATATTGTAAATCATAAGGTTTTAGAACAAATTGCTACAAAAACAAGTTTAAAGATTGATTTTGGAGGAGGTTTAAAAACCAATGAAGATCTTAGAATCGCATTCGAAAGCGGAGCTAGCCAAATAACTGGGGGGAGCATTGCGGTTAAAGATCCCGAAACTTTTGCCTCGTGGATCACCAAATATGGTTCTGATAAAATAATTCTAGGGGCAGATGCTAATAATGAAAAGATTGCAGTAAGTGGATGGCAAGAGGAAAGCGATGAAGAATTGATTCCTTTTATACAAAAATATCAAGAACAAGGCATATCGTATGTGATTTGTACCGATATTAGTAAAGATGGTATGTTGCAAGGCCCTTCCTTTGATTTGTATAAAAAAATCATTTCTCAATGTAGTAATAAAAATATATCAGTTCGAGCGGAGTCTAGAACTAGTAAGACTAACCCTTCGACTCCGCTCAGGGAGACAGAAGGTTCGGATATTAAACTTATTGCTTCAGGAGGAATATCGGCCTTTGATGAATTACCTAGATTAGCAGAAATTGGTTGCGAAGGAACAATTATCGGAAAAGCAATTTATGAAAATCGAATTAGCTTAAAACAGTTAGAAACATACATACTTCAAACCTCTTAAAGAGATGACAGAAGAAATAGCTAAAGAATTCAAAGAACAAATTATATATCGTCTTGATGAAAGTACAAGGATGGTTTCGCTAAGTTTTGATAAACTTTTAGAAGAAGACATCTGGAAAAAACCTAATGAAAATTCTAATAGCATAGGTAATTTGATTCTTCATCTTTGCGGAAACATAACGCAGTATGCCATTTCTTCTTTAGGAGGAACTGAAGATAAAAGAAAACGCGATGAAGAATTTTCTGCAAAAGAAGGGTTAAGAAAATCAGAACTTTTGAACAAGCTAAAGGATACGGTAACAAAAGCAAAAGATAGTATTAAAAAAGTATCTGTTTCAGAATTACTTCGTAAACGTGAAGTACAGGGGTTTAATATGTCCGGTATAGGAATAGCAATTCATGTTACTGAGCATTATTCGTATCATACTGGGCAAATTGCATTTTGGACAAAACAACTAAAAGATAAAAAAAGTTTAGGGTTCTATGACGGAATCGATTTAAATGTAAAAAATGAATAAGATATTTAGTAAGTAGTGAAATACTGATATTAGTAATTAATAGTGAACGATAAAAAATGGTAAGAAGTACAGGTTGAAAGCTTAATACTTTGTACTTAATACTAAATGCTTAGAACAAAATAATGTTAACAAAAAGAATAGTACCGTGTTTGGATATCAAGAACGGCCGAACGGTAAAAGGAGTAAACTTTGTTGATTTAAGAGATGCCGGTGATCCAGTAGAGCTCGCCGATGCCTATTCAAAAGCTGGAGCAGACGAATTGGTTTTTCTCGATATCTCAGCAACCGAAGAAAGACGAAAAACATTGGCAAATCTTGTATTACGAGTCGCTGAAAAAGTTAATATCCCGTTTACAGTAGGCGGTGGTATTTCTTCTGTAGAAGATGTTGATATTCTTTTGCAAAATGGTGCAGATAAAGTCTCAGTAAATTCTTCAGCTGTTAAAAATCCGCAATTGATAAATGATTTGGCCGCAAAATTTGGGAGTCAATGTATTACCGTTGCCATTGATGCCAAACAAATAAATGGTGAATGGAAAGTACATTTGGTCGGAGGAAAAGTCCCCACTGAACTTAACTTGTTTGAATGGGCAAAAGAGGTAGAAGAACGTGGGGCGGGCGAGATTCTTTTTACATCTATGGATCACGACGGGACTAAAGATGGTTTTGCTAATAAAGCATTGGCCAGATTATCTGAAGAGCTTAATATCCCAATAATTGCTTCTGGAGGCGCAGGAAATATGCAACATTTTGTAGACACATTTAAGGAAGGAAAAGCTGATGCCGCATTAGCAGCCAGCGTTTTTCACTTTAAAGAAATAGAAATTAAAGATTTAAAAGAGGAATTGCAGAGTAATAATATTCCGGTAAGATTATAGGTTACTTGTCATTCCAGCGTAGGCTGGAATCCAAAGTAGAAACTAAAAGGTTTAATTAAAAAAAACCTGAATAAAGTTCAGGATGATAAATTCGATGAAAATAAACTTCAATAAAAATAATGACGGCCTTGTTCCTGCCATTATTCAGGACACTTCTACAAAAAATGTGCTAATGCTTGGCTATATGAATAAAGAGGCTTATGAAAAAACACTTGCAACCAAAAAAGTAACTTTTTATAGCCGTTCAAAACAAAGATTGTGGACAAAAGGAGAGGAGAGTGGTAACATTTTGAAACTTGTTGACATTAAGAATGACTGTGATCAAGATACATTACTGATTTCTGTAAACCCAGTAGGTCCTACTTGTCATACAGGTTCTGATACTTGCTGGAATGAAGAGAACAAACCATCTTTTGGCTTTTTGTCTGAATTGGAAGAAGTAATTAGGGATAGAAAAGAAAATCAAGATAATTCAACCTCATATGTGGCTTCTCTGTTCAAAAAAGGAATTAATAAAGTAGCCCAAAAAGTAGGAGAAGAAGCGGTAGAAGTGGTCATAGAAGCAAAGGATGACAATGAAAAACTATTTTTAGATGAAAGCGCAGATCTATTGTTTCATTATTTAATATTATTACAAGCAAAAGGGTATACTTTGAATAATATTGTAGAGGTTTTAAAATCAAGGCATTAAATAATTGTTGAAAGTAACTTAGGCTTCTAAACCGTTAAAATTTTACGGGGAATAGATATTTTTTTTAATATTGCGCAACCTTAAACCAATAAACTTTGAAAACAAAAAAAGATCAGCTAGTTTTTTTTGGGAGAAAGCTGGTGATTATAATTCTTGTAATCTTTCCTATTTCCCATAGTTATGCGCAATGTGATTTAACAAGTATCGTAACTGTCTGTAATATGGAATCTATAGATTTCAATACAGATGGAGTTCCTGATGGTATTATAGATCTTTTTGTAGAAACCGGCATAACACCGCAGCCAGGTGATGTATGGGAATCTACTGGAGACGAATCCGCAGAAGTGGCTTTAGAAGCTTCTACGGGTATTTTACGTGTGTGGAAACTGATAAATGCCTCTGATGATTATGAATTTACCTTGCGTAATTCAAGTTGTTCTCCATCGGTTAGAGCAACTGTGCAATTTATTCTGGGTCCCTATGCAGGAAAACCTGTAACTACAGGTTTCTATGCAGTATGTGATATAAATTTTGAGTGCGATATTGAAATAGAAATAGACTTAGATCTTTTTGAAACTTTGGAAACCAAAGAAGAGGACGCACCCCCCCATCTCAATGGAACCTGGAGATACACAGGTGCTCTTCCTTCTTCACAATATGTATTAGAAAATTCAAAATTTGGTGCAACTATACCATATACTCCGGGAGATGGATCTCCTGTGGATAGCCAAGATTTTACTTTTACTTATACGATAGGAGGGCAAGGTAGTTGTGCTACAAAATTAACTAACATTCAGATAACTTTAATTAGAAGAGCATTCGCCGGATACGCTTCAGAACGTAATATTTGCATCACCGATGTAAATGATTGGGATCAAATTATAAACTTGAATGATGATAGGTACTTAGAGCAGGAAGATGAAGACGGTACTTGGTCTTTTATGGAAAGTGATGAAATTGAAATTCCTATAACGAATCAAATAAATCTGAAGGATTATATTGACGCCTATTTAAGTTCTCCAGAATATGTACCCGGATTTGGTTGTAAAGATTTTGTTTTTAATCACACTGTTAGAAGCAGGGCACCGGTTTGCGAAGATTCCAGAGCATCTGTTGTTTTTAGAGTTTTTGAGGAGTTAAAAGAGTTTGAGCAAGTAGATGGTCCTGAAGAAATATGCCCGGCAACATATCCTGGAACCGAACTTGACTTGTACGACCTGTTAACGTTTTCACCTGGTTTTGAATATCAAAATGGCACCAGTGATACAGAATTAGTGCGATGGACCTTTGAAAGTGGACCAAGTGATTTGGATTTATTTGAAAATTTAAATGAATTGGAATTAGTTGAAAGCCATAGAGGACCTATTTCCATTGCAGGAGCTTCACCCGGAAGATACGAATTTAGATATACGGTTACAACGGATACAACGTGTACTGCTTTTAGGCCACAGGTCTTATATGAGGGTAACTTTTGTGCTCCTGATATACGAAGTTTTAATCCGTGTGGAAGTATTTCTGCCCCTGTTGTAATCGAAATTGTTGATTTTGATTACGCAGGAGAAAATACCAATATTAATCTTTGTACTACCGATGTTACAGATGCTGTAAGCTTAAGAAGCCTATTACAGGATAACGGTTCGGTTATTAAAGAAGGGATATGGATTAATGAAGATACCGGGCTTGAGGCTGATGATCAATTTCTATTCCCAGATACCATTACAGATCCTATTAGTTTTTCATTTACCCATCGAACTGGTGATCCATTATTATGTGAAGATACTGCGCGTCTAGAAGTTACTATCTTTAACCTACCCAACGCAGGTGAAGATGCTATTATGCAGGTATGTACTAATGATTTGACAATTAATTTGTTTGATCAATTAGAAGGAAACCCAGATGATTCCGGAAGTTGGTTTGGTCCTTTTGGTTATGTTTCTACAGATAATGTAGGAAGATTCGATCCTAGTGATGATACGCTTCCTATTTTAGGCCCCGGCGAATATGTTTATTCTGTTCCAGGTAACGATGGCTGCGCAATGGCAGATCAAGCTACATTAACTATTCGATTTGTGGACCCCATAGCGGTAGGAAACGATATTAACGCGACATTTTGTAAACAAGATGGAGGGATAAATTTGTTTCAGTTATTAGACCGAAATACAGCACGAACAGGAAGATTTGTAGATCCCCTTGGTTTAGAAGTTCTGGATCAGGAAGGAGTTGTCAGTTTTGAAACATTAACTAATGGTATCTATACATTTCAGTACATAATTGATAATAATCAACCGTGTGATATTTCATCTCTAGATGTCAATATTCAAATTGTTGATTTGCCAATTCCAAATGTTCCTGATCAGGAATTTTGTATTCTGGATGCAGTACGTTTGGATGCGATAGAAGTAGATGTATTAAATTATAATTGGTATGATACGTTAGAGAGTGAAACTCCCGTGGTTGACAATCCATTACTAGTAGACAATCAGATATACTATATCGCTAGTGTTGATGTAGATAATTGTGAATCAGAACGGCTTCAGGTTTCGATTAATATTTTAAATACCGGAGAAAGATCTGCTACAGGAGAGCTTTGTACGCTGGATTTTCAAGACGGTGTATCACCAAACGGAGATACTCAAAATGATACCTTTGATCTCCTTATCGAAGATGTATATAATATCCCGGATGCTTTTCCAGATTTCGAATTGCAGATATTTAATCGATACGGTAGTCTGGTTTATAAAGGAAACATAAACACCGAAGAATTTAGAGGAGAAAGCAATACCTCAGTAAGATTAGGCAATGACCTTCCATCTGGAACTTATATCTACATCTTTACGCCCAATTTCGAAAATAATTTACCAATACAAGGCAGTTTTTACCTAAGCAGATAAACCATGAACATAAGAATAGCTTTTATAATTACTATAGTTTTCTGCTCGGTAACATTTGCACAGCAGCAACCACAATACTCACAATATATGTATAATATGAGTACTGTTAATCCGGCATATGCAACCGGTCAAAGTGGATTGATCTCAACAGGATTATTATATAGACAACAGTGGACAGGTATCGAAGGAGGACCCAGAACAGCCAATGTTTTTGGTAATATCCCCATGAGCGAAAAAATAGAACTTAGCATTAATTATGTAAACGATAGAATAGGAGATGCAATCCCTGTAAACAACGATTATGTTAATATCGATTTTGCATATGTAACCAGAATTTCGGATCGCGCCAGATTATCTTACGGATTAAAAGCAGGTATTAATAGCTTCAAAATTGATCCTTCTGGATCTGATGTGGCTAATGATCCTGCATTTTCAGATAATACATCAACAACTCAACTGAACATTGGAGCTGGATTATATTTGTTTACAAGTAATTTTTACGCAGGAGTTTCTTCTCCCAATCTATTACCAAGTGACATTGATATTAACGGTATTGGAGTGTCAGAGACCAAAACGCATTTATACGGAGTGGCCGGATATGTTTTTGATTTTATAGATGAGGTTCGTTTAAAGCCGTCAGTAGTGCTTAAACAAGTGATTGATTCTCCACTAACTTTTGATGTTTCTTTGAACTCATTGATTTATGATAAATTCGAATTGGGAGTGTCATATCGATATACCGATTCTTTTATTGCGTTGGCTGGATTTAATATTACCCAAAGCCTTAAAATAGGGTACTCTTATGACTTTAGTGTAAGTGACCTAAGTGAATATAATGATGGAAGCCATGAAATTGTATTGCTATATAATTTTGACCTCCTGAAATTTGGTAACAAACATACTTCTCCAAGATTTTTCTAAATGGCAAAAACTAAAATATTACTGGTACTACTGTTAATTGTTCAGGTTGCTTTTTCACAACAAAAGAGCAGAGCCGATCGTTTTTTTGAACAAGGAGACTATATTAATGCGGCGTTACAGTATGAAGAGGAGTTAAATCGAGAAGGATATTCAAAAAATATCCTAGAAAACATTACCACTTCATATTATAACACATTTCAATTTAGGAAAGCATATAGATATCTTAAATACCTAACTTCGGGTAAATTCTATGACCGTGATAAATCGTATGATAACAATTATAACTTTATGATGTATCAGGTGCTTTCTGCTTTGGGAGAGTATGAAAAAGCAATAGAGTTTTTGGCGTTATACCAATCTAATGGTTCTGGGGAAGATTTAAATAAGTCTGATGCAATTACTACTATCGAAGACTTTAAGCTGAAAGATGATGATTATACAATTTCTAAAGTAGAATTTAACTCGGATGCTTCAGAATTTGGAGCGGTGAAAAAGGATAGTATAATTTATTTTATTACCGATAGAAATCCGTATAGTGCGTTGGATAAGGATTATAAATGGACGCATCGTCCATTCTTGGATATTTACAAAGTAACGGTTGATAAAAACAATAACCCGGTTTCAGATATAGAAACTATTTCCAAAGAAATAAATTCTAAACTTCATGAGGGGAACTTCTGTTTTACCCAGGATGGAAACACGATGTATCTTTCAAAAAGTAATTCTGAAAAAGGAAAAAAGAAATTTGACAGTATTAAGAATAACGCTATTCACCTGTATAAAGCGAACAAAGTGAATGGAGTATGGGCGACCCCTGAAAAGTTGGATTTTAATGATATAAATTATTCAATAGAACATCCATCATTATCACAAGATGGCGGCAAACTTTATTTTGCTTCAAACATGCCTGGTGGATATGGAGATTTTGATATTTATTATGTAGTAGTAAATCTGGATGGTACTTTTGGAAAACCTGTTAATCTTGGGCCAACAATAAATACAAAAAACAGAGAGCAATTCCCGTATATTTCAAAAGATGGACACCTGTTTTTCTCTTCCAACGGTCACTTGGGGCTAGGTATGTTAGATGTTTTTGTATCCGAACTGAGAAGAGAGGAATTTACAAGGCCAATTAATCTAGGGGCACCAATTAATTCGAGCTTTGATGATTTTTCATTTTCGTATTACAATGAAACGGACGGCTTCTTTGCTTCGAATCGTAAAAATGTAGGAGATGATATGTATTCGTTTTCCCAAATAGGAGATATTTTTCCACGGGAATACATTACTAGATTTGAGGTGAGAGACTTTGCTAGCGATAATTATATTGCCAATTCAGATGTTGTTTTATACGATAATGATAACCAGATAGTGTATGAAAGTCAATTAGATTCTGTAGCAGGGTTTGATATTAAAATATTTCCCGGTAAATACAATTTTAAAGCCGCCGCAGAAGGTTATAAAATCAAAACTAAACCGTTTGTTGTAAAAGAAAAAGATGAGGCGGTTTACGTTATTTATTTGGATCGGGAGAAAAAGAAAAAAGAAGTTATTGTTTCAACAGATACTTCCGATGATAAAAGCACAAATAAAGTTTCTGAAAGCAATAATGTAACCAACGAAGTAAATGTTACTAATATCCATACAGAAACACATAAAAAAACAGAAGAGGAGATCACAAAAGAAAGGCTTAGAGAAACTCTTCTTACCGACAAGGATGGCCCGCCGGTTATAGAAAAAGAAGGAAAGCTTTATTTTGAAATGCCACCCATTTATTTTGATTATGATAAATGGAATATTAGGTCAGATTCTAAAAAAGTACTCGATAAGCTAGCTTTAAAGCTAGAAAAGTATAAAAGCGTCTACATAAAAATAAGCTCACACACCGATAGTAGAGGTACCGATTCCTATAACCAGGTATTATCTGAAAGAAGAGCAGAGTCTACACGTAATTATTTAGCTCTTGTAGGTTATGTAAATGCTCGCAGGATGCAGTTTATTGGGTTTGGTGAATCTCAACCACTTATTAATTGTGATGATAAAGTATGTACAGAAGAAGAACATCAAACAAACAGAAGAAGTGAGTTTGAGATTGTGAAATATTAGTATAGGAGTAATTGAGTTTTTGAGAGGTGAGTAAATATTAGAAAAATAAGATGATTATTCATTAACTCCTCGACTCAAATACTCACTAACTAAATTGTTGTTTTCTAATAAATTAAATTGTACTTTTGCACTCCTTTTTAGCGAGTAAGAGAATTAAAAAGGATTTCATATAATTAATTTTAACGCTTCTGTATAATTTTCGCCTTGATTCTCAACGATATATAGAATACAAATTTTATCTTCAATGTCTGAAGAAACAAAAAACACAGACGTTCAGGAAGTGGAAACAAAAAAAGCAGCTCCTGCTGCATCTCCGCAACAAGAAAATCCTGAGCAATTTTTAAAAGAATTTAACTGGCACAACTACGAAGAAGGAATTGATCCTATCGAAGACTCAAAACTTGAAGAGTTTGAGAAATTAGTAGCAGAAAACTTTGTAGACACTTTAAATGACGAAGTAGTAGATGGTACTGTAATCAACATTACAGATCGTGATGCTATCATCGACATTAATGCAAAAAGTGAAGGTGTTATCTCATTAAACGAATTTCGTTACAACCCAGATCTTAAAGTTGGTGACAAAGTAGAAGTATTAATTGATGTGCGCGAAGATGCTACAGGTCAATTAATCTTATCTCACCGTAAAGCTCGTGTAATCAAAGCATGGGATAGAGTAAATGCAGCACATGACACTGGAGAAATCGTTAATGGTTTTGTAAAATGCAGAACCAAAGGAGGTATGATCGTAGATGTATTTGGTATTGAAGCTTTCTTACCAGGTTCTCAAATCGATGTGAAGCCAATCCGTGATTATGATGCATACGTAGGAAAAACAATGGAATTTAAGGTGGTTAAAATCAATCACGAATTTAAAAACGTTGTTGTTTCTCACAAAGCGCTTATCGAAGCAGATATCGAAGAGCAGAAAAAAGAAATTATTGGTCAATTAGAAAAAGGTCAGGTATTAGAAGGTACTGTTAAGAACGTTACTTCTTACGGTGTATTTGTTGATCTTGGAGGAGTTGACGGACTTGTTCATATTACGGATCTTTCTTGGTCAAGAATTAATCATCCAAACGAGATTGTTGAGCTTGATCAGAAATTGAATGTTGTAATCTTAGACTTTGATGAGGCTAAGACTCGTATCCAATTAGGTCTGAAGCAATTGAAACCGCACCCATGGGAAGCTCTTAATAAAGAACTTAAAGTTGGTGACAAAGTAAAAGGTAAAGTTGTTGTAATCGCTGATTACGGTGCATTTATCGAAGTTGAAGAAGGTGTAGAAGGACTAATCCACGTTTCTGAAATGTCTTGGTCAACACATTTACGTTCTGCACAAGATTTCGTAAAAGTTGGTGATGAAGTAGAAGCAGTGATTCTTACTTTAGATAGAGAAGAACGCAAAATGTCTCTTGGTATCAAGCAATTAACTCCAGATCCATGGACTGATATTACTTCTAAATATCCTGTTGGATCTAAGCATTCGGGTATTGTGCGTAATTTCACAAACTTTGGAGTTTTCGTTGAGTTAGAAGAAGGAATTGACGGTCTTATCTATATTTCTGACCTTTCTTGGACTAAGAAAATCAAACATCCATCAGATTTCACAAATGTTGGTGATACACTAGATGTTATTGTATTGGAACTTGATGTTGAAGGACGTAAATTAAGTCTTGGTCATAAGCAAACAGAAGATAATCCTTGGGATAAATATGAAACTGAATTTGGTGTAGGTACGAAACATACTGCAAAGATTGCAGAAATTGTTGACAAAGGAGCTACTATCGAATTTAACGAGGATATTGTTGCTTTTGTACCATCTCGTCACTTAGAGAAAGAAGATGGAAGCAGAATAAAGAAAGGTGAAGAAGCAGAATTCCAAGTTATTGAATTCAGTAAAGAATTTAAGAGAGTAGTTGCATCTCATACCGCTTTATTTAGAGCAGAAGAAGCTAAGATCGTAAAACAAGCTGCTAAGAAAGCTGCTGCTAGTTCAGCAGAAAAAACTACGCTTGGTGATATCGATGCGTTAGCAGATCTTAAAGCTAAAATGGAAAAAGGAGGGAAGTAATTCTCATACTTTTTTATAATATGTGAAAGGCCGTTCTTTAGAACGGTCTTTTTTTGTTTAGCGAAGGAAGTTCTTTTGTTTTTTAATTCTTAAAACTTATAGGCGTCTACTAATGTAGAAATTCTAATTTTTCATTACTTTTGTATACCAAATATCCATTTGGAGATTATGAGTCAAAAATTACTACTTAGTGCAAAAGAGATAGATATTATTCTGCACCGTTTGGCTTGTCAATTAATAGAAAATCATACCCATTTTAAAGACACAGTTCTTATCGGTGTTCAACCTAGAGGAACGTTTGTTGCAGATCGGATCAAGCAAATTTTAGTTGATGATTATCAAATAGAGGATATTAAGCTTGGTTATTTAGATATCACTTTTTATAGAGATGACTTCAGACGAGGAGAGAAGCCCCTGGAAGCTAATAAAACACATATCGATTTTGTGGTAGAAGATAAAAGAGTAGTATTTATTGACGATGTGTTGTATACAGGTCGTAGTATTCGAGCTGCATTAACGGCAGTACAATCTTTTGGAAGACCCTTGGAAATAGAATTACTTACATTAATTGACAGAAGGTTCAGCAGGCATTTGCCTATTCAACCAAATTATAGAGGAAGACAAGTTGATGCCATAAATCAAGAAAAAGTAAAAGTCCAGTGGGTAGAAAATGAAGGCGAAGACGCTGTGTATTTAATGAGTAAATAGCTATTAAGTGTTATAGGATTTATAGTAACCATAACTTAAAAATTAAAAATGAGCGAATTAAGTGTAAATCACTTACTGGGAATAAAATACCTTAAGAAAGAGGATATTGATCTAATTTTTGAAACGGCTGATCATTTCAAAGAAGTTATTAATAGACCTATTAAGAAAGTTCCTTCGCTTAGAGATATTACCATTGCTAATCTTTTTTTCGAAAACAGTACCAGAACCCGGCTTTCTTTTGAATTGGCAGAAAAAAGACTTTCGGCAGATGTTATTAATTTTTCCGCAGCTTCTTCTTCAGTAAAGAAAGGAGAAACCCTTATCGATACGGTAAACAATATCCTCTCTATGAAAGTTGATATGGTAGTAATGCGGCATCCCAATCCAGGAGCGGGAGTTTTTCTTTCTAAGCATGTTGAAGCTAGTATAGTGAATGCTGGAGATGGAGCACATGAACACCCGACTCAAGCCTTATTAGATTCCTATTCGATTAGAGAACGATTGGGAGAAGTTGCAGGTAAGAAAGTGGTGATAGTAGGGGATATTTTACATTCACGAGTAGCACTTTCTAACATTTTTGCATTAAAGCTGCAGGGAGCAGAGGTAAAAGTCTGTGGCCCTAAAACCTTGATTCCAAAATATATTGAAAAATTAGGAGTTCAGGTAGAAACAGATCTTAGAAAAGTTCTAAATTGGTGTGATATTGCAAATATGTTACGCGTACAAAATGAAAGAATGGAAATTAGCTATTTTCCTTCTACAAGAGAATATACACAACAGTTTGGGGTAAATAAAAAAATATTAGATAGTCTGGATAAAGAAATTGTAATTATGCACCCAGGACCCATCAATCGTGGAGTAGAAATCACGAGTGATGTTGCTGATTCTAATCAAGCCATTATATTGGATCAGGTTCAAAATGGAGTTGCAGTGAGAATGGCCATTATATATCTTTTAGCTTCAAAAATTAAACGGTAACTTATGATATTTAATAAAGAAGGTGCTACGACTATAATTACACAAGAAAAAACAACTATTGTTGAGTTTGTTAAAGGGATTGAGGATAAATATGAGACTCTTAAAAACGACAATATTATTGCAAATCTGTTTTCCTTGAAGAACATCTCGGTTGATGATATCAATGAATTCTTAAGGATTTCTAGTACCCACAAAGCCTCCAAAAGATCATTTGTAATTGTCACAAATAAAGTGCCTTATGATGAAGTTCCAGATGAAATTACCATTGTTCCTAGTTTGCAGGAAGCATATGATCTGGTAGAAATGGAAGAAATAGAGAGGGACCTTGATTTCTAAAAAGTAACTTTTCTTGTAATCCCTGTTGCTATTTTACGTCTTATTTTTTATGAATAGACTAGCCCCACTTATGATTGCGTTTTTCTGTGTGTTTTTCAGCAATAGTACTATTGCTCAGGACTGGAAGTACGATTTGGATGAAGCTTTGGCTTTGGCAAAAGAAAAAAATCAAAAAATTGTTTTATTTTTTACGGGTTCTGATTGGTGTCCCCCGTGCATTAAGTTAGAGAAATATATTCTGTCAAGTAATGAGTTTGCCAAATTTGCAACACAAAAATATGTATGGGTAAAAGCTGATTTTCCAAGACGCAAAAAGAATAGAATTTCAAAAGAACAAAAAATCAAAAACAAAAAACTGGCAGATCGCTATAACAAGAAAATGATTTTTCCGGTTATATTGGTGCTCAATAAAGAAGGTGTTGTATTGGGAGCAACGGGCTATAGAAGAGATTTGGATGTCCAGGGGTATATATCGTTGCTTACCACTTTTGATTCTTTCGGAAGATAAAATTGATTAATAAATAAGATTGAATTATATTCACGATCAATATTATAATTAAGAGGAAAAATTGAAACTTACAATCCTAGGCTGTTATTCTGCAACTCCCAGAACGTTTACAAATCCTACATCTCAGGTTTTAGAAATCAATAATCACATTTTCTTGATCGATTGTGGCGAAGGAACACAAGTAGAATTAAGACGAAATAAAGTTAAATTTTCGAGGATAAAACATATTTTTATTTCTCATTTACATGGGGATCATTTTTTTGGATTAGTAGGATTAATATCCACGTTTAGATTGTTAACTCGAGAAACGCCACTTCATATTTATGGTCCCAAAGGAATAAAGGAAGTAATTACTTTGCAATTAAAACTTTCGAACTCATGGACTAATTTTCCTTTACATTTTCATGAACTTACAGGTAAAGAATCTGAAGTTATTTTTGAAGACGAAAAAGTTACAGTAGCCACGATACCATTACAACACCGGGTATATTGTAATGGTTTTTTGTTTAAAGAAAAACCAGGAGATCGAAAATTATTGATGAGTAAAGTCTTGAATTATGATATCGACAAGGCGTATTATCGTTCTATAAAGAAGGGAAATAATGTTGTTCTAGATGATGGAACTATTATTCCTAATACAGAATTGACCGAGGATCCAAAACCAATAAAAAGCTATGCTTTTTGTAGCGACACAAAATATGATGAGGATAAAATACCTCTAATAAAAGGGGCTACCGTGTTGTATCATGAATCTACATTTTTAGATAGCCATAAGCATTTATGCCAAACTACGGGGCATAGTTCGGCCAAAGAGGCGGCGACAATTGCCAAAAAGTCTAATGTAGGAACCCTTGTTTTGGGCCACTATTCTACGAGGTATGGTGATATAGAGCTATTTAGAGAGGAGGCAAAAACTGTTTTTGATAATGTCGAAATAGCAGATGATGGTAAAGTATTCGATTTTTGAATTGAATAAAAACCTAGTTGTATGGATGGCTTTACAATGGTAAAATAAGTAACTTGCGCTATAATTTGATACCATGAATAGAGATCTTACCAATTATAGAAAATCATACGAGAAAAATTTTCTGGAAGAAAAAAACTTGCCAGATTCTCCTTTCGTACTTTTTTCAGAATGGTTTATGGAAGTAGAAAATACTGGCGGAGTAGAAGAAACAAATGCAATGACTATTACTACTTTGGGATTGGATGGTTTTCCTAAGAATAGAGTAGTGCTATTAAAAGAGGTTGATGCAAATGGGTTTGTGTTTTATACAAATTACACTTCAGAAAAAGGAAAAGCTATTGCTAATAATAACAAGGTATGTTTGTCTTTTTTTTGGCCAAATTTAGAGCGACAAGTTATTGTAAAAGGTATTGCAGAAAAAATTAATGAAGAGAAAAGCAATGCTTATTTTCAATCCAGACCTAGAGGAAGTCAATTAGGGGCTTGGGCTTCATATCAGAGCGAAACAATTTCTTCTAGAGAAACTCTTGAGGGGCGATTAACGTCATTAGAAAGTCAATATGCAAACAAGGATATACCTAAACCACCATTTTGGGGAGGATATTGTGTAAAACCTGTTTCGCTTGAATTTTGGCAGGGTAGGCCAAATCGTTTACATGACCGTATTCGATATACAGAAAGAAATGATACCTGGAAAATCGAAAGACTTTCTCCCTAATTACAGGGACTTATTCCATGATTACAAAATTGGATCTCCTATTCTTTTGGTATTCTTCTTCTTCGCAATCCTGACCATCTAAGCAGTCATTTACAGGTCGCGTTTCACCAAAACCAATATAGGACAAAATTCGGTTTTCAGAAATATCTTTACTTACCAAATAATTGTAAATAGATTCTGCTCTTTTTTGAGAAAGATCAAGGTTGTAATCGTGATTTCCACGGCTATCCGAATGAGTTTCAATCTTGATAACCATATCTGGATATTCTTCGGTCATCACTTCTACAATTTTGTTTAATTCGGTTTCTGCTCTAGGCGTAATATCCCATTTGTCAAAATCAAAATAGATTTCATTTAGATTAATTAAATCATTAATGGTTCTATTTAGTTTTGAATCTGTCTCTAAACCTGTTTTTGGTGGGGTATTTGATTGAACAATATCATTAGGGCTAATCCCACCACTTTCTGTGTTGTTCGACCTTTTGGTCCTGTCAAAATCCCCTGGATCTACTTGCGCCAGACGACCTTCTAATTTCTTTTTAGGAATAGCGACTAGACTACTGGCATTTGGACAATTTAACTCACTAATGTCAATGGCAAGTTTAAACTGGTAATAATCTGGTAAATCACATTTATTAATATGATTATATCCCTTAGAGTATTTTATAGTTTCGTTTAACGAGCCATTAAACTCTGCAGTCACCGGTTGATCGATTACCATTATATCATCAATAGTTTCGATAGACTCGCAACTTGTATTTACAATGACATTATAACTTATTTTAAAAGGCTCACTGTCTGTTTTAACCATTTTATTTGGTACAATAAAACTCAAAGTTCTTGAGGCCTCATCAAATTTTGTTTTTATTTTTTTTGAAGGAAGTTGTAATGATTTTTTTGAAAAAATTACATTCTTTGGAAGAATATCTTTTATGACGGTGTTTTTTGCATCATCATTTCCGTCATTATAAATAGTTAAGTTATAGCTTATCTCTTGTTTTGGAGATAGGATATCATCAGGATGAACATAGCTGTTATCTGCATACTTTGATCTCTTGATTATATGGATTGCAGGCTCATAGATATCTACACTAAAAGCTACAGCCATTACCGAATAACCATCATTATCGGTAGACAATCTAAACTTGGCTTCAGTCTGGTTATTACCTATAATGCTATTTCTTATGTTTTTAATGTCAAATAAGTCAGCATCATATCCCAAAGTATTTTGACTCGCTGGAACACGTGTTCTTACATTTCTACCATTCTCAGTAATATTGGCATTAAAGAAATTGTTCATTGGATTGGTTCCATCGGCCAAACTTTTATACCTATTCGTCTCGTTTGACATTACCTGAAAACGATCTCCTCTGATTCCTTTATCTCCTTCAAAAGCTATAACACCTATTTTACCATGCACAGCTCCATTAGGAATCGTTTGGAAATTATCAAAAGAAAAAGCTACAGGTTTGGCTTTAGAGTCAATATTAACAAAACCATCATATACATAAAATCGTTTTCTTGGCTTTGTATCATCCTCATAAATTACAACCATAGTCCAACCTCCAGTAAGACCGTTACCTAATGTAGGGTCATTATTTACCTCTGAGGTAGTAGCAGGAATATTGGCTAGAGTATAAGTGCCTAATGGACTTTTCAAACTTAAAACTTCTGCGGTAATATCCTTATAACATGAATATTGCTTAAACAATGCTTTTTCGTCATTATAATAATCATGAATTATTTCACCATCGGTAATTGTTGTATAGGATTGTTGTCCTGGATATTTTATTTTAATTGATGTAATATCGTGCTGGCGATTCTCATCTGCATATGCGGCGGTCCAATATAGACCAACATGTTTGATAGAATTACACTCTGCATCAATGATTAGATCGGCACTACTCGAATTGAAAGTTGAGGGATCATTATCTATATCAATAAATCCCATTTGGAATTGATTATTTAACCCTCCATCATTGTAACTCTTATTAGGATCAAAGGTTCCAGAACCATCATCATTACTTACCTTGCCCAAAATAGTATTGGATACGAATTTAAAATCACCTTTGAAAGTAAACTCTGTTCGTTTCTTTAAAGGCACCTCTACCTGACTATATGCCACTGAAGAATAAAGAATGCATATAATAAGTAGGTTTATAAGTTGAAATCGGGTTAGATTTCTTTTTTTAATCATGTCTTTTTCCACTTCTTGTCTTTTTTAACCCTAAATAATTATGATAAATTTGTGATCATAATGTTGTTGGGGAAACATTGTGATTTGAGGGAAAACAGTAGTGTAAATTTAGATTTTAACATTTGATTTTTTAAGAAAAAACATAATTTTTCGATGTAAGTACATATTTTATCGATTAAAATCGTTTTTGTATTATGTTCATTTTCATTAAATTATCCGTAAATTTAGTTGTTTTAATCGCTATAATACGAGGCAAAGCATTACATAGATTATTATAACCGATTTATATATTCTTTTTAATGAAAAATCATTTTTTATATTCTAATATTTAGAATTGTTAAACCTAATGCTTAAACTTGTATTATATAACTCCGTTTCATCAAAAATAGTATCAGACTCATGAAAACTTTATATATGATCCGACATGCGAAATCCTCTTGGGAGTTTGATTTACCAGATGAAAAAAGACCACTAAACCAACGTGGATTGAGAGATGCAGATTTAGTAGGTAAGGAGCTTAAAACACTTGTAGAATCAATAGATAAGGTATTGTGTAGTCCTGCTGAGAGAGCACATTCGACCGCAAAAATTGTTTTACGTCATTTAAATATTCCTGATAATGTATTCAATTTAGAATCAAGGCTTTATGATTTTGGAGGTAGTCTGGTTATCGATGTGATAAAAAATTGTGACGACTCAGTCGATACCTTAATGATTTTTGGTCACAATCATGCATTTACTTCTATTGCTAATTTTTATGGAAGCGAAAGTATAGATAATGTACCTACAGCCGGGGTTGTGGTTATTCAATTTGATGTAGAAAAATGGAAAAATATAAATGTAGGAAAAACCTTATTAAAAATATACCCTAAATCTTTGCGATAATGATAGAAATTACTACTAATCAATATATTAATAGGGAATTAAGTTGGTTGCAGTTTAATGCTAGGGTACTTCAAGAGGCGGCCGATGATACGGTACCATTATTAGAAAGATTAAGATTTATTGGGATATTTTCGAATAACCTGGATGAATTTTTTAAAGTAAGGTACGCGACTATAAAGAGAATCGACTTGGCTGGTAAAGATGGTAAAAACGTGCTTAAAGGTACCACTGCTAGTGATTTATTAGAAAAAATCACCAAAATTGTTATAAAGCAACAAGCAGAAAGCCTTAAGACTATCGAAACGATTAAAAATAAGCTTAAAGATCATAAGATTTTTATCATCGATGAAAATGAAGTTACCCCAGATCAAGATGCATTTATCCGTAATTATTTTATCACCAGAGTTAGCCCGGCGCTGGTAACTTATATACTTAATGATCTGGATCAGTTACCACATTTAAAAGATAGTGTTGCTTATTTGGCCGTAAAACTTGTCTTAAAGGAGGAAATTCCGAAAGAAGGTCGCATATCCAAAATATTACAACAAACTACCAAGGAACGAATATATGCATTGATAGAAATCCCCAAGGATACAGAACGATTTGTAGTACTTCCCGAAAAAGATGGAAAGCAATTTATTATAATTCTGGATGATTTAATTCGGTATTGTATGCATGTCAACTTTAGTATTTTTGATTATGTGAGAGCATCAGCCCATATGATCAAAATTACAAGGGATGCACAACTTGATTTTGACAATGATCTTAGTAAAAGCTTTATTCAAAAAATTTCCAGTAGTGTAAAATCGCGTCGGGATGGGGAACCGGTACGATTTGTTTATGACAAATCAATTGAAAAAGATACGCTCGATTTTTTAATGCAGAAGATGGGAGTGGATAATACAGATAGTATTATACCTGGAGGGAGATATCATAATCGCAGAGATTATATGAATTTTCCAGATTTAGGAAATAACAACTTAGTGTATCAACAAATCGAACCTTTAGCCATACCAGGACTTGTTTTACAAGGAAGTCTTTTGGATAAAATTGCCAAAAAAGATTTTCTACAATACACACCCTATCATACGTTTTCTTATACAGTTAAATTTTTGAGAGAGTCGGCCATTGATCCGAAAGTGAAAAGCATAAAGATCACTATTTATAGACTGGCTTCTATTTCTCATATTGCCAGTTCTCTTATTAATGCAGCAAAGAATGGAAAGAAAGTAACTGTACAGATCGAAATACAAGCGCGTTTTGACGAGGCAGCGAATATACGGTATGCCGAACAAATGCAAAGAGAAGGAGTAAATCTAATTTTTGGGGTACCAGGATTAAAAGTTCATTGTAAGGCATGCATTATAGAGCGCCAAGAAAAAGGAAAGTTAAAAAGATATGGATTTATAAGTACAGGTAATTTTAATGAATCCACAGCCAAAATATATACTGATTATACGTTGTTTACCACTAATGAGGCAATTCTAAAAGAAACAAACAAGGTTTTTAAGTTTTTTGAAATAAACTATAAGATAAATCGCTATAAACATCTATTGGTTTCTCCTCATTATACTAGATCTTCTTTGATAAAATTAATAGATAAAGAAATAGAGAATAGTAAGTTCGGGATACCAGCAAGAATTCGTTTAAAGATAAATAGCCTAAGTGATTATGATATGATCGATAAATTGTACGAAGCGAGTAGAGCAGGAGTGAAAATAGATCTTATTGTAAGAGGTATTTGCTGTTTGATTCCTGGTATAGAGGGTATGAGCGAAAATATAAGAGCCATTAGTGTTGTAGACAAGTTTTTAGAACATCCTAGATTATTTATTTTTGAGAATGGGGGAGACCCAAAAATTTATATTTCTTCTGCCGATTGGATGACCCGTAATTTGGACAGAAGAGTTGAAATTTCTTGCCCTATTTATGATGAAGATATTAAATTAGAATTAATGGAAACTTTCGATATTTGTTGGAATGATAATGTTAAGGCACGTAAACTTTCTGAAGATCAAGATAATGCATATATTAGAAACAATAACGAAAAGATTAGATCACAAGTTGCTACTTATGATTATTATTTACAAAAACTAGCAAATTAATTATTTTGTTGACTATAGAAAAATATGGAGCCATTGATATTGGTTCCAATGCCGTACGATTATTGATAAGTAGTATTCATGAGGAAGAGGGACAAACGACCCGGTTCAAAAAAACGAGTCTGGTTCGAGTACCTATTCGTTTGGGGGCTGATGTTTTTAAGACCAAACGGGTTTCTGAAGAAAACAT
This sequence comes from uncultured Aquimarina sp., assembly GCA_947496555.1. Classification (GTDB taxonomy): domain Bacteria; phylum Bacteroidota; class Bacteroidia; order Flavobacteriales; family Flavobacteriaceae; genus Aquimarina. Next base: position 6,434 of record CANMDH010000008.1, on the reverse strand, counting down.
TACCAGAATGATAGATACAATGCAAGCGTATCATCTTTTAATGAAAACTCACAAAGTGGTAAAATATAAAGCCTGTGCTACTTCTGCAATGCGAGAGGCCGAGAATGGTAAAGAGCTAGTGGATTTTATAAAAGAAAAAACCGGAATCCAAATTGATATTATCGACGGAAAAGATGAAGCCGCAATCATTGCGATGACAGATCTACATGATCTTATTAATACCGATGCTACGTATTTATATGTTGATGTGGGTGGAGGAAGTACAGAGTTTACCATATATCATAATGGAAGCGTAATTACTTCACGATCATTTAAATTAGGAACTGTAAGACTTCTAAACAAGTTGGTTTCAGAGGATATTTGGAATGAAGTAGAACAATGGATTAAAAAAAATACGCAAGATTATCCAAGAGTTTCGCTAATCGGGTCCGGAGGGAACATCAATAACATTTTTAAAAATAGTGGAAAAAGCCCAGGAAAGCCATTGTCCTTTTTATACTTGAGTTCGTATTACAAATTATTAAATTCATTAACGTACGAAGAAAGAATTTGGCAGCTTAACCTTAATCAGGATAGAGCAGATGTTATTATTCCTGCCGCACGTATTTATCTGTCTGCAATGAAATGGAGCAGAGCCAAAGATATTTATGTGCCTAAAATAGGATTATCAGACGGAATTATTAAATCACTATATAACGAGAAACTTAAGGATCGTTAAGTAAGTTTTGTAAAATCTGTATATTTACATCAAAAATTACCCTAAATTGTTTAATACCAGAAACTAACCTAAAAAAAATACTATGAAGAAAAATTTACTTCGCGTTACTTTTCTCTTATCTTTTGTAACCATTATTTCTCAGGCTCAAGAAGCTTCTTACGGTATAAGACTTGGTGCCAACCTAAGTTCGATTAGCTCCGATGATATAACCGATGATCTTGAAGATAGCAGATTTGGAATTGCCGTAGGTTTCTTAGCAGAATTTCCAGTAAATGAAAAAGTAAGTATTCAACCAGAATTTCAATATTCTGCCCAAGGAAATGATGATAAATCATTACGTGTGGATTATTTACAATTACCCGTTTTTTTGAAGTATAATTTCACCGATCGGTTCAATATTCATATAGGCCCCCAAGTAGGACTTAAAATATGGGAATGGGAACAAGATGGAGTAATAGAAGCAGATTTTAATACCTTAGATTTTGCAGCAGTGGCCGGAATCGGAGTAAACCTTACCGAAAACTTTTTTGCCGATTTACGATATGGTTTTGGTCTTTCGAATATCTTAGATGATGAAAATATTCCTGATGGCTTTGAAGGGAATAGTCGCAACATTCAACTTTCTTTTGGATATAAACTATAATGCTTAAAAACATATATACAAATAGAACTCACCACATTGGTGAGTTTTTTGTTTATAAATAGTGTAAAAAAGGAAAGCCCTTTGTTTTATTAAAGAGATATTTCCTATGGTTAGTACAATTTAGGTTTTAGGAAAAACTTATAGTATATTTAAAGGTAAACCTATTGTAGATTTTTTTGATGAAATTGAACCTATTAGTATATGCCCTTTTCTTTTTTACTTCAATATGTGGGCAAGAGAATCTTTTACAAAAGAAACAAGATAGTATTTATATTGATGAGTTACTTTCCAAAATAACCAGAGTTAGCAATATTGATAGCTCTAAAATAGAGGTGTTTGAAGCTTTAAAAATAGCTAAAAAGCATCAATTTGTGTATCAACAAGGTCTGTTACATAAAACGCTTGGGGTTTTGTATGCTTCAGATTATAAGAAACTGGATACTTCTAATTATCATTTTAATACATCTTTATTGTTTCTGAGACAAGCCGGGGACTCATTGGCATCCTTTGATCACGCCAATAATTTGAGTGTTAATTATATACATGCAAATGATATGCCCAAGGCACTAGAGTATGCCATTAAAGCTGTGGACTTTTCTAAAAAACTGAATAAGGACTTAAAAAAAGATTGTGAAGGAGCTGCACATTTATTATTGGGATCTATCTATGCAGATATGAAGCTAAAGGATTCGGCTCTTTTTAACCTTAAAAAGTCGCGATTATATTTCAAAGATATCAAGTCACCTCAACAGTTTGTAGCATCTAGTAATATTGGAGAATTGTTTATAGAATTACAGAACTACGAAGAATCTCAAAGATACTTGCAGGAAGCCTTAGATGGATATGAAGAACATGATTTAATAGATGGTATTGTTTATGGATTAAATCGTTTTGGTGACTTACATTTTGCAATGGGTAACTACCATATATCTTTGGAGTATTATAAGGATGCATTAGGCATGACTATTGATTCAAATCTGGATCATGATAGATTAATTGCTTATCGTGGAATGATAAAAATTTTTCTGAAACAAAAAATAAATGATAGTACCGATGTATATTTCAATAAAGCATTTGCTTTATTGGATACGCTAGAAGTCCCCAAGTTGAAAGTAGAAATATTAAAACTCAAAGCAGATTATTTACAAGATTTGGGAAAATCTGAAGAAGCACTATCATACCTCAAGTTAAGCATGCAATTAGAAGATAGCATCATAAAAAAAGAAAACATGCCCAAGGTTGCATCAATTTTAATTGAACAGGAAAAAAATGAAGGGTTAGAAGAGATAAAAGATATTAAAAAGTTATCTTCAAAAAAGAATTATTGGATTTTCGGAATTATATCTTTACTACTTGTTTTAGGTGTTTTAAGCTATTTTCTGATAAAAAGATATCGACATAAATTAAATATTTCTGATACAACCAAGAATCGATTAGAATCATCATTACAATTAGAAAAAGAAAACAATGAGTACATGAATCGGAAACTTGTTTCAGCAACAGCCAACCTGGCTTTGAAAACAGACCTCCTTTCTCGAGTAAATGAATTACTTAATCAAATAAAAAAACGACCTACCCAAAACCTCAATGAGAAAATTCGAGAAACACAAAATCAAATCAAGATTCAACAACATCTTGATAGCATGTGGAGAGAATTCTTTACCCATTTTGAGGAAGTACATCCAGATTTTTTGAATAGTATCCAATCTAGATATGGAATTACACAAAATGATTTGAAAATTTGTGCATTCCTAAGAATGAATCTTTCGAACAAGGATATTTGCCAGTTAATGAATGTAAACCCCAATACAATTCGTGTAAATATTCACCGTATCAAGAAAAAACTTGATGTTCCTACTGGAGTCAGTGTAACTGAGTTCTTATCTACAAACTCATAAAATAATTTACTTGAAATCAGTATCTTAAATTTTATGTAACGCTTTGTAACGCTTTATTTTTAGATTTTTTTGGTAATATCAATATTTTAGTATGTACTTGATAAATATATGGTCAGTGCCAAACGTTTAAATCGTGTTTACATGAAGTTTTTTCTGCCAATTCTTATAATATCTACTGTTTTTTCTTGTGCTCATTCTAGGGCACAAGATATTTCAAGAAAGAAGGAAAGCACTCATATCGAAGAGTTACTTGCCGCTGCAAGAAAATACAAGTCCAGAAATATAGATAGTGCCCAACAAGATATAAGAGAAGCATTGTTGTTATCTCAAAATAATAATCTTATTAATTTAGAAATACAATCTCATGGTATTCTAGGGATCATTCTTGCAGAAACAGGTGGGAAAAATAATTTTGAAGAGGCAATCCATCATTTTACTGAAAATTTGACATTATCAAGACAAATAGGTGACTCTATTGCTTCTTTACGATTTGCCAACAATATGAGCGCTGTTCAGTCACAGTTAAAAAATTATCCAGAAGCCTTAAAACATAGCATAAAAGCTGTTGAGTTATCCGAGAAATTAAAAGAGCAAAAAGAATTTGGGTTAGGAATGGCTTATAACAATCTTGCTAACGTGTTTTTTGATTTGAATTTAACCGATTCTGCAATATCAAATTACAAAAAATCAAAGTTGTATTTTAAAGAAATACAATCTCCAAATGAATACTACATAGCTTCAACAATTGGAGAATTACTTAAGGAAAACAAATCTTATGATGAGAGTTATATTTATCTTAAATATGCTTATGATGGACTTAAGGATACTGGTGATGATTTAATAATCGGAAGAATTTCAAATTTTCTTGGAAATCTGTCATTAAAGATGGATAACATTAATAAGGCAAGAAAGTATTTTGATGAAGCACTCAAAATTGGCTATGAAAAGAAGTTTAGAGCAGTTCAAGCAAGTTCATTATTTGGACTGGCAAAAATATTTTATGCAGAAAAGAATTTGGATAGCACCGATGTATATATTAATAAAGCCATTGAACATATAAATGCATTAGAACTGATAGAAGATAAAGCGGAAGTTTTGGAGTTAAAAGCTAATATCCTTGAAAGCAAAGGAAAAGCAAAGGAAGCTTTAAGTTACTACTATAGATCAAAAAACCTTAATGATAGTTTAGCCAAATTGAAAAATGTTCCTGAGACGACAAATATACTCATGCAATATCAGAACAAAACAAATGAAGAAAAAGTAAGCACAATGCAAGTGATATTGGCTAAAAAAAACAACTGGATTATTGTGATTGTTTTATTCTTATTATTTCTAGGTGCACTAAGTTACTTTTTTATAAAAAAGTATCGTAGTAGGTTAAATAAATCTGATAAGAATAAAGAAGTTCTTGAAGCATCATTGCAATCCGAAAAAGATAATAATGCGTATATCAATAGAAAATTAGTGGCAGCTACTGCCAATCTTGCTTTAAAAACAGACTTATTATCACAAATACATGAATTATTGGATCAAATTAAAAATCAACCTATTCAAAATTTGACAAAAGAGATCAGCGAAACTCAAACTCAAATTAAAATCCAAAAAAACATGGATACTATGTGGAAAGAGTTTTTTACACATTTTGAAGAAGTGCACCCAGAATTTTTAAAAGATCTAAAATCCAGATATGATATCACACAACACGATTTAAAGATTTGTGCCTTTTTAAAGATGAATCTTTCTAATAAAGAAATCTGTCAGTTAATGAATATTAATCCGACCACAGTGCGTGTAAATATTCATCGTATCAAAAAGAAACTTAAGATTCCCAAAGAATCAAGTGTAGTCGAATTTTTTTCTGTTAATTAAGTTATAAAACAGTAGTTCTAAAGATTTGAGTTCACTGTTCAGTCTAAAAAATAGCGATTTTAAAAGTAATTGATAAACAGCTTTTCTAATGAAATATCTACAATTCCTCTACATAATATTTATTGTATTTAATCTTTTTACTCTTAGCGCTCAAAGAGATATTGCCACCTATAAAAAAGACAGTATCCTGGTGGATGATTTACTATCCAAAATCAAAGAATATGAGACAAAAAATACTGCCAGTTTACTCGAAGATGCAAGAAGAGCTTTAGAAATCTCAGAAAGAATAAGTACTATCGGTCAACAGTATATTTTATATAGAATCTTGGGTAATACATTAATTAAACGGGGAAGTAAAGAAGACTTAGCCAAGGCAACATTACATTTTGAAAAAGCACTAGCCCTTAGCTCCAAAAAAGGAGATCAAGATCAAATAATTTTAATGACTAACAATTTATCAGGAGCACATTTTTTTCAGGGTAATTTTTCTAAAGCTTTGAAGTACAATATTCAGGTTATTGAAGCCGCTCGGAAAATGAAAAAAGATACTGTTAAAATGCATAAAACTTTGGGTTCTTCATATAACATGTCAGGTATGATTTACTATAAAATTTTTATGTTCGATTCTTCCATGGTTAATTATAAAAGGTCGGCTTCACATTATGAAATTGTTAATTCTCCCAGGTATTATAACGCACTAAATAATTTGGGTATATTACATAAGGATCAAGAAAATCATGAAGAATCCTTTGTATACTTTAAAAAAACCTTAGAAGGTACTAAGAAATATGATTTTAGGCCTACACAAACTGCAGCCAATCTTAATCTTGGAGATTTATCTATCATTCTAGAAAACTACCTCGAGGCTTTAAAATATTATAAAAATGCATTAAAATTAAGCACTAAATATGGATATGATAAACGGCAACTACTATCATATGAAGGATTGACCAAGGCATATTACTTGCTTAAACAGAAAGATAGCGCTTCACTGTATTTAGATCGAGCATTCCTACTTTGCGATAGTCTTAAATTAGTAGACGTAAAAGAGAGACTATTGTTTATAAAAGCGAACAGATTGCAAGAAGCTGGTGACTATAAAGAAGCATCTAACTATTTTAAACTCCATAAAGAACTTAAAGACAGCCTAAATAAAAACAATACTATTGCAAAAACAACGGGAGTTCTTATTGATAATCAACAAAAAGTAAGCAAAAAAAAGGTTGATGGAGGCTGTAAACTGAACTCTGTCTGAGTTAAATTTTAATCATTAATTTTATTCAGACAGAATCATGACAAACGAAGA
>CANMDH010000007.1 GCA_947496555.1 uncultured Aquimarina sp. | reverse complement strand
CCTGATGGTTGGTCTTCCAGACTTGTGTGCGTTTCATATCTAAAAATACAAACAACACAAATCGTATCAAAAAAAAAGCTGCCTTTTTAGACAGCCTCTTTTTTATTTATGGATAGTACTTATAATGTTTTTGCCACTTTATCTACAGCCGCAATGGTTTCATCAAGATCATCATAGGTTAGTGCTTCGGTAATAAACCAGGTTTCAAAAGCACTTGGTGCAATATAAATTCCGTTTTCAAGCATTCCATGAAAAAACTTCTTGAAGGTATTATTATTTCCTTTGGCAGCTGTATCAAAATCTACTATGGTCTCTTTATCAAAATGCACAGAGATCATTGACCCCACTCTATTGATCGTATGGGTGATATTATGTTGTTCTAGTGCCCCAGCAATACCCTTGTGTAAGTATTCGGTTTTATCGGCTATACTTTTAAAAATATCCGGATTTTCATGTAGTTCTGTAAGCATTGCTAACCCTGCGGCCATAGCCAACGGATTTCCACTTAAGGTCCCTGCTTGATATACCGGGCCCAATGGAGCCAAATGATTCATGATTGCCGAACTTGCTGCAAAAGCTCCTACTGGTAATCCACCACCGATGACTTTACCGAAGGTGACAATATCTGCATCTACTCCTAATAATTCCTGTGCACCACCTTGGGCCAATCTAAAACCGGTCATTACCTCATCAAAGATCAATAGGATATTATGAGCATCACATAAAGATCGTAACCCTTCTAAAAAACCTTTTACCGGTGGTATACATCCCATATTTCCTGCCACAGGTTCAATGATAATACAGGCAATCTCATTTTTGTTAGAGTTGATAATACTTTTTACATGGTCAAGATCATTATATCTGGCCAAAAGGGTATCCTGAGCCGTTCCCTGTGTAACTCCAGGGCTATTAGGGCTACCAAATGTTATGGCTCCGCTTCCTGCCTGAATCAAAAAAGAATCACTATGACCGTGATAACATCCGGCAAATTTGATGATTTTATCTTTTTTGGTATACCCACGAGCTAAACGTACGGCACTCATACAAGCTTCGGTTCCCGAATTTACAAATCTGATCTTGTCAATATTAGGCACCATAGCCACAGCGAGTTCAGCAATCTGCGTCTCGATCTCTGTGGGCATCCCAAAACTGGTTCCTTTTTTTGCTTTTTCTACAACTGCATTCACCACGGGAGCATGCGCATGTCCCAGGATCATAGGCCCCCATGAGTTAATATAATCAATCAATCGATTACCATCTTCATCATACAGATAAGCTCCTTTGGCTTCTTTTACAAATATTGGGTCTCCTCCAACCGCTTTGAAGGCTCTTACTGGTGAGTTAACTCCTCCTGGAATTACTTTTTGCGCCGCTGCAAACAGTGCACTACTTCTTTGGTAGATCATATTTAGTTAAAATCTTCTTCCTCTTCTTCTTCGGCAGTTACCTTAAGTATCTGACCGATTTTGATATTATTATCAACTAATTTATTAAATGCTTTGAGCTCTGACACCGAGATTTTATACCTTCTCGAGATAGAATATAGAGTATCTCCTTTTTGCACCAAATGGCCTCCGTCCTGTGACATTACAGAAACAGTAGTTGCTACAGCAACATCATCCTTCTTTTTAGACTTTCTTCGGTTTTTTCGACCTAGTACTTCAGTATCAAATTCATATAATCTATATTTTTCAATAATACCGATTAATTTTTCGGGGTATTTTCTATCGGTAGCATAGCCGGCTTCTCTTAAACCTCGTGCCCATGATTTATAATCTTTTTGATTGAAGGTAAACAACCTTGCATAGCGTTTTCTATTCTTTAAGAACAACGAATGGTCTCTAAAAGATTCGCTGGCACGATCATATTTTCTGAAACATTCCTGTAAACGATCATCATCATGATACACTCGATCTCCTTCCCAATCATGACACTTTATCCCGAAGTGATTTTTGGCTCTACTGGTAAGGTCTCCATACCCCGCCCCAGACTCAAGAATCCCTTGTGCGAGGGTTATGCTGGCGGGGATACCATATGTTTTCATTTCGCTTTTGGCGATCCCCGAAAATTCATAAATATATTGTTGAACCCGTTCTTTATAAGTAAGTGTTGTTGATGGTTTTCGGGTTATATCCTTAGGAAGTTTTTCAGGGACAACTTCTTTGGTATTTCTTTCTATTTTGGTAACCGAAGTATTTCTTGGAGCTGATCTTTTGGTTCTTGAAGTCGATGTCACTTTTTTGCTTCCTCCACAAGAAATCAAAAATACAGCTATACATAGAAGTGCAATAAATTTCTTCATTTTAGCATTAAATTGTAATAAGGGGTAGCTTCTTTTTCATTAATTTTTTGTTCATCCCTGCTATACCTTGTAATCCACCGGTATGCACCGCTAAAATACGAGTATTTTTTGGAAAAACACCTTTTTTAACCATGTCAAAAACCCCAAAAAGCATCTTACCTGTATAGACTGGATCCAAAGGAATATGTTGCTGATCTTTGAAAACATTGATAAACTCGACAAGTTCTTGATTTACTTTACCATACCCTCCAAAATGATAGTCAATAACCAGTTCCCAATTGGTTCTAGAGGTATATTTTTTTATTTCCTCGGCAAGAAAATCACCTTTCAGGGCAGGGAATCCAAGAATTTTTTGATGGTCTTTGCTACTATTAATGATTCCAGAAACGGTTCCGCCAGTGCCCACAGCACAGCAAATAATATCATAAGTAGCATCCTCTGATCCAAGTATTTCTTCACATCCTTTGATGGCCAAATCGTTGGTTCCCCCTTCAGGAATTAGATAGAACGACCCGAATTCTTCTTTTAGTTGATCCAAAAACTCACTAGAGGCTTTATTTCTATAACCTTCTCTGCTTACAAATTGAAAATGCATTCCGGCCGCCGATGCAAATCGTAAGGTATCGTTTTCTAATAGGGTTTTATTAAGATCTATGCCCAGCTCTTCTCCTCTTATAATTCCGATAGTATTTAAACCCAGTATTTTCCCAGCTGCAGCAGTAGCGGCGATATGATTGCTATATGCTCCCCCAAATGTAACAACGCTGGTATAACCAAGCTTCTTGGCTTCAATAAGGTTGTACTTTAATTTTCTGAATTTGTTTCCCGAAACTTCATTATGAAGTAGATCTTCGCGTTTAATATCAAGAAAAACTTCGGCAGCATCTAAAACAGGATGAGTAATCGATTGATTTTCTGAAGGTCCCGTTTCCGAAGAAAAAATATGCATTTACAAATATTTAATAAAACTCCAGGGTTTTCTGTTTTTTAGATAATAAAGATCATCTTCATTATAATACGCTTCTCTTTCAAAAGAGATATTTCTGTAGGCCAATTGTGAATTTCGGTACTGAAAAAGTCGTATAATATACTCTGCAAAGTAAAAAATATAAAATGGTAATACCAACAATTCTGCTTGCTGTCTTATATGAATGCGTTCATGATTAATAAAGGCCTCATCTTCTTTCAAAAAGGAATCCTTAACCACAATAAAAGGCCAAAGAGCAATACCTACAAAGTGACGACCTATCAAATATTTGTTAACAACAATGCGCATATAACTGCAAGATACTATTTTTGTAAAAGATGAATAACTCTAAAAAAATAATAACTCCAAAAGAAGGAGATTATTATATTACCCCAGAAGGGTATCGATGTTTTACCGAACAATATCACTTAAGAAGAGGGTATTGTTGCGAGAGTGGCTGTAGACATTGCCCATATGGCTATGACAAGAAAACAAATGGCTATTCTAAAAAATAGCCCTGTAATCCTCTACATGGTATGATTATTGTGGGTTTATTTTAACAAAAAGGCTATTGTTCAACCATTAAAAATTTAAGGATTATGAAATTTTTCTCACTTTTATCATTAATCCTTATCATAACTCTTAGTTCTTGTACTACGGTGCGTGTTGCCTCAGATTATGATAAGAAAGCAAATTTTAACAGCTATAAAAGCTTTGCGTTCTATAAACCTGGAATTGACAAAGCAGAAATTAGTGACCTGGATAAGAAACGAATTTTGCGTGCCATCGAAGCCGATATGACTGCCAAAGGCTTCTTAAAGTCCGAAAACCCGGATATGCTGGTTAGTATTTTTACAAAAACCAGAGAAAATGTAAATGTCTACCAGAACAACTGGGGATGGGGTTGGGGTCCAGGATGGGGTTATGGATGGGGATGGAATCCATGGTTTTGGGGTCCAAACTACAACTCTGTTTCTCGTGTTACCGAAGGTACTTTATATATCGATTTGATAGATGCTTCTAAAAAAGAACTCGTATGGCAAGGAATGGGAACAGCGGCACTCACAAAAGATGTGAATAAGAAACAGGAAAAGATGAATGAGATTGTTGCCGCGATACTCGAAAAATATCCCCCTATATTGAATCAGTAAAGCTTTCATTTAGATATATCAAATAGCTCTTCTTTTCAGAAGGGTTATTTTTTTCTGTACATTTATAGAGAACTTTACAAAACAATCTTATGCGTAATTTTCTATTAGGTGCGGCTATTATGGCCCTATTAGCCTTTGGAATCAAATATTTTATAGATCAATCTAACACTAGAAAAACAGAGCTTCAGTCTTCTGATCTAATACTGAATCAAATCAAAAATGTAGGGAAACTTGTAGTGACCGAAGGGCATTTTGCCGAAGTTATATCTTACAAGGATAATAAGGATTTTTTTTCGGGTTTGTTTACTGCTACCAAAACGGCATTGGTGGTTGTTAATGCCAAAGTACAAGTCTCTTATGATCTAAGTAAAATTGAATATATCCTTAATAAGGACATTAAAACGGTCGTGATCACCAAAATCCCGGAGCCAGAAATCAATATCAATCCCGATATAAAATATCATAACTTAGTATCCGATTTTTTTAATCAATTTGCTCCCAAGGATCATAACTTAATAAGAAAAAAGGTTATTGATCAACTAGAAAAAAAAGTAGAAGGTTCTTCGTTGGTTACAAATTCTGAAAACCGATTAATTAGCGAGTTGCAAAAAATATACATTCTTACTAATTCCTTAGGTTGGACACTAAAATACAACGATACGGTTATCGATAATCAAATAGTAATCGAAGAGATACTGCAGTAATAACTACCCTGGTGTATTACATTATACTGAACACAATTGCCATCCCAAACCTTTGGGTTTGGGATCCATTTCACAAACTCAACTAGCATGGATTCTGTTTTGTACATGAGCTTAAACCCAAAGGATACATAAACAACAGAATGACAATATTTTTTGTTGCTATACAAAAAAGATGGAAAGAGAAACTCTTTCCATCTTACTATAAAATCTGCGTTCATAGATATTTGTTTGTCCCTCAAACTCTACATTATTTTACAGATTATTATTTTGTTTACGTATCTATAACGCATCACTTTGAAGATACCCTACCCCCCGATCAAAAAAAAATAAAAAATTTGTGAGATCCAATCGAAACTGATAAAAATTGGCACCCCTTTTTAAGGTATTATTGCAGAATAGAAAATCCAACATTCAGGTACAATTATAGATGAGCGTATTTTTTACACCTCTAATTAATTGTTAAATCAAAAAAAACATTAACCGTAATCAATTGAGAATCAAATATTTTTTAGTTTTTAAACGACTACAAACGGTTACAAACGAAATTAAACACTTCCTAACCGAATCACATTCAAAGCCCTATTTATGTTTGCATCGTCGAAACATAAGAACTCGATAGTATCAATTGTTTAACACGAAAAATTAAAATTATGAACACGCTTAAAAACAAAGTACAGTTGATTGGAAACTTAGGACAAGAACCTGAAATTGTTAATCTTGAATCTGGTAAAAAATTGGCCAAATTCTCTATCGCAACAAACGATTATTATTATAATAAAGCAGGCGATAAAATCACGGATACTCAATGGCATAATATTGTAGCATGGGGTAAAACCGCAGACATTATAGAAAAATACGTAAACAAAGGCCAAGAAATAGCCTTGGAAGGTAAGTTAACTTCAAGAAGCTATGAAGATCCCGAAGGTAAAAAAAGATATATCACCGAAGTAGTTTGTAATGAATTACTCATGTTAGGGAAATAAAAAAATGGGCCGCAAAATATTTGCGGCCCATTTTTAAACTTTTTTCATTTTAAAGAAATTTACCTTCATCATCGGTTTTTACCTTGATGAGCTTATCCCCATTTTCTAATCTAAGCTTATACATTTTTTTTGCAGTCCCGCTCTTATCATTGTAATTAACCAGGTATACATCTTTGGTTACACTCCAACCAGGGAATCTTTTTTGTATCGATTTTGATACCGCTACAGGTAGCTTTATATTCTTAAATTTTTCTACAGTACGTAAAACTTTACCTTCTTTATCATAAGCGGCCAAGATTTTCCCTTCAGGGATATAAAAAGCCACTTCATAGTGATCATATTCATCATCATAAATGTCTGAACTTTTGATATCAAACGTGGCTACCTTACGCTGAAGTAATTCGACAGGCAGAGCTTCATCTTCAGCATCTGTTTCACTGAGATATTTATAATTTGTAGCTATGATCCATACTTCGGCTAACTGCTCTACATCTTGAGCAATAGATGGAATCGTTAAGCCAAAAACAAGTAACCCTAAAATTATTTTTTTCATGATATTAATTTTTTAAATGAATGATTAGTAAAAATGAAAAAAACGATTCATGCTTTGTAACGCTAAAAATATTCAGCTAATCGTCATTAAACAATGATATTTATCAGTTATAAAAAAATAATGCTCTTTGCATCGATTACGTACAAAATTATCCTTTTGTCGTCCAAAGTAACTTTCAAAAATTAATTTGTAATGGGTATAATTAAAATTCATTATTTTTAACAGTACTAACAAATAAACCGTCGTCCCCCTTTGAATACATATACCAAATATTGGTTTTTGGAAGGGTTCAACCTTTTTAACAAATTAGGTAGAGTAACCATGATGCGTATGTGTGAGATCCTGGAAATGGAAAATATTGACAGAGGAACTACTATTACCCTAATTAACAAGGACCAGCAAAGCATTTTTTTTCTTAAAAAAGGAACTATAAAAATTGTTGATCTACCACAGAATACGGTAAAATATATAGTCAAAAAGGGCAACATATTTGGTGAACTTTCTCTTTTTGATCACCAGGCAGCTTCTGAAGAACGAGCTATTGCTCTCGAAGATTGTATCATCTGTTACATTGAAGCTGATAGAATGGCAAAGATCATGGAAAAACATACATCCTTAAAAAATGGTATTCTAAAAGTATATGGATTACGAATTAAAAAATTAGAGCGAAGACTACAGGATTTGTTATATAAAGGCAGTACAGAACGTATCACAGAATTTATAAAAGACTACATCCAAGAATTTGGCGAAAATGAAAATGATAGAATTGTTGCCAAAAATCTATTATCCCATAAGGATATAGCAAATCTAACCAATACATCACGACAAACCGTAAGCAATGTAATGAGCTGTCTACGCAAAAATCTAGAGATTGATTATAACTCAAAAAATATTTCAATGCCCAAAACACCAAATTTAAATCTTGTGAAACCCCGAAAAAAGAAATGATTTTATCCATCGTATATGAAACTCACACAATTAAAACTCCTCTTACTACTCATTATTTTTTCTTCTCGATTTCTTTACTCCCAGGAAATAGAGACCTCTATTTTTATAACTGCCAATACTAATGAAAATGTAGGGTTAGATATCTTAGAAAAGATACAATCTGCTTCAATAGCTTCCAAAAATGCTACACTTTTAATTGTAGGAAATACTATTGGGGCCAATAGTATTAAAAACAAAGCATCAAAAACTTCATTAGGTATGCAAATTGATGCTATATCAGATTTTAATGGAGAAATTATTTTTACACCGGGTAAAAATGAATGGAAGGTATTGGGCTATAAAAATGTAAAAAGAATTGAAAAATTTATTCAAGAGAATAGTCGTGCCAAATATTATCCCGATGATGGCTGCCCTATCAAGAAAAAAGACATCTCAGAAAATGTAGTATTAATCGCTATAGATTCTCAATGGTTTTTAGAAGATTGGGATAAAAACATTTACATTAACGATGATTGCGATATCCAAAATAGAACTCAGTTTTTTCAAGAGTATGAAAGCCTTCTAAAAAAGAACCAGGACAAAATTAAAATTGTTGCTATGCATCATCCTGTTTTCTCAAATACCAAAACTGGGCTTATTGCCAGAACGGGAGGTACATCTATTCAAGATTTTCAGAACAAACAATATACGATCCTAAGAAATAAACTCATTACTCTTACTCGACAAAAAGAAAATACCATTTTTGTTTCCGGAAGAGACAAAAACCTTCAATACCTTAACAAATATGGAATTCCACAGATTATAAGTGGATCGGTTGGTCAAACAGAAAAAACTATACATAGTGACCCTAATGAATTTGGCTCTATAAAAAATGGATACACCAAATTAGACATTTATAGTAACGGAAAAGCTCTAATTGAATATTTTGATATTGAAAACGCTTCACCTATCTTTTCCAAAACTGTATTAGCAGGAGAAATCCCCGATATAGCATACAATTTCAAAAACAAAAGTAGTTTTGGACCCTCGCAAAAGGCCTCGGTCTATACAAGCGAGGAAACCACAAAAGGGAAACTCTATCGTGGTTTATGGGGTGATCATTATCGAAAATACTATAGTACACAAATAAATGCCCCTGTGGTATTTCTTGATACTCTTCTAGGAGGTTTAACACCTATACAACGCGGCGGTGGGCACCAATCCAAATCGTTACGCCTAGAAGATAAAAATGGGAAACAATATGTGATGCGAGCACTTAGAAAAAGTGCTATTAAGTTTTTACAGGCTACTGCATTTCAAGATAAATATATAGAAGAAGATCTACAAGATAGCTTCGCAGATAGGTTTTTACTGGATTTTTATACTACAGCGCACCCCTACACCGCTTTTGCAGTAAGTACCTTGGCAGATGCGGCAGATGTATATCATACAAATCCTGTTCTATATTATGTACCTAAGCAAGAAACTCTGGGAATATTTAACGATAAGTATGGAGACGAGTTATACATGATTGAAGAACGTGTAGAATCCAACCATAGTGACTTAGCCAGTTTTGGAAAACCCAAAGACATTCTAAGTACTGATGATGTTTTGCAAGAAATTCGAAAAACCGGCAAATCTATTGTAGACGAACCTTCTTATATACGAGCAAGGTTGTTTGATATGTTGATTGGGGACTGGGATCGCCACGAAGATCAATGGCGCTGGGCCCGCTTTGAGAGGGAAGATGGTACAGAGCTATGCAAACCTATCCCACGAGATAGAGATCAGGCTTTTTCCGTATTCGACGGTAGTATACTTTCCTTTTTGCGATTTGCTGTACCTTTCATAAGAATGATGCAATCTTTTGACGAAGAACTTCCGAACACCAAATGGTTCAATTTCGAGCCCTACCCACTGGATCTTACGTTTATAAATCAATCGGATTGGACAGAATGGGAAAAACAAGTGAATTACATTCAAACCAATCTTACAGATGAAATTATTGAAAAAGCTTTTGAAGTGATTCCTAATGAAGTTAAAGGAAATACCATTGAAGAAATTAAATCTAAATTAAAAGGAAGACGCCAAAATCTAAAAGATATCGCTCGAAGATATTATCTATATATCCACAAATTTGAAGTAATTGCAGGAACTCAAAAAGATGATAATTTTTTAATAAAAAGGCTTCCTAATGGTAAAACTTCGGTGGATATCCAAAGAAAAGATCTAGGTATCTTCAATCGAACATTTACATCTGAAGAAACCAAAGAAATATGGCTTTATGGATTAGACGGTAATGATTCATTTGTTGTCGAAGGTAATGGTGATCGTCCTATCATGACTCGAATTATGGGAGGTCGTAAAAATGACACCTACGATTTCAAGAACGCCAAAAAGGTTAAACTTTATGATTATAAATCAAGGAATAATACTATTGTAAATAAGAAATCCAGAAAGTGGTTAGTGGATTCTTATGAGATCAACAATTACGATTATAAAAAACGAAGATACCATGTAAATCAATTACTTCCATTAATTGCTTTTAATCCAGATGATGGTCTTCGAGCGGGAGTTCTTAACACATTTACTCAATATGGATTACAACGAAATCCTTTTACTCACAAACATTCTTTAGGAGCATCCTATTATACCGGTTCTGGTGGTTTTGATGTCTCCTATTCTGGTGAATTTTCGAATATTTTCCAAAACTGGAATTTTGGTGTAGAAATAAAATACAACAGCCCCACATTTGCGATCAACTTCTTCGGCTTTGGAAACGAAACAGAATACGATCGAGATGATGTAGATTTTGACTTTAACAGAACCCGAATTGAAAAACTCAGCACAGCAATCTCACTTATCTGGAGAGGACGTGATGGAGGGAATTTCTATGTTAAACCTATATTCGAATCTTTTGAAGTAGAAAACACTTCTGGAAGATTTATTAATGCTATTCCGGCCGATAATGATGTATTTGAAAAACAAAACTATGCAGGAGCCGAGGTACATTATCATTTCGAAAACAAAAACGATCTTGCTTTTCCAACCTTCGCTTTAAATACAGGCATTACAGGCGGTTACAAAACCAATATAGATGGTGGAGACAATCAAAATAGTTTTGCTTATGTAGAACCTTATTTTTCTATAGATCATCGACTTGATAAAATCGGAAATCTTGTTTTTGCTACAAAAATAGGAGGAGAAGCTATTTTGGGAGATGATTTTGAGTTTTATCATGGGGCTCAAATAGGAGGGAATAATGGATTACGGGGTTTTAGAAATGAACGATTCACCGGAAAATATTCGGCATATCAAAATATTGATCTTCGACTTCTCTTAGGAAAATTCAAAACTAGTTTTATCCCTTTAAAATATGGTCTAACCGGGGGGTTCGATTACGGAAGAGTATGGATTACCGATGATGATTCTAATCAATGGCATACTTCGGTAGGAGGATCATTTTGGGTTAGTGGACTGGACACTTTTTCGGCCAATATAGGATTCTATGGCAGTGAAGACAGTGGCCGTATCATTTTCACGGTTGGATTTGCTTTTTAATAATGCATAAGACAAAGAAATAGTAACTAATTCTTGAAATAACGTTTCATTCTAAAAACATTCACACATGTCACAACAATTAAAAAAATTAACTGAAAGCCAATGTTCTAGTGCTCCCGCAAAATATGATGACCTCAAAGTTTTGTTTCTAAACTGTACCCTTAACAGAACTCCAGTATTATCTCATACAGAAGGGCTTATCGAGGTCGCCAAAAAAATCTTTGAAGCCAATGGGGCAACGACCAAAGTGATTAGACCTGTAGATTATGTAATCCCTGCAGGATTAGGGCTTGATATGTCAAAAACACCAGAATGGGAAAAAGACGATTGGCCCATGCTTCAAAAAGAAGTAGATGCATGTGATATATTGGTGCTATGTACTTCAGTTTGGTTAGGAGAGAAATCATCAGTTTGTAATCGAGTACTTGAACGAATGTATGGCTACACGCATCAATTTAATACAAAGGGGCAATATAGAGATTATGGAAAAGTAGGAGCAACGCTCATCACAGGAAACGAAGATGGAGTAAAACATTGTGCTATGAATATACTGTTCTCTCTTTCTCATATTGGATATACAGTGCCACCTCAAGCAGACGCAGGATGGATGGGAGAAGCCGGACCTGGACCTTCTTATAGAGACGAAGGCTCTGGCGGACCAGAAAATGATTTTACCAATAGAAATACTACCTTTCTTGCTTGGAATTGTATGCATTTAGCACGAATGTTAAAGGATCAGGGAGGAATCCCAGCACATGGAAACCAACCAGATGAGTGGGAAGCCGGTTGTAAGGCTGGATTTGATAGTCCAGAACATAAAAGATAATTGGATCCAATTTACAGATACTAGACTAAAGGCATTAATTATGAGAACTTATTTTACAATCACAAAACTTTGGTTAGTATTTATATTATTATTCCAGGCGAATATTCAAGCTCAACAAGGGTGGATGATAGGAATAGCTCCTTCCTTAGAAATGAATGAACAGCTTTTTGGAGTTAACAGTAGGTTATATTATGGCCCAAATGATCATTTTTGTTTTGGGCCTGAAATAACGTTTTTCCCTTATCAGGAAATCGATGAAGAATATGAGCTTACTGTTGCAGAGCTCAACCTGAATGCACATTATATCTTTGAACTAACACACAAACTAGGAATCTACCCCCTTACAGGATTGAATTACAGCATTGAAAAAGAGCGCTTCATTGAAGAGACTTCTCAAAATAAAAAAGAAGATGAATTTGGTTGGAACTATGGTTTTGGAGCGCATTACAACCTAGGTAAATTATTTGCTTTTTTCGAATTCAAAGGAGTTGCAGGAAAACTCAGTGATGAATTCATTTCTGCGGGTGTAATTTTTTCAATTTCCAAAAAACCTAAAAAACAAGAACACGAACCTTAATTTTAATAAATCACACGTCAAAATATTCATTAATAAACCAATAACAAATGACAACTCAAATGCACTTAGCAGCACAGTACCTCGCCGCTGCCGGAATTAGTTTTCTAGAAAAAAAAGAAGACGACAGCCACACTAATCTTGGATTTTCTGTAAACGACGGTAATTTGTCAACACACCCCTTAAATGACAATGACGACACACTTTCTCTTAATTATCATAGGTTTACCCTAGAGTGGAACTCTAAAAACTCTAAAAGTTCTTTGAGATTAGACAACACCACACATGCAGAAATTTTAAAATGGATTGAAACAACAGCTGAAGAGGCTAATATAAAAAAACCATATCGATATAGTCTTCATTACGATTTGCCCTATGAGGCCATCACAAATGATTTTGAATTTAAATTGACTGATATTAATACATTAAAACAATTAACAAGCTTCAGGATCTTAGCACAAAACACCTTGGAAACCTTTTTAAAAGATCACAAATTGGAATCAGATATCAGAATTTGGCCACATCATTTTGATACTGGAGCATTTGTCGTGCTTAATGGGGAGTCCGGACTTTCGATTGGACTAGGTATGGCGATACCCGATTCTATGATTAAAGATTACTATTTATACATTAGTGGTTATCACGGTCATGATGGAGTGGATACTTCTGGATTTAATTCTTTGACCCACGGAAAATGGTATAATGAAGGTTTTAAAGGAGCTATTTTACCTATATCAGGTATTGATGAAAAAGAAGGAATTACCTTTTTTGACGAGGCACTTTCTGCCTACCTAAAACGATAATTATGGAAAACTGGTATGTACCTATAACGATTGTTCCTGGTATTGGATTATTAATCTTGTCTACTTCAAATCTTCTTGTTGCCCTCAGTAATGAGATCACAACTCTAATTCAGGATTCGAATAACGGACAGCTAATCCAAAGAAAACTAAAACAACTGAGGCTTCTTAATGGAGCAATGGTTTTTTTGTACATATCGGTTGCTAGCTTTGTAATTTCAGGGCTAATTTCAGGATTATTTGAAACCACCGGAACTAAACTTAATTTTTCGATTTACATAACTATTATAGGTATCGTATCTGCATTATTAGGTCTTATAGCCCTGATTCTCTATTCTTTTCGAGCTGTAAAAATAAGACAGGATCAATTTCAAAAAACACTTTAGTAAAATAATTACACTGTATATGGCTACTCACAAAAAAATTACCTGGCACAAAGTTCTCAGCAATAAAGACAAACTTCCTGAAGGAAGGGTACAAACTGTTACTGCTGGACATCAAGGTATTTGTCTTACCCATTTTGAAGGAAAGTTCTCGGCTTTAGACAATAAATGCCCACATCAGGGAGGGCCGTTGGGTGAAGGATCCATTGAAAATGGAATGCTTCGATGTCCCTGGCATGGTTGGGATTTTCACCCTTGTACGGGCTTACCTCCAGGAGGATATGATGACGGTGTAAAAACGTTTGAGGTAAAAGAAGAAGGCAACACTATTTATGTTGGCGTCCCCGAAGAACCAGAACACGAAGAAACCATATCTGATGTGATGATAGAGACTATGATCAATTGGGGAGTAGATACCGCATTTGGTATGGTAGGACATAGTAACCTTGGCGTTGCCGATGCTATGCGGCGTCAGGAAAAAGAAAGAAAACTACGTTTCTTTGGCATTCGACATGAAGGCGCTGCCGCCTTTGCAGCATCTGGTTATGCCAAACTTACCGGAAGACCAGCAGTTTGTTTTGGGATTGCGGGACCTGGAGCCACTAATATGTTTACTGGGATGTGGGATGCCAAAGTAGACCGCGCTCCTTTAATTGCCTTGTCTGGGCAAGTAAATACACAGGTTGTGGGCACTGGAGCTTTCCAGGAAGTTGATCTTGTAAAAGCATTTAATACAGTTGCAGAATTTAATCATGCTGTACATCTTAATTCTAACCACAGTGAATTGATGTCTCTGGCTATTAAGCACGCTCTTATAAAAAGAGATGTTTCCCATTTAACATTCCCTGATGAAGTTGCTTTCACTAAAAAACCTTCAAAAGAAAAAGCACAAACACCTGAAAACCGAATCACTCCTTTTACTATTTCTCCTCCAAAAGAAATGGTAGAAAAAGCAGCCTCAATGATTTTGTTAACCAAAAGACCTGTAATCATCGTTGGTCACGGAGCAAGATTTAATATGGAAACCATTATTGAGTATGCCAAGATACTGAACTGTCCGGTGATTACTACTTTTAAAGGAAAAGGCCTTATCGCAGATAATCATGAGTTAGGATGCGGAGTGTTGGGACGCAGTGGAACACCTATCGCTTCATGGTTCATGAACGAAAGCGATCTGCTTATTGTATTTGGTGCTTCTTTCTCGAATCATACTGGTATTGCTTCTAAAAAACCAATCATCCAAGTAGATTTTGATCCTATGGCGTTGAGCAAGTTTCATAAGGTTGATGCTGCATTATGGGGAGAAATTTCGGAAACTCTGGAAATTCTGAAAGAAAAAACTCTTGGTAAAACCAATACCATTGATCAGCGAGATGAAATCGAAGAAAGATGGGCACTGTGGAAAGAAGAAAAACAAAGCCGTTTAGAGGACTCGAGTAGTAAAGGACTGAGTTCTATTGCCGTATTTGATGCTATGAACAAAATAACTCCACACAATGCCGTAATTGCTGTTGATGTAGGAAATAATACCTATTCGTTTGGAAGGTATTTTGAACCTAAGCATCAGTCTATTTTGATGTCGGGATACTTAGGGTCTATAGGATTTGCCTTACCAGCCGCAATGGGTGCCTGGGCAGCACAAGGAGATAAAAGACCTATATGGTCTGTATCGGGAGATGGTGGTTTGGGTCAGTATCTTTCTGAGATTATGACCTTGGTAAAATATAATATGAATGTTAAACATATTGTATTAAACAATTCTGAACTTGGCAAAATATCTAAAGAACAGCGGGCTGCAGAATTAGATGTTTGGCAAACTTCACTTCATAACCCTAGCTTTGCCCAATTTGCAGAGAATTGTGGTGCACTAGGGGTGCGGGTAGAAAAACTTGAAGACCTTATCCCTGCAATGGAAAAGGTTCGTGATCATGATGGCCCGGCACTACTTGAGATAGTGACCGATGTGAATCTAATATAGTATACCATATAAAATCTTTAGGTTATGTTACAATCCTTCAGTATAATATTTGCTATAGCAGCTTTTTTCAGCTTTATAAATTATAAATGGTTAAAATTACCTACTACTATAGGTCTCATGCTAATGAGTTTGGCTACGATTTTGATTATTACCATAAGCAAAAGCATCATTCCCGAATTTTACATGTTTTTTTGTGATATTGTCACCAATTCTGATTTTAAAACGCTCCTCCTGGACGGAATCCTCAGTTTTCTGCTTTTTGCTGGCGCTTTACATGTTAACATTGAAGACCTATCAAAAGAAAAATGGTCGATTGTTTTATTTGCAACCTTGGGAGTACTGATCTCTACTTTTTTAGTTGGTTCAATGGTTTATGGAGTAACTCAATTAATGGATATTGAGCTATCCTTTTTACACGCCTTACTTTTTGGAGCATTAATCTCACCTACAGATCCAATAGCTGTAATGGCAATCTTGAAAAAAGCAAATATTGCCAAAAGCTTAGGCGTTAAAATAGAGGGAGAATCGCTATTCAATGATGGTATTGGAGTCGTTATATTTTCGGGAATTTTGATCCTTACAGGAATGGGTGATCATTATATTGAAAGTTCTGTTGGTTCTGAAATCGGAAAACTATTTCTTGAAGAAGCTATTGGCGGAATTTTATACGGAGTCGCTCTTGGTTTTCTTGGATATCAATGTGTAAAAGCCGTAAAAGACAACCCTCAATTATCTGTAATGATCAGTCTTGCTATTGTTATGGGAGGATATTCCATAGCATCATTGATTCATGTTTCCGGACCATTGGCAATGGTAGTTTCTGGAATAATCATAGGTAACAAACTGAATATAAAAGCCAATACCGGCCCCACTAGAAAAATGCTTAACGAAATTTGGGAAGTCCTGGATGACATTTTTAACGGTATTTTGTTTGTGCTTATAGGTTTAGCCATTCACCTTTTGAAATTTGACTTGGATCATCTTATTCTGGGGGTTACGGCCATTATCATCGTATTAATCTCACGATTCATTTCGGTATTTATACCTTATTCTTTATTAAAACATTCTGAAAGTAGTCCCATAAAGACTGTGACCGTATTAACATGGGGAGGATTGCGAGGTGGTATTTCGATTGCACTTGCTTTGAGCTTAACAGACAATTCTTCTTCAGAACTTATTTTATATATTACCTATATGGTTGTATTATTTTCTATTATTGTTCAAGGGCTTAGTATAGGAAAACTGGTTCAAAGACTGTATAATTAATGAACAGTGATGGTAACTTATGAATGATGAATCACAGTGGTAACTGATTCAGTAAATTCACCTAAATGTATTACTGAATCAAAGAATACTCCCCCAATGTTAAACACTTTATTTATTTATGAATTCTTATAAAAGTGCCTCCATAAGAGATTCCAGTGGGTTTATCATTTTTGTCATACTCGATAGACTTTAGGACATATTCGTCCTCTGAAACCCATTTGTATGTATAAATTCTATACCTACCATCGTTTACTCCTTGAAATCGAACTTTACTTTTTATATCACCATTGTCATTAATGGTACCTTTTCCAACGCTAGTTTGATTACCAGAAAAACTAGACAGCGAATTCGTTTCTTTTTTATCTGAATCATAGTTCCAAAATGCACTACCATGGGACACCCCCATCTCAACAATTAAAAGTACACTGTTATTCGTATTCACTTCTTTACAAATGGTATGATGTCCAGGTATTTTTATGGAGCTTTTATTTAAATTTTCGTCGATATACTCCCAATTATCATCTTTTAATTTCCATTCACCAATAAATTTTTTAAATGGGTTTTCAAGCTTTTCGGCATATCTGAATGTATCCTTAAAAGAATCTGAATCACTTTTTAACGATATTTTTCTATTCTCCCCCGCTTCCCATTCGTCGCCGTTTAACGTATATTTATAATTAAAAAATTCTGCTTCCTTAGGAATTTCAAAATCAACAGATACAGAATATATTCCATCCCCGTCCGGATCAGACAGTTTAATACCTTCGTACCATGACAATGGGGCAAAATCCCCTCGTAACTGAACGTCCAAATCAATTTCTGTGGTATTCATCTCAACATTAAATGTAAGTTGCTTCTTACTCTGTGCAAGGCAATACGTTGGAAAAACAACCAGGAAAGCCAGTATAATTAATAAAAAAAATGATTTGGATTGTAATATCGGCTCTTTTATTTCATACTTATTCTTACTCATTTGTTTCATTTTTATAAAGTTACTATTACTCGGTTTTGTGTATATGCGTTCCAATTTGTCGATGTATTCTTAGAGAATTGTCTTCAACTCTGCGCCAATAAGAAATTCCTGCTCCCTGGGTATTACCAGAAAATCCGGGCACGGACCAATCCACATAAAAGCCAGTGTACCTAATATAACCGTCCCCGACCACATCATAATCATGAGTCCATACTTGTATAGAGTCAATTTTAGCAGGATTTTTATAATATGCTTGATAATGTTTAAGCAAAGTCGATCTTCCAGCCATTATAGTATCAGCAAAAGGAAGATACATTGCGTCTTTTGTATATATATTTGCAGATCTATCAGGGTTTCTATCTATTACATTTGTTTCATTTAAAGCATTATATGCCTCCATTTCCCAAGGCGTTTCTATTTCGTTTAGTTCAGCCGTATTTACATCGGTAACAAGTAGCGTTGTGGGATCTTCTATTTGATGCAAATACCCAAAAACCTGTGCTTTTAATGTAAGTTGTTGGGCATTGGTTAATTTCCAAATAGTAAGATATTTACCTCTAAATTCTTCTGAATTATCCAATATTTTGGTGAACAACCCAATCTCAATTACTCTATTTTCGAAAACCAGAACTTCAACTATTTCTCGCGAATATTTCTTAAGAGTTTCTCTATCGAAAATTTCGTCATAGTATCTTTTGATATTTTTCTTGTTTTGTATTAAAGGGTGATACTCGGCCATTAACATGGCGTCTTCATCATAAAGGTTACTTATTTTGGCAAACGATTTTGTTTTGGCAGCATCTATAATTTGCATATTGTATACCTGCAACTGTCTTTTTATATCTCCATCTTCAGGAGTTTTTGCAGCAGGTTCTTTCGTGCCAGAATTTGTACATGAGAACAACATCAAAATCGCGAAAACGGAGATATAATTAAGTTTCATAAGTCTGTTTTTATATGGTTTATTGCATTACTTCTTTAAATCTATTATCAAGGCTGAATTTTTAAATAATTGTATTGTATTAAGAGCGCTGTAGTTTTTACCTGTAATAATATCGATCCCTTTTGAATATCCCTTAAGTGAC
The DNA here is from genome assembly GCA_947496555.1 of uncultured Aquimarina sp. Classification (GTDB taxonomy): domain Bacteria; phylum Bacteroidota; class Bacteroidia; order Flavobacteriales; family Flavobacteriaceae; genus Aquimarina. Next base: position 126,077 of record CANMDH010000007.1, on the reverse strand, counting down.
TCTTTGTATCTATCTAGATCAAATGCTTGAATATCTTTATCACTATTATTGATAATCACCATGGTGTTTTCGGTGCTGGTATGCCTGAAGTAGACATATATGTTGTTATCGGGTTTGTAGTGTGTAAGTTTTCCTTGATGGACTGATTTTGCTTTTTTTCTCCAATTAAGAATCGTTTTAACGTAGTTAAATACTTCATTTTCCAGATCCGTTCTACCACTTGCGGTAAATGCATTTCGGGTATCCCCTTTCCAACCTCCAGGAAAATCCTCACGCAGTTGGCCATCTGGCTTATCTTTCTTCATCAAAATCTCATCTCCATAGTAGAGTTGAGGAATCCCTCTGGTGGTGAGTGTAAACACCATACTTAATTTTAACTTGTCTACATCATCACCTAATAAACCAAGCATACGTCCCTGATCATGGTTGCCATTAAAAACTTTGTTATTATAAGCATTTCCGTAAACGAAATCTTCTGCCAGAGTTTCATATAATTTATAGATGTCCCCATCTTTTCCAAATGCTTCAATCATTGCATAGTACAAAGGATAATCGCTTACACTATTTACATGCGGAGTATATCCATTTCTATTACTTTTTTCATTATTCCAGTAGGATAAGTAGGAAGTTCTACTCGCCCAGGTTTCAGCTACCATATAGAAATCCGGATATTCTTTGGTCAAAGCCTGCATCCAGTTTGACATGGCTCCTTGATCGGGATATGGATACGTATCCATTCGTATACCATCTAACCCGGCATATTCTACCCACCAAATAGAATTTTGGATCATATAGGTTTCCAAAAATTTATTCTCCAGATTTAAATCGGGCATATTTTTATCAAACCATCCTTTGGTTAATAGATCAAAATCACTATCTGAAACATATGGATCTGAGGCCGCAATTGTAGTAAAATTGCTATAGGTAAACTCTTCCCATTGATTTAACCAATCTTTTGATGGCAGGTCATTCATCCACCAATGGCCAGAACCACAATGATTAAACACTTGGTCCATGATTACTTTCATTCCATTTTCATGGCTTTTATCAACCAAAGCTTTAAAATCTTGATTATTCCCAAATCGAGAATCGGTTTTATAAAAATCTGAGATCCCATACCCATGATACGAATAAGCAGGTTGATCATTTTCCTGAAAAGGGTTTAACCATAATGTAGTAATTCCATACTCCTTGATATAATCGAAATGGTCCAAAATTCCTTTGATATCTCCCCCGTGTCTTCCATTTTCATCTTTCCGATTTACTTTCTCTATCGTATCATCTGTAGAATCATTGGATGGATCTCCATTTGCAAATCGATCTGGTGTGATCAGGTAGATAACATCAGAAGCATCAATTCCTTGTCCTTCGTTTACTTTTTTAACTCTAGGTTTTAATGCATACTCATACTTAATCTTTTTATTTCCATTGGTAAAAAGAATGGGTAATGTTCCAGGTTTTGTAATTTCCGAAATCTCAAGATTTACAAATAGATAATTGGGGTTTTCTACTTGGTTTGTGTTCTCTACCTCAACGCCAGGATACGTAACTTCAACACTAAAATCACTAATCTTATCTCCGTGAACAAGTAATTGCAGTTTAGAGTTTTTCATCCCAACCCACCAAAAAGGAGGCTCGACATGTTTAAGCGTTTTACTATTTTTTTGTGCATTTACAAATAGTCCTAAAAAAATAGCACAAATGATAACCAAGGGTAACGTTCTTTTTTGCATGTATAAATATGATTTTCCTCCATAATTACAATAGATAAATCTTGTTAACAAATTAGTTATACAGACACCTATTTTTGGGGACGAAAAACAGGTTATATTGTAATTTCAGGAAAAATGATCCCTGGGTTAATTAAAATGGTTAGAGATCGTAGTTTGTAACAGATTGCATGTCATTTGTCCTTGATTTTGTTATTTACCAATATTTTTTCAGATTTTAGTGTTCGCTATGAAATCCGAACAAATTATAAATACCGTATCCGTAAATAATTTCTTTTCTAAAAAGATCACAAAACACATTCTATATTGGATAGGAATTGTTGTCTTTTTTGGAATTACCTGGGGTACCTATGATCATGATTACAAGAGATCTTTTCTTATTCAATTCTTTGGGTTGCCGGGTAAAATTGTATTGGTATATATAACATTGTTGTTCTTAATCCCCAAATTCTTTGTTACTCGAAAATTCACCATTTTTGTTCTATATTATTTTCTGTTTTTGGTTATAATCACTGTTATTATACAGCGGCCAATAATGTTGTATTATGTAGAGCCAAATTATTTACCTGAGTGGAAAAGCAAAGGCTTTTTTACGATTAGTGAAATCATGAAAACCGCTCTTGATGTTAATAATGCTGCTATACTACCAATGGCCTATATATTTTTCAAGTTTTACTACAATTCTCAGCAAAAAACACTGGCCTTGGAGAAAGAAAAATTACAGGCCGAGTTGAATCAACTTCGTAATCAAGTTCACCCTCATTTTTTATTCAATACCTTGAACAACCTTTATTCATTGATCATAAAAAAGTCTGATGTAGCTGAAACCGCAGTACTAAAACTATCAGGGCTTATGCGCTATATGTTGTATGAAGCCAATGTCCCAAAAGTATCTCTATCCAAAGAAGTAGAATACCTAAAAAACTATGTAGATCTGGAAAAATTGAGATTTGATAGTCATACCGATATAAGTTTTAATGCCGAAATAGACAAAGAATATAGTATATCTCCTTTCTTGTTAATCCCTTTTGTAGAAAATGCATTCAAACACGGACCGAGTTCTAATAAAAACTCGTGGATAGTAATTAGTATTTTGGTAAAAAACAAAAAGCTGATCATGCAGATAGAAAATGCCAAACAAAACGAACAAAATCAGAAAACGGACTTTGATGGGGGTATTGGGTTTATTAATGTGAAAAAGCGATTAGAATTGCTGTACCCCAATAACTATTCATTAAATGCTCAAGATAATGGATTATCGTATGAGGTAATTTTGAAATTAAATCTCGATGACAATGAAGGATAAATCCAAAATAACCTGCATCATTGTAGATGATGAACCCCTGGCCAGAGATGTCATAGAGACCTTTATATCAAGGATTGATGGCTTAGAATTAATAGGAACCTGTGCAGATGCACTCGAAGCCTTTAACCTAATATCTAAAAAAGATATAGATCTCGTTTTTTTAGATATTAACATGCCAGAAATAACCGGTATCGATTTTTTGAAAGATTTAAACCCGTCTCCAAAAGTAATTTTTACTACAGCCTATAGCAACCACGCTGTTGATGCCTTTAATCTAGAAGCAGTTGATTATCTCTTAAAACCCATTGAATTTTCCAGATTCTTAAAAGCAGTAAACAAAGTGTTTAAAGAATTAATTCCTATACATCAAAAAAACTCGAAAACGAAACCCCAATCTTATTCTTCCTATCAAGAAACATTTTTATACCTGAAGGTGGAAAAGAAAATGCAAAAGGTATTTCTAAAGGATATCCAATACATCGAAAGTCTGCGTAATTATATTAAGATCAAAATGGTCGATAGAGAATTAATAGCGTACAAAAGCATTTCAAAAATTGAAGAGACGCTCCCGGGCAAGAAATTCTTAAGAGTACACCGTTCTTTTATTGTGGGGATAGATTTTATTGATTCTTTTTCTCCAAGTGAAATTGATATCAAAGGAGTTAAGATTCCTGTTGGACGAAATTATAAGGAGACGGTTAAGGATATACTTGGATATTTTTAATAATTAACATTTTTGATTATGGATCAAAATCAATCCGAAGAAAGTCAATATTGGACGCAACGATATGTCGAAAACCGCATGGGTTGGGATATTGGTTATGTAGCTACCCCGTTTAAAGAATATATTGATCAACTTACTATCAAAAACATTGAAATTCTAATCCCAGGAGCAGGAAATGCCTATGAGGCTGAGTATTTGTTTGAAAAAGGCTTTAAAAATGTTTTTGTACTCGATATTTCGCAAACGCCCCTTGATGCATTTGCTGAAAGAGTTCCTGATTTCCCAAAATCCCAATTACTTCTTGGTGATTTTTTTAAATTAAAAGGAAGTTATGATCTCATTCTTGAGCAAACATTTTTCTGTTCTTTTGTTCCAACTACGGAAAACAGAGAGGCCTATGTAAAACAGATGGCAAACCTCCTAAAATTAGATGGAAAGTTAGTCGGGGTTTGGTTTGACATTCCGCTTACTGGAGATTTGGAAAAACGACCTTTTGGAGGAGATAAAGAACTATATCTTTCCTATTTACAAACCCATTTTGATACTACCATCTTTGAGAGATGTTATAATTCAATTCCCGAAAGACAAGGAAATGAGCTCTTTGGAATTTTTAAAAAAAATGAAATTGTCTTAGATATGAGTTGCTGTCATCCTGAACTTGATTCAGGATCTCATAAAACTTTGTAAATTAAAATAATAAGATTCTGAAATGAATTCAGAATGACGTTCATTGAAACTTTTAAGATAGCTTTATTCCAATTATGTTGATTCTATTTAAAAAACCTTTAATAATTCAGTAATTCTTCAATTTTGGCCTTAACTTTTGCTGTGGAAGGTATCATCGTTTGCTCAAGTATGCTGTTTAAAGGAATTGCAGGCATATTTTCTGAACCAATAGTCATCACCGGTGCATCCAGATATCTGAAACACTCTTCTTGAATTTTCCCGGCCAGTGCTCTTGCAAAAGAATTATTTGTAGGCTCCTCGGTTACTACAAGGCATTTTTTTGTTTTTTTAACCGATTCCATGATCGTTTCTTCGTCCAAAGGATATAACGTACGTAAATCGATAATTTCTACAATATCTTTTATATCTTTTGTAGCATTTAGTGCCCAATGTACGCCCATTCCGTAGGTAACCACCGTTACTGTTTCTTTTTCATCTTCTGGCCAAATTCGCTGTACAATATTCGCTTTCCCAAAAGGTAATATGTAATCTTCAGAAGGTTCTATCGTTCTAGCAGCTTCGGTTCCTTTCACTTTTGACCAGTACAATCCTTTATGTTCCAAAATTACAACAGGGTTGGGATCGTAATAGGCTGCTTTCATCAAACCTTTTAAATCTGCACCATTACTGGGATATGCAATTTTAATCCCACGAATGTTCGTTACCACAGACTCGACAGAAGAAGAATGATAGGGTCCTCCGCTACCATATGCCCCAATTGGAACCCTAAGGATCATAGATACGGGCCATTTCCCGTTAGAAAGGTAGCACGATCTACTCACCTCGGTGAATAATTGATTAAGACCTGGCCAAATATAATCGGCAAACTGTACCTCGACAATAGGTTTTAATCCTACTGCAGACATTCCGACTGTAGATCCTACAATAAAAGCTTCCTGGATTGGGGTGTTAAATACGCGTTCATCACCAAATTTTTGTGCCAGCGTAGCTGCTTCTCTAAATACGCCTCCTAATCTTCCTCCTACATCCTGCCCATATAACAAACATTCTTTATGTTCTTTCATTAATTCTTCGACTGCAAACAACGCACAATCCACCATCACTACTTCTTCCTTATCAGCTGGAGATCTTTCTCCTTTTTCCTCAGTAACAAGTGTTGGTGCAAAATCATGAGTAAACAAATCTTCTGGAGTAGGATCTTCTGCTTTCATAGCCTCTTCAAGATCTTTGGTTACAATAGTTTTTGCTTCGGTTTCAATTTCTTCTATTTCTTTTTCTGTAAAACCATTTTCTAGTAGCTGATTTCTAAGCACTGGGTACGGATCACGAGAACGAGCTTCTTCCAAATCATCACGATACCACTCCATTCGTACCCCAGAAGTATGATGATTCAGTAAAGGCACTTTGGCATGCACCAACATAGGTCTACGTTCCTTGCGAATAATTCGAATTACTTCTTGTAACGCCAAATAACTTTCAGTAAAATTGGCACCATCTATCGAGATGGCATCCAAACCATTAAATCCTCTTGCATATTCAAAAGCATTTTGCGCACGGGTTTCAGCTTCATTGGCAGAAATATCCCATCCATTATCCTGTACCAAATATAAGATCGGCAACTGCTTTAACGCAGCCATCTGGAAAGCTTCTGCAATCTCACCTTCCGTGACAGAAGCATCCCCTAGCGAACAAAGCACCAGAGGTGCCTCTAGCATCTCACTCTTGCTGGAATCCATCAAAGATGGTTTTGTTATCTCACTCTTACTGGAATCGTTATGTGTAATATGATCAATTCCAACCAATTCTTTGTATTGCATTCCCAAAGCTACACCTGTAGCAGGAATCGCCTGCATCCCTGTGGCCGAGGATTGGTGCGGAATTTTGGGTTTATCATCATCTCGTAAACTCGGGTGGCTATAATAGGTTCTACCTCCCGAAAACGGATCGTCTTTTTTTGCCAACAATTGTAACATCAAATCATATGGGCGCATCCCAATACCTAATAACATGGCATCGTCACGATAATACGGAAATGCATAATCCTGGGGTAATAATTGCATTGCAGTAGCAATTTGTATGGCTTCGTGTCCTCTGGATGTGGCGTGTACATATTTAGAAACTACCTTGAAGTTTTCTTCATACAACTCAGTCATTGCCTTTGCTTTGCAGAGTGTCAAAAATGCTTTTTGTAATATTTCTTTTGCAATTGTTTTTTGGGCCAACATTTTGTTCTTTTTTGATTTACGATTTACGATTTTTGATTTGGGTGCATCCCTTCGGGTCGGGCTATCCGTTATATCTTTTCATGAAATACCCTTCGAGTACACTTCGACAAGCTCAGTGTGAAACCTTTGGGTGCTTCATAAAAAGGATGTCACTTCTATCCCTTGCACAGATCTTCTATTACTACTTCATTCATTCGTAAATCCAAATTCGTAATTCTAAATTTATTTATCCTACCTTCTCTTCTACATCTACCGGTATGATCCAACCGTGTTTGTCCTGTCTTTTCTGCGTTTTAATTTCGTCAAGCGTCGTCTTCATATCCTGACTTACCGGGTTATTTTCTGGTAAAGTAATCACCTCATCTTTATAGCCTATGGCTTCAACCATAGCAATAGCAACAGCAGTTCCCGTACCAAAAACTTCTTCAAGTTTACCTTCTTTAGAGAACCGGATGACCTCATCGATAGTTATCGGCCGTTCTTCTACCTCAAACCCTTTGTCTCTTAATAAAGTGATTACACTACCCCTGGTAATCCCTTTTAAAATAGATCCATCGGTACTTGGCGTGATAAATTTATCTTCTACCTTAAAAAAGATGTTCATCGTACCCACTTCTTGCACATATCTATGTTCATTGGCATCTAACCACAATACCTGGTCATACCCTTTGGCCTTGGCTTTTTCTGTTGGTAATATGGCGGCTGCATAATTTCCTGCAGCCTTTGCCTCACCTGTTCCTCCATCGGCAGCTCTTATGTATTCTGTTTCTGCATATAGCCTAATTTTTTTAGTAAAAAATGGCCCTGCCGGAGAACAAATCACAATAAACTTATAGCTTGTTGCAGCTCTCATACCAATAAAAGGTTCATCGGCATACATAAAAGGTCTCAGGTACAGCGCACTTCCATCTTGCGGCGGTATCCAGTTATGCTCGACACCAACAATTTGTCTCACTGCCTCAACAAAAAGAGTTTCAGGAACCTTGGGCATTCCCATTCTGGCAGCACTGTGATTAAAACGTTTTGCATTTTCTTCGGGCCTAAACAATAGCGGAGTATTATTATGTCCCACAGTAGCTTTCATCCCCTCAAAAATTGCCTGGCCATAATGTAATGCCATGGCTGCAGGGTGTGTGGGTATAAGTTTTAATGGTTCAATACGTGGATTTTGCCATGCTCCGTTTTTATAATCACAAACAAACATATGATCCGTGAATACGGTTCCCAAAGGAATGTTATCAAAATCAATATCTTTTAATCCTGAATCTGTGGTCCTGGTAATTTTGATCTGTTCTTCCATTTTTTATATTGTTTTATGCGCCTGACCCTAACCCAAAAAGGGAGAGGTGACTTTTATCGCAAGGATTAATCTTTATCTAATTCTAAAATCTAAATTCGTAAATCGTAATTACACTTCGACAAGCTCAGTGTGACATCTATATTTCTCTATTTATATCAAATGCTTCCAGTTCATCACCTACTTTACGTAAAAATGAACCTCCTAAAAATCCATCTACAACTCTGTGATCAAAAGACAATGATAAATACATCATACTTCTAATCGCTATTTCATTTCCCTTATCTGTTGTAATCACCTCTGGTCTTTTCTTAATTATACCAAGTGCTAGTATGGCTACCTCGGGCTGATTGATAATTGGGGTTCCCATCAAACTTCCGAATGTTCCTACATTCGAAATGGTAAACGTGCTTCCCCCTATTTCATCTGGTTTTAAATCATTGTTCCTGGCACTATTGGCCAAATGATTTACATTTTTGGCTAATCCCAAAAGATTCTTTTCATCCGCATTCTTAACTACAGGTACAATAAGATTTCCACTAGGCAATGCTGTGGCCATACCAACATTAATATCCTTATGTACCACAATTTTTTTATCATCTACCGAAACATTAATCATTGGATATTCTTTGATCGCTTTTGCGACTGCCTCGACGAAAATTGGAGTAAATGTTAGTTTCTCTCCATGTTTTGCCAAAAACTCATCTTTTGCCTTATTTCTCCAATTCACAATATTGGTGACATCCACTTCGATATAACTTGTTACATGAGGAGAAGTATGCTTGGAGTAGACCATATGATCAGCGATCATCTTACGCATACGATCCATCTCCACAATACGATCTTTGCCTTCCACATAATTAATCGGAGGAGCATTATAGGTCGATTTTGGTCCTGCCACTTGTGGTCTACTTGGTAAAGGATACTTCCTGTTTTTGAGATATTGCATGATATCGCTTTTACGAATACGACCTCCTTGACCAGTACCCTGAATGCTTTGAACCTCTTCAATAGTAAGGTTTTCTTTTTGAGCAATACTAATTACCAATGGAGATAGAAAAGTATCATTTGTGGATGAACCCTCCAACTTAAAATGCCCTCTCTGTTGTATCTGTTCATGGACATTTGACTTCATCGAATCTTCGATTTCTCCCAGAGTGAGAGATGCTTTATTTATCTTTTTATTTGAACTCTCCGGTACATTTAACCCCCTCTGTCCTTTGGACATCTCCCCCTCAAGAAGGGGAGAATCTTCTTTTTTCAAAGTTGTAGTAGTTACTTCGATAATAGCAATTACTTTTCCTACTTCAATAACTTCATTAGGCTCATAACGTATTTCGGTAATCACACCATTACACGGCGAAGGTACTTCAGAATCGACCTTATCGGTAGCAACCTCGAGGATCGTTTCATCTTCTTCTACAGTATCACCAACCTTTTTCAACCAGTTTAAAATGGTTGCTTCCGAAATACTTTCGCCCATTTTGGGCATTTTTAATTCTATTGTCGACATTTTGGTTAACTAATGTTCGTTAGTTTAATTTGCACACTTTGTTTCTTTATTTTGTCATTCCAGCACAGGCTGGAATCCATTACTAAGTTATTTTGGATCCCAGATCAAGTATGGGATGACACTATAATATTTTATTTATTTCTAAATTCTTCTAATGTTTTATAAAACGCTTCTTGAGTAGGCCTGTTTTTTGGCACTTCTCTTAACGGCTCAACTTCTTGTAAAGACTCAAAACAATCTGCAGGTAATTGCTGATACAATTGGGTACCTTTTGTTTTCCAATCGATCATTTCGTCACTCACTTCTTTGATCACCTTTGCCGGATTACCAATAATTAAGCTTCGCTTCGGGAAAACTGTATTTGCTTTTACAAATGACATGGCACCTACGATGCATTCATCACCGATCTCTGCATCATCCATAATCACCGTATTCATACCGATAAGACAATTGCGTCCTAAATTAGCTCCATGAATGACCGCTCCGTGCCCCACATGAGCACTTTCTTTTAGTACAATCGACTTACCAGGAAACATATGTACAGTACAATTTTCTTGCACATTTACTCCATCTTCAAGGATAATTTCACCCCAATCTCCACGAATTGCAGCTCCTGGTCCTATGTAGCAGTTTTTACCGATAATTACATTACCGGTAACTGCAGCAAGTGGATGCACAAAACTGCTTTCATGTACTACGGGTATATATCCTTTGAAACTGTAAACCATAACTTATTCCTGCGTAGGCAGGAATCTTTTAATTTTATAAACTGAATTAATACTATTTGACCAATTTAAAGAAATATCCATCCAACTTGGATTCATATCATTCATTAAATTGTCTTTCCAATCTCTCTTCCATTTCTTCATTTGTCTTTCTCTTTTGGAAGCCTCAGATCCATTTTCAAATTCTTCAAAATATACAAGTCTGTTGCAATTATATTTTGCGGTAAATGATTTCTTGAAAACTTTGTTTTTATGCTCCAATATTCTCGCTTCTAAATCATCCGTACAGCCAATATAAATAACTCTATTGGATTTATTTGCCATTATATAGACATACCAAAGTTTCATTATTATTTTATTAGAGATTCCTGGCTACGCAGGAATTTATTTAAATCGTTTCAATGTTTCCTTCGTAAAATCACTTAACACCAATCTTCCACTAATCACCGCTCTTTCTGCCAATAACGTACCCCAATGTTCGGTACCTTGCCAGAATACTTTTTTCATTTCACGCATTGCTTCGGGATTATAAGTACACAAATGCTCTGCAAATGCTTTTACTTCGGCATCTAATGTTTCTATATCTTCAAAAACATGGGTAAACAATCCTTTTTCTTTTGCCCATTCTGCACTATAAAACGTATTAGCGTCGATGGCAATTTGTGTCATAGCAGACAGTCCTATTTTACGTTCTACCGCGGGACCAACTACAAAAGGTCCTATTCCAACATTAAGCTCACTCAACTTAATAGCCGCATATTTGGTAGCCATACAATAATCGGTAGCTGATGCTACTCCAACTCCACCCCCAACAGTTTTTCCTTGCACTCTACCAATAATAAATTTTGGACATTTGCGCATGGCATTAATCACATTGGCAAATCCAGAAAAGAATACCTTCCCGGTTTCCGCATTGTTGATATTGATCAATTCTTTAAAGCTTGCTCCAGCACAAAAAGTTCTATCTCTTCCGCTTTTTAGTACAATTACTTTTATCTCATCATTATTACCGGCATCTGTTATGGTTTGTGCCAGTTTTGCTAGAATATCTCCCGGTAAAGAATTATGAGCAGGATGGAAAAACTCTATCGTCCCTACTCCGTTTTCAATTGTTATGTTTACGTATGGTTGTGTCATGCCTTGCGTTCCCACGTAGGCGGGAATCTTATGATTTTAATTCTTAATTTTTTTCTGTCCTATTCAATTTTATGCTCAAATCAACCCAATCTTGGTTTTCTTCCTCTATAAGCTTAATTTTACATTCTCGATTCCATTTCTTCATTTGTCTTTCTCTAGCGTAAGCTTCTTCTTTTGTTTCATAATTTTCAAAATAGATCAACTTGTCTAAGTTATACCTTGCTGAAAATGTATTTGGATGCGCTTTATTTTTATGTCGATATATTCTTCTTTTTAAATCTCTGGTAACTCCTATAAAGAACTCCATTGGGTTTGTTTGTTATAATATATATACTCCAAACTGTCATTTCAACTTTGATTAATGAGATTTCCACCTTCGTGGAAATTTTGAACAATTCAATCTAACAGATTGAATTGTTCAAAATGATGATTGAAATGTTTGCTATTCAACAAATCCCATTCAAACTTATTCATTTCTCCAAAAACAACATTTTTGGTAATTGCTTCCGGATTTTCTTTGAAATAGGTTTCAAACTCATCATAAGCTTCTAACAATTTAACTTTAGCTGTAGATAGGTCATCATGTTTCAAACCTTCTATGGTTCCTTTTTTCATTAAAGGATGATTGTGTTCTTTGGGCATAGGTCTATGATTATAAATCATTTCCTGAACTCTTTCTAGTTTATCTTCCGGTGTCGCAATTTCAAAATCCTGAATTTGACCAGAACCAATCCTAATCGTATACTCTAAATGCTCCACCATATGCTGTGCCGTCATCAGTCCCCATTTGGGTTTCATATCTTCAGTAAGCTTTGCTAAATACCCTTCAATATTTGATCGATCCACTTGTACAAATGGTGATTTTTTCTGTACCATGGTCAAAATTGTAGCAATCGCCGCCAATTCATCTTCCTGATCAAAGACTTCAACAAACCACTTCACAATTCCACTAGGTAATTCTTTACCTCGATGATCGCGATCGATTTTTTGTTTACATGTTAGTCTCACATATACTGTATCGTTGTGATATATAGGACGTAAAAATCTGCATTCCTCTAACCCATAATTAGCTGCAACTGGTCCTTTATTTGGATATACAAACAATCCTGCTGCTGCGGCAAGAATAAAATATCCATGAGCAGTACGTTTCTCGAAAATACTTCCGTCTAAGGATGTAATATCGGTATGTGCATAAAAATGATCCCAGGTCAGGTTTGCAAAATTGATAATATCGGTATCGGTTACCGTACGTTTATGGGTTTTGATGGACATTCCAGGTTCGATATCTTCCCAATGATAGGCAAAAGGATGTTTTTCTGATGGTTTATAAGCAGAATTAGCTTGGTAAATTCCTGTTATCTCCGTTAATGTAGTTGGAGTTCCTTGCACCGCACATCGTTGCATATAGTGCTTGATACCTCTCATACCCCCCATTTCTTCTCCTCCTCCAGCACGACCGGGACCACCATGTGTAAGCATTGGTAAAGGAGAACCATGACCAGTACTCTGTCTGGCATTTTCTCGATTTCCTACTAAAATGCGTCCATGATGGGAAGCTGCTCCTACCACAAATTCTTTAGCTATGATATCATCATATGTAAAAATTGAAGACACCAATGATCCTTTACCCATATGAGTTAAAGCTATAGCATCATCTAAGGTATCATAGGGCATAATGGTTGAAACCGGTCCGAACGCCTCGATCACATGAGCTTCTGTATTTTTGAAAGGGTTGTCTTCTCTTAACAAAATGGGGGGTACAAATGCTCCTTTTTGAGCATCGGCACCTACCGTTTCAATTTTATCCAGATCACCATATACCATTTGAGCAGTTTTGGCAATTTCGGACACATTATTTCTAAAACTTTCAACCTGTTGTTTGCTTGCTAGGGCTCCCATTCTAACTTCTTTAAGCCTTGGATCACCTATCGTTACTTTATCTAATTGTTGTCCTAAAGCAATCTGAACATCTTCAACAAGATCTGCGGGCACAATAATTCTACGAATTGCAGTACATTTCTGACCAGACTTTACGGTCATTTCTTTACGAACTTCTTTAACGAATAGATCAAATTCTGGAGTTCCTGGCACAGCATCTTTTCCTAAAACTGACGCATTTAGAGAATCAGCCTCCATAGTAAAAGGAACAGATTCTTCTATCAACCTAGGATGTGCTTTCAATAATCTCCCTGTATGTGCAGAACCTGTAAAAGTTACTACATCTTGTGATTCTACTGTATCTAATATGTTTTTGGTCATTCCACTAAGCAATTGTAATGACCCTTCAGGAAGAATGCTTGAATCTACAATTACTCTCACCACTGCTTCAGTTAAATAGGCAGTTTGGGGAGCGGGTAATACCACTGCTGGTACTCCAGCCATCCAATTTACCGCACATTTTTCTAACATTCCCCAAATCGGAAAATTAAAAGCATTGATATGTACAGCCACTCCTCTTTTTGGCACCAAAATGTGATGTGCCATAAAACGACCTCCTCTGGAAAGATCTACCGGATCACCTTCTACATGATACGATTGATTAGGGAAAAGCTTACGTAAAGATGCATTGGCAAATAAATTTCCAAAACCTCCTTCTATATCAATCCAACTGTCTATTCTAGTTGCTCCTGTGCGGTAGCTCAACTCATAAAAATCTTCCTTTCTTTTGGTAAGATATAGCGCCAATTTTTTGAGCATGTTGCCTCTTTGCTGAAAAGTCATTTTTCTCAAGACTTCTCCGCCTTTGGTTCGACCATATTGTAGTACTTCGGGAATATCAAGACCTTCTGTAGTAGCTCGGCCTATTACTTCACCGGTAACAGCATCATGCATCACAAGCCCATCGCCAGAACCCGCTACCCATTTACCGTTGATATAACTTTCTAAGATTTGCATAAATTAGAGATTTGTGTTTTCAATTACGCAAGCATATCCTTGACCCACTCCCACACACATAGTGATCAATGCATAACGTTTCTTTTGTTCTTGTAATTCTAAGGCTGCAGAATAAGCTATTCTGGTTCCTGTTACCCCTAGAGGATGTCCTATGGCAATTGATCCTCCGTTTGGATTTATTCTTGGATCATCATCGGCCAATCCCCACTCTCTTATACAAGCTAATGCCTGTGAAGCAAAAGCTTCATTAAGTTCGATGATATCAATATCATTCATAGTAATTCCAGCCTTTTCTAATGCTTTATTAGAAGCTTGAACCGGGCCAATACCCATAATTCTAGGTTCTACACCTACAACCGCAGAACTTACTATTCTTGCCAAAGGCTTAAGACTATACTTTTTAATAGCATCTTCTGAAGCAATAATAGTTGCTGCAGCACCGTCATTTAAACCTGAAGAATTGCCAGCGGTCACACTTCCGTCTTTCTTAAAAGCGGGTCTTAATTTTGCAAGTACTTCTTTGCTGGTACTAGGCTTGATGAATTCATCATCTGAAAATAGCGTTGGATCTTTTTTTCTTTGCGGAATCTCTACCGTAGTAATCTCTTTTGCTAATCGTCCTGATTGTTGCGCTTTGGATGCTTTCATCTGACTCCAATAAGCAAAAGCATCCTGATCTTCTCTTGAGATATTATACTTTTCTACTAGATTTTCTGCAGTATTACCCATGCCATCAGTTCCGTAAAGGTCATGCATCTTTTGATTTACAAAACGCCATCCAAAACTGGAGTCATACATTTTTGAATCATTACCAAAAGCAGACGAAGGTTTCGCAATTACATAAGGGCCGCGAGTCATGTTTTCCACTCCTCCAGAAATAAAAAGATCTCCATCACCTGCTTTAATTGCTCGATTAGCGTGAATAATAGCTGATAAACCTGAACTACAAAGACGATTTACTGTTTCTCCAGGGACTGAAAAAGGCAAGCCTGCAAGAAGTAAAGCCATCCTGGCTACATTACGATTATCTTCTCCTGCCTGGTTAGCACAACCCATGATCACATCGTCATACGCTTCTTTGGGTATATTTGGATTCTTTTCTACAAGTTTTTCAATAACCAAGGCACCCAAATCATCGGTTCGAACCCCTGATAATGTTCCTTTATAACTTCCGATTGGTGTTCGGATTCCATCTATGATATATGCTTCCTTCATTTTAGTTCTTGAGTGTTTGAGTCTTTGAGTATCTTAAGTTTCATGTTCTATTCCCAATTTTTATTTGTTCTGTATACTACCCCTTTGAACAGTGCAACAATTTGATCTCCTCGTTTGACTTCAACAATATTAAATCCGACCTTGGTTTTGGTCACATCCACAGTAGCTTCGGCGGTTAAATAATCGCCTTCTTCCAATGCCTCTATATGATTGATTGAAGTTTCTATAGACACTGCATATTTCCCATGTGTATTTGCCGAAAAACCAAAAGCGGTATCAGCCAAACTGTAAGATATTCCTCCATGTGCCTTACCCATACTGTTCAGCATTTCTTTTCTCACGGTCATTCCTACTTTGCATCTTCCTTTTTCAACTTCTAAAACCTCAATACCCAGCCATTGACTAAAAGGATCAAGAGATAGCATCTTTACAGGTATAGCATTTGAGTCCATGAGTTTTTGAGTATGTGAGCTATTAGTTTTCAAATTTTAATTCATTTTAGACTTTAAATGTTTCTTAAAAGAAGTTATCATTTTGGACAACTCAGTAATATCTGCTCTGTTTTGTTCATCCTGTTCTTTTGTAATAAAACCTCTCAATCTAGCTTTTGTACTACAAACGATACATTCATGAGCACTATCCCAGGCCATTTGTAAATATCTATTAAATTGAGCATTTGAACTTGACGAGCCTTCGGCAATATTCAAAGCCAATGAATCAGCTGCTCGAATAAATTGCGAAGCAAGTCGATACATTTCTTCTTTTGGAAAAGCATTTATTTGATCATTTACAGATTACCCAAAGTCCATCGCTTTGTTGTAGATTATTAAATCTTCAAACTTGAAATGATATTTACTTTTCATCTTGTTTTAGTTTTTGGGTGTGTGAGTATTTGAGCCATTGAGATAAACCTTTATTATTACTATAAATTAATCTACTTCACTCACAAACTCACCTCTCACTAGCTCACCACTCCTTTAAAAAACATCTTTTTTTCTCTTACCATCTTTCTTAACAATGGACTACAACGGTAGCGATCCTCGCGATATTCATCATACAATTTATCCAACGTATTTACACACCAATCAATTCCTTTTTCATCTGCCCACAACAATAATCCTTTTGGATAATTTACCCCTTTGGTCATGGCATTATCAATATCTTCTGCAGAGGCTACATTCCAGAATAAGGCATCAGCAGCCTCATTAATCAACATTACCAATACTCTTTCAAAAATATATTGAGAAATTTCCTCTTTAGATGACTTCTCGACTACGCTCGAAGTGACATTCTGGGAACTAATTTTTCCATTTTCGTCATAGTTATAATACCCTTTCCCAGACTTTCTGCCTAAATATCCTGCTTCAGACAATCTTTTTTGAGTAAAAGACGGTTTATACCTAGGGTCATAATAGAATGCCTTGAAAACTGTTTCAGTGACGGTATAATTCACATCGTTTCCAATGAAATCCATAAGTTCAAAAGGTCCCATCCTAAAGCCTCCAAGAGTTTTCAAACTCCAGTCTATAGTAGCAATATCTGCCAGTCCTTCTTCCAAAATTCGCAAAGATTCTCCATAAAAGGGCCGTGCAACACGATTTACAATAAAACCTGGTGTGTCTTTGGCGATCGCTACGACTTTTTTCCAATCTTTGATAATGTTTACCACTTGATTTGTAACTTCTTCAGAAGTCTGCACTGCAGGAATAACTTCTACCAACTTCATTAAAGGAGCTGGGTTAAAAAAGTGAATTCCGATACATCGCTCAGGGTTTTCTAATGATGAAGCTATAGAGGCTATAGATAATGAAGAAGTATTGGAAGCAATAATGGTGTCTTTTGACACATAATTTTCCAGTTCTGAAAATACTTTCTTTTTTATTTCCAGATCTTCAATAATTGCTTCTATGGTAAGGTTTGCATCTCCTATGTCTTTTAAATTCTGTACATGGGATATATTTCCTTGAATACGACTTTTTTCAACTTGGTCAATCCTTCCTTTTTCAACCAGTCGAGAAAGAATTTTTTCTAACGCATTTTTACTTTTCTCTAAGGCTTGATTATTCGTATCAAATACTTTTACCTTACAACCCGCGGTAGCAGCAACTTGTGCGATACCGTTTCCCATTGTTCCAGAACCTATTATGCCTACGATCATATTTTTGATTTAAGAATTACAATTGACGATTTTAGATTTTCTAATCTGAATTCATACTTCGTAAATCGTACTTTTTTATTTGCCTCTAAAAACGGGTTTTCTTTTCTCTATAAATGCCTTTACTCCTTCTGAATAATCTTCACTTTCTGCGGATTCAATTTGTAAATCAGATTCCATCGCCAATTGTTGTTCGAGATTATTTACCATGGATTGATTCAACAATTTTTTGGTCAATCCAAGTGCTTTGGTAGGCATTTGCGCAAGTTTTAAAGCTAATTTGGTTACTTCTTCTTCAAAAGTATCATTAGAAAATACTTTGTAAAGCATTCCTAGTTCTTCTGCTTCTTTTGCGGTTACCTTATCTCCTAACATCATCAAAGCCGATGCTTTTTGAAAGCCAATCAATCGCGGTAAAAAGAAGGTCCCAGCACTATCGGGAATCAATCCTATTTTACTAAATGCCTGAATAAAACTTGCTCCTTCAGTAGCCACCACAATATCACATGCTAAAGCAATATTGGCCCCAGCTCCGGCTGCAACACCATTAACCGCAGCAATAATAGGCTTCTCTATAGCACGTATTCTCTCTATAATTGGGTTATAATGCTCTTCTAATATCTTTCTGAACCCAGGATTTAATTCGGGGGAAGTCACTTCGTTAAGATCCTGACCAGCACAAAAGGCTTTTCCATTACCCGTTAATATGATAGCTCTTACTTCATCATTGACTTGACAATCATCTAATGTCTTTTGCAAAAGCAACGCCATTTCTCTATTAAAGCTATTAAAAGTTTCTGGTCGATTTAGCGTAATCGTAGCAATGTTATTTTCTATATGTAATTCTATTGAAGGCATTTTGTTTTTTACTTTAAGCATTTAAAATAATCAAAGGGTTCCAAACAATCTTCACATTGGAAAAGTGCTTTACAAGCAGTAGAACCGAATTGACTTACTAATTTTGTATTTCTGGAACCGCAATGAGTGCATTTCACTATTTTTTTACCCCCTAATAATGCTTCCTTGTCGGCATTTTCTTCTAAAGGAGCTGCAATACCATATTCTTCAAGGGCTTTTCGCCCCTTTGATGTAATCCAATCTGTAGTCCAGGCCGGGGATAATACCAAAGACACTTTTGCTTTGATATCGACTTCTTCAAAAGCACGAACAATATCATCTCCGATAACATCCATTGCGGGACAGCCACTATAAGTTGGTGTAATTTTGACTTGGACTATATTATCAATCCATTGGGCAGAGCGCACAACTCCCATATCCATAATCGATAATACTGGGATTTCGGGATCATGAACCTTTTCCAAAATAGGAACTAATTGTGGATCAATATGTTGTTCTAACTCAATTGTCATTATCTTGTATTTGCACAAATTGAAAATAAGATTTCCGCCTTCGCAGAAATAACACAAAAGGACCTAACTACCATTTCATATTGGGATAGGTACGCTGCATATATTGTAAATCTGCCAGTAAATATCCCATATGTTCACTATGAACGCCTTGTTTACCTCCCTTTTGGAACCATTTGATTTCCGGAATCGTTAAGGTCGCTTCTTCCAGCACTTCTCCAATCCTTTGATAATATTTTTCCTTTAGTGTAACGACATTAACCCCTACTCCTAAATCAATGGCCAAAGTATCATCTTCTGTGGTATGAAACAATTCATCGGTGAACTTCCACAAATCATTCACCGCTTCTTGCACTTTTTGATGACTTTCTTCAGTCCCATCACCTAATCTTTTTATCCAATCTGAAGAAAATCGTTGGTGATAGCTTACCTCTTTAATTGCTTTTTTTGCAATTGCCGAGAGTGTTTCATCTTTACTATTTTGTAATTCTTGTAAGAGTAATAAATGAAATACATCGTAAAAAAATTGCCTTGTGATTACATATCCAAAATGTGTGTTTGGTTGTTCTACCAACAACACATTTTTATACTGTCTTTCAACTCGCAAAAAGGCAATATCATCTTCAGTTTTGTCTTCATCAGAAAGTTGTGCTGCATATTGATAATAGCTTCGGGTTTGTCCCAAAAGATCCAAAGCCATATTCGTTAATGCTATATCTGTTTCAAGATTAGGCCCATGACCACATAATTCTGATAATCTTTGTCCCAGAATAAGCGCATTATCAGCAACCCCGCAGATATATTGTATTAAATTTTCGTTTTTCATTTTTATAAGTTTGCTTTAATTAAGCAGATACTACCCTTCGACTCCGCTTAGGGTGACCTCACTTATGCTCGTCACATGTGCTTCACTTCATCAGGTAGTGTATAGAAAGTTGGGTGTCTATACACCTTATCCTGAGCGGGCTCAAAAAGCTCTCCGCTATTTTCCGGATTGGAAGCTGTGATATGCTTGGATTCTACCACCCAAATGCTTACACCTTCGTTTCTTCGCGTATATACATCACGTGCATTTTCTAAAGCCATTTCTGCATCTGCGGCATGAAGGCTTCCAAAATGACGATGTTCTAAACCATTTTTACTTCTTACAAACACTTCCCAAAGCGGCCAATTATTTTTCATTTTAAATATTTTAGATTGCTTTTTTAAGCTTCTTATCTTCTTTTTTCTTAGCATATGCCATGGCTGCATCACGAACCCATTCTCCTTTTTCCCAAGCCTTCACTCGTGCAGACATTCTTTCATGATTACAAGGACCATGACCTTTTACCACTTGCCAGAATTCATCCCAATCAATTTCTCCAAAATCATAATGTCCTGTTTCTTCATTCCATTTCAAGTCTGCATCGGGAATTGTTAAACCAATTAAATCTGCCTGTGGCACTGTTTGGTCAATAAATTGTTGGCGAAGCTCATCATTGGTTTTACGTTTCAATTTCCATTTCATGGATTGCTCGGTATGTACAGATTCTGCATCGGTAGGACCCAACATCATCAATGAAGGCCACCACCATCTATTAAGAGCATCTTGAGCCATTTCTTTTTGTTCAGGAGTGCCCTTAGCAAGGGTCATCATAATTTCATATCCTTGCCTTTGGTGAAAACTTTCTTCTTTACACACACGAACCATAGCACGAGCATATGGCCCGTACGAGGTACTGCAAAGTGGAACCTGATTAATGATTGCCGCACCATCAACCAACCAACCAATAGCTCCAATATCCGCCCAAGTAATGGTTGGATAATTAAATATACTGGAGTATTTGGCCTTCCCCGTGTGTAACTGATCATATAGTTCTTCTCTAGAAATCCCTAAAGTTTCACAAGCACTATAAAGATATAATCCATGTCCAGCTTCATCCTGTACTTTGGCTAATAACGCCACTTTTCGCCTCAAAGAAGGTGCACGTGTAATCCAATTACCTTCTGGCAGCATTCCTACAATTTCAGAATGGGCATGTTGAGAAATTTGCCTAATATGTGTTTGCCTATATTTCTCGGGCATCCAATCTTTAGGTTCAATTTTTTCGTCTCTGGCAATTTTTTGTTCAAAGATTTCTTCCAGATTTTTTATTTCTTTTTCACTCATAACAATACTTTTATTATGATTTTGGATTCCGGCCTACGCTGGAATGACAAATAAATTTATACATCAAAATCTACCACTACCTTCTCTGTAGTAGGCACTGCTTGACAGGATAACACCAATCCTTTGGCGACCTCATCCTCTTCAAGCGCATAATTTTTTTTCATCTCTACGGCACCATCAAGAACTTTACACTTGCAAGTACTACAAACCCCTCCTTTACAAGCAAAAGGCAAATCTGCTCCTGCTGCCAAGGCACCATCTAATATATTATCGTAATCATCATCCATAGCGAAATGAAATTCTTTTCCACCATCGATAATAGTTACTTCTGTTCCTTCAAATTTATGCTCTACTACTTCTGCAGCTTTTTTCTTATCCTCTTCGGTAACTCCAGAAAAGAAAAGTTCATAATGAATTTTATCTTTAGATAATCCTGCATTTACTAATTCATCACAAATTAGAAAGATCATTTCTTCGGGACCACAAACAAAACATTCATCTACCTCAGAGACATTGATCACTTTACTAGTAAGTTCCTTTATTTTTTCTGAAGTGAATCTCCCATTCAACAATGGAATATCACGCTGCTCCTTGGTCAAAAAATAGAATATTTCAAATCTTCCGAAATATGTATTTCTTAACGCCTCTATCTCTTCCTTAAAGATAATGGATTTCACGTTTCGATTCAAATAAAACAACTTGAAAGTACTATTGGGCTCTGATGCTAAATGCGTTTTAATTATTGATAAAATTGGAGTAATCCCACTACCTGCTGCAAAAACAATATAATTCTTAGTATTAGAAGGGTCCGCTTCAACAAAAAAGTTACCTACAGGAGGCATGATCTCCAGAACATCTCCAGCATTTAATTTGTCATTTGCAAAATTTGAAAATATACCTCCGTTAATTCGTTTTACTGCTACTTGCCATTTATTTTCAAGAGGGCTCGAGCATAGCGAGTACGAACGTCGTATCTCATCGCCTTCAATTAATGTTTTGAGGGTTAAATGCTGCCCTTGTTTGTATGAGAATATTTCTTGTAGCTCTTCGGGAATATCAAAAGTGATAGCTGTGCAATCCTTGGTTTCCTTATGTACCTCAGAAACTTGTATGGGATAAAAATCGGTCATATTTCTTGCTTGACTATAACGTTATAGTCAAGCAAAACTAACGATTGTTAGTTTTATACACAAATAATTATTTGTTAATTTTGAAATGGTAAGAGTTTAATTAAATCACTCCTTTTAGAAGAACCGAGATCATATCATGCTTGAGAATATCTGCATCGATATTCTTTTGCTTTGGATACCATAAATAAAGTGTTCGTAAAGTAGATAACGTAGAAAAAACCATGATTTCGATATTAAAAGGCCTTATTTCTCCTTGATCAACTCCTTTCTTAACAATATTTCTGAAATTTTCTTCATAATCATGACGCATTTTCTCAAAATATTGAAGATTTTTCTCTTCCAAATGCATCCAATCGTTATTCAATGAGGCTAATCCATCAGAATTACGTAGCGTAACGTCAATATGAAGATCAATAATATTCTCTATTTTTTTTGTAGCGTTCTTATCAGAATTCACAATTTGATTCATCCCTGTGGTAAACTCTTCAGCCAAATCTATTATTATGGTAGATAAGATTTCCTGTTTGGACTGAATATGATTATAAAGGCTCGCTGCTTTAATCCCCATTGCTTTTGCCAAATCTCTCATTGTAACAGCACTGTAGCCTTTTTCTTTAAAAAGAATAGCCGCAGCTCTAATAATTTCTTCCTTTCTACTTTCAGGTTTCATATGTGATTTCCTTAATTTCCCTACCAAAAATAAATTTTAATCTTTTATAAATGGTGATTTTACAACAAAAACCATAATTATAATTAATTTGCCACTCTAAACTAATCTCTTTTTTATATTTAAAAAAACACTCGTTATTCATGAAATACCTTGCTATCATCTTATTAACATTAACAATCTCCAAAACAAATACTTGCAACAACAAAACAAATACGACTGCAGATAATGGCAAAATAACCATTCAGGAACCTAAAAAAAACACCTATTCTATTATTACTCTAAATGGAAAAGACGTAACCCAGGAAAAACTACATATTACATTTGATGAAGAACAGCATTTAATTTCTGGTTATTCTGGCTGCAATACTTTTACGAGCAAATATACCATGACTAATGATCAAATTTCTCTTGGATTGCCTATCGCTTCAAAAATATATTGTGAGAAAAAGATGGCTTTAGAAGAAGAGTTTTTTAAAGCCTTATTTGAAATTAAAACAAAAACCATTTCTGATAAAAATTTATCATTGAAAGATCCTAAAGGCAAGGAATTATTATCGGGAAAAATTAAAAATTAAATGAACTTTTCTTATCTGTAGCGCTGCTATAGCTTCCAAAAAGTGCCTCATCTGGTTAAATTTCAACTCATTTTCGGTTAAAAACAAAAAGTCAAGATGAGTTCAATAGAAAATCCGTAGTATTACAAATTAAAAACCTTTGTTTACAATTACTTTTTTGGTGAATGAAGTTCCATCTGTAGTATTGGTAATATAGATCAAATACATCCCAGAAGATCTATCACCCATATCGATTACTTCATCATCTCTTGTTAGACGTCCCGAAGTGATTTCTGTACCGGCCAAATCAAAAATAACATATTCTAAAATTTTGTTTGCGCCATTAGACAGATTAATTATAGCTTCTTCAGGTGAATAATACACTATTATTTCCTCTTCATCTATAGGAGGAACTCCTCCTCCATTTGTTAATTCTTGAGAAAGCATGTCTAAAGTAACCTTACCTGTATTTCTTGGATCCAACCAGTTTGAAAGTCGTGTAGCATCTGAATTTCCAAAATCCCATGATACTGCGAACCTGCCGTATTGATCTTCTCTATTATTATCATTGGTTCCTGCACATGCTGCAAAGCCTCCTGCCAACTGTCCGATAATTCTACCACTTTGATCAAACAAGGCCGATCCCGAAGATCCCCCTTCGGTAACACCAAGTTCCCATCCATTTCCCGCCTCGGTAATCTCCCACATATCAGTTTCAGGATTTTCAAACGGAGTTGTAATTTTACTTAACGGACTATTATCTCTGCAAACTTTCATAATATCTCCTGCGGGATGATGAATTCCAACCGCAAAATCGGGCGCTTGTCCAGATCGATCCCATCCAGCCCATTCCAGATCCCATGATTCATCCAAGCCACCATCTAGATTAAGCAATTTCATATCTGATTTTGAATTCGATGCTCTACGCGTAGCCCCACTAGTAGTTTGATTAATAGTGGCATCTGCACTACTATCAGTCGTTGCACAAGAAGGATTAGGACTAATCCAATTAAAACGAAAAGCCCAAGTAGACTCATCCCCTGCATCGCAATGATTAGCCGTTAGGAAGTAAGGAGTTTTATCATTATTTGTATTATTAATCAACGTGCCTGTACACACAAAACCTTGCATGATTACAAACGCTACAGAATGTTTTAACCTATCTTTTAATACGTCAAAATCTCTTCCAAGAGAGCACTCTACATCTTGATTACAATTGCCAGAACTACCCAACGCTTTTTCTTGTATTTCTACACTAGTGAGTGAACGATATCCATGGATTACTTTTGCAATATTTAATTCTCCTTGACCTTTCACAGAAGATGGTTCATGATATTCTATCCATACATTTTCTCCTTCAACAAGCCAGGTTCCAAGCATTTCGTCTGGTCTGTTAAAAATATTCGTATATGCCCCCAACAAATCTGATCTATCATTATTGTAGAGATAAATATTCGCTCCTCTCGGAATTTTATAGGTATCAAAAATAAAATTTAAGGTTTTGGCACCTGTAGACACTACATTAAGCCTCCATATTCTACTCCCATCAGGTAAGTCGTCCCAAACACCAGAATTATTTAATCCCAAATTAACTTTGAATTCATATCCAAACCTCCATGGTTTGGTTCTGTCTGCATCATTAATAACATCTTCGGCCTTAATCTTATTAAGATCGAAAGTTTGCATTACCGCAGGAGCAATGCTTTTTTTACTTACAAGTTGCCAACTTCTTGGCTCTCCTGTATTGGTAATTTGGGCGTCTGCAAAAAACACATAAAACAATGCCACTATTAAAACAGTATATCTCACAGCTAACAATTTTTTCCTAAATCAAATTTAACCAAATAAAGATACTTCAATATCGAAATAAAACTATTAATTTTCCCTTTTTGAAATTTTTTAACCAAAATTTGGCCTTATTATGTCTTTAAATATAGAGTCTAATCCCTTAATTGACAAATTACCGCCGCATTTAAAACAATTCATAAAGCCGCAAAACTACGAGCAATACACCTCTATTAATCAAGCAGTCTGGAGGTATGTAATGAGAAAAAACATTACTTCATTAACGAAAGTTGCGCATAATTCTTATCTAAAAGGACTAGAAAAAACCGGAATTTCTATTGATAGCATCCCCAGTATGTATGGGATGAATAGAATTTTAAAAGAAATTGGATGGGCAGCTGTTGCCGTTGATGGTTTTATTCCGCCCAATGCTTTTATGGAGTTTCAGGCGTATAATATTTTGGTCATTGCTTCAGATATACGACAATTAGAAAATATTGAATATACACCGGCTCCTGATATTATTCATGAAGCAGCTGGTCACGCTCCCATTATCGCCAATCCTGATTATGCTGAGTATTTGCGCCGTTTTGGAAAAATTGGCTGTAAAGCCATTTCTTCTAAAAAAGATTATGATATGTATGAAGCTGTAAGGACCCTTTCAATCATGAAAGAAGCGCATGATACCGATCCTAAAGATATTGAAGATGCCCAAAAAAGGATTGAGGAACTTCAAAACCAAAAGGATGAACCTTCAGAAATGGCACTAATTCGTAATTTACATTGGTGGACTGTAGAATATGGACTCATTGGAACCGTAGAAGATCCAAAAATTTACGGTGCAGGATTACTCTCATCTATTGGGGAAAGCGAATGGTGTATGACCGATCAAGTTAAAAAACTGCCATATTCTCCAGATGCAGCATTTCAGGATTTTGATATTACAAAACCACAACCTCAATTATTTGTTACACCAGATTTTGCATATTTATGCCAGGTTCTCGAAGAATTTGCCGACACCATGGCCCTGCGAAAAGGCGGACACAAAGGACTTGCAAAATTAATTGAATCTGAAAACCTTGGAACAATAGAACTAAGTACAGGTCTACAAATTTCTGGAGTTTTTACCAGAATGATAAAAAATGAAGATAACGAAGTTATTTATTTTGAAACTTCGGGGTCAACGGCTCTTTCTTTCAGAGAAAAAGAACTTATAGGCCACGGTATTGATGCGCATCCAAACGGATTTAGATCTCCTTTAGGAAAACTGAAAGGAATTAACCTGGCCATAGAAAACATGTCGCCTCGTGACCTAAAAGCATATAATTTTTATGATGGGGAGTACATAGAATTTGAATTTGAAAGCGGAATTACCGTAGCAGGAAATAATATCACTGGCATGCGTAACATTCAAGGCGAACTGATTTTAATTCAGTTTAGCGAATGTACTATAAAATATAAAGACGAATATCTTTTTAAACCGGAATGGGGTACTTTTGACTTTGCTGTAGGTAAAGAAATTGTTTCTGCATTTTCGGGTCCTGCAGACGATTATTCATTTGACCTGGTAACTCACAACCCTTCTTCTGTTACTTCAAAACGCACGTATTCTGATAAAGAGCTAGAGTTACATTCTTTATACCAATCTGTAAGAAATATACGAGAAGGAAAAAATACCAAATTTTCTCTTGAAGCGGTTTTTGATATTCTGATGACCGATCACTCAAACGATTGGTTATTACCGATTGAAATTTATGAATTGGTGTATGATCGTGACGCTACATTTGCCGAACAAATACTAAACCACTTGGAAAATATTAAAAACGACAGACCCGAAATTAAACATTTAATAATCAGCGGTTTAATAATAATTGATGCAAATTTTACCTCGGTTTAGAATCCCAGCTTACTTAGAAGCTCATAAAAGGATATTCTTTTTGTAATTGATTCTTTTTAGAACTTAATTTCTGAAGAAAAGCAGTGTGCTGTTTACTGTTTGGATTAAACGGTCTATGAATTAGTCCTTTTTGTACCTCTTCTACCTGTTTCATTGTTGTTTTTGTTTTTTCTGAAATCCAAATCTCAGAAAACCGTTCCCAAATATATTGAATGGCAAGTTCACTTGGATGAAGCATATCTGTAGTGTAAAAGCGATAATCTCTAAGCTCATCCATCATTAATTCATACGAAGGAAAATAACCAACATTCTGATCACGATCTAAAACTTCATGAACTGCAGTAATAAGATGGGATTTACTTCTAGTATTCTCAACAAAACCATCTTTAGCATGTCGTACCGGAGAGATAGTAAATACAATTTTAGCAGATGTATTAAGACTCCGTATAAGATGGATACAATTTTGAAGGCACTGCGTAACCTCTTCAACTGATAATAATTGCTTATCAAATTCTTGCTGTGGAATTTTATGACAATTAGCTACTACCATATCCAAAGATTTAAGGCGATATACCCAGGATGTACCTAGTGTAATAAAAATATGAGTAGCAGCCGTGATTTTTTTCCTTGCATTTGATAATCCTTTATTTAAATCTGAAACCAATATGTCTTTATCTGCATTGCTTAAAGAAGAATGCGCATCAAAGCAATGCCAGTGCTCATTATGATAAAACACGTCTGTTTCGGTGTATTTTTCATCCTGACTTGTCATCCATAGGAATGTTTCAATAGCTTTTGGGTGAAATAAAATTCCAAATGGATTTATATTGTTTTTAAACTTATAGTACTCGAACTTTTCACCAATATTTTCCACGAAACAAGACCCCAACATTACTATTTCTGAATCATAGTTAATTTTGGGTTCTTGAGAAGATAGCGGTATTTTGGTTTGTAAGTTCATAGGCCCCTCACCCCAACCCCCACCCCAAAGGGAGAGAGGGAGCTTTTTAATTATGATATTATTTCAAATACTGTTTTGCATTCTGTAATGCCTCTTCAATACCTGCTGGATTTTTACCTCCTGCGGTAGCAAAAAATGGTTGTCCGCCACCACCCCCTTGGATATACTTACCGAGTTCACGAACTATTTGACCTGCGTTCAGTTCTTTTTCGGCAACCAAATTTTTAGACACATAACAAGACAATAGTGCTTTTCCATTTTGTTCGGCTCCAAATACCACTACGATATTTTCAACTTCACCTCCTAACTCGAAACACAAATCTTTAATTCCGGATGCATCAAGATCTACTTTCTTTGCCAAAAAGTTAATCCCTGCAATTTCTTCAAATTCAGATTTAAGATCACCTTTCAGGTTTTTGGCTTTGGCCTTAAGAAGTGCTTCTATTTGTTTTTTAAGATTTGCATTTTCTTCCTGCAAAGACGTTATTGCTTTTACGGGATCTTTTACGTTCT
Source organism: uncultured Aquimarina sp. (assembly GCA_947496555.1). Taxonomy (GTDB): domain Bacteria; phylum Bacteroidota; class Bacteroidia; order Flavobacteriales; family Flavobacteriaceae; genus Aquimarina. Next base: position 97,442 of record CANMDH010000007.1, on the reverse strand, counting down.
TAAGGATTGATTTCACTTCATTAAAAGCTTCAGACTGCGTTGTAAAATACTCTTTTGCCGCATCGCTTGTAATGGCTTCAATACGCCTGACTCCAGCAGCAATTGCACTTTCTGATGTGATTTTGAAATGCCAGATATCCTGTGTATTCGGTACATGGGTTCCTCCGCACAATTCCATGGATTCACCAAATCGTATGGCTCTAACAGAGTCTCCATATTTTTCACCAAAAAGTGCAATAGCCCCATCGGCAATCGCCTGATCATATGAAATTCCATTACGCTCTTCCAAAGGAAGGTTTTCTCGAACTCTTGCATTTACAAAATCCTCAACCGCTCTTAATTCTTCGGCAGTAACCTTTGCAAAATGCGAAAAATCGAATCTCAAATTCCCACTATGCACCATAGATCCTTTTTGCTCTACATGCGTCCCTAAAATAGACCGAAGTGCCTGATGTAATAAGTGAGTAGCCGTGTGGTTTGAAGCGGTTCTGGCACGTTGTTTACCATCTACCACTGCTTTAAGCTGTCCTTCTATCTTTTTAGGAAGAGTTTTCGAAAAATGAACAATTAAGTTATTTTCTTTTTTGGTATCAACAATATACACCACATCTCCATTGGAAGCTTCAAGATATCCTTTATCGCCTACTTGACCTCCTCCTTCTGGATAAAAGGGTGTTTTATTAAAAACCAACTGGTATAATTCGCCTTCTTTTTTACTACTAACTTTTCGGTATCGCGTTATTTTAACATCTGCAGAAAGGTTATCATATCCAATAAATCCTTTAGAAATATCTTTTGTCAACTCGTTCCAATCACCTGTTGAAACTTGAGAAGCCGCTCTGGACCTTTCTTTTTGTTTTTGAAGTTCAACCTCAAACCCTTTTTCATCCAATTCATATCCTTGCTCACTTAAGATCAAAGCTGTAAGATCGATTGGGAATCCATAAGTATCATATAACTCAAATGCCTTCTCACCTGAAACTACTTTACCTTTGGTATTTTTGATAACGGTATCCAAAAGAGCCAGTCCCTGATCTAATGTTCTTAAAAAGGATTGTTCTTCTTCTTTGATTACATTTACAATCAAGTTTTTTTGTGCTTTCAGTTCTGGAAATGCACTACCCATTTGCTTAACCAATGTAACGACAAGCTTATAGATAAAAGGTTCTTTGGTATTCAAAAAAGTAAACCCATATCGTATTGCTCTTCGTAGAATTCTTCTGATCACATATCCCGCGCCTGTATTGCTTGGCAACTGACCATCGGCAATTGAAAAAGAAACCGCTCTTATATGATCCGCAATAACGCGAATAGCTACACTTACTTTACCATCATTATCGGTTGGCAAGCTGTCTTTATCATATGTAGAATTGGTAATCGTTTCGATTTCTCGAATTAGCGGAGTAAATACATCGGTATCATAATTTGATTTTACACCTTGCAATACCATACACAAACGTTCAAACCCCATACCGGTATCCACATGCTGCGCAGGTAACTTCTCAAGAGAACCATTCGCTTTTCGGTTATATTGCATAAAAACGAGGTTCCAGATCTCGACCACCTGAGGATGATCGGCATTGACCAGGTCTCGACCAGGAGTTTTTGCCTTTTCTTCCTCAGAACGAATATCGACATGAATTTCGGAACATGGCCCACAAGGTCCCTGATCTCCCATTTCCCAAAAATTATCCGCCTTATTACCCATGATAATTCGGTCCTCGGGCACAATTTCTTTCCATAAATCATACGCCTCCTGGTCCATCTCCAGGTTTTCATCCTTGGCTCCTTCAAAAACCGACACGTATAGAATGTCCTTATTAATGCCATATACATCAGTAAGGAGTTCCCAAGCCCATTGAATTGCTTCTTTTTTGAAGTAATCACCAAAACTCCAGTTTCCAAGCATTTCAAACATGGTATGGTGATAGGTATCCATACCAACCTCTTCAAGGTCATTATGTTTACCGCTTACTCGTAAACATTTTTGAGTATCTGATATGCGATTGCTTTTTGGAGTACCATTACCCAAAAAGAACTCTTTGAACTGGTTCATCCCTGCATTGGTAAACATCAATGTAGGATCATCTTTAATTACCATTGGTGCTGATGCAACGATTTGATGTTTTTTGGATTCGAAAAACTCTAAAAATTGATTTCTGATTTCTTGGGATTTCACAAGCTTATTATTTATTCAAAAAAAATTACATATTAAACTAACAATCAACATCATACATTCAAAATAACTTACAGATATTTCTTCAATATTTGTCAGTTTTTTCTACACTTTGCAACATTTTACTATATTTGTTGCCTGGTCTTGATGTAAAACAAGACTTTTTTGGTTGATATCCTGCAAAAATAGCATATTTTAGATTATGTCAAAGGTTAAATATTACTATGATAGTGACACGCTTTCTTATCGCAGAATAGAGCAAAAGAAAGGGCGTAAATTTGGTATCGTAGCATTGGGAGTTATTGGTGCGTTTTTGGCCGGTTTCATTCTTCTTCTTATTTATTTAAATATCCCTGAATTAGAGACCCCAAAGGAAAAAACATATCGAAGAGAGCTTGAAAATATGCAATTGCAATACGATCTAATGAACAAAAGATTAGAACGTGACGAAAATATTCTACAAGAAATTGCCGAACGTGATGATAATATATATCGCCTCTATTTTGGAGCAAATCCAATACCTGAAGAATTACGAAATGCAGGATTTGGTGGAGTGAATCGTTACAGAAACCTAGAAGGTTTCGACAACTCAAAAATGATTATTGAGAGTAGTGAACGAATAGATAAGCTTACCAAACAAATAGTTGTACAATCAAAATCTCTTGATGAGATTGCTGATTTGGCAGAACAGAAAGAAGAATTATTGGCTACTATTCCTGCCATTCAACCGATACAAAATTCTGACCTAAGGAGGATGGCCTCTGGATACGGCTGGAGAAGTGACCCGTTTACTAAAGCTAGAAAATTTCATTATGGGATGGATTTTTCTGCAGCAACCGGAACACCTGTTTATGCATCAGGAAATGGTGTGGTAACACGAGCCGATGCTAATTCTACTGGATACGGAAGGCACATTCGTATCGATCACGGTTTTAATTATGTAAGCTTATACGCCCACCTAAGTAAGTACAAAGTTAAGAAAGGTCAAAAAGTAAAACGTGGAGACATTATAGGATACGTAGGTAGTACCGGTCGATCTGTAGCGCCTCACCTTCATTATGAAATTTTTAAAGATGGTAAAAAAATTAATCCAAGGAATTTTTACTACGGAAGTTTAACTCCCGAAGAGTTTGATAAAATGCTTAAAGCTTCTAATCTTATCAACGAATCTTTAGATTAATTACCGATGCGTAAAATCCTTCTTCTTGTTATCATTTTTGGTTTCAGTGCTACCATACAGGCCCAAAAATATTCAAAAGAGGTAATTGATTCTATGTACGTTGCTGTACAGGATGTTCAAGAAAAGCTTTCAAAACCCACTCAGATCAAAATCATGGCCGTTGGGGATATCATGATGGGAACTAATTTTCCTAATGATAGTTATCTTCCTCCTTCGGGGAAAGGCCCTTTTGATGATGTAAATAGTGTTTTAACCCAAGCAGATATCCTATTTGGCAACCTTGAAGGTACGCTTACCGATGAAGGCGAAAATGCAAAAAGATGCTCTGATCCATCAAAATGTTATTCCTTTAGATCTCCAGAATTATACGGGAAGTATCTCGAAGAAACTGGTTTTGATGTAATGAGTATTGCCAATAATCATATTGGTGATTTTGGTGAAATCGGGATTAAAAACACCTCTAAAACCTTAGAAAAACACAACATTGCCTATGCAGGAATATTTGCACAGCCTTCGACTATTTTTGAAAAAGACGGAGTCAAATATGGATTTTGTGCATTTGCACCCAATAAAGATTGCATAAAAATTCATAACTTAACCAATGCAAAAAAGATTGTAGCCGAACTTAAAGAAAAAGCAGATATTGTGATTGTTTCTTTTCATGGAGGGGCCGAAGGCCTTAAACATACACACGTAACCAGAAAAACAGAACGATTTTATGGTGAAGATCGTGGTAATGTATATCTTTTTGCACACACCATGATTGATGCAGGTGCCGATATGGTACTTGGTCATGGACCTCATGTTTCCAGAGCTTTTGAAGTATATAAAAACAAATTTATCGCCTATAGTCTAGGTAACTTTTGCACCTATTCAAGATTTAACTTAGACGGAATTAAAGGGTATGCTCCGATTGCCGAAATAAACATTGATCTTGAAGGGAATTTTACACAAGGTAAACTTCATTCTGCTAAACAGACAGACGAAGTATACCCTTTTATAGATGAGAAAAAAAGAGCCCTAAAGGAAATCAAAAAATTAACCGATGAAGATTTCCCTGAGAGCAAGCTTATTTTTGAAGAAGATGGAAGTTTTACACAACAAAAACAGTAACTATCTATGTATGTAGACTTACCAAAAAAAATGTACTATGGCATTGGCGAAGTAGCAGAAGCTTTTGATGTAAACACTTCATTGATTCGCTTCTGGGAAAAGGAGTTCGACATCCTAAAACCAAAGAAAAATGCCAAAGGCAATCGAAAATTCACTCCAGAGGATATCAAAAACCTAGAATTGATCTACCATTTGGTAAAAGAACGTGGATTTACTCTCGAAGGTGCCAAAATTCGACTTAAAGAACAAAAACAAGAAGCGCTGGATAGTTTTGATATCATACGTAAGCTAGAATCTATAAAAGGGCAGTTGCTTAAGATTAAGGAACAGCTGTAACCTTTTTTTCTTAAAATTTCACTTCACAATTTGAAACAAAATTCAATAATTGTAGACTAATCAAATAGAATAATCTGAAAACAACCACATATTAAATGAAAAAGATTTTAATTCCTATAATTGTTCTTATTGTTATAATTGGTATTTTATACAGTTTATTTGCTGGCAGATACAATAATGCTATAACACTACAAGAAGATGCCAAAACTGCCTGGTCTAATGTAGAAAGTGCATACCAAAGACGAGGCGATCTTATCGGAAATCTGGTAAAAACCGTTCAAGGTGCAGCTGATTTTGAGCGTTCTACGCTAAAAGAAGTAATCGAAGCTAGATCCAAAGCTACATCAGTAAATATTGACCCTAGTAATATCACTGCAGATCAAATGGCACAATTTCAACAGGCGCAAAGTGGATTATCATCTGCTTTATCCAGATTATTGGTAACTGTAGAACGATATCCTGATTTAAAAGCTAACCAGAACTTTCTTAATCTACAAACACAACTTGAAGGCACAGAAAACAGAATTAATGTTGAACGAAATCGTTACAACGAAACGGTCGGACAATACAACAAGTACATAAAAGTATTCCCTAACAACCTCATTCTTGGAATGTTTGGAAGTTTTGATGAAATGGCAAGATTTAAAGCCGATGAAGGTGCTGAAAAAGCTCCAGATGTAGATTTTGATTTTAAGTAATGTCAGAAGTTGAAGACTTTCTTACCCAGGAACAAGAGCAGCAAATCGTTGCTGCTATACGACGTGCCGAGAACACCACCTCGGGAGAGATTCGTGTTCATATCGAAAAACACACCGATCTGGATGTGCTGGATCGCACCCGAGAAGTTTTTCATTTCCTGAAAATGGACAATACGATACAACGTAACGGTGTATTGATCTATGTGGCTGTAGAAGATCACAGATATGCTATTTATGGAGACAAAGGTATTAACGAGGTAGTTGCCGATGATTTTTGGGAAAGTACCAAAGATGTAATTCTTAACCAGTTTAAAAAAGGTGATTTTACGCAAGGATTGATTGATGGTGTACTTATGGCAGGAGAACAACTACAGAAGTATTTCCCATGGGATCATAGGGGATCAAACGAATTATCAGACGAAATCTCGAAAGGATAAATGAAAAATATACCACAGCATATAGCTTCTTTATTCTTTGTGTTGGGAATGTTTTTTTTCTCTACATCTCCAATTTTTGCACAACGAGCTATTCCTTCCAAACCAAAATTGGAGACTGCTGTCTATGATGAAGCTAGTATACTTTCTGATTCTGAAGCAAAAAGATTAGAACAAAAACTGATTAGATACGCAGATACTACCTCTACCCAAATTGTAGTAGCAACCATTAATTCTTTGCAAGGTGAAAACATAGGGTTATATGCTGCAGAGTGGGCTCATGAATGGGGTATCGGCCAAAAAAAGGAAGATAACGGAGTTTTTATTCTGGTAGCCAAAAATGATCGTAAAATATGGATCGCTACAGGTTATGGAGTTGAAGAAAAACTAACTGATTTTGTTTCAAAAACTATTGTAGATCAAATCATTACCCCAGAATTTAAAAAAGGAAGCTTTTACGCTGGATTAGATAAAGGAACCACGGCTATTTTTCAAGTATTAGATGGTACGTTTGAAGGGTCTAAGAAAGACAAAAAAGATATTCCCATTGGGCAGTTGGTACTGTTACTTATCTTCTTCATTATTATTATCAAGGCATTTTCTAAAAGCAATCATGGCAATGATGGCAGAGGAAATCGTGGAAATAGATCACGAGGAGGTAGTCTACTTGATGTTATAATCTTAAGCAATATGGGGCGCGGAAGTTATGGCGGTGGAAGCTTTGGAGGTGGATCCAGCGGAGGTTTTGGTGGTGGCTTTGGAGGCGGTGGCTTCGGTGGCGGCGGTGCCGGAGGGAGTTGGTAAATTTTCTTTCTACAAGCTCTGGTTAAAAAGTTGATAGTTTTAGTTGATATCCGTTCTTTTCCCTAACTCAGAAATTAAATTTAAGCCACCCTAAATTGTACAAATTAGGGCAATGCATCTTTTCATCCTTTAAAATATCATATAACTTAGTCTTATTCGATATTGATAAGGTATAGCTGAAAACCTTTATAAAATGTAGGCACAAATAACATTAATTATGAAAAAATCTAGAGATATCAAATTGAATCTAGACAAGAAAACTATTTCAAAGTTAAATCTAAGAACAATTAAAGGAGGGCAACATTATACTTGTACACCTACATGTACGCAAACAGCTTTGCATAGTCAATGTGGTAATCTACAGTGTTATTAATTTTCACTTAACGATCGGTAAAGTATCCTGACTTTGAGGAATAAACAAAGACAATAAGTCAAAATACTAACGATAACAAAGCAGCCAAGTTTGATTTATAAGCTTGGCTTTTTTTATTAAACAAAATAAGTTGTTTCATTTTTTTTAAACCAGTTGCCTCATGCTAAGAACCCATACATCAACCCTACTTTTTCCTAAAATACACCGAAATCGGCACTCCATGAAAATCAAATTCTTTACGTAGTTGATTTTCGATAAAGCGTTTGTACGGATCTCTGATATATTGCGGTAGATTACAGAAAAATGCAAACTGTGGTTGCGGTGTAGGTAACTGCGTGATGTATTTTATCTTTACATACTTGCCTTTATATGCCGGTGGTGGATTATTTTCTATAATCGGTAATAACACATCATTAAGCTCGCTGGTTTTGATCTTTTTGGATCTATTTTTATATACCTCAACAGCAGTTTCAATTGCTTTATAAATTCGTTGTTTGGTTAAAGTAGATATAAATACAATAGGCACATCTGTAAAGGGTTCTATTTCTTTACGGATATATTTTTCGAAATCCTTAAGGGTATTGCTCTCTTTATTTTCGATAAGATCCCACTTGTTTACCAGGATCACGATTCCTTTGCGATTTCGTTCTGCTAGCCAGAAGATGTTTTGTACCTGACCGTCAAAACCACGAGTAGCATCCAACACCAACAAACATACATCACTATGCTCGATGGCACGTACCGATCGCATTACCGAATAGAACTCAAGATCTTCTTTTACTTTAGATTTACGCCGTATCCCGGCAGTATCTACTAGATTAAATTCAAAACCAAAACGATTGTATTTGGTATCGATCGCATCGCGTGTGGTACCTGCTATATCGGTGACGATATATCGCTCTTCTCCTATCAAGGCATTAATAAAAGATGATTTTCCGGCATTGGGTCTACCGACCACGGCAAATCGGGGTAATTCATCTTCTTCTCGTTCTTCTTTTTCGGGTAGTTCTTTTACCAGGGCATCCAAAAGTTCGCCCGTACCGCTCCCATTAATACTGGCAATAGTATAATACTCACCAAGACCTAAGCTATAAAATTCGACCGCATCTGCGGCTCTCTTGGCATTATCTACCTTATTTACCACTAAAAAGACAGGTTTATCAACTTTGCGCAGTAAGTCGGCTACATCTTCATCCATCCCGGTTACGCCAGACTCTACATCTACCATAAAGATAATGGCATCGGCTTCATCTATAGCGAGTTCTACCTGTTTGTCGATTTCTGCTTCAAAGATATCATCGCTTCCTACCACATAACCACCTGTATCGATCAATGAGAACTCCACTCCGTTCCAATCACTTTTTCCATAATGGCGATCACGAGTAACACCACTCACTGCATCTACGATAGCTTCTCTTCTTTGAATCAAACGATTAAAGAAAGTTGATTTTCCTACATTAGGTCTCCCTACAATTGCCACTATACTGCTCATCGAAATCTTGTTCTAAACTTTTTGCAAAATTAGACTTTTTAGTTAAGATAAGTTCTAAGCAATACTATAAATGTTTATATCTGATTAAAATAGCCGGAAAACAAAAAGTCCCAAGGCCAAACATTTAAGACCTCAGGAACTTTTCATAATTGATAGTCAGTCAGTGAAATAATTACTTATATCAAAGATACCAAGTATTCATGCTAACTAGGTTACTGTAAAACAACAAAGTTTTTATGGAAGTAATTTAGAGGCCCATGAATACAGAAAAAATCTTAAAAAAAGAATCATTTATTATATCCGAAACGCTTTAATTGACGCTGATTACTACGCCAGTTTTTATTGATCTTTACGTACAATTCGATATGTATTTTTTTACCAAAGAACTTTTCTAAGTCTTTTCGGGCTTCGGTTCCAACTTTTTTCAATGCCGAACCCTTATGCCCAATAATAATTCCTTTTTGTGACTCTCTTTCGACCATGATTACCGAACGTATTCTAATAATGGTTTCATCTTCAAAAAACTCTTCAGTTTCTACCTCCACCGAATACGGAATCTCTTTTTTGTAGTGGATTAATATTTTTTCCCGTATGGCTTCGTTTACAAAAAACCGTTCGGGTTTATCTGTTAATTGATCCTTTGGATAGAAAGGAGGTGATTCTGGTAAAAGTTCAACCAAACGACCAAACACTTCTTTAATATTAAAATTTTCAAGTGCTGATATAGGGTATACTTCTGCATTAGGCACTTTTTCTGACCAAAATTGTACTTGCTCCTCTAATTTTTCCTGATTAGATTGATCAATTTTATTAATTAGTAAAAGTACAGGGATTTTGGCAGCAGTAATTTTTTTAAAAAAAGCTTCATCCTTTAGTGCTTTCTCACCTATTTCTACCATGTAAATAAGAATATCGGCATCCTCGAAAGCAGATTTCACAAAATCCATCATCGATTCTTGCAACTCGTATGCTGGTTTTATAATACCAGGAGTATCTGATAAAATAACCTGGAAATCATCTCCATTCACAATACCCAGAATCCTATGTCTTGTAGTCTGTGCTTTAGAAGTAATAATCGACAACTTCTCACCAATAAAAGCATTCATAAGTGTAGACTTACCTACATTGGGATTCCCTATAATATTTACAAAACCTGCTTTATGCGTCATATAACCCTATTTTGGTGCAAAGGTAGACGAATATTAATTTAGAAAGTAATTCTTGCATGAATTATTGCCCATTATGAGTACTGATAGAAAAGTGATTAGCAAATAATCTAAGAGAAATTAACTTTTTATTTAGATTTTTTATAAATTTAGTTTCGATAAGTTTTCAAAAACCCCGTGGAAACAATTTAATTATTTAAATACGGGATATTTTGAAGAACTATTTATCATATACCTACTACCGATTTACAAGAAGTAATTTCGTTCTATTTTCTATATTTCTTTTTTTATCATTTGGCCTTGTAGCACAAGATTTCAATAAGCAATTGACCAAAGCAGATGAAAAATTTAAATCGTTTGCTTATATCGATGCAAGAGCAATTTATCTTGATGTAGCGCAACAGGGCTATTCCTCACCAGGTTTATATCAAAAATTAGCCGATTCATTTTATCTTACAGGAGAATTAGAATCTTCTGTAGAGTGGTATGAAAGGTTAATTCAGGAATATCCACAAAACTTACCTCCCGAGTATATGTTCAAATACGCTCAGGGATTAAAAAGCATTGAGCGCTATGATAAGGCCGATGAAATCATGGATCAGTTCTATAGCATTACCGGAAATGACAAACGAGCTACCTCTTTTGTTAATAAAAGAGATTATTTAAGTTTTATTGAAATACAATCTGGAAGATTTGATCTTTTCACACTCAATATAAACTCAAAAAATTCTGAATATGCCCCAAGTTTCAATAATCAAAATCAAATTGTTTTTGCATCTTCAAGGGGCAAAGAATCTAAGGATTCTAAGGTTCATGGATGGAATAAAATGCCTTTTTTAGATCTGTATTCTTCCAATATTAAGGAGGATAATATCAGTCTAGAAGAACCTATAAAATTAAAGGGTAAAATCAACAGCAAATTTCATGAGTCCTCTACCAGTTTTACTGTAGATGGACAAACAGTATATTTCTCTAGAAACAATTATATAAATAACAAATTAGAAACTAGTAAAAAAGGTGTTGTTCTTCTGAAATTATACAAAGCCGAATTGAAGGAAGGAAAATGGACCGATATTGAAGAGCTCCCTTTTTCTAGCAATAATTATTCGGTATCACATCCTTCGGTTAGCTTGGATGGAAAAAAACTTTATTTTGCAAGCGATATGCCAGGAACATTAGGCAAATCTGATCTTTATGTTGTAGATATATTGCCTAATGGGGAATACGGTGTCCCAAAAAATTTGGGAGAAAACATTAATACCGAAGGTCGAGAAACGTTTCCGTATATAAGTAATAATGGAGAACTCTATTTCTCTAGCGATGGCCACGTTGGTTTGGGAGGACTCGATGTTTTTGTAAGCATGCCATCAGAATCAGGATTTTCTAAAGCTTTTAATGTTGGTAAACCAATTAATAGCCCCAAAGATGATTTTACTTTTGTGATTAATGAAGAAACCAAAATTGGGTACTTTGCAAGTAATAGAAAAGGCGGAAAAGGAAACGATGACATTTATGGTATTAAACAAACAAAAGATTTAATTATTTCATGCAAACAGTATATCGAAGGTATTATTTCTAATAATGAAAACAATCAAAGTCTACCTAATACCAATATCACCTTGCTAGACCTTGAAGAAAATATAGTAGCCCAAACCACATCTAATAGTCTGGGGGAGTATAAATTTGACGTGGACTGTTCTAAAGGATTTCTAATAAGAACATCTTTAGATCAATTTAATCCAAGAGAAATATCATTAAATACTGATGATAGTTTCGAATTTGTAAATGAAATATCGATCCCGTTGACTCCATTAAACTCAGACAATATATTATTAACCTCTGTAGAAGTTAACGTTGGAGATGATCTTTCAAAAACCTTGCAATTAGAGCCTATTTATTTCGCCCTAAATGACTCTATTATCACTCCTAAAGCTGAAGTAGAATTACAAAAGATCATTTCGGCCATGAAAAAATACCCTGAATTAAAAATTGAAGTGCGCTCGCATACCGATAGTAGATCTAGTTTTTGGTATAATAAAAGGTTAAGTGTAAAAAGGATGCGGGCTACCGTAAAATATCTAGTAGAAGAAGGTGGTATTTATTGGCGAAGAATACGAGGTAAAGCCTATGGAGAGAGAAGATTATTAAATAAATGCACAGACGATGTCCCTTGTACTGAAGAGGAACACCAGGAAAACAGAAGAAGTGAATTTATTGTATGGGAATAACTTGATTATTTCTATATCAAATTCACCCAAATTACCAAAAAATCAACTTTTCAGGCCCTTAAAATACGCCTTGGCTTTTGCATTTACCTTTGGCGCTAATAGTAATCCTGAAATAACCGTTGGAATCGCCATAATGGCAAATGCACTGTCAATAAGGTTAATGGCAAAATCAATTTTTACTACAGCGGCTATTACTATCGACAAGATGTAGATATAATTATAATACTTACCGTATTTGGGTTTGGTTAAAAAACCCAAGCAAGTGGTTCCGTAATACGAATAAGAGAACAAGGTTGAAAAAGCAAACACCAATACCATAATTACTACCACTATATCTCCTAATCCATAGGGTAAAACTGAATTAAAAGCTTCTAGTGTCAATGATATTCCATTATCATCGGTTTGGCGCCAAACTCCAGTAGAAAGTATTGCCAAAGCAGTTAATGTACATACCAACAATGTATCTATAGCAGGCCCTGTCATTGCTACTAATCCTTCTCGTATAGGTTCATTGGTTTTGGCAGTTCCATGCATCATTGGAGCGGTTCCTATCCCAGCTTCGTTTGAAAAAGCAGCTCTTTTAACTCCTGTTTTGATGAGGTATCCCAGAGCTCCACCTGCAGCAGCTTCGCCAGAAAAAGCATCTGAAAAAATGAGTACAAACATTTCTGGAACCACTTCAATCTGCACCACTAAGACGGTAAATACAGTAATAAAATATAGGACCACCATAAAGGGGACTAATCTACTGGCTACTACCCCAATTCTTTTTATTCCACCTAAAATAACTATGGAAGCTATTCCAGCCAGAACAATTCCTATGTACCATTTATATTCATCATCCCAATCCAGAACATCTATTAATGTTTGTGTTAACTGATTTGCGGTAAACGCGGGAAGCGTACCGACCAAACCTGCCAATGCAAACAGTATTGCCAATGGTTTCCAGTGCATCCCTAAGCCTTTGGTAATTACATACATTGGGCCACTAAGTACGGTGCCATTATCGTCTTCAGTACGATACATCACGGCCAGTGAACAGGTATAAAATTTGGTAGCCATACCGATCAATGCGCTAATCCACATCCAAAAGACCGCACCGGGGCCACCCATTACAATAGCAACAGCTACACCACTTATATTTCCCATCCCTACTGTTGCGGCAATTGCCGAAGATAATGCTTGAAAATGACTTAACTGTCCAGGATCATTCTCGCTATCATACTTTCCTCGTAGAACGTCGATAGCATGTTTAAAATAAAAGTATGGTGTAAATCGCGAGTATATTAGAAAAAATAAACCGCCACCAATAAGCAGTACCAGCAAAGGCCAATCCCATACCCAGGAACTAAAACTTGCAACAAGACCTTCGAGCGTTTTGAACATAAATTATTGTAGTTCGCATAAAAGTAGTATAAAAATTGAAGAATCCCATCTGCCATTTATATCTAAAAGCCTCGAGATACCTAAAAATTAATCGGAAGACCTAATAAATCGGGGTTTATCGACCCCCCGATCATACATAATAATGCTTCCGGCTACTGCAACATTGATGCTTAACTGTGACTTGAATTTTACCAGGAACTGTGATTTTTCGATGGCTTTTTTTGATAACCCATGATCTTCGGCTCCTAACAAATAAACACACCGTTTGGGGTGTTTAAAAGTTTCAAGAGGTTCTGCATCATCTGTCAATTCGACTCCAACAAGCATGGCTCCTTTGGGTAAATGACGATAAAAGTCATCGAACGTATCATAATGAAAATAAGGCATTGCTTTTACCGCATTGTGAGTATCACTTGCTTGTTTGGCATATCGGTTGCCAATTGTAAAAATAAAACTGGCACCCATATTTTGGGCCGAACGCCATAAAACCCCAAGATTTTCTGGAGTTTTTCCATTCTGGATACCGATCCCAAAAAATTCATTTTCGAAGTTATCAATCATGGATGTAAAAATATAAAAGCAAATTTTATTATTCGTGATCCAAATTATATTTCTGCAACACTTCGTTCCAAGAAAGCTTTTGGATTTGCGTGATCAAGAGCTTATTGATTTCATCAAAATAAGAATGTGATTTAGGCATTATAAAACTACGGTATTGGCGATTGAATGTTAAGGGCAGAAGTGCTGCTTTACTTTCTAATTGATTTGTTTGAAGTAAATACTCCATCGATGTTTTATCATGCACCAACACATTTATATCTTTTCTGGCCAATGCCCTTAAAGCCTGTAATGGAGTCTTGTATATTTGATAAGGAATCATATCGTGTTGAAGCAAAAAGTCTTCGCCTTCTGAAGCTCCTACAATTCCAATTTTCTCAATCGTCTTTAGGTCTTCAACTCCTGTAATTCTGGCTTCGAGGGTATTAACGGTCAGTGTAGAAGCAATCGTAGCCGTAAAGCTCGAAATAATAATAACCGCTGTAAACATCCAGATAATTGCAATTGTCTTACCCATATTAGACTTTGGGGATTTATCACCATAGCCAACAGTAGTCATAGTTACAGCAGCCCACCAAAGTCCATCGAATAATCCTAAAACACCTGGACGAAATTGATGTTTATTTTGCTTCCGCTCTACGAACCATAAAATGGTTCCGAAGGAAAGTAGAATCAATAATAACAAAAGTATGATGTTCAAAAAATCTCTGGAAAAAAAGTTATCTATAAAAATTTGAAACTGGCTACGACTTAAAGTCGTTACTGCTACTCCTATACTCGAAATGTAAAAAGGTTGAGTTACTTCAAATTTGTCTATACGTTGTGGATTGTTTGCCAAGGGATTAATTGAAATGTCCAATTCATTATAATCTAAAGCCCTAATGATTCCAATAACATCAGAATACTCGACATACTTATAAGTTACATCAATTTCATTGGCTATATGATCCCAGAGATCAACAGAAAGCCCTTCAAAACGACCTTCATAATTTTTAATGATAAATGGTGGGTCTTGATGTACCCCAACCAAAAGAGTGTCTTTTACAAAACCAGCCTGGAGACCCATACTTGAAAAAGCTGTAATTATATATAACCAAAATTTTATTTTGGGCCCAATACTCATATTATCTTAGTTCATCGATTATTGTAATTGAAAGAAATGCTGTGAGTATCTGAATTAAGGTAAGATCTCTTTGTGTAAACTTATTTTTTTCTTTTCCATAAATACAAAAAACGGCTTCAGGTCCCTGTTTTTGAGTAAAAGGCACTAACATTCTTGATACATACCCGTCGTCATCTTTTTTATTGATATACTGTTCTGCTTCAGTATTAAAATCCCCTATCAGGATAGATTTATTTCCTATCAATACATAGGTAGCTAAATTTTCTTTTTCATTAAATTCTTCCTTACGATCAAGTACATTATTATTTTCTCGAGAACAACCTCGATATGCAATTTCTTCTCCTTTCTTAAAAGCCAGTTCAAAAGCATCTACTCCTGTTGGCAGCTCAACTAATTTTGCCAAAACAAGTATGGCTTCATCCCAGCTACTATTCTCTGGAATTTGCCGTAGTAGACGATACAAAAGATATATATTGGTTCCAGCACTTTTAAGTTCCTCCGTTTGATATTTTAGTGTTTTTCTTTGTGAGATAAGTGCTTCTTCTTTTTCATGAAGTTCCTTTTGTTTTAGAGAGAGTGAAGCTTTTAGATCCTTTGTTTTTTTAAATACCCATAACCGTAGAAAATACCATAATCCGAGCAATCCTAAAATCGCGATTAGGATACCTCCCCAAAGTGTCTTGTACCACTTTTTATTTACTTCAAGGTTAATCTTCAAAGGGGTGCTCCAAGAATATCCTCCTGGTTTTTCTGCGCGTATCAATATATCATATTCCTGACCTTTCAGCTTTTGCAAAGTAATTTGACTCTCTTCACTGGGTATCGACCATGGGATTTCGACGATTTCATCCTCAAAAGTATCCCTATCATAAATTTTGTATTGATAATTAATATCATCGCCAGGATAAGTGATCGAATTAAAATTTAACCTGATCTGTGAAGTTTCTGAAAAGCTTACCCTTGAATCAATTTCCTGTAATTTATTATCGATACGTATTTCATTAAGAATCGGTGTATTGGTGGTAAGCGGTTTGGGATTTGGTTGTGAGGAATACACTGCTCCTTCTGCAGTACCTACCCAGAGATGATTACTACTGTCAATGATCATACTTCGATAGGATGCCACTTTTGAAGGTGTGCCGCTTTTTTCATCAAAAAAGGCGTAATTGCCTTCTTGATCCAAGTGAACCAGTCCGTTGGTGTCTGTTGCCAGCCATAATCCCCCATCCGGAATTACAC
Source organism: uncultured Aquimarina sp. (assembly GCA_947496555.1). Lineage (GTDB taxonomy): Bacteria > Bacteroidota > Bacteroidia > Flavobacteriales > Flavobacteriaceae > Aquimarina. Next base: position 81,136 of record CANMDH010000007.1, on the reverse strand, counting down.
AAACCGATCTAATTTCGGTTTTGGTGTATAATCCAAGATCTACTCTTTGAATTCTTTCTGTATTGTATTTTAAGAGCCCATCTGTCGTTCCCAGCCAAACAATTCCCTTTTGATCGATTGCCAGATCATGCACTTCAAAATTACCACTTACCTTAAACGAGAATGGAAGGCTCTTGTTTTCGAAAGAATCAGTCGTTCTATTATACTTATATAAATAACTTTTTCTACCAATCCCTGCGGCATATAGTTCCGATTGACCTCCTTCATTTACTACCAGGATACGATTAACCAATCCATTGGCTTCATCGTATAATGTTACTCTTCCATCAGTACCTATTTTTGCCACTCCAACAATTGGTTGATCTGTTGGTGCCTGACAAAACCAAGCATCTCCCTTATGATCTGCGAACATATAAAATATACCACCTCCCCGATCTTTTAGATCATATGTAGTGTATAAGTTTCCATCTTTATATTGAATAATCTTACCATCTGAAGTACCATTCCAAGTGTTATTTTCATGAGATGTGATAGCCGTCACTCCGTTGATTTCTTCTAATTGATTATAACCTATATTACTATCTATATTTGTTATACGACTAACATCGCCTTGGGATATAAAAACTTCATTATTTGTCCCAGGACTAATGCTAAATACATTATCGTGTGACATCCCAGAGACATTCTGAAAATAACTAGACCATAATAAGCCCAAACCGTTGGATGTACTTACCCATATTTTGCCGCCTGGTTGAATCTGATCTTTAGAAAAATATAGATGGTTGATCGCTTGATACGGAAGTTCTTCTACCCGATGTGGATCATTAGAACCAAAAACCTTGGTCATTGAATATTTCTGATCATTTTGTAAAGTATAAATTCCTTGATCTGAGGCTAAAAAATAGGTTCCTGCCAAATCTTTGCTGATATAATAGAAGTAAAGACCCTGATTATCTATCTGTTCTTGATTAATAACGTTTTGATCTTGATTAACCTGAAGTTTTAGGATTTGATTTCCTATCAACCAGATGTTATCCTCTTCAACATAAAAATGAAAAATATTCTCAAAAGCATCACGTTTAACTATATTATTTCCAGCTTCATCAAAATAATATAGTCCAACCTGGGGGTTGAATATCCATATAGCACCAAATTTATCCTCTGCAAAATAAAGGCTTGGAGTTTTTTGATTTGGCGTTAAAACATGCTTTTGTATTAGATCGCTCTCTTCATTTTTTAGAAACACAGATCCGTCTAATTGAGCAATCCACAATCTATTTTTAGAATCTTTAAACAAGTTACCGGGATAATGAAGACTATTTTCGGATTCGTTTTCTTTTAAAAATGGTCTTATTTGGGGTTCATCTTTTTTATAAAAAAGTTTAAATACCCCCACATCGTTAGAAAAAAGCAGTGTATCTTTTTTCCAATTGATTATCGATTTTATATACCGACTGCGCAACGAAGTATTAAAATCTTTAAAAGCCTTGCCATCAAACCGATACAAGCCCTGATCTGAGGCAATCCACATGTAGTCATGAACATCCTGAATGGTTTGATTGATTTTTATAAAAGGAGCTTCTTTATCTTGATAGGTGGTATATCTAAACTTTTGCCCGAAGACCGCTACAGTGTTGAAGACAATTAAAAGCAGTGTAAAGAGGTACCTATTCTTCATAAATAACCGAAGGTTAACACTTAAAGATACTAAAAATCCTTTAATACTTTAACCATCAGTTTTTTACATTAATACTTAGGCAACTAAAAAAATTCTGTTATATCTTTTTACCTAGAGATACTAATTGTCTTTCCTTCTTTAACATACTCTTTTTTCAACCCTTCCAGAAGATAGTTCAACTTAATTTCTTCATTGTTACCTGCAATAGTCTTGAGACAAGCATATTGTACTACATTTACAATATTTGCTCCCGTAATTGCATATTTCTTTGAAATTTCGTCTAGAGAAATCTCTTCTTCTAGTGAAATGTTTTTGGGAAGTATATTTTTCCATAATTCAAGCCTTTCTGGAGCACCGGGTAATTGAAATTCTATGATAGATTGAAATCTTCTTGTGAAAGCTGCATCTATATTTGTTTTAAAATTAGAAGCCAGAATTACTAATCCGGGATGAGCCTCGATACGTTGTAACAGATAAGAAACTTCTTGATTGGCGTACTTATCGTGTGCGTCTCTAACATTGGTTCTTTTACCAAATATGGCGTCTGCTTCATCAAAAAACAATATCCAATCTTTATTGGTAGCTTTGTCGAATAGTGAAGATAGATTTTTTTCGGTTTCTCCTATATATTTTGAAATCACCATAGACAAATCTATGCGATACACATCCCTATTAGTATATTTTCCAAGCAGACTAGCGGTAAGTGTTTTTCCGGTACCAGGGGGGCCATAAAACAATACTCTATACCCAGGCTTAATCTTGCTTTTCATGTTCCATTGATGTAACAATACTTCATTGTGTTTTAACCAAACCTCTATTTCGTGAATCTGGTTCAATGTTTTTTCTTGCAGCACCAAATCTTCCCATTCTAATTCTGTAGCTATCAAACTTGCGGGAAAATTTTGGCTAAGTGTTGGCTTAGAAATTTTTCCTAAAATAAGGAGTGATAAATATTCTTCATCGATTAACAATTTACCACTCATTTCAGGTTCTCCTTTGGGAACATTTTCTATATAGAGTATTTTATCCTTAAATAAGGAAGATCCAGAATCCATATAATCCATAAGTGCTAATCGCTCGTTAAGATTATTTCCTGCTATAATGTACAATGCAGTTTCTCCGGTTGGGATAATTCCTCTGTGTGATTTTCCTGTTACTCCCCCAAATGTTACAAATTGTCCTCCGTCTGGAAAATATGAAGATACTATTTGTTGTAATAATGCAGGGTTAATATGAGGTGCCAAAGCAAGCAATAAAAGTATTACTTCTGCCTCTGATAATTGATTTTCATTTATAAATACTGCTAATGGGGATTGTACAGAGTTTAAATGTAGCGTTGGCAGTTCAATCTTTTCTTTTCTAAACTCTACATTTAGCCTATACTTTATATAATCTTCTAGGTACTGAAACAGTGTTTGCGTTTCAGTTTTATGGATGGTATTAGCCGTTGCTATATTTGACATAGGCATTCTTCAGTTTAATATCGTATTTATTCTTTTTGTAGCCAGGTCCATTATAACCTTCGGCGAATCTGGCCCAATTTTTTTCTTTGATCCAATCGATTAATTTTTTTCCTTTGAAGGAAGTTTTTTCTATAAATTTCCCAAAGGCCTTTAAGTGTTCCCGCTCATGCTCATACATTTCTGAGACAAAATGATCTATAGAAGCATATCCTAGATGATCATAATGAAAACCCATGATCTGAAAAGCTCCCCAGGAAGCAGAACAATACGCTGCATCATGAAAAGCTGGTAAATCTGAGATTCCTGCAGCTTTTTCCAGGCGGTCATATTCGCCTGATCCACCTTTATAATGTGTTCTTGTCCACTTCTTGTATAACACATCTTTGGTATGTGCAGAAACATATTGAGACGGATTTATTCCTCGTTTTTCTAGCTCCCTCCAGAATATATGTCCTTCGAATAAAATTACTGGCCTGCCATATACCAAAAACCCTTTACCTCGACTCTCTACTTCATTCACTGCTTTTACCATCGCCAGTTCTAATCCAAACTGTTGTGCAAAATCTTTTACATCCTGCTCTGATAAAAATTTATCATTGAAGGCGATCAGATTTCTTTCGGCTTCAATTAATTTTGACCATGATTTGAGGCCAACAATACCGTCTACGACCAAGCCATTTTTAGACTGAAAATCTTTTACAGCTTCATGCGTATCTTTTCCAAAAAAGGTAGAAACGTATACCTTATAACCCAATTTTGTCAAGATTTCCTCTAAATAGTGAACCTCTTGTCCTCTAGAACGGTATCGTATTGTTTTCATTCTTATATTTTTTAATCGTTATGAAATTACGCATAAAAGCGTATAATTGACTAAAATTTTCTGTTTTTACATTACTTGATCCTCAAATAGATTAATTTCTCTTCGTGCTTCTGTTTCACAAATTCCATCAGAAACTTTTAATACAACCGTAACAACAACATTACTTCTAAATCTATAACGATGCACGGGGTTTCTTTCTTCTGAAGTGCTATTATCGCCAAAATCCCACGTGTATTTGTATCTAGTTTCATCAAACTGATTAAGGTTTTCTAAATTAAACCCTACAAGTTCAGAAAACACTTCCCTAGTACCTAATCCTAATATTTCTCCTTCAGAAATATCAACTCCTTCTTCCACTCCGAGAAGACCAAATTCTGGCAAGAAATCAACATTGGGTTTTCTACTTACCGTAATTGTAGCCGGTACAGGTTGATCATTTACTGTAAATGCTATGGGGACATCAAATTTGGCAAAACTTATAGAGTCAAAACTCACTTCATTTGTACCCACCCGCATACCAACAGTACGTGTTACAGCACTGACTTTTGCTCCCGCCGGGCTTACATCAAAAGGTATAGAAACTGTATCTTCAACTCCTGTATCGAGACATAAAGATCCAGGAATTGAGAAAGCAATCTCTTCAATAATATCCTCGAATACTACTCTTGTGCTTTGTGTAACAGGACCACAAATAGGATTTGCAATTTCTAAACTAACGCTAGCCGTTCTATCTGGTAAGACGGCAATATCAGTATACTCGTGTTTTTGTGCTAATTCTGATCCTTCCTGTATATCAGTGCCATCTCCAAAATTCCATAATAGCGATGGAAATACAGGTAAGAAGTTACCACTAACGCCAAACGTTACCGTAGCTTTTGTTCTATCTTCATTATAAACAATCTCATTAATTGTTATACTAACATCTTGAGGAGCTCTTTCTACAATGAGTGTCTCTTCGGTTGCAAAGCCATCTACAGAGAACCTAATGGTATTACCAAAAGCCTCAAACTCCTTAGGGTTTATTGTAATTACCCTACCATCAATTTGTAATCCATTGTATGGGGCAATACCCATTGTAACAATCTGACCTGTTTCGGGCTTAAGATTAACTACATTTATTTGCTCTAGACAGCCAATTGAATTATCCAGTATTTGTTTCAAATCTGTTAAAAATACTCCCAGTTGGCTAAAACTAGTAAATGTTCCATAGTCTGTTGTTTCAATATTTGAAAAATCAGGATTAACTTCTATTGGTGGTCGATCCAATACCTGATCTCTAAGATACCCTGGTAAATCTCGCCCATATCCCACTGCGGTCTCATTTGGATTGGTTAGCGCGTAGAAAAATATGTGAGATCTTGAATTTAAAGCCGCCACTCTGTCTTTAAATTGCTGAGCATCACTTGCTACAACACCATCGGCAATCAAGATTACAATATCTGGATCTGTCTTTAGGTTATTATCTACATCTGGTAAATCATTAATCAAGTAGCCTATCCCGCTTGTCCAGAAATGGGATCCGCCACTGGCCCCAGAGGCAGGAGTTCGATAATTATCGATCCATTGGGTAAATTGACCTTTGGTAGCTGAGTTTATTGGTAATTCGTCTATAATATTAAGAGGTCTTCCATTATCTGTATCATGCATATTCAATAATGTGATCACATTGTTAGATCCCTCTTGATCCTCTATAAACGCTCGTAATCCATCTTTAATTTCTGTTATTTCACTTCCGCCTATTGAACCTGATTCATCTACTATTAGAGCAATATGAACAGGGATGTCGCAATCTGCAGGATTAACACATATTTCATTTCTATCAAAATCGAGCTCAATGACAATTGGATCCTCAAAAGTAATAGGATCGATTATGATTTCATTCTCGCAAAATTTAGTCTTAACCGTAAGTTTTGATGTGATGGTCGTAGGCGCTGATTCCGGAGAATTTTGATACTGTCTTACAACATTCCCGGATGCATCTGGTTCGATATTAACTAAGTTACCATCACCAAAGAAATCCCATTCGAATTCTGTAATTTCATTTACAAAGGGCCCCGATACATTATAGGTTACTGTAGCTTCCGTTTTAAATGGATTATCGTATACAACTGTAGTTGTAATTATAGGCTCTGGTTTACGGTGAATTGTAATTACCGCATCGGTATCTTGATTATTTACCTCAAATCTAATTGGTGTATCGACAAGCTCTGGACTTACAATTCTCGGGTCGAAAAAAGATCTTCCATTCGCATTTCTAACAACACCTCCGTTGAGCCCCCTGAGTACCAAGGCCACCACGAAACCATCTTTGGGGGTTACATCAAAAGGAATAGGTTCTGTATCATTGCCAAAACATATTTCGTCTTCAGGCAATTTTAAGGCAGGTATGCTCTCATCGCAATATAAATACGGAACCATAAAATCAGCTATTACCGGATTGATTACGCCCTCCATACGGGTATCCACTACTGCACGCCTTCTAGGTACCCCGTCTCCCTCTCCTATTTCTATAGGATCTATAACTAGATCATCATCAAGAAAAACCAGGACAAATGTTCCTCTAGGGGTTACTCCTGCTTTATGTTCAAGACCCGGTCTATTTGAAATGTAGTATGATGTATAATCTTCTTCACTTCTTAACATTTGTGGAATCAGTCTTGCGATAGCTACTTCTCCATCTTGTGCAAAAAAATCGTTAGAAACTTTTAATGCTACAATATTGAAACTTACAGCATTATTTCTTTTTAGTATTCTAAGTTCTTCAAGAACATCTTTATAGTTTTTACCATGGTGCCCTTCAATTCTATAAAAGTCTTTATCTATACAAAGCGATAATGGATTGTCTGTATCTAATAATTCTGCATGATAACTGATATTGGATCTTTCGAGGCTCCTAGCCGATTTATCAAAATCCCAGAGCTTAATAAATTCTTCGTCTATATTATGGTAAAATGGTATTGCTTTTTGTCCCAAAACCCCACGAATGCGAGATGGAGTTATTTCAATTTCATTATATCCTGGGTTATAATTTTCGAGTTGTTTTATTGCTCTTAATAGGAGACTAAACAATCTTTGTTCTGGTTTATGAATATCGTAGCATACCTGTAATTCAACATCACCTTGAGTGCCATTACAGTCAAAACAAGGATCACCACTTTTTGATGTATGCACTATTGAGTTATAAAAACCATGTCGATACCCATGACAAATATCTTTTTTAGATACTTGTCCTAACATCAAGTGCTTAGGAAAATCTTTATAGTCGGCATAACATGCCATAGATGACAGACTAAGTATAAGGCTTTTAATTTCATTATAGGTGTCAACAATATCTTTTAAGAGATCATAACGATACTGTATATCAAGCGGCATTGGATCTTCAAGGGTTAGTACAAAAAGATCTTTTATTTTATTTACTAATCTATCTTTAAGACCTGGTGAGTTTAAGGTATCCAATATTTCAGAAAAACCGTTGATTATATTATTTAATAATTCTTCATTATCAAAGGGAGACGCCAGTTTTTCGAAAAGTGTTTCAACATTTTCAAAATCTTCAACACCTAGAATAATTTTGGGTAGTAAAGCCTCTGGAAGCTGATAATATAATTTGTGATAATTTGTTCTTTTGATTGTATTATCATGACTGTTGATAAGCGCCGCATTAGCTTTTGTGGTCATTAACATTCTGTAATTTGCAACTACATCTATTCCTTCTCCGTCACAATTTAAACCACTACATTTATTAATATTTCGTTCATAATTTTCGAGATAAAGAAGTACAACCATATCTTCTAGGCCGGGTCTACCATCGCCAGAAAAACTACCAAGTTCTATTGTTTCACTATCTTCTTTTTCGGTAAGTAATTCGAATAATTCTATTTGAGCATCATCTTGATAAAAAAACGGACTATAGTTTGCTTTACTATTATCATATACGCGATAATATTTATACGATATATTAGGGATTTTGATTGTTTTACCACTATCTTCATCCTTGTACAAATGAAACAAATCTCCATCTGTAGTGATACCCAAGCCTTGTTCAATGGTTATGATATTGGCATTACTACTAACTTCAAAACCACAAATAATACCTACTCCACTAAGATTCACTCTCGATAAACGTATCTGATCATCAAAATGATCAAATAGCTGGTTTAGGAGGCTATCGGTCAAAAATTGACTTCTAGAAAACCTTCCAACACCTGGTGATATTTTGTCTAATTTGGCGATCATGATTTGTGTGTATTTTATTAATTTATCTTATCATTTACTATTAAAAACTACCAATCAACATAGATTAACTTATCTTTCCACGGCAGTTTTACGATACTTATATTCCAAGGCAATCTATCCAAAAGAATATCCTGTGTCTTCCTTTCAACAATAATTTTAGGATTATTTTCATGGAGCGCAAGTTTCCCTGGACGCTGAATAAATTCGTTGCGAAGCAAATCTGGCGATGCATTTTTAAGAGCTCCCCAATTCTGAACTACTGCTTGCAATAATTCTTCAGATTGATCTTTGAGTTTTTTTGGGATAATTATATTGCGGTTAATTGATTCATGAATTGGTACGTTACATAAAAATTTTTCGCAAATCATTTGATGTTCAGGTTGATTTTCTCTTTTGGTGGTAACATAATGCAATAGATGAACAGCTAACTCTGGAGTATTTATTTCACCATCTTCATTTAATAACTCGCAATGTTCAAAAAAATGTTTTATAAAAGGATGGATTAGTATTAATCCGGCATTTTCGATATAATAGCCTTTTTCATCAATGGTTTCATTACTATCCTGCTGGCTTTGATTCTCTACAGGTTTTTCTATTTTTCTTTCATCAATCTCATCAGACTCCCCTATAAATTCGCTTGTTTTATTTTCAATAGGTTGATCGATGCTTTTTTGATCACTTTTGATTTCTTGCGAAGAAAAACGTATCTCTTTCCTAATTTCTGGAAACGTGATTAAAAGTAGTTTTATAACCTTATCAAACCAACTATTTACAAGTGTCGAATCCTTTACGCCTTGGGAATTTTCTATTTCAAAGGTTTTCATTTCTTTGTTATTCTCATCTAAAGATCCCTTGAAAAAATCCTTTTGGATACGGATACCTCGATACAATGACAACCCATCATTTGTTTGCAAAAATTGGATAATATCGGTCCAAACTTTAGTTCTATTTGGCGGCGTTAAATAGGTTGTTATTTTTAGTAGCTCTTTGCCCAATAATGTCTTGAAGAGTTCATTTGTTTTATCAAACGTAAAAGCTTCGCTAAGTATTATTTTAATCGACTGATCTGAAAACTGTTGTACAAAGCGTCTTCTAGACTCGATTTGCTTCATTTTTTGTTGAAATAACCGCTCAAATCCATCTGTTTCAATAATTTCTTGTAAGACTTCGGTATCAGATAAAAAAGTGAAAGACTCTTTTTTACTCCACCAAGCGGTAGTTCCTTTCTCCAGAAAATAAAAGAAGGCTCTAAAATTACTTTGTTTGTTACTAAGGAATATATCGATATCAATATCTGCACTTGCCTTACCGATGATTTCACTCATTTTTTCTTGCACAGCTTCTTCGATACCGTTTGTGATTTTCAGTCCTACATCGTCATACTTAAAATCACCATTCATTGTTACATTTAAATCCAGCTTTTCTATTCGTATGACATCATTTTTAAGACTTTTATCAATGCTATCAAAACGGCTTTCGATCTGAGGAAAAACATGTTCTTTTAAAAACCTATCAATATTATCTTTTATAGCATACCCTTGCTCTTTGGAAGTGGTATTTATCTCCAAATAGACTTTATTAATGATATGTTTATTAGATTTTATCATCTAGCAGAGGTACTTCATGTTTACCATTAATTTTGAAAACTCTTTTGGATAGTTTTTAAAGGCATATTCGACTACATCAGTCAATACCTTTTCTTCAGTTTTGAAATACATTAAATGTGTGTATCCCGTTCTATCGATATGATTAATATCTGATGGCGAATGATAATATCCATCAAAATCTAAATCTGCATTATGATATGCATCCATGATCGCATTAGCCTTATCGAGTTCGATATGTAATTCTACATCGTTAAATTGATTTATATGTCTAGGGTAATGTTCGTGCACCTGATCTAATAACCCATTTTTTTGCAACACTTTGTAGATATAGGTTTGCTCTAAAAACATAACGTACTGAGGGATCAAAGCATCATCTATTTTTACATATTGATTTTGATATTTTGTTGTAAAATAGGACTCGTAGTACTCGTAAATGATTTTTTTATCCACACATCTAAACAAGCCCATGTTAAAGAACCTAAGGTCTTTGAGTGCATAATCAAAACAAAATTTAATGCCTTTATCGATTAGATATTGATAAATACGATATGGATATGGTGTTGCACCTTCATCACATTGCACAATTATATCCTTTTTTAGGATCGGTTTGGTAATAAAAACATCAAAATCAAAGTATAAATACCCCGGAATAATATCTGATAACAACTTATATGCAATGACCTTGGCATCTGGAAATGTACAATCGCTGGTAGCCTGATCCAATCCTAAATGCACTTTATCATAGGGTAAACCCAAATGTTTTACCAAATACTCACCATATCTATCGGTAATAATATGGACCTCGCCATAGACCTCTTTGATCTTGGTAGCACTTAAAAACATATGAATACACGATTCAATTTTTTTGTGATTATTCTTAAATGGCTCTGTCCAGAGTATGTGTACTGGTATCATATACTTTATTTCTTTTTTTAGTATGATCAATTTTATATAGCTCGATATCTGCCGGTTGGTTGATATTTGGATATAGCTCAAAATCAATCATTTTATTCTCATAATCAGAATCTTCTAATGCATCATCGAAACGAACTTTTGTTCTAGGTTTTTCATTAGCTATTCTTTCATGATCTCCATGGTCTATAGTATCCTGACATAGATGAGGAGGGGTATTTATTTTTCTTATTCCTAATTTTCGTAATCGTAACGAAAATTCTGTGTCTTCATAACCATAATTTGAAATCTTAAGATTATATCCCCCGAGGGTCTTAAAGTCATCTCGATGTACCATAATACGTCCAAGACTACCTTTTGCACTAGGTAAGGTGGGTCTTAGGAAGAAGTTCTTTTCATTTTCGGCGACTGCAATGCAATATGTTAAGAAACTTGGCCCTACATAATTATCTGCATCTACATTAATCAAGTATTCTCCTTTCGCCAAATTATGAATTGCATTTTTAGGAAGCGTTCTGTGATAATATCCAGCCGTGAAGTTTTTATAATAATGCAATAAACCATCCTTAACACCTTGAACAAACCAATCTTGATTAAACAAGTAGTCTTCTAAACCATCTGTAGAATTATAATCAAGTACATTAATATCCACTTGTCCATTAAATTGTCTGGCAACTCTTAAATTATTTTCTAAGGTAACTACCAAATGATCAAAGCGATTCATTACGACGGTACACAAGCTTAACTTAATTGGATTTTGGACAGAAGATTTTGGATTGACCAAGTAATCGTATTGAGGGAATTCTTCGTTAATCCTGTTTACGATTTTATCCTGTACCACCTTGGTATACTTGCTGAGATAAGAAAAATGAGTATACCCTATCTTATTGGCTGTTTCTTGTACGGTATTTTTATCAGGTAAAATTTGCTGAATACTAGAGCTATTGGCTTTTACAGAGCAATACAAAGAATACTGATCTATAACTCTTGAAGAGTCTACCCAGGTAGCCATATCCGAAACCCCGAGGCATTTCAAGTAATTAGACACGTAGGAATCTTTTATCTTCATGTCGTTAAATCCTACAATTCCCGTATTACAGACAGAATCATAGGTTCTGATAATTTCTTCAACAGCATGTGGCTTAAAATCAACGAGCCATTTAATATTTTTTACATCCTCGAACGTAATTTCGTTACTCTTGGCCAAGTGATCTTCGAAAACTAAGGTATCTATACTTTGTACTAAAACATCTGAGGCACATTGTCGTATTTGATTTACCACTTCCTTTTTTCTAAGAATAACATCCCAGTCCATATGCACAAACGGCCTAGTTTGTTTTGCAATAGCAAACATTTTACCTTTTGTCCAAGTTCGATTATAATCCAAAAATGTGAGATCTGTAGAAAGAGTATCGATGGGAAGGTCTCTAAAATGATTGACGCTTTCTAGATCGGTAACAATTTCTACCTCAAATCCCCATTTTTTGGCATACAAAACCGATAGATACAAGCAGTTGAGGGAGGATTGTAAAATATCCTCAAAATCATGATTTTTTTTATGCTTGGCCCATCTTTTGTGTAATGGTGCAGTCCAGAAGCTGTAAACAATTTTATTCATTTATTTTATAATTCTTTTTTTCGTTGTCGCTAAAAACTTCCAATAATTGCGGTTTCTAACCTATCTTGAATTGATCTATATTGATCTGGAAACTTTATATGTAGCAATTTCTTTATTTTATCTATATTCTTTGGATGATATTTTGATGCTCCCAATAAATGTGTATAGCCCAAATTATTAGCATATTCTGACTGTTCTTTTATAGTGTCTCCCGGTATCAGAATAGTTGGATCAATACCGATTACTTTCAACATACTAGTAAGATTATATTGTTCTAACAGTAATGCTATTTCTAAATAGCCGGGATAGTCATCAATAAACTTGTCATAGGCCTTTCTATTATCACTTAGTGTTTTTTTAAGTATTCTATAAAACGAAAGAAACTCATCCCTTAAAGCGAAATCTTTAAAACCTATCACACCACAACTCCAAGCATAAGGAATTGTTGGGTCCCATAAAGGCAAATCTTTACAATAATCATCAAAAAACTTTATTAGAGGTTCATAACAATAATATCCTATATCTTTTCTTTCGACAATTACCTTTTCAAATTCAAATTCGAATGGTTTTTTTATAAAAATATCGGTGTCCAGGTGGACGAAGGCTTCTCTCTGATTTTCCATGGCATAGAGTTTTGGTTCCATCCATAGCTCTAAGTCTTGGTTGAAATCTACCTTAATCACTCTACAGGGTAATCCTGAAAGGTATTCATAACCTACAGGATCTATATATAAAGTTATATCCTTATACCACATATGGGTATGTAGAATACTCCCTGCAGTCATATAGATAGTATCGTCGAACCTATTTCCCATATTCCATCGATTATTAGCAATGGGATATGTATTTAAACTATAAATAATTCTCATTCTTTCTTATAAATTTTATAAATCTCCTACCGACATTGATAATGCGTCGTCCCCTTCAACACTTCTGTCGCCATCATAATAGTAATAATAAGGACTATCTGTAAACTGAATTGAATCGATAGGCACTTCAACTTCACACAAACCATCAACTACCAATAATTTTGGTGCAATTCTATTGTCTTCATTAACTGGTAAATTATAATTTTTGGATACTTGACCAGCAGGATTAGGTGCTTGACTAGAAGTTGACCCATCACCAAAATCCCATTGATATGTATGTACATCGGCAAGACTTGCCCCTGTTATGGTATAGGTTACTGTTGCAACAGTCCTGGAACTATTATAAGCTACTAATGTATTTACTGCAAATTTTGCTTTTTCGAATACTCGAACTGAAAATCGTGATCGTTGGTTATTTACCAAAAAGCGTAGTTGGATACCATGTAATTCGGGACTTACTCGTTTTGGGTCAAAGAAATACGTACCTCCTCTACTAACTACTCCTCCCGTAAGACCAAGAGGAACATCATCTCTTACTTCGGCATCGCGAGGAGTTACCTCGAATGGGATTGGTTCTGTACTTTCATCAAAACATACAATCTCATCGGGCAAACAAGCATCTAGATCACTTTCTTCGCAACATAAATAAGGCAAACAGAAATCTGCTATCACCGGATTAATAGTTTCTCCATCAATAGCTCTTAGTGACACACCTATTGGTCTGATTTCTTCTTTTGTTTCTTTTTTTACTGCTATTTTTTCCCCACGACGTACTTCATCCCGTCTTGGAATTCCTTCGCCTTCAAATTCATTGTTTTCTAAATAAAATAACACTAGTGTTCCACCTTCTGGTACACCGGCTTTATGTTCTAATCCATAATTTTGATTCAAGTAATACTCTTTATAATCCTCTCCAATAGTATTAAATCTCTCTATCGGCAACGCCACCACATTGAAACCTAAACTATTTGCCTTTTTAATTATATTAATTCTTTCAACTACATCTAGGTAATTTTTTCCTAGATGACCTTCAACTCGATAAAAATCTTTATCTATACAAAACTCAAGAGGTCGCTTTATAGCCAATAAGCTATCGTGATAGCTTAAGTTGGTCCTTTGCCTACCCATAATCGTTTTATCAAAATCCCAGTATTCGATCAATTTTTCTCCAACATTATAGTAGAATGGAATTGATTTTTTACTGAGTACTCCCAACTCTAATGACGGTGTTATTTTTACAAAACTGTACTCTGGATTATAATTAGATAATTGTAGTGCAGCTCTATGGATCAAACTAAAAAGTCGTTGTTCGCTTTTATCAGCGCTATAACATATCTCCAGTTCTCCTTGTGAAGGGTCCTCTTCATCTATTGTGGTTTGCTGGCACAGGATATTTGAATTGATTAATGATTCGTTTAGGTTTTTAATTTTTACCTCTAGATCATTAAAGCTAGATGTAAAAAAATAATCAGCAGTATCCAAATCTGAGACACCATCAATACTTGCCACATTATCTTGTGGCAGAGAGTTCATAGCATTACCTGCTAGAATATTATCTCCATTAAAGTCTACGACGTAGTTAAACAATTTTGTTCGTTTTTTAATAAATGTTCCTCGCTCGGCAGAAATCATATGGGGACCATTAGGAAATTCATCTGCCAAAGTAATTACAATGGCTGGATCAGGGACTCTGGAATTTAGAATTTCATCTATTACCACATTATAGCCAGTCCCCCAAAAATCACCTCCGATATTATAACTAGGAGATGACGGATCGGCAAACTTAGAAATCCAATCCCGCAGGCTAGGATCTGTAACTTTTCTATAGATCAAATGATCTTGTCTTATAGTAGCATCATTGTATGTCATCCCAATAAGGGATACATAGGTATTCGTATTACTAACAGAATCTAGGTATCCATTAAGTGCCTGCGTTACAAAATCTTTTTGTCGCCTAAAAGAACCCGACTCGTCGATTACAAAGGCAATATGATGCTCATGATCGCCATTGGGGTCAACGCTTCCTTCACATGCTGGTACATCACTTTCATCTGCACCTACATCGCCATAATCTAATTCTAGTGGAGCACAGCTATCACAGCCGGTAGAGGTATTATTTGCCAGTATCGGTGATTTGTAAAAACCATGTCTATACCCGTAGCACTGCCCTTGCTTTTCGACCTCTCCTATCATTAAGTGTTTGGGGAAATCGCCATAACCAGCACAACAATCAGATACATCGATATGTAGTAGTACTTGTTTAATTTCGTTATATGTATCTACAAGGTCTTTTAATAAATCATATCGGTATTGTACATCTGCTGGCGCATTGGGCACTTCAAAATCAAATATCTGATCTAATTTTGCGCGTATTTCTAAAAGTAAATTAGGTACATTTATGTTTTCTTCACCTAACATAATATCAAAACCGTCTCTGAGGTTTGTAATAACATCTTTACTTAAAATAGCATCTGCAAAACTTCGTTTTACGTCGGTATAGTTATCAAATATCTCAGGAATTGCCACTACCCTGTTCATTACCACTTCGGGGAGGTCATAGTACAACTTATTATAATTCGTTTTTTGAATTGAAGGATCTTGATCTATAATATGTTGTGCATCCGTTTTACTTACTAATAGTACCTTATGATTGGCTACGCGATTCTCCCCCTGATTGTCACAACCTAATGTAGTACAAAGGTCTGTATCCTCTATAAAGGTCTCGAGATATAATACGACTACCATATCTTTCAGCGTAGCTAGATTACTTAGCGACTTAACTCCCGTTCCTGTATCATCAACGGTAAGCTCTCTTAACGTAATCTGGTTATTATTTTTATAGAAAAACGGTTCGTATTGCACACTACTGTTGTCATAAGCTTTGTACCCTTTGTAGGTTATAGATTCAAAATCTATGCGCAAATCTGCTCCCTCTGCCGGTAAGTAAATATTAAAGAGATCTCCATCGGTGGTTACTCCAACCCCTTGTGTAATGGTAATATGTTTTGTAGTCTCGTCGCAACTTACCTCAAAACCACAAACGATCCCCACACCGCTAAGGCATGTTCTGGACAATCGTATCTGATCATCAAAATAATCCACGATTTGATTGAGGTGTCCCTCGGTAAGCACCTGGTTTTGAGTAAACCTTCTAAAATTGGTGGTTATTGCCTCTAATGTCGTTGTCATAACCTTATGTGTGTTTTGTTATTGTATGTTTGTGTTGCTATTTATCAATTCTTACAGATTCGTATAACTCTATAAATTTGTCATAGTCAAAATCTGGAAATAAGTTTGGCATATCTTCTTTAAATCGATCGGTTGTATCTGTACCATAATTGTATTCTTTATTAAGTATGACTTGTGGCCAATAAGCATAACCATAAGATTTTGTTAGTAATTTGAAATACCCTTCAAAATCAACTTTTAAGGAATAAAAGGAAATTCCAAAATCATGGTAATATAATTCATCTAATGACCCATGATCACTGAAAAAACCAACACACGCCTCATCGGCAAAGTAATCCAAAGGTCTAAAGACTCCTTTAAGTTGTATTTTCTCTGAAGAATTCCCATTAAATGTATACCCATCCGGTTGATCTAATTTTACTATTGTATCATCAAAAAGATTTTCTAATTTCAGTATGTTTATTCTCCCGTAGATATCAGGGTTATCATCATTCTTTGGACTCCAACAAACAGTAAATCCATTCCTCCAATTATAAAAGGGTTTTATGGCATTACCAAGAAGGTCTTTTCTAGAATCTAATTCATCCTCACTTATTTTCTTTAGAGGTTGTCTTTCCGTTATAGTAACTATCTTATTACCTGATATAGCCTTAAAAAAAGGCATAAATTCATTTTTGTATTCTTCTACATTCATTTTTAATTCTTTATAATTCTATAATTCCTTCATTATTTAGGCTAATTAATCTTGAAAGCCTTAAAAAGGGAACGGCAGCAGCTAATGATTGAAAGTCATTTATTTCCTCACCAGCAAACGCATTTATTATACCTTCTGAAATATTGTCGCTAAAAAAGTACTGCAAATCAGAATCTGCTGCAGTGCTTAATTTTAAAGGGATTTCAGGTCTACCTTGATTTCTTACCTGATACGCTTCAGCACTTGATTGATCTATAGTATTAGATATTGAAGCTGATAGCGTTTCTCCTCCAGCCTTCGCTTCTCCAGTCATTGGATCCAATTCTGTTGCAGTAGTAGTCAATCTTGTGGGGACAAATTGTTCCGCTTGAACAACTTCTCTTTTTACTTCTTTATCAATATCATTAGATCCTGCCAATTCTGAAAGAAGACCAGCATTGACACCACGATCATATACTGCAAATACTCTATAATGAAATACTTGTCCTTCGCCTGAAGCTTCCCTTGTCCTGGACTTTATAGGTCCCTCAATTTGTGACTCGTGATTACTATTTCCGCTTCTAGATAAAGGCGTTAGGTTCTCCCATATTCCGGGCCCTCCTAATTTTTCACTAAGTAAATGACCTTTGACATAATAAGACCCTCCACCGCTACGTCTTTTATTTAAAGACTCATAAGTGTTAGTATTTGAGCCTGTAGGACTAGTTCCATCAGGTCCATTTTTAGATAAATACTCTATGGTCATAGAAACTCCAAATCCAGCTGCATTAGCTGTCTCGAATACTGGAACTGATGATTGATGAGCTTTAAACAGTGTTCGTGTATGTACAAGCATTTGATCAAAAATTTCTCGTATTTGAGTTTTAACACCTTCATCATCCTGATCTATCAAACCATCCAAGCGCTGCACCAAACTTACAAGCTGATTCTTAGCATTTACCTTTTCAGGACTAGAGGTATCTATTTGAATACCATTAATAAAATTTTGATACGTCTTTTTCTCGCTAGCAATCATTAACTCATAATCTTCTCCTTGTCGTTCAAAGAAAAGCGTATGTGTCTCATTGCCTGGAGCCTCAAACTGTTCTCTAAACTCTTCTAGGCTAAGTTCGTCTTCGCCAAATACTTCAAACAACTGTTGCAAGGTGTTTTTCAGGGTTTCTTGTGCATTTTCTGCCTCCTGATCTGCCTGTTCTGCTTGTTGTATTTCTTGAGTATCTGCACTACTTTCGGCTTCTATTATCTCTCGATTTGCTTGTTCTCCCTCTGTTTTGGTTTGGGCATATTGTGATCTTGCCGTACCGATTAAACCAATTGCTCTTTGTCTATCTTCTTCTGGTAAAGTACTTACTTTACTCTCCCAACCATTTAATCGATCTTCAACAGACATTGGTGTACTGGCCACCATCACCTCTACATTATTTCCTTCGACTTGTAGCCAGGTTCTATGTTGTTTTTCATCGGCGGTAAAATTGATGGTTTTTCCAACTTCAGAATCTTCTAGTTCCTCATCACCTGTAGTTTCTCCACCTTCTCCTTCTTCGGCACTTCCACGACCGGTAATTCTTCTAAATAGGCGCTTAGCAGCACTTTTGATACCATTCAACAATCCAACAACTGCATCTTCAATCTTTTTACGAACTTTTTGAATAATCTCCTGTACTTTTTGGGTTAGTCCGGTGATTCCTAATAACGATGCTAAGAAGCCTATCAACACAGGAATCGATTTCTTCAAGGCATTTTCTATAGCACTGGCAATAGCACTTACATTACCAGATGCCACGGCTTTTACTCCTTCTATAAAGGCACGTACCATCTCGATAATTTGGCTTCCTCTTTGAATAAAGAACTTGACAATATCGATGATTAACATAGCAGCCTTGATAAATGCCCCTGCAGGATTTAATAATCCCAATACCCATTTAATACCTGCCTCGACCACTTTGGTAATGATCATATCCCGTATGGCATCCATCACCATTTCCTTCAGGTTATTGAACTGTTCTTTAATATATTCCCAAAGTCCGGCAATACCATCGGTACGTAATATGGTAAAGATCTCGAAGGCAGTTTCTACAACTCTAACAACTGGTTCTCCCAGAACGCGTACGGCTATGCTTCGTACAAAATCCCATGAGATTCCAAGAATCTGCGCAACGAGATCAAAGATTCCTGACAAACTAAATAAGTTATCCGGAATAGTGATACCTACACTGCCCAGCGATCCTGTAAGCCATGCAATAAGACCTTCCTGCATATGCGACAGGATATTGCTAATAAAGTTATTTAACCCTTGACCAACACCTTCGATCAATAACCCTAAGAAACCTATTGGATCCTGGATAATGGTAGTGATGACACTCAACGCAGAACTTAAGAGTTCTGTCAACATATTCTTGATGTTGATAATCGTTTGGATCACTCCGGCAACTGCATCTAATGCCATATCGATTAACCCTCGATTGGCGGCTTGCATCTCTTCGATACGTGCATCTACTTCTTGCAAGCTTTCGTTGTATTGATTGGCAAGGCTATCGATCAATTCATCTTGCTTATCATTTACCGACTGCTCTAGGTCATCAAATTGTTCTTGTATGCCCTCTGCAGCTTCTCGACCAATTTCTTGTAGGTTCTCTGGTAATGAGGTCACATAATCTTGCACCTCCTGTTTACCCTGAGTAATACGATCTTTGGCTGCAGTAAGCTCTGTCGCCACTACATTAGCGATATTGGTAATTACAGAGTCCATACTGTTGATAAATACCTCACGGCCATCAACAAAGAATTGGTTTACTTCATCTGGCAGTCCTGTAAATACATCGCCCACACGGTTTAAGAAACCACCAAATCCCCCGTAGCGTTCATCAAGGTAGGCATCCATTTTGCGTTCTACATAATCTTCAAAGGCCTGTTTTGCTCGCTCTACACCTGCAGTAAACAGATCGTTAACCCGAGTGTCAAGGTCACTAAGGATGGTTTCTACATCGGTTTTGGTATTCTCATAAATTGTATTGATCTCGGTGGCAATGCGTTCACGTTCGGCGGTATCTGTGGTACCAGTTTGTACTTGTTCACCCGCAACCTGGTTTAATAATCCTGTTCGATCTTGATGCATTCCCTGCAAGGTCTCCTGGCTATTACCTTCAGCACTGGCTTGTGCACTTTGTAATGTACTTTGTTCTTCGGTTCTGAATTGTCCTGGAGCCTGGGCGGTATTTTCTCGTGCTTGATTGGTAGAATCTAATGCACCTATAAATTCTGGTTCATTAGAGTTCGCCAATTGCTCATCTGTAATTTCATTATCAGTCATCTGCTGGTCTACCTCGGCCATGTTATCTTGTAATGGCTGGCTTACCTCAGATTCGCCTCTAGCTGGTGGCATCGCATTTTGTGCTCGTACACTATTTGGTGCTCCGCCTATTGGTGCTGGTGGTAATGGTGTCACCTCGCGTTCTGGAACCGCATCAGTGTTTGGTTCTTGTGCTGTGGCTTGTGATATATTTCCTGCGGTAGCTGCTTGTTCGTTCTGCACATCTTGCATTGCCACATCTCGAACTTCGTTGATATTATTGTTATTCTCGAAATTGGCTGCGGCTTCCTCATCAGCTGGCAACTCCATGCTTTCGATACGTTGCATTAGCTGTGCTTTGAAAGCTTCTGCACTAAACTCTCCTGCCTCCTGCTCTTCCATCGTATCTACTTGTGCAGCTTGTGCTCCACTAGCCCGTTCATTTGCAGGAGATACTGCGGCAGCCTGGGCACTACCAGCAGATGCTGTGGCTGGTTCGTGGTCTTGTTGCTCTTCGCCTCTATTCTCGACACGCTGTTCTAACTGTTGGAAATTTGGATCTTCTTCTGGGCTGCGCGGTGTGGTTGGTTCTACTTCTTCTGTGGTTGCTTCGCCTCGACCAGTTGTTCCTGCCGCGATAGCTGCTTCTTGCCCAGACGGAGGAGTTTCTAAGGTTTCGCCTGCAGTTTCTTCAACTTGAGTTTCTGGCAATGCTTCTGTTTCAGTTTCTGCGGCCGGAGTTTGTGAACTCCCTGTTCCATTTTCTGACGAAGTAGTGCTTTCTTGACTTGCAGGCCCAGATGCTCCTTGTTGAATGGTATGCGTAAGTTCGTGTGCTAATAATGTTTGCCCTTCTGTTGTCGTTGGGTTAAACTTGCCTTCATTAAAGAAGATATCGTTTTTGTTGGTAAATGCCTGTGCTCCCAACTCTTTGTTCATGGCCACAGAGTCATTATCCGTATGCACTCTAACACCTCCAAAATCAGCTCCAAATCCAGATTCCATCTGGCTTTTTACCCCATTAGGTAATGGAGACCCTTTACCTCTTGCATTACGTAAAGAGCTACTTATATTGCTTGAATTTGATACCCCACCAGAGCCCAATCCTTGTTTAGTTTGTACTTCTTCATCTTCTGATTGAGTTTGGACTTCTTCTTCCTCCTGCATTTGTACATCTTCTTCGGTCATTGTTTGCACTTCTTCATCCTCCTGTAACTGTACATCCTCTTCTTCTTGAAATTGCAAGGGTTCTTCCTCTTCCGCACGTTGAACAGATGTAGCATCTGACAAGTTTGTAAGTGGTTGAATTCGCTGTGCAATAGGTTTTTCCTGAATATTTTCATCTTCGGTCATTGTTTGTACCGAAACAGGGGTAGCGGAGACATCAGGTTGTGCGCCATTTTGTTGTTTATTTACCACCTGATCGGCAGCATGGTCGGCTTCAACTTCATATTTATCACCAGGTTGCCCTACCTTCAATTTAGGCTGGATGAACAAATCGCTACCGTTTTTTGGTTTAAAAACGGAAGGAGTATTGTTTCCTTTGGTTGCGGTATTTGCAGTTTTTGGTGTAAACATGTTAGCTTGTCTAACGTATTTGTTTAAATATTATCACAATGATCCTAGGCTTGTTCTACCTAGTATTATTTGTCCGTCGATATCATCATCATTCTCACAGTCTATTAATCTACCGGCCGGGTACAGAGTCTGTAAACTGAATAATTTATCGAGTAGTTCTTCTAATTTTGAGTTTTCTTCTGGAGCAGGTTTTATTTCTTCTTCTCCAATGCTTTTTGTTTTTGCTTCCAAGTATTCTTTGTATGCTTTTTCAAATTTGAACAATCCATTTTCGTTATCAGGAACCTCTCCTTGTCGATGCCCAACCCAGCAAATTCTTGCCACTACATGTGCAGGTATTTCCTGTTTGATCACATTTTCCATATAGTTTCTAAAATCGGTATCGGCAAATCGAAAAGTATATCCCGGTAGAATTATACTTATGCGATATGAATAGGGATCGATTGGTTCGCAATTATCACAAGAATCTGAACAAATAGGAATGAAGCTGCTTGGTGGAGGGTATTTCTTCTCTTCAGTATCATCATCTATTTCGGTATCTTCATCATCCACTTCAGTATCATCATCGAAAGCTGGCCTTAATAAGATATGTTCAACCAAAAAGAGCCCTTCTTCGGTAAAATCATTTTCTATAAAAGATAATGCATCTAAAATTCCTTGTTTAAGCTCTTCCTGGGTATTATAAAATCTAGAGTGTATGGCAATAATTCTTCTGGAATCACCAATCTCAAATTCTCTATTAATCACACTAAAGGAGTAAACTCCTTTATTTTGTGATTTATTAATTTTGATATTATCAACTTCGGTGTCGTCTTCAATTTCTTTAGCAAAAGCGGCATCAAGTTCATATATACTGGTTTCAATAAGCTTTAAAACAGTTAAGTTTAGTTCATTTATGGCGGCATTTTTAGAACCATAGTCCTCCGTAGATCTAAAAAGTGGTTTATCATCATTATCTTTTATTTCCCACCTAAATACTTTACAATCATCACTATTAATAGTAGAAGTTATAGAAACAAAAGAGTCAGATATATTTCTTCGATTATAATTTTTTATCCCTAACAGTCTTGCCAATCGTTTTTGTGTACCCGCCACATTATCGGTATCCCAAAGATTTTCGAGTGGTTGTTTATAATAATCAAAGGCATTTCCTCTTTCGGCACTAATGATTTTATAATCTTTCAAAAATGCTTCCTTATTGCGAAGCACCACCTCATCTGTATTATTCCCATAAAGGGTTTTCATTAAAAACGTGTATTCGCTAAAACGTTCTGCAAAACGAGCTAATAAATGATCGAGGATTTGATTTCTTCTTTCCACACTATTGTCAATTTCTTTGAATAAGTTGTTGGTGAGCACTTCATCATTATCCAAGACATAATCATCTACAAGATCTTCGAATCCAGCGATATCCTTTATTGTCTGGGTAAAATAGGTGTTTGATGATCTACCACTAACCGACAACAATTCTTTTACTTTTCCAAGATGTTGAAAATAACTTGCCAGAATCTGATCAAAAAATATCAAATACCCTTTTAATTGTTTTGCCTGGGCTTTTCTTGCTGTGGTAACTCGTGCTGATAATCCATTTATACCTATCCCATAGGTATCGGGAAAATCATTTTGAATTGTGGTATATGCATCGTTTTCAAAATATTGCCCTCTAGGAAAAGAAAGACTTTTGTCTAAAATCTGATCTTCTGCTGGTTTTAACTGCTCAATGTAGGTCTCTACTTGTTCTTCATTAATATTAAGAGGTAAAAACCCTTTATTATAATTAAGCACGCTTTTGCCGCAAAGTGAAGGTTTTTTGCCTTCGGGAACACAAATTAACCAATCATTAGAGTCTGCTACATTATCATCACACTCGCCAATAGAAATTTGCTTTATGAATTTAACGCCTTCAACATCCATTATTAATTTTATGATATCAGATAGGCGAACTTCTTCTCGCAAATTTGCGTTTTCTAATTCTTCATCATCAATAAATCCCTTATTAAGAATAGGGCCATCAAAAATTTCATCTGTAGTATAATCCCTATCCAACATTTCCTGAATCGAATAGAATCTAACCGAGGGAGAAAAATAATCCTGTATCGCCAATAATATTTTGGCATGTATGAGTTCTTCATCTGCCTCATTTTCGACTTCGATACTAGCGCAGATCGCAACATCAAATAATTCGACTTCGTTAATATTAACAAGATCTTCGCAAAGGTTTCTATTTTGATTGTATGCCTTACGAACCTCTTCTATTAAATTCTCCTTTCTTTGATTGATAATAGTTTCTCGATTTTCATCATCATCTTCTAAACCATCTTCGAGAAAGTCCTGATCATATTCTAGGGTAATATTGTAAAGCCCTTGTAATACAAAGTCCTTCTTAAAACTAGCTGAAGTATCGGCAACATCGTCTTCATTATAAGACAGAAGCTCCCTATCGCAATCTAGATGTACTGTTTTTTCATGTTTGCTTAACCAACTATTTTTAATCCCCGGAATATCGGCAAAAAGCTTTCTGTAATCTAAGGTCGTTACCGGTTTTGAAGGAAATATTTCTTCTGGTTTGAAAAATTGCGATTCTAAACCTGTTTCTATATTATTAGAAGCCAGGAGATTTTCGATAGGCATATTGATACGCATTCCTAAGTCTGAAATGGCATAGGATAACATCTCGAGCATAGTAATACCAGGATCATGAGAATTATAATCTGTCCAGAGTTTTCGTCCTAACTCAGAGATATACTCTATTCCTTTTCTACGTAAAAAATAGAAATCCAAATCGTCTTGCGTTGCGACGTCTTTTGGAATATTGATATTTGAATCTATATTTCGCATTTTTCTATTGTTGCTTCGTTACTCTCTTTACATTCTCCTTCTATCTGAGTTGATATTTTATGTTGCTTTGCTGAAACCAATATTGAAGTTGGATTTGTGGGTTCTATACTACTTCCTGATTCCTCTCCATCTTTTCTTAACACTACATCCTGAAGGTAATCTACATAATACAATTCTTCTAAATAATCAATAAGTACACTACGATGCAGTGTAACTCCAAAGTCTATAGTTCTAGAGGTGTCGAAAGCCCATGGTGATAAAAACTTGGTAATATCCTCGCTTAATTGTTTGGAATAAAAATTTTCATCGTATTGATCATAAAACTTGGCAGCTAACGAAATTTCTACCTCCTCGTACGTAGGGTTAACAACTTCGGTATTAATATGCATAGTGTTTAACTTATTGATATACCTCTTTACTTTGTTAAGCGTTGATTGACTTACTCTTGGTTGAAAAATATCAAACACATTCTTATTAATCGTATCCGGAATTACGACAAGCGCCACATTCCCCGGCGATAAAAATGAAGGAGGTGATGCTAGCATGTCTGTATGATTCAGGCATTTTACCTGGTAGATTTCCGGAAATTTTTGTAATACCAAATTCTCATAATCCCAAAGTGTTATTGCTCTATTTTTATGGCGTAACCTTTCACTTATACGTCTGTAATAAGCATCATCAGATTCTTGTGGACTACCATCAAACGAATTATACGGTTGGTTGACTGATTTAATCTGGGGAACCCTTGTAATTAACTTACTTATACTATCATTTGGTAGACTTGTATCCAAATGGGATAATTCATTGTCTCGATTCTCAAAAACAGCGACTACTGCTTGAGCATGAATAGCTTTTACTTTGCTTACAGCATCATATTTTTTGTGAATTCTCGCTCTCACCCAAATATATCCATCGGCAAGCCTGGTATTTTGACCCGTTGCTTGTTTGGGAATTGGAAATTTTATAATCCCCGATTTTAATAGATTATCGGTGCTATTAATTATAATATCATCTTGAATATCTTTCCAGTGATTATTGCATAAAACAGACCATTCTACACGTTGATTCCCAAGGAAGCCTTCATCATTTGGATTTTCGCTTCCTTCAAGTACTTGAATCAATAACGACACTTGTTGATTAATCTCTGCATCTTGTAATCCAATAAAAAGGGATCCTCCCTGACAATATGTAGGGATAAGTGTACTATTGTTTACAACATCCTCAACTTCTGATTCGTTTAATTGGGTTTGTGCCTCAATAATAGTATTTATATCATCCTGGTCAAGAATACCTTTTTCTTTTTTTACTTGTTTCAGGTATCCATGCTCTTCGTGTTGTCCAAATGCATTTTCATGAAATAATTTGATTCGATTATTTTCATATTTCTCCTCACCAATTACATTTCGGAATATCGTTTTTCCGCCAACTTGTTTTCCTTTTGAAAAATAGGTGATTTCCTCTGCTTCATAATCCAGAGAAATAGTTTCGATCAACGGTGTGTAAGGTTCGGCAGGAACCGCGACTGTGGTTGGATCATCTGCTTGTATTGCCTTTGATATTGCTATTGCATATTTTTTTGGAAAAACATCATGATAAAAATGTCTATTTAACGAAAATCGCAAAGGACCACTGGAGTTTGCCAAATGTCTGTTACTATTGCCTACAGGTCTATTATTTATCGTATGATCAGCTCGATAAACCCCATCAGAACCCTTGGTAAATAAGGTAAGTTGGTTTTCTGTTTGCCATACTTCTTTTCGTAAAATCTCGGTTTTAGCGGTAAAAGAACTGTCATTAATATTTTCGAACCCAGCACCGTAATCCACATACAAATCATTAAAGCTGGTAGGTGTATTTTTCCATTCAGCTTTTATTGTTACATTATTCCATTGTTTAGAAAACAACTCTGGATAATCGATATAAAAATTTGATTTTACAACCGGTTGTGTTGTAAAAGGATAAAAGGGTTTATTAGCATTAAGTACTCCTGTATCATTCTCTAAAGAAAGGGATTTTACATCATCAACATTTACATATATTTTTATTGATGCAAGTGTCTTTGCTGCCAATTTTGTATACAAGGAATATCCTTTTGCTGTAATATCTCCGCTAGATGAAGTTTCCTTATTTTGCTTTATTAAAAACCGAAATATCGGAAATGAAGTGGTGTACCCTCCTGGAATTATCTCGGGATCATAACCTACAATACCTGGTAAATCTTTGTCTAAAGTAAAGTTAAGTATGAGTTCTTTACCATCAATTTTTGATCCATTTTGATTTAGTGCCAGTGGTCCTACCCATCCTTCTTCTCCAGTGCCGAAAAACTCGATAACATCAACCAAATCCTGCGAACTTACACTATCTAATGCTTCTTGAAAAGTAATAGTTATCGTTATATCTCTTTGTCCTTCTTGTAACAGCAAAAGTGGTGAAGCAATTGAAAAACCAACAGAAGCATTATCTAACTCGGGATAATTTGGTTCGGTATCTGGATATCCAAACGGCCACCAATTAGCTTCGCTATCTGGGAAATCTTCTCCATTACCACCGTACGAATTTGCAACCTCACTTACTTTTAATCCCTTAGAATCAAAGTCATTGTGTATATTTTTCAATAACTCTACCTGGGCTTTATTAGCTATTAACTCTTCTGAGGTTTTATATATGCGCTTGTTTCCATTAGCATCTTTACCTCCATCCAGTTCAGTTCCTTTGGCCACTCTCTCGCTTATACTTTTCTTTGCTATTTCAAAAAGAACATGCACTTTATCAGACTCGGCAGGTAATTTATCAACCTTAAGAATCTCTTTAAAATAGAAATCAAGATGTCTTTTGGTTAATTTGTTGAATCTATTTTGAGATAGTTCTAATAATCTTAGAAAACAAACAAATAAGGTGAAATGAGGAGTTACTTCTCCTTCTTCCTCTTGCTTCTGAAGGGTTTCAGTGATTTCATCTTTTAGTTTTTGGTATTCTGTTTCACCTCTAAGCGGAATAGTATCTTCGGTAAAATCGAAATATCGAAACAGATCTTGCCAATCTCCAGAAGGTATATTTCCATCCTCTGTTTTAAAATAATTGACATGCTTTGCAAAATTGTAAGCAAATAGCATCCAGTCTTCGATATCTAAATCATGAAGTTTTAAAGTATCAGGATCAAGTATTTTATTATAACGCTCCTGTTGATCTCTTCCGTTTCGTCTTAAGATACTATCGATATAATCGCAATTTTCGCTCATTTGTTGGTTTTAAGATTTATATCGGTTCCTTCTTCCAAATAAAATGGGAATACTACATTGTTTCGAGAATTGGTAGCTCTTACTGTATATGCAACTTTGATAAACAATTCTCCTTGTAGTACATCACTTTCGCTAATATCTATTTGATCTACATCTATTCTTGGTTCATGATAAAGAATGGCAGTCCTGATTAATTCAGAAACATAGGTAATTAATGTCCTGTTTAAACCCTCGAACAACAATTCGTCGAGGTTGCACCCATAATCAGGAAACATAACGCGTTCGCCCAAACGGGTGGACAACAAAATTTCAAGACTACTTTTAATATCTTCTTCATCAGAAATCATTTTCACCATATTTGATTTCTTACTAAACTCTGGAGGAAAACTCCAACCAACTCCTAAAAAAGATTTTTTATTTTCCATATCATCCGATCATTACTGTGGGTTCTCCTGCTACTATAGATCCACCATGGGCAGTAGAATCACCCATTCTTGCTGCTGGCATACCACCAATCATAACAGTTCCCGATCCAGCAACAATAGAATCTGGCGGACCAGTACATGTAGCCATATCACCTACTCTAGCTGCAGGCATTCCTCCTATTAGTACAGTTGGCTCGCCGGCTGGTAATATTGGGCCTCCCACATGTGGAACAGTCCCTGTTACCATTGGACATACATGCATGTCATTGATTCTTGCTGCTGGTGGCATATACTTCTTTTTATTTTTTTTATATCTACTTTATCATTAATTTATTTGTACCAATGATCCTTTTAATACCGCTGTCGCGCCCGATGAAACTTCGGCTCCAGAGGATCCTTCGGCTTTAAAGGCTGCACTTGCTGTAATGTTTACATTGGTTCCTTCGATGGTAACATCTCCAGATGCTTTAAGTTCAATATTACCTGCACTTTCCATAAGAATACCTGCACTATCGATCGTTACTACATTCGAGTTTTCATCTTCTATAATTATGGTTCCGGCATCTTCATCTAATGCAATATGTTTTCCTGCCGGAGTAGAGATATTAATCGTTTTTTTATCATCATCAAAAAGCACTTTCATCTCGCTACGTGTCACAAACCCTTTTTCGTGATTATCGTCGGCTGCTGTAATTGGCGCTGGTTTAGCACTGCTATGCAACATTCCCAGAACAACTGCATCATTAGGGTCTTGATTGATAAAACCGATGATAACCTCGTCTCCAATTTCTGGTCTAAAAAAAGCACCTCTGTTTTCTCCCGCATCTAATGAAGCAATTCTACACCAAATCCCTTGTTCCTGATTATTTACAATAGGTATTTGAACCAAGATTCGTTCTTCGCCATCGGGATCATCTTGTAATTGTGATACTACCCCTATCTGTAATCCATGAATTGCTGGTAGTAATCCAGATGCCGCAGGTGTATTGATATCAAAAGTTTCTGAAAACCACTCAGGATTTAATCCAAACTGGGCATCTACCGTCCAATTTCCTTCAGAAAGGTTATGTCGTACTCCAGTAACATAGACATTACCATTAAACCGGTCTCCGACACCTTCCAACTTAAGAATTGTATTGGGCTTTACCTGCGAAATACCTTGAAACTTCACCCGACCTCGTACTTTGGATAACTGCTGAAACAACCATTTTGCATCGGCCCAATCTTGTAATTCTGTATCGGTCACCGCTCCACCATGTTTTAACTCAAGGTTTTCGAGTCCGATAGTTTGTGATAAATCATCGACACTTAAATTACCATTTAACGAGACTGAAGGGTCATTTGCTTCAATTTCTAATAACTCCTGATCGGCATAGTTCCAAGAATAAGAAGAAACCTTACCTATTTGGTGTCTGGCATCAATTTCTGCATCAAAATCAAGCAATGTAGCACCATACGTTATTGTTTCGATTTCTGATTGTCCTAGATCTGGTTTTGCAATCGTTATAGCACCATCGTCGATAAAACATAATTTACCATTGGCTTGTGCTCTTGAGATGATAAAATCCCAATCTGAAGCATCATATTGTACCAATTCGAGGTGAGAGAAATTAGTCGCTTCTACATCTTTATCTAAGCCATAGGAGCTAATAATTTCTTCGAAAATTTCGCTATCGGTACTTTCATAAAAATATTTACTTTTCTTTCCTATGGTAAGCTTTACAGATTCATCTTTACATTCTATGATTAACTGACTTGTATGGGATCGTATCTTCAGGTTATGCTTAATCACTATTCCTTTAAAAATAGTCTCTTCATCAGAGTGATAACCTGCAGTTATTTCAATTTCTGCTCCGGGTATCAAAAGCTCTTCATTACTTAATCCAAAATCCCTTGCCGAAGGATCACCGTCTACAAGAACTATTTGTGCTATAGGTATTCTATTCACCTCTTTTTGCACCATGATACTTTTTACCTGGTACACTTTTGAAAGTTCTTCTCCTCCGATAAGCACTTTAAAGGTTACCAGATCAGAACTTTTCGAAGTTTGTATGACACCGCTGTTATTCATCTATGATTGTTTTTGTAACGGTGGAAAATATAATTCCTGTCCGACTGTAAGTTTTCTGAAATTACTGATATTATTTACACGAGCTACTTCTAGATAATACTTTGGATCTCCATATATTCTATGTGTCATAAGAGGTAGGGTATCTCCTGCTTTTACTACTCTATAATGCGTAAGGTCAGGTGATTGATCATTTTGTTCTCTAGCTCTTTGCTCTTGCTCAATAAACTTTTTAAACTTAGCTTTTACGATAGCTCTTAAAGGCGTGCCATCGGCCTTAAAAAGTTTATATTCTATGTCCATTGAAACCAGAAGACACGGAAATGTTAATGCTCCCCATACGATTCGGAGATAATTAGGTTTATGAGTATCTCCATTATATTCGTATACTGCTTTTTTGAATGCATCTAGATCATCAATAATTCCGTTTCCCTGATCTTTATACACTTTATCATCATTACCTGATTTTGGATCGTCTCCATAGTGTACTATAACCCCAGTACGATCAAACAGAAATTCTAAATCCAGATCTTCTGGAATAGATCGTATAAATTTTACATCATTAGAACTAGTCCCTTGTGCCTGGTCTTCTTGAACCTCTGTCTTTAAAGAAAAACTATATGTTTCCGGATTTAGTAAAGCTGTATACTTAAGATCTGGTAATTCTTCATTGAATTTTTCATCTTTATAACACCTTATTACCAGTTTTTGTAGCTTACCTTCTATCATAATCAAAATTATTTAACGTTCCTGCTGCTTATCCAGAATTTCCATAACCTGCTCTACACAAGCCTCTACCAATGCAGATTTTTCTTTCTTGCTATTTACTTCAATAGGCGGTTGCTTACCTTTTCCTTCATCAACATTGATTTTAATATGTAATTCTTTGATTTCTATCGGCATTGGAAGGTATTTTTATAAAGTTTCGAAATAATTATATGTGAGCTCAAGTGATTCTATTACCAGTTTATTTTCTTCGGCATTGAAATCTTCTACCACCCATTTTACCGGGTACGCATGTGTTACACTCCACGTTAATAAGGCTTCGTGCTTTTCATTGAGTAACATTACGGTAAGATTAATAGGTTTTATTTCAAAATTTTCAATAGCGTCTCTGCACCATTCTATTAAATCAGAATCGATCAAAAGACCGCGTTTCAATACCAAATTAGGATACTTTGTTCTTACAGGTATTTTGTGCTTGAACCTATTTTCTCCTCCTTCGGCAACTTCTTCGGTTTCCAGATCTACTGATAGACCAGAAACCGATTGAAATTGATAGTCATTAATTTGAATTTTATTTTCTAAATCTTGAAACTCGACCTTAAAATGAAAACCTACCGGTGGATAGTAAGAAGCCATTATAACAATGATAATTTCTCATGAACAAACTCGGCAGTTTCGATAGCAATCTCGTTACCGTCTGCTTTAAGATCAGTAGACTGAATTTTGGTCACATACGCTCTTTCTGCTTTCCAGGTAACAACGGGTTCGTGTTTTTCATCTAAAAGACTGATGGTAAGATCACCTCTATATTGCTCTTCTCCCTCTTGGAAATAAACAGTTTTAACCCATTGGTCATAAAACTCTTTATTGGTATCAGAAAATGTTCCTCGTTTTATTGTAATATTACTGTATTTAGAAAGCCCTGGTTGCTTAGTTTTATGATATTCTGTATCTGCCCCCGCTCGATATTCGATCATTTCTCTTTCAAAATCTAACCCAGACACTTCGGTACAATTAAATTCTGAATCTCCGAATGAAACTCTAAAATGAAACTTTGGTAATGGATATGTCGTTGCCATGTTTTTATACTTTAAAAATTATTAGATGATTTGTTAATTATGCTTCTTGCATTTTGTGAGAGAACTTAAGAACAATAAATTCTGCCGGACGAACAACCGCCATTCCTATTTCTACCAACATATTTCCTTCAAGAATGTCTTGTGCAGTCATTGTTTCGCCAAGTCCAACATTTACATAAAATGCTTTATCTGGGGTTGGACCAGCTAATGCACCTGCTCTCCATTGTAGATTAAGGAAATTGGTAATCATAGCTTTTACCTTAACCCAGGTATTGGCATCATTGGGTTCGAATACAAACTGCTCTGTAGCTTTTTTGATAGACTCTTCTGCAAAATTGAAAAAACGTCTTACCGATACATAGCGCCACTCATTGTCATTACCCGCCAGGGTACGCGCTCCCCAAACCAAGGTTCCTTTACCAGCAAAAGTTCTTATAGCATTGATCGATTTACCCGTCCCATGAACATTTAGATCTTCTTGCTCTTCGTGTGAAATATGTACTGTTGGTTTGATTACATAGTTCATACCTACATTGGCAGGCGCTTTCCAAACCCCACGTGTATTATCCGTACGAGCATAAACTCCCGCCATACCACTACTAGGAGGAAGTATTACCGGTACTTGACCAATTTCTGCTTTGACTCTGTTATATAATGCATTATCTGTAGCTTCCAGTGCATCGAGCATTGAGGCTGTTACACTACCTGATGCAGCACCAAGAGCAGTAATTAACGCTGATAATTCTCCTGCTGACTTTAACGTAGTTAAGTCTGACACAATAGTTGAGTTTGACGGAGTTACTGCATCAACTCCCAGGTCAACATAGATAGTATTTGTAGCATCTGAAATAGTATTCAGGATCTTTGTCTTGGTATCATCTGCTTGTAATTTTGTAAGCCTAGTATTTAAATCTGTATCGAGGCTATCAATATTAGTCCATGCTCCTAAAGCTGCAGCTTCAGTTGCAGCATCAGCACTTCCAATAGTTTCAGCATCGCTTAATGCTTGCTGTGTATCGGTTACAAATGAAATGATTTCTTGCAGTTTCGACTCTACAGATGGTTTGATTACCAAAGCAGCAGCATCATCGGCTGCGGCATTAACGCTATCTCTTAATGTTACCATATCGGTTATCAACTGTGTAAGCGATGTAGTATTGATCGAATCTGATAATGCTTGTACCTGTTGGGCTGGAGTTGTTCCCGCAGAATCACTTATATTAACAGTAACACTCGATTCATTGTAATTATAATCAAGAATAGTTTCTACAAATGGATAATACGCCGCTCCATATTTTATGAAGTCCTTTTCAAGATTAATTCCATTTCGTAGGCCGGCAATATTAGCATCAACAGGATTACTATTATCATAGCTATATGTATCTATAATTGCAAAACGATCTTGTAATTTGTTACATTGTGTAAGTGCACTATTATAAAGACCATAGAAATCACCACTACCACTTAAAGAAGTAGCATCTGGAAAAAGTATAAGAGTAGGCTCATCCTCTTTCTCAAGTAATTTTAATCCTTTTGCCAAACCTGGAGTGGTATCGGATCCAAGAGCAACAGCCGTAGCAGGAGAGCTCCCTTCACCATACTGCCCAACCGAAACAATATAACAAGGTCCACCCCCATTTGCAAAATATAATTGAAGAGAATAATACATCAAGAAAGGCGATGGTGATGTTAAGGATCGTACAGAGATCACATCGTCGTTAACATCGACAACCATGCCCTGCTCTGCCTGAGCAAAACCAAAATACGTTTCATAATCGAGCATTGAAGAAATACGTGTCGGAACTTCGCTAAGATCCCCTTCTGCTTTATTGGTTGCTTTTTCGGTGTATCCTATAAAAGCCGGAATAGCAGTTTCTACTTGAGCTACCGACGGAGGAAACTTTGCGATCTCCTCGATGTAAACTCCTGGTGTGCTGTACGTTGCCATAATTGTGAATTTTAATTTGTATAAAAGTTTTAAATAAATATTTCTGAGTAAATGTTGTCTTCTTCTATTGTAACATGTCTTTTATCTGGGTTAGAAAAAAACATATTCTTTGGTTTGGGATTCTCAAAATCTTTCTTCTTCAATTCTATGAATCCATTTTGTGTGAGTGGCTGTTCATCTTTGGTAGTAAACACCTCATCTTCACTGATATCAATATATCTCCAAAATGTTTTCGTGTTTTCAAATCTTAATACAGGATCAGGTGTTTCATCTGGTAAGCCCAACAATACTTCATCGGGATCATTAGGAACCTCGACTGTAGTATCAACCAGAAGATCATTGTTGTTTCTCCCATCAATACCAAATCGAAAATACCCGATCAAACCATCACGCTTTTGTGTTTCTATATATGTATTTAATAAATCTACATTTATTGGTTCGTCAATATCTTCAGGGTCGATGAGAGTAATATTTTCAAGACCTAGCGAATTAATTGGCGCTATGTCATTTGTGATAATGTTGTGTATAATAGTTCTGCTTGTTTCTGGTTGAAGCAAAAATTGAGTATGCACCTTGGTGTTCTTGAAAAAAATGGATAACGAGTTGTTTTCTCCGTCAGGTCTGATATTGGAAAAATAAAAGAATCTATTTTCTTCATCCTCTATGCTACTTGTATAATTTCTGAAATAGGTATCCTTAAATCTAAGCTCAAATGTTAGCATCAAATCTTTTGACGGTTGAATCTTAGGGCAAAGGACCTGAGAGCTATCACTGGCCTTGGTATATTCATCAACATTTGCCAACAATGTAAAGCCCCTATCTGTTTGTTTAAAAACAATTTTATGATTTCTAAGATCTAAACTTGTTTTTAGAACCGGTGTAATTGTAAGATATTCTGAAATATTATAATTAGCGAGCCTTGCATTTTGTTCATCTTCGGGTAAATCATCAAATTTTGTATCACCATCATCAAGAAAATAATCGTGATTAATCTTGATATCGATCAAAGGTTTATATATAATTTTAAAGCTCATTAATTCTTGTTTATAGTAGTATCAATTTGTGTAATAACAGATCCTTCTGCCTGTAAAATATCTCTTTCGATCTCAAGCAATCTTAATTTATATATAACTGAAGGATACTGTTTGCCCCCCAATATTCCCCACACATAGCTAAGCTGTTCAAAAGAAGGAGTGTACAATTCTGTAACAAACTTAAAATCACCAATGCCCTGCATATCAACATCTTCTCTATCATAATTACTATTAGATTGAGTGAATACGTTTTTACCTTGAAAAAATTCAATTATTTTAGAAATACTCTTCAATGATTCTGTATACCTATTATTATTTGCACTAAACAGCAGGTACAAATTAATATTTACTTTAGGATTTTTATAAGAAACACTAGTTCCTTCTATTTTATAGTTTGGAACATTTTTTAAGGTAGGTTCTTCGTCTATATTAATTAACGTTAAGACGATGTCTGGATCGTCATCATCATTATCCCCAGAAGAAATAGTAGCTATATTACCCAAGGAAACAGGATTATCATCCTCAAAATATGCGTTTACTTCTTCCCGAATAATTTGTAGTACCTGAAATATCATATCAAAAAATAATTTTTGCAATAGAGAAATCTATAGTCAAAAGAGAGACTAACAGCCTATACATTTTTAAAATAAAAATGCGCTCTCATTTAACTTTTTAAAAACAATCCTTGGCATATAGACCTATATTAAGAACTATATAAGCCTTCAACTCTCAAATATTTCAATAGGAAAAGATTTAGTTTACAAAGGTGTAAATCATAAATCATTAAGAAATAGGGTTATAAAAACCTTGTTTCTTATCGGGGTAATCATTGTGAAGATACAAAAAAAAGTGAACGGAAAATGTTATCTAAAAATTAAATTTTTAACATACGGTTTTACCATAATCTCAATAAAATAAAGCCGTATCAGCTTTTTTTGATTTTTCGGATCACTACAGTTTTGTATCAGATTAAATTATAGACAATTACCAATTACACACAACATTTTAAAAAAATCAAAGCGGCTTTCTGTAGCAAGGATTACCAGAAACAAAAGGAGATATTTTTTCATAAAAACGAATTCTAGTTAAATCGTAACGAATTCTAAAAGGCTACTCTCAAAGACCAATTTTGATACTACTTTTATATTCAAATAGCCAACCTCAAAATAAGCTGTTATGAAAAATGTAGCCATAATCATTATTCTATTTCAAAGTTTTCAATTTATCTATGCCCAAGAAAGATTTGTTGATACTGAAAAGTATATTGTCACTACCGAGATTTCGGATCAGGGACAAGACTATCCTGCTTACAAAGTTAGTTTGGTTCGCACAGATAAGAGCTCCGATATAATATCTACGCTTACCATTTCTGACACAGAGCTTTTTGAGGACATCTTTATCACCACCTTAGAGAATCCCGGATTAGAGGGAATCTCTGAGGTGATTAAGATGGAGGTTGAATATTTGGCCTGCTGTGCGCATGTAGAATCCTACTATTTTATGGTGGGAGAAAATAATGAGGTAATCGAATTACCAGAACTTAAAAATGTGTATTGCGAAGATTCTGATACTGATTTTCAATACATATTTCCAAATCAAGAATATGGTATTGCAGGAAATATTTTACAAACACAAACTTTTTATAAAAATACATCAGATATAAAATATGTAAACCTGAAACAAAGCTATGCTTGGAATGACAACACTTTGGGGTTATCCAAAACCACTGCATTGACAGGTTATTAACGTTTTATTCTTAACACAACTCAATCTGATAAACAAAAAGGGGGAAACTTTTGTTTATTATACCGACAAACCTTTTTTTAGGTATTGTCGGTTTTGTTTTTAATACATTTAAGATCATATACTTTTTAAACCAAAAATCAGTTTGATTATATTTGTTCTCGACCTCAAACATCTTTTATGAACAAAGACCACCGTATATTTCTATTTTTTGCACTGGTATTATTTTCTGTCGGCGGGATATATGCACAAAACAATCGACTTAGGGCATTTACCCTAGAAGATGGTTTACCACAATCACAGGTGTACGATATCATACAAGATGAAGTGGGGTATTTATGGCTGGGAACCCAAGGTGGAGGGCTTTGCCAATTTAACGGTGAAGAATTTAAGATTTGGAATGAAAGTGATGGATTACAATCCAATTATATTCATACGCTTACTTTCGTAAGTGATAGTCTTTTTATTGGTACCAAAGGAGGGCTTTCAATAAAAACCAAAAACAAATTCACAAACCTTGAGGGACCACGCATTAATAAAATCTGTAGAATAAAAAACAAGATCTATTTGGCAACAAATGTTGGGATCTACGGCTACGAAAAAAAAACAGGCTTAAAAAAAGTAAAATTAAACCCAAAAATTAATACCAGTATCATTAATGATATTGTTTTTGACGGTAGATTATTTTGGGTGGCAACCAATAAAGGGCTATGGAAACTAAATGCCATTAATAAAAATGCCAGTATTATTGAAAGACATAGTGCTCATGATTTTACCTCGGCAATTTTTTATAATGACAAAGTTTTTGCTGCTGCATTCAATCAAGGCATTTTGGTCTTGAATACGAACGCAAAATCTTATGGTAATTATTGGATTTCAAAACCTCTTCGGGTAACCAATATTTCTGTACACAATGATAACGAATTATGGTTTGCTACAGATAATGAAGGAATCAGCATTGTAGATGGAGATAAACGCAGGCACTTAAGAAATATAAATCGAAGAAATGGGTTGGCTGTTTCGCATATTAGAAAAAGTATATTAGATCGCCAATCCAATATATGGATTGCTACTTCTGGTGGAGGTTTCTATAAATATTTTCAAAATAATTTTATACATTATGATCAAAATACTGGTCTTAAAGGTAATCGGGTATATGCTATTCATACAGCCAAGAATGAAATCTGGGCATCCAACTCAGAAGCCGGACTCATAAAAATAGATTCATTAGGTATTCAGCATATCGAACAGGATGAACGTATATCCGAAGTAAAGATCAAAACCCTAACGAGTGACGCATCGGGAAATATATGGGCCGGAACCGACGGAAAAGGAATTCTTTTTAAGGAAATCAAAAAAATAGATACGATAGTTATTGATAGCAGTGCTATAAAAAAATCAAAAAACGATTCGATTGTAAAAATTGATACCATACAAAAAACAATAATTACAAATCATGTAATTGACAGTGACAACGGTTTACAATCTGATTGGATCAGAACAATTCTTGTAGATAAAAATATAATATGGGCTGCATCTTATTCTACCGGTATCATTAGATTTAATTATGATGCACAAGAAAAACGTTTATCCAAAATAAAAAAGTTTACTAGAAAAAATGGTATTAAGGATTTACAAATTAGTTATATGACACAAGATTCCCTGGGAAAAATCTGGTATACAACTCAAAACGGACATTTAGGATATATCAAAAATGGCAAGGTAACACATCTGGGAAACGTTTTAAATCAAAAAACTTCAATAAGCACATTACTCTTCCATAAAAATAAAATGTTTATTGGTACCGCAGGTAGAGGAATCTGGTGGTCTGATCTTAAAAAAATCTCTGTAAAAAAATTAAAAGGAAGAAAAAAACCTTATTCTGATAATATTTATCAAATGATATTTGACGATCAGGGTAATTTATGGGCTGGTAGTGAAAGAGGAGTGGATAAAATCGAACTTAACCAATCTAATGATATCGTAGACATTTTTCACTTTGGTCGAAACGATGGTTTCCTGGGAATCGAAACATGTCTTAATGCAGTGACTAAAGATGAACAAGGAAATCTTTGGTTTGGTGCTATCTATGGGCTCACCAAATATAAACCCACAGAAAGCACTAAAGCCACTATTAAACCCAGGCTATTTTTTGAAGATGTAGAAGTAGCCTATCGTAGTGTAGACTCCATAAATCTTAACACATGGGCCAACAGCGATAAAATTTTGCGATTACGCCCAAATCAAACCGAGTTATCATTTAGCTACAAAACGGTGGATCTTGATCATCCAAATGACATACAGTATCGATTTAGATTAAACAATTCAGAATGGAGTCCCTGGTCCTCGGAGAATAAACAAAACCTAGCCGGACTTGCTTATGGTGCTCATTATTTCTCTGCACAATCCAGAAATTACCGATGGGAAGAAAGTGATTTGGCAACTTTTCGATTTTTTATTGATAGCCCCATATACAAAAAAGCATGGTTTCAGTTAGCCGTATTGGCAGCTATATTATTATTAGTTGGTGGATATGCCTTATCCTATATCAGGCGAGTAAAGCAAAAAAACAAAGAGGAACGTGAAAGGCTACAAATGCAAAATCATCTATTATCATTAGAACAGAAAGCTTTGCGATTACAAATGAATCCACATTTTATCTTTAATGCGCTTAACGGAATAAAAGCGATGGGAACCAGTAATCCCCAGCGTATGAATAGTACTATCAATACCTTTGCAACGTTATTAAGAGAAACTTTATATAATTCGAGAAAGGATTATATAACTTTAGATCAAGAAATACAAACACTGAAACATTACATAGAAATAGAACAATTAATGGCTAGTAAACCGTTTACCTATGAAATTTCTATAGATTCTGACTTGGACCCTGAAGAAATTTTAATTCCGCCAATGCTTATACAACCCTTTGTAGAAAATGCCGTTAGACATGGTATCCTAAAAGGTAGTAGAGATGGTGAATTAAAGGTTCTGTTTCATACAACCGATGAATTTTTACATTGTACTGTACAAGATAATGGTCAAGGTATTTTTCAGTCCCAAAAAACCAAAACCAAAACAGATCATCAATCTATGGCACTTACGGTAACCCGAGAAAGATTAGAATCTATTTCTGGAAAAGATTCTTTGAATATAAAAGAGATTCTAAATAAAAGAAATACCGTTGCCGGAACCCAGATAGCTTTCAAAATCCCATTAGAAACCGACTATTAACAAAACTATGCTAACAGCAATCATTGTAGAAGACATGCCCGACGCACTTCAGCTTTTAAAAAGTGATTTGAAGTCCAACCACCCAGAAATTAAAGTTATTGACACTGCTCAAAGCGTTGTCGAAGCCGCCAAATCATTACGAAATACAGAACCTGATATTCTTTTTCTGGATATAATGTTAGGCGATGGTACGGGATTTGACGTATTAGAAATTTTTCCCGAACTAAAGTCTAAAATCATTTTTGTTACCGCTAGTGATGAATATGCGATAAGAGCCTTTAAATTTGCAGCTATTGACTATGTATTGAAGCCTTATTCTAATCAAGAACTAGCGCAAGCCATTGAAAAGGCAAAACAGCAAATACAACCAAATAAAGAACGTCTTAACATTTTAAAAGACACATTATCTGCTCCAGAGCAAAAGCCTGATAAAATATCATTACATACTCTTGATAAGATCATTATTGTTGGTCTTGACGACATTATAAGATGTGAATCAGATAGTAACAATACTATTTTTTATCTTCAGGATGGACAAAAAATATTTGTAACCAAGACCTTAAAATACTTTGCCGATATGCTCAAAAATTATCAGTTTTTAAGGGTACATCAAAGTCATTTGGTGAATTTGCAATGTATTAGCGCTTTTATTAAAACCGATGGAGGATATCTTATGCTAAAAAATGGTGAAAACATACCTGTATCAGTACGAAAAAAGAATGAGGTTATGGAAATCTTAGATCGTCTACACAGGTAACTATAAATTAAGCCAATACGTAATCTTGAGTACAATAGAACGCGTACGTACATCAAAAGCAAATCGATCCAAAGGATCAACTTCTCCTGTCAAGAAATTATCGGTATACACCAAAATTAAGTCCGAAACCGGAGCAAAACGCCATTGTATACGTGCATTGATATTGGTATTATCATCTTGAGAATTGTATTGTACAAATAGTGAAGTAAACAGACTCTTTGAAAAGGTATAATCAATTCTGGGACTTATTAAAAAAGTCTCTCTACTACCATCAAGATGGGGTAAATCAAAAACGTTAACCGCATAATTCAATGAAAAAGAACCTTTAGGTTGATAACGAATATTGAAACTACCACGAGTGCCATATCGCCAACCATTAAAATATTCTCCAATGTAAGGACTTATACTCCAACTAAATGCTTTACGATTATCACTTCTATAATTTCCTGTGAAACTGACATATGAGAAATCCTGATCGGCATCAAGTTCTAACGAATCTGTGCCTGTTGGATCAAACGGGTCAAAAAGATACACATAGTTATGATTAAGGTTGAGTTGAAACCTAGCCCTTTCTGTAAACTCTCCTCCCCATCCTACAGAAAAGAAGTGATCTGTTTTCCCAAAACTTGGTCTCCAAAAAATATCAGCTTCGGCTTGGTAGGTATGATTATTTAAAAAATCGTTTTGGGGGTAATATCGAAGTTCTGTTACTGGATTAATTCTGAAATAATCTGTTCGAGGAACAAAACCAACTTCGGCATTATAGTCTTCATCTACATATTCATGTTTCCACAATACACCAAACTCTCTGGTATTATAATTTAAGGTACTCCCTTGAGCAATTGCCATATCGGTATCCGGAGAAAAAGTAGTATGTGCAAATGTTTTTCCAAACCAGGTATTATCCCTGGTAGCATAATTAAAATCCACTCCGACCATCCTATTATATTTATTAATATCCAGCGTATCGATATCAAAATCCAGATCTTCTAAATTAAATGCTTGTTTATTTACAGCAATAATTCCAATATTAGAACGTGTCCAGAGTTTACGTTGTACTACCGCTACTCCATAATTAACACCTGGTATTCCTTGTTCGTTGCTAGCCGCTGTTTGCATATTTAAGAGACCCACCCGTGTATTGGGATCTAGTTTACCACTCACCCGCAAGCCGCCATATATTCTATTCTGTACCAGGTCTTCTGTTACAACATCCTCATCGGCTCCTATACGTCTCGAGAAGAAAGGATTGATATTCGAAAAACCAAACTGTCCAAAGAGATCTGCATTTTCTAAAAAGAATTGCCTGCGCTCCGGAAAAAAGATCTCAAAACGATCCAAATTAGTGATTTGCTCATCTACCTCTACCTGGGAGAAATCTGGATTCACAGTTAAATCCAAGTTAAGTCCAGGTGTGAGTGCAATTTTTGCATCGCCCCCAACTTCAAAAAATTCATCTGCCGGAGTATCGTCTTCAAAATCTTTATTAAACCCAGAGGACACAAAGGGAATCAAAGAAACAGCACTACTTTTTGTGGTTAGTTCTTCTTCCCAAATCATTTCTGCAGGATAGGCCAAGGTAAACAAAATTTGATTGCGTGGTGTTTGAGAATATGTACTAATCTCATTGGATTGTGAGTCAAATCGATAACTTGAAAATCCCCATTTCTTTGAAGGTGTAGGATAACGTAAGGTACTAAAGGGGATTTCTAATTCGGCAGTATAATATCCATCATATTTTTTGGCTTCACCTCTCCATTTGTTATCCCACGAGGTAGAAAAATCTGCAATTACATTACCTCCATTACTAATAATTCCCTCGCGTAATACCCCTTCAGGATTAACACCAAAATAAAGAGCATTGGTTCCGTCATCAAATGTATCAAATAACAACGTTATATTATCCGCACCTCCTGCACGATAGTCCCTTCGTAATGAATTTACAATCCAGTTATTTCCTTCAGCATAACACTTTATTCCTATGTACAGGTTTTTCTTATCTGTACACATATAAATCTCTGTTTGGGCTTTTGCCGGTAACGAATCTGAGGGAAAATACTGAACAAAATCTTTGGCTGGAGTTAATGTACCCCATACTCCCTCACTAAGGTCGCCATCAATGTTGATTTCTTCAGAAGTAGTCCCTACGACAAAAGATTTTTTTTCCTTGATATTTGTTTGAGTCCAGCCTACCGAAACCGAACCAATACCGATTAAAAACATCAAAAACTTTATCATAAAATCTTTGAATGGATATTATATTGCATACAATGTAAGATTATGAGATTCCTAAAAATAGGATACCAAAATTTAGTTTTTGTTAAAATTATTAAAAACTAAGATGATAGAACAATTTCTTACATAAAAATGAACCGGTAATTTAATCGAAACGATGAAATGCTCAGAAGCAAAAGAAATAATTATATCGGGACTATCTTAACAAAATATAGATATGTTGATGTTGTGTTACATTCTTTCTTGAATTCTTTTAGTTTTTAGCCTTTGTTTTAGCTTCAGATGTATTCATCATACTCTTCTTACCTCGTAATTGTGCGGCGGCATCTACTGTAAATGCCCCATTGGTCACCACTTCTTCACCAGATTGGATGCCAGAAGTGATCTCATACATATCACCTATACGACTTCCTAATGACACCTCACGCATCTCGAAAACCGGTTCGTCTGATTTCACCTTCACATAAACCAAAGAACGTTCACCAGTCCAAAGTACAGCGCTAGAAGGTAGCAACAACCTTTTTTCTTCACCTGTTCTACTTGTTCTTTCTATTGTTCCTGTTACAAATATCCCAGGTTTAAATACATTATTGGGATTATTCAGGGTAGCTCTAACTTGAACCGTTCTTGTGGTGGTGTTTAATACTGGATCGATAAAGGATATAACTCCATCAAAGCTTTTATCAGGATATACGTTGGTGGTAATTTTGATTCTTTGCCCTTTCTTGAACTGAGAAATTTGCCTCTCATACGCATCAAACTGTGCCCAAACGGTCTTAAGGTTACTTACTTTGGCAATAGGT
Organism: uncultured Aquimarina sp.; assembly: GCA_947496555.1. Lineage (GTDB taxonomy): Bacteria > Bacteroidota > Bacteroidia > Flavobacteriales > Flavobacteriaceae > Aquimarina. The sequence goes on along the minus strand of CANMDH010000007.1, from coordinate 37,054 downwards.
TGCCCCTTTTTTAGGTAATCTCCTTCTGAACTCATTACTTCGACAACAGTTCCTGAAACTGTGGCATACACTGGAAAGCTTTCTCTAACCTTACCAGAGCTTTCGATATTGTCAATCCTACTGTCAGAAAGCTTCCATAATTTCAGTTTGTTTCTTACCGCTTGATATAATTCTGGTTGTGATGCTTTTAGCGATGCGGCCGTAAGTAATTCTTGTTGAGCAGCTACCAGCTCTGGTGAATAAATCATTGCCAAAAGCTGGCCTTTATTTACTTCCTGCCCTTGATAATTCACATTTAGGCGTTCGATTCTTCCATTAAAGTAACTGGTTTGAACTGCATTGGTTTTTTCGTTAATGGTGATTTTTCCTGAAAGCGTAATCTCATTTTTTAAATCTTGGCTCGTATCACCTACAACAGTAGTTTGAATATTTGCCAATGCCATTGCATTTTCTGTCATCTTAAACTGGTCAACGGCAAGGTCATTAGAACTGGGTTCTGCTGGTATCAAATCCATCCCACAGATAGGACAATCTCCAGGTTCATTTTGCTTAATTTGAGGATGCATTGAGCATGTCCAAATTTCGGCATCGGTATCTGCTGAATGATCGTGTATTTCCATTTCATTTTTTGTACTTCCCGTATTACCAAAGAATAGGTATCCTGCTAATAGTCCAACTAATGCCGCAACTACGATATAAATGGTGTTTTTTTTCATTTTAAATAAGGATTAACATTACTATCGCCATTACAATCATAATGGCATTTTCAATAAATGTTGCCTCGGTCATTGGCAGTTTTAAGGCGGTTCCCAGACATGCACATTGTATAGATTTTTTATCCAAAAGCGTTTTGGTTACCCCAACGGTAGTAATACTTAATACAATAAGAGTAACAATTAACGCTACGGGAATCTGCAATCGCATCAAAAACATCAAACCCAGAACTGTTTCAATGAAAGGATAAACCCATCCATAAATCGGAACAATTTTTGCCAACGGATCGTACATTCTAAAACTATCTGGAAATCCTCTCAAGTCAAGAATTTTAAAGAAACTGAACACGATGAAGAACAAGCCCATAAAATCGAGCATTGCACCATTCCAACTTTCCCGATGATAATTGAGTAGGATTGTTGCTATGGTTATATATCCCAATATAATAAGTAACGGGCTAAGTTGTTGTAGTTTGCTCTTTTTAGTCTTCACTTCAGTAAAAACGTTTTTCTCTTTTTCTTTTTTAGATATGTTGTATTTTTCTGGCAAAGCTTCTCTAAATGGCTCAATAGGGATATCGTTGTCCATCTCAATAATGGCCTCTGCCTTTTCTAGATCAACTGATGCATTGATCACGCCGTCTACTTTGCTAAGCGTTTTCTCCACATGGTCTCGACAACCATTGCAAGTCATACCCTCTATGTTATATATATGTTTCATAATTAATTGCTTAGATAATTTATAATTGCAGATTGTATATAATACTCTTTAATCGATTGAATTTGATTCATTTGAAATTTCAACTGCAATTCTTGAATATCCAACAAGTCATTAAAATCAATGATTCCTGTCTCGTAATTCCTTATTAGGATTTGTTCTGCATTTTTAGCTTGCTGCAAATTTTTAGTCTGTGTATTATATATGATGCGAGCCTCGTTACGTTCTGATTCCGCTTTCGCGAAAGCAGACTCTAATACATTAAACCTTTCTTGTTTTTGAAATTCGATTTCTTGTTTACGCAATTCATTTTGCTTGGTTCTTGAATCGTAGCGACTATTAAAAATCGGAATAGATAATGATACCATTGGCATCACAATATCTTTTCCATTATCACTAAAGTTCAGATCTGGACGTTCCTGTACCGGTACATAGTCTAATCCAAAACCAAGCATTGGTGCACTTTCTTTTTGGTTCATTAATTCTGCTTGTGTAATCGATTCGTATAATTTGTCAAAATGCATTAATTCTGGATTGAGTTGTAGAGTATCGGCAGTGATTGGGTCGATATTAGGGATCATCATAGAAGATACTATTTCAATTGGCACATCGGTATCTCTATTCAATAAACTATTGAAAGCCGCTTGTTGTCCCAAATACTGTTCTCTAAGCACCTCCTTTTGTTGTTGCAGTTCATTTTGACGTATTTGTAACCGTAGCACATCTACTGCACTTGCCTTACCTATTTCTACAGAAGTAAGGGCTAAACGTTCATAAGTCATTAAAAGTCGAATATTTTCTTCTAATACCTTTTGTATTGCTTGTATCCCATAAAGTTTATAATATGATTGTGCTATGTTTAAAGTCAGTTTTCGCTTAGCGATAATATAATCTATGTAGCCTGCTTCGGCCATTACATTAGTGTAGTTTTTTCGGGCAGAAATGGTACCGAACCAGGGTAGCATTTGCCGAACTGAAAACCGCGCTCTTTGTGCCCCCGTTCGGGTCTCTGGTTCACTCACAAAATAACCCACTCCAAACTCTGTATTTGGCAACCAATTGGTCTCATTCACTTTCTCTTGAGCAATATTATATCTCTTTTCATAAGCCCGAATATTAGGATTGTTGACTTGTGCTTCTTGTATATAGAATTGAAGCTGTTTTGCATTCCCTTTGTCCTGACTCATGATAGGCGCAAAAGCGGAAACAAACAAAAGACCTATTATTAAAATGCTATTTTTCATTTGCTTGCTCTTTTAAGTTGAACTTCTTTTTGCCAGCTGTACAATACAGGCACTACAAATAGTGTTATGAGCGCAATTAGCATTCCGCCAAAACTTGGTATAGCCATTGGTATCATAATATCACTCCCACGCCCTGTAGATGTAAGAATCGGAAGTAATGCCAAAATAGTGGTGGCTGTAGTCATTAAACAAGGGCGAATTCGTTTTTCTCCTGCCTCAATAATAGAATCGCGTACCGATTTGAGATTGTTAGGTTTATTACGATCAAAGGTTTGATTAAGATATGTTGCCATTACTACTCCATCGTCTGTAGCAATACCGAACAAAGCGATAAAACCTACCCAAACAGCTACGCTTAGATTGATAGTGCGCATCTGTAAGAGATCGCGAAGATTTTCTCCAAACAACCCAAAGTTTAAGAACCATTCTTGCCCATATAACCAAATCATTAAGAAACCCCCGGCAAGGGCTACTGCAATTCCTGTAAAGACCATTAACGAGGTGGCTACCGAACGGAATTGGAAATAAAGTATCAAAAAGATAATGAGCAATACCGCAGGCACTATAACCGACAATGTTTTTTCTGCTCGCAACTGATTCTCATACGTTCCTGTAAATGCATAGTTAATGCCTTTGGGAACAATCAATGTGCCTTTATCAATATTCTCTTGGATAACAGCTTGCGCATTTTCAACCACATCTACCTCAGCATATCCATCCTGTTTATCAAATAATACATATCCCACTAAAAAAGTATCTTCACTTTTGATCACTTGTGGTCCTTTTTCATACCTAAAAGTAACCAGTTCACTCAAAGGTATTGGATTACCATTTGCAACTGGTACGTAAATATTATTTAGATCCTCTGGATTGTCTCGTAATTCTCTTGCATAACGTACACGAATATTATAACGCTCACGGCCTTCTACCGTTTGGGTAAGTGGTATCCCACCAACAGCAACCGACAGGACTCGTTGTACCTCATCAATGGTAATACCAAATCGTGACAAACGTTCTCGGTCGATATCGATAAGCAAATAGGGTTTACCTACGATGCGGTCCGCAAAAACAGCTTGTGTTTTAACCCCTTCTGTTTGTTTTAGAATCTTTTCCAGCTGTAACCCAAAAGATTCTATCTCTTGTAGATTCTGGCCTTTTATTTTGATCCCCATAGGACTGCGCATGCCCGTTTGCAACATTATTAATCGTGTTTCGATAGGTTGTAGTTTAGGAGCAGAAGTAACTCCAGGTAGGTTAGTTACCTTAATAATATCGTTCCAAATATCATCTGGCGATTGTATATATGGTCGCCAATTCCTGTAATACTCACCGTCGTTATCCTCGATCAACAACTTTCGATTTACACGATAAGGGTCTGTAACACGGTTTTCTTTATACTTGGATTCATTTTCGATTTCTACATTGGGATTGGCAACTACCTTTTCATTTTTTAATTCAAAAAACCCATCCTCATTGATTCGATAACGTTGGGGTTTTCCATCTTCATTCAACTCAAACTGGGAGCGATACTGAATGATATTTTCATACATAGATAGCGGTGCGGGGTCGAGTGCTGATTCTGTACGACCTGCTTTACCAACCACTGTTTCTATTTCTGGTATGCTTGCCACGGCCATATCCAACTGCTGTAAAACTCGTTTGTTTTCTTCTACACCCGAATGCGGAAGAGATGTTGGCATCAATAAAAAAGAACCCTCATTGAGCGGAGGCATAAACTCTTTACCAGTGTTTTGCATTATCAATACACCACAAATAATTAATACTGCAGGTAATGAGAGGAAAAGCAATTTATTGTCTAATGCCCATTTCAGGATTCGTGTGTAGTAAATTCTGAATATCCAAAACGTGCCTAACAATCCAAAACAAACAATAGACACAAAAATTAAGTTCATCAATACACTTCGGTCAAAACCTAATGGTCTCCAATATATTGCCAATAAAATAACAATGGTAACAACAGATATCCCAATACTAGCAAGGTTATGTTGTTCTTTCGAGAGTTTACCTTTCAAAAACAATATCGAAAATGTACCGAAAACTATAAGCACCAAACCTAACCAATAGCCAAGAACAATAGCAAGAAAACCTCCTGTTATTAATGCACCATTAATTCCATATCTAAATACGGACTTAATATCTCGTTTCCTAAACAAATATGCCGCAAAAGGAGGAATCAAGAACAAAGCCACGATCACCGATGCGGTCAAAGCAAATGTCTTAGTGAACGCCAATGGACGAAACAGCTTACCTTCGGCCTCAATCATTGTAAAGACTGGGATAAAACTAATAATGGTCGTTAGTACAGCCGTGAGTATAGCTCCTGAAACTTCTGTTGTAGCATTATATACTACTGTATTGATTGGTAGCTGTTCTAATACATGTTTTTCTCTGTTTTCATCCAAGTATCTGATAATATTTTCAGAAAGAATAACTCCTACATCTACCATCGTACCAATGGCAATTGCGATGCCGGATAGAGCAACGATATTGGCATCTACACCAAAGAGCTTCATTCCGATAAAAACCATCAACACTGCAACGGGTAATAATCCGGAAATCAAAATTGAAGCCCTTAAGTTGAATATCATTGTCATAATAACAAGTATCGTAACCAGAATTTCGAGGGTTAGGGCTTCATTGAGCGTACCTAAAGTTTCATGAATCAGATCTGTACGATCATAAAATGGCACTATGGTCAGTTGTGAAGTTTTGCCATTGAGAAGTTGCTTAGAAGGCAAACCTGCTGAAAGTTCGGCAATTTGTTGTTTTACATTATTAATCACTTCAAGAGGGTTAGCACCATACCGGGCCACGACAACACCTCCCACGACTTCGGCCCCCTCTTTATCCAGAATTCCTCGACGTGCCGCAGGACCTAAATGTACCTTTGCCACATCTTTGATACGTATAGAAGTATAATTTTTAGAATCGACAACGGCATTTTCGATATCTGCAATCGACTTTATATATCCCAATCCACGTACCAGATACTCTACCTGATTAATTTCAAGTGTCTGTATTCCAATATCCTGATTAGATTGTTTAACTGCTTTTACAATATGATGTAAGTCTATATTGTATTGTCTCATTAGTTCTGGGTTAACATCGATTTGGTATTCCTGAACGTATCCACCAATGGAAGCAACCTCAGATACCCCACTTGTTGAAGAAAGTGCGTATTTCACATAATAATCCTGAATACTGCGTAACTCATGTAAATCCCATCCTCCTGTGACATTTCCATTTTTATCGCGCCCCTCTAGAGTATACCAAAAAATCTGTCCAAGGCCTGTTGCATCTGGCCCAAGTGACGGTTTTACGTCACGCGGTAATAAACCCGCTGGGAGTGAATTAAGTTTTTCAAGAATACGGCTACGGGACCAATAGAACTCGGCATCTTCTTCAAAAATGATATAAATGCTCGAAAATCCTAACATTGAGGAACTTCGAATGGTCTTCACTCCGGGAACACCCAATAAAGAGGTTGTAAGTGGGTACGTAATTTGATCCTCGATATCCTGCGGACTTCTTCCGGGCCATTTTGTAAAAACAATTTGCTGATTTTCGCCTATATCAGGTATTGCATCTACCGCAACTGGATTACTTGGCAAAATACCTGTGGCCCATTTGAAGGGTGAATGAATAATTCCCCAACCCACAAAAAGCACTAATAGCAGTACCGCTACTAGCTTGTTTTCTATTAAAAATTTTATCGCTTTGTTTAGCATATAATTTGACTACTTAGATTGTTACAACCGTGCATTGCAAAAAAAAATCACAACACATTCAACCCTTAACAGTACACCGTAGGGCTCTTACGTATTATCTAAAAATCAAATTAAAAAAGTTTCGTATAGGACCTGGTAATCTTTGTCTAATAAGGGCGGTGGATGCCCTATAAATGAAGTAAAAACCGTATTGCTATCTTCAAATAAATAAAGATATGAATACGTATAGCTTATAATAAAGGCCTGTTGCTGAAACGATAGTTTAACCGGTGTATCCTTTAAATTATCTTGTCCCTCAAATATAATTTGCCTATCGGTACAACAGGACTTTTTCTTGACCGTATTATCAAAATTTTGGGGAAGTTGCATTTCCTCCATTTCGCAGGATTTAGCTTCTTTAAAAACTGCCAAATCTACTAAAGTATCACCACAATAATGCATATCCACAGTGAAGGACACAGTAGAAAACAGCACAATTATTGCCATTAAAACGGTTGATATTTTATAGAACAACTCTTTCATTCAATTATCAAAATTACTAATTTTTAATAACTTCGAATTTTGTTTAACATGAGTTTAGGCACTCGACCTTAAAAATGAATATTCAAAATTACCTGATCAAAAGAATATTTATCTATTCAACCATTCTTTAAAATCACTTGTTTTCTGCCTGCTTACAATAAATTCTTGGTCTTTTGGATTAGAAATCGAGAGCTTAACCCGATGATTGAAATAGGAATCTATTTTCTGAATTGAATTCTTAGCTATAATCTGTCCGCGATTGATTCTGAAGAACTGATCGTGATCTAAAGAATTAAATAATTGATCCATTGTTTCGTCGATAATATACCTTTTGCCTGATGTCACACCAAAGGTGATACTCTCTTCAGAATACATATATAATAGATCTGAAATTTTGATTTGTACAAATCCGCTTCCTTCTTTAACTAGAATTCCTTCTCGTTTATTTGCTATTTGCATGCTACTTAGTAGTTGTTTTAAAATAGCAGGATCGACAGTAGCTGATTTGTTTGACTTTAAGAATTTATCCAAAGCCTTATTTAACTCATCCTTTTGGATGGGTTTAAGCAGATAATCTACGCTATTTACTTTAAAAGCCTGGATTGCATATTGATCAAATGCTGTTGTGAAAATGATAGGTGCTGCTACGTCTATTTTTTGAAATATCTCGAAACTCAAACCATCAGCTAATTGGATATCCATAAAAACCAGGTCGGGTGTTTTATGTTCTTGAAACCATTGCACTGCATCCTCAACGGTATCAATAATATCCACTAATTGATACTCGAAACTACATAATTTTAGTATGCTTTGCAATTGATTTGCTGCTCTTGGTTCATCTTCAATGATCAGTATGTGCATAATTGTTCTTTTGATCAGATAATTTTAATAAAGGAAGTGAAACCGTAAATCGATTTCCATCATTTTTGATTTCAAGTGGTTTCCCAGAAATCAATGCGTATCGCTTTTCGATATTCTTTAAGCCTACTTTTGTTGATGGTATTTGAGTGGATTTTTTTTGAATTTTATTTTCCACCACTAAATGATCATTTTTGGTTTCTACATTTATAACTAATGGCTTCGCTTTGGAAACTACATTGTGTTTTATTGCATTTTCTAATAAAAGTTGGAGACTCATGGGCGCAATTAGAAAGTCTAATAAAGCTTCAGAAATATTCCAATTTAATTTCAAGTTATCCCCAAACCTTTCTGATTGTATATGAATATAGGCTTTGGCAAATTTCAATTCATCTCGAAGTGAAGTTAAATGAACATTTCCAGACTCTAATATAAAGCGGTATACATCTGACAGCTTATCTACAAATTGCTTGGCGTCTTCCTTTGAATTTTGATCAATAATATCACGTAATGTATTAAGACTATTGAATAAAAAATGTGGTTGCGCCTGATTACGCAAGGTATCTAATTGTGCTTGTACGATGGCTTGTTTGGCTTGTTCTTCTTCTCTGATTGATTTTTTAAGCTTAATGTAAAAATAAATGGCTTCATAAATAGCCATAGTCATAGTACTGATCAAAATGATTGGTAAAATTATCTTGGACCTATATGTGGGATTATAATCAATTTTCCAAATAAGAGATATTACCATACCACCTGTAAAGTCGACCAAAACTACGGTAGCTACGATAGAAAGAAAGAACAAACTAATACGCTTTACACTATCTTTTAAAGCAGGGTATTTTTTTCGGAGAAGAATCATAATAGCCCTCATGATAAACCAATCGCAGGTGGAAAAAAATAGTGACATACTCCAACTAATAACTGCTTTACCAAAAGGATACCGTGCAAACGAATTACTAAAAAGATAGTCGGTAATAAAACTAAGAATTAGAATTCCAATAACAATAAACCAAAAATCATTAAATCCTAAATATTTTATCCGTTTTTCTTTATTGACTAACATTGTCGTGCGATTATAGTTTGATAAGTGGCATACCCTGTTTTGCTTGATAAAATGTAAACCCAATCCATGAGGCATATAGTAATCCAAACACTATAACCACAAAGATCTGATTTCTACTTGTGGTATTCCATTTTTTGGATAGCCATACTGCGAATAACGGAATTATTTGTATCCCGTGCAATCCAAAAAAATGGGCTATTCTTAAATCACCGGCAATGGTACTCCAATTCACCAAGGGTAATCCAGCACCTCCATCGGTCACACCAACATTATGAGACATTTGACCTATCATTTGCCCTCCTACCCAGCTACCAAAAAACACGACCAACCAACCTAATAATATGGCAAGCTGTATTGATTTAATGGTTTTTAAACGTAATCGTATGGTTTCAAAGATGAACAATACCATGACCAAAACATTGACTGCTATTAATATTCCCATTGCTGCAAAAAGCAATCCATCAAATAGTGTAGTCTGATTATAATGCGATTGTACTCCTCGGGATGCTTGGTAAACTATAATCCCTATTTCTATTAATAGTGTCCAGGAAACAAGGTTATTGATGATATTCTTCTTTCTTCTTGAAAACGGATATAACGTGATCAAGTATCCCAAAGTTAAGATATAAATCCCCCCCGAGATTGAAAACTTTAATGGTTTGATCCAAACATTGACTCCCATTAGCGTTCTATCATCAACAAAGAGACCTATGATACATACGATGGCAAGCATTAGGTGAATCATTACTACACCATAAAGTATAGGACTTTCTGCTTTTACTGTTCTTAATATCTGCTTTGCGTAACTCATGATTGTTTTTGTTTAATGGTTCTGATGATCATAAAAAGCAGAAACCCGACAGGTCCTAACATAAATGTTGCGAAAAGACAAGGGGCCATTATTATTTGGTGAATTCCTAATTTTTTATTCTGATCCAACATCCACATGCCTATGAAAAGATCAAAAGCCAGATAATGTACCCATCCTGCCAGAACAGCATTTTCCTCAGTAAACAATGCCATAACTGAAGCAAGGCTACCAAAATCCATCCATCCACCGATCTGTATAGCTTGAAAAATATAAATGACATATACTAGTGATAATAGTACCGGAATTACTTTAAAATCAATTAAAAACCTGGTTACTTTCCATTTAGGTAACAGGATCATCAGGATCCACATAGGCATCGTAATCATACCTGCTATTGAAAAAACTTCTGTTGGAGTCATAATTATTTGTATTAAAAAAGATATTATTTGATTAATTACTCAAATATGTGGCTGTTGCTCTGAAAACAAAATCACTTTACGTTCAATCGTCGTAAAACAAAGTTGAACCGTATCCCTTTTACTTTATAGAATTTTCTGGATAGAAATTAAAGAATATTGTGTTATAAATTATAGTTCTGAATGATTTAACAATATCTTGGAAATAAAAAAAGCTCCAGATGTTTCTGAAGCTTTTCAATAGTATAGTATGTTACAGAGTGAATTGTATTTAATCCACGTTATATTTATTAAATTATGATGAAACAGCAACAACTTGCTGCTCTTTTAGTTCTTTTTCAGTTAAATCACGTGTTAACCAACCGCTTCTGCCAGCAGTAGCAATGGCATAAGGGGTAATCCAAAACAGTGTAAAAGCATAAAAAATACTATAAGAATATGCCCAAAATGATTCTGACACATTGTGTTTTTTGGCATAAAACAAAGCTTGTATGCTTGAAAAAACCAGTATACTCGCCAATGTAGAAGTTATAAACAATAGTGGATACGTACAGATAAAAAACAACATTAATAATATTCCTGGATAGGCCATTGTCATTTTTAACCATTGGTTTAACAGTAGTATTCTAGTACCACTTTTAGATCCTTTTCTAAAGTTGCTAAAGGCAAATTTACTCATTGCAATATTCTCACGAACATTACTTCTTTCCCAACGAATAAACATTTTAGATAGGTTTTTATATCGCTCTGGGATATTGGTATATACGTATGCATTGCGTTGAAAAAACACTTTATATCCCTGTTTCAAAATCATATTGGTCATAGCACGATCTTCTCCGATTTTTGAAACTTGTCCCAAAAAAGTTTGATTGATCCATGCATCAAGACAATTGAAAACAGCCTCTCTACGATATGCCGACAAGGCTCCTGGTGTACATAAAACTGAACCCAACCTACTTTGTGCAGAACGTATAAATTCGAAACTAAAGGCAAAACTTACATTTAACATTCGTGGAATTAGCGCTTTTTCCCTATTTAAAACAAGTACATTTCCTGCAACAGCACCACATTCTTTATTGACAACAAAAGGACTCGCCATAATGCGTATGGTATCCTTTTTAACGATAGAATCACTATCTACCGTAATAAATACTTCTCCAGTTCCCAAATTGAACCCACGATACAAAGCATGCCTTTTTCCTTTATTTTCTGGTTGTTGATAAATCGAAACACGGTCGCCCAATTCTTTTTTGGCTCTCTGCATCCATTGCCATGTATCATCCTGACTACCATCATCAATAGAAATTATCTGGATTTTTTCTTGAGGATAATCGCTTTCTGCTAGACTAGTTAAGGTTTTATACACCAATTCTCCTTCGTTATATGCAGGAACAATCACCGTACACATGGGTAGTTGTTCATCAGATACAGCCTCAATGACTTTATATCGTAGATATAAAACCAAAATGTAAATTAAAAAACTAATCTTAACAATAAGTAGCGAGAGCCCAGTTACCATTAACGCGATCCCCCAAGGGGTATTCATTCTTTCTAAATGAATTTCTTCAAAATAAGGTTGTAAGAAATAGAATAAAGATACAGCACCAAATAGCAATAAAAACGTTCCTATTAAAATAAAAGATGATGATGAATTTGAAATAAATTTTTCTACACGATTAAAAAGTTCGTTTGTAGCTATTGGTGTTTCTAAAGATTCAGAAAATGTAGATCGCTTCATTTAGTTGTTTTCTTAAATATCTATCACAACCAAACAACTTTAATACCATTTTGGATATATCTGAATAACAACCATTTATAAAAATCAGTTGAATTTTAAAGTGTAGAATTTCTACACATATGTGTGTAATTATACCTGCAACTATTCTGAAGTAAACTTCTCACCTTGTCAAGTTTCACCAGTATTATAGCAGTAAAAATCTTCCGGGGCAAGTTACGGGATATTAAACCCAATAAGAGAATAAAAAAAGTATAGGTTACTAGTCGAAATATAATTGTAACTAATGATCTATTTCCTATCTTTTGAGTAGAATACACCTAAAGAAATCAAAAACCTATGATTTATGTAACATTCCATTCCTATTGTATAACCTTACATCGGTTAATTATGGGCATCTTTGCAATAGACACTATAATTAAGAACATAATTGTTTAAGACCTAAACCACCCAGAATTACCAAAATGATAATGGATGCGTAGTATTTGATATATACTACAAACCATTTTCAGGTAAAAAAGAGGCGGAAATTAAAAACTCTGCCTTTTTTAGTTATAGTTGAATAAAACTCATTTCAATTGATAACAAATATTTCAAAAGAATAACTATTTGGACTATCCTTTTAAGTGTTTTTTTAGTGAATAAATAAAACGAAATATTTTTTATACCACTACAAATTAATTTGTTAAAACTGTTTTTAAATGTAAAAAAAGACAAGGGTAAATAATATATCGTTTATACCCATTCGTTATAATATTTCTATCGTTATTTTTTTGTTTCTGATTCTTTGTATCCTCAGAGGTTATTTATTTATGAATTAATTCTCTGGGGGTCAAAAGAACTAAACGGAAAGATAAATCTATCAAAAACATTAAAAACCAAAAAATGGACAACGATAAATAACAAGGGTAAATCGAATATTGTATAGAGCAATGCATTTTGATCAATTTACCGTCTCATTTTATTAGTACTATACTAATAAAAACTTTATGTTTCGGAGATTATATCTGTCCTTATATAATCTCCGGCATTTAAAGAAATTAAAAAAACTTAAAATTAAAATTATGAAACTCAGTAATAATACAATAGGTAACTACAAAATAGGCGATACGGTATTCACCAAAATAAATCCTAGTATTTCCCTGATAGTTCGGAGGTATATTGATGGAATCTACTACTGTGGATTTCAAAACGATCCTGATAGATGGGAATTAGGTTTGTCTGCAAAAGCACTGGTAGGAAGTTAAACTCTTTCTGAAATCGATTTCTTTTATCTTACATCACTAAAATTATGAAAACATCAGCAATTCTCTATTGCGAAAATGAATTTGGAAAATTGGACGGCAAAGTAGCAAACGGTCTTGTCAGGCATTCTGACAAGTATAAAATAGTTGGTGTTATTGATAGTACAAAATCAGGTCTTGATGCAGGAGAGTATCTTGATGGAATTAAAAATGAGATACCAATATTCCAGAATTTTAATCAAGCCATTGAAATGTTGGACAGTATTCCAGAATACTTTATCTACGGAATTGCTCCTCTCGAGCCGTTACTTAGTAATGATGAGAAAAAAATTATTTACACTGCCATCAAAGCTGGAATGCATATTGTAAACGGGCTTCCAGAATTTCTTTCAGATGACGAAGTTTGTATTCGGCTTGCAAAGAAATACAATGTATCCATCTTCGATGTGAGAAAACCACCTTCAAAAGGAAATCTTCACCACTTTACCGGCAAAATAAGAGATGTTCAAACACCAATAATAACAATATCCGGAACAGATTGTGCTGTTGGTAAGCGAACTACAGCGCTTAAGTTAGTAGAAGCTCTGCAAAAAGAAGGTTTGAATGCTACCTTTATAACTACAGGTCAGACAGGGATACTCCAAGGTTCAAAATACGGTATTGCTATAGATGTACTAAGTTCTGGTTTTGCAACTGGAGAAGTTGAAAATGCTATTCTGGAAGCACTCAAAGAGCAACCCGATATTATTGTAGTAGAGGGACAAGGAGCACTTAGTCATCCGGCATTTACCTCTTCAAGTGCAATCATTCGAGGTGCGATGCCCAAGGCTATTATCCTCCAGCATCCACCCAAAAGGCGTACCAGATGCGATTTTCCCGAAATTCCAATGCCAACACTCGAAAGTGAAATAATAATGTTAGAAGCCTTCTCTGGATCCAAGGTAATTGCAATTACAATCAATCACGAAGGTATGAATGATCAAGAAGTTGAAAGTACAACAAGGACTTATGAAGAAAAGTATCAATTACCTGTCACTGATGTCCTAAAAAATGACTGCAGTAAGCTGATAGAAAAGCTTCATGAAATATTCCCTGATTTAATCCGTGTCAACCCACTACTATGCCAATCCCAAGAATAGATATTAATCTTAGCAAAATTGCTCATAACGCCAAGACGTTAAGTTCCCTTTTTCGGTCAAAAGGGATAAAGATAATTGCTGTTACTAAAGGAGTTTGTGCACATCCGCATATTGCCAATATTTTGGTAAAGAGTGGGGTTAAAATTCTTGCCGATTCAAGAATAGCAAATATCAAAAAAATGCGTAATGCTGGTGTTAAAGCTACCTTCCTATTGATTAGGACTCCTATGATAAGTCAGGCAGAATCAGTAGTATTGGATACCGATATGAGTTTAAATTCGGAGTTGTCTGTTATAAAAAAACTTTCAGAATTTGCTATCCTACATGGTAAGATCCATAAAATCATAATCATGGTAGAATTAGGCGATTTGCGCGAAGGTATAGTGCCAGCACAATTAGAAAATACTATCAAAAAGGTACTAACTCTAAAAGGTATTGAACTTGAAGGAATAGGTACAAATCTTGCTTGTTTTTCTGGAGTTAAGCCCACAACAGAAAAGATGGACATACTATCTGCTATTGCTATTAGTATTGAGAAAAAGTTTTCTATAAAACTATCCATAATTTCAGGAGGAAATTCGGCTAATTATAATTGGTTCACCACTACAAAAGATGTTGGCCGGATAAATAATTTGAGATTAGGAGAATCAATATTTTTAGGTTACGAACCTTTAACAGGAAAATCGATTCCAAAACTTTATCAGGACGCTTTTATGCTGGTGGCTGAAGTTATAGAATTGAAAAACAAATCATCAGTACCAAATGGCGAGATCGGTCTGGACGCCTTTGGTAATAAACCAAAATTTAAAGACCAGGGCATAATAAAACGGGCTATTCTGGCAATGGGTGTTCAAGATGTAATGGTGACTGGATTAACTCCAAAATTGGATATTGAAATCCTGGGAGCAGGTGGTGATCACATTATAATCAATGCCAAAAAAGAGGATTTAAAAGTTGGTAGCGATGTATCATTTACATTAAAGTATGGCGCATTAGTTACAGCTATGAATTCGTCCTATATTTTTAAAAATATCATTACCCCTATAAGTGCGGCAGCGTATTGCACCATAGTAGAAGAAAAAGACAGGCTGCGTAAAAAGAATGCGGCTATCATGACAATCAGAGAGGATCACACTACATTGATGAGTCTTCAAGATTCAGATTTTAATTTAATATTCGAAAAGTCCATTCAAAAAAACTATCGCTATTTGGTTAGAAAAGAGATATATGAAAAAATAGGTCGGATTAGTAAACTTCTGGATAATCAGGACAAAAAATTAATCATTAGATCTGCCTGGAGATCATTTGAGCATCAACAAAAACTATGGGATCAAAAAGCCAGTTTTATGAAAAAGAAACATCCCAAAAAAACCATAGAAGAAATTAATGAAATAGTGTCAAGGTTTATTGCTCCCAAAAGGCAATCTACCCATTCAACCGGAGGGGCGGTCGACGCCCTGATTTATGATTTGCAAACGAAACGCGCGCTGGATTTTGGGAACAACGATGGATTACATATTGATTTGAACGAAAAATGTTACCCTAAACATCCAGACATTAGTGAAGAAGCAAAGAAAAATCGCAAACTTCTTATGAAACTTTTCGAAGATGAAGATTTTGTATGTGATCTTAAGGAATATTGGCATTTTGACTATGGCAATATTGCATGGGCGGCAGAAAAAAATAAGGAATACGCTCACTATGGTATTTTAGAAGAATCGCATGTGCAATCAACTGTTTTTCAACACCCTGATAAGACGCCTTTTTATCTTTAGGATCTATTAATCTTCATATCTTACCTAGCTCATCATCGTAGTCTCGAACTATACTTGTCACATCTTTTTATATGAGTTCTAAACTAACTGGCTGAATAATGCCAAAGATGTTTGATTCTTTGATAATAAGTCCATCAATACCGTCCATAGTGATTTCTGTTCCCATATCCTTTCCGTATAATACTAGATCTCCAATCCTTACCGTCATGGGTTCATCTTTTCTACCCTTTCCGACCGCCAGTATAATTCCTTTTTGAGGTTTTTCTTTAACAGTGTCAGGGATAATAATCCCTCCCTCTGATTCTTCCTCTGCTATATCTACTTTTATCAATACCCAGTCGGTGAGCGGTTGTATTTTGAATTTATGCATTATCCTTTTTATTTAATTATAGTTCAATAGGTTTGGAGTTCAGCAAAAAGCAATTCTAGCTCTTCTCTGGTTTTCTTAAGTTTAACGGCAAGGCCATCAAGCATTATTTCTTTTTCCTCATCTTTAAAGTCAAAATCCTTGTCAGATAAAAAAGGAAATCTACGTTTGAGCATTACTTTTTGCTCTCTCCAACTTCTTGTAATATTCGTTTTTTTAGCCATTTTATTATTTATTTACTACCATTAAGTATTTGTTTAGTTAGTTGAGCTGGTGGATTGATGATTGTTTCTGCATCTAATAGGACACTTTTTTTTGTATCAATAGTAAGCGTTGGAATAATTTTAAAATCAATATTATTAGAATTATTTGTTATTTGATTTGTTGTCAAAGCTTCCGCCAAGATGTTTACTATAGATTCATCTACTCTTTCATCGAATTTTCGGGCAAATAAATTTTCTCCTTGCATTAAAAAGTCAAAATCCGATCCTGTCAAAGTTTTTGGTTTCAATTTTATATCTCCATCAGATATCCATACAACAGCTCTTTTATCATCGTTTACAATGATTTCTTTAAATGAGGTATTCATAAGTACAGTCTGAAAAAATGATTTATCAGCATTTAGTGTATTACGATAGAAATCTTCAAATTTTTTCACTTCAGGGCTATGGCAGATAAATTCGCAGCATGCTCTGGTCAAGATCATCCATTGTCCGCCGACATGCGAGGTCACATTTTTTATAAAAGATCTTTTATAAGGTATGTCTGAAAAGCCAATATCTATCTCTTGAAAATAGTTTTCAACACGGTTCAGCGTATCAGGATGTACTCTAACTTTATTGGCCATTTTCATGAAGTTTTTCCCTTTATTACTGTGCAAAAAATCAAGAATAAAATCTTGAGACTTTAAAGGAAAATCCTGGCCACTTAGATTAATAAAAACGTCCCATTTTAGGCAACGGTTTAAGAGATATTTCATTCCGTTAAGTTGGGATTGAACCATAGTATACTTTCCTTTATCTATGGTTGTACTTTTCAAGAAATAAGCGTTAGAATAATCTTCTAAAAAAGTTTTAATATCCTCTTTTATATTGATGTCAGTTTTTTGATCGATGTGGATTAAGTAGTGATTTTCTGGATGATAAATGGCTTTAAACAATCTCTTGAACTGTTTGGGAAAACCGTGAACCAAAATGAAGTAAGCAATCTTTGACCGCTTTTTTGGAGTAATGAAAAGAAAGCTTTGTGCTTTTGTAATTCCTGACTCTTCTACCATTTTATATATGTGTTATTTAGTTTTTAACTTTTGTCGCTTTAAGCAATTATTATAACAGCTCTCTTTCAAAAAACACTACTTCTTTCTTCTCTGGATCTTCAGCAGATTTGCAATAGTATATTTGGCGGTAATATAACCGTACAATCAATTTAACTTTAGAGTTTACTTTGGCATAAACAGTATCGCCAGGTTTGAATTTACTTTCCTGTACTACCCTATACATTATATTTAACTTTTAAATACTTATATCCTCATAACCACTCTTGATGATGGTTGACAACATTTTAAAACGCTTATTAGCCCTTACTATATTCCTTGCATGAGCAGGGATAATGATTACCTGACCAGTTTCAATGATATTTGATTCTTCATTAATAATAATCTCAGCTTCTCCGTCTATAATCTGAATAAGATTGTCAAAAGGAGATATCTTAGAAGGTAATGCTTCTCCACTATCAAATGATGATATGACTACGATTCCTGTTTTTTTCTTTAGAATTGCTTTCATAACCACAGAGCCAGGTACATAATCAATAGTATCAGCCAACTTATGGTTAGTGGATTTTTCTAATTCATGATTTTTCATGGATAATATAATAGAAGATTAATGCTAAACTAGAATACGGTAGTTGCAATTGAAGTTTATTCCTCACTCCTTTTTTCCTTTCTTTTTGCCGCTTTTGCAGCCCTTTTTTCTTTCAAGTTTTTTGCAGGAGCTTTTTTACCCGACTTGGATTTACCTTCTTTTCCTTTTGACATGATTTTTTGTTTTTAGATCATTAATAACACACTGCATATAAAAGCAGTTTGATATGTATACAAAAATCAGTTAATTAATGATTTAATGCGTTACATTACGTTGAACCTACGTTACATATATCACACTTTTCTGTAGTATTGAGTAATATGGACATCGAACAAACTATAATACGACATTGATCTATTATAAATCTTCCAGATTTTGTTTACGTTTTTCTTTCAGTTTTTTATAGAAAGTAGGAGTTAAACCTGTGATTTTTTTGAATTGATTGGATAAATGTGCCACGCTGCTGTAGTGCAGTCTATAGGAGATCTCGGTAAGACTTAATTCATCATAAATAAGCAATTCTTTAACCCTTTCAATTTTATGGATAATGATAAATTGCTGAATGGTAATTCCTTTCACTTCTGAAAATATATTTGCTAAATATGTATAGTTATAGCCAACCTTTTCACTTATATAATCAGAATAATTGACTTTAGGCAATTCATCTGTATAATGAATCATTTCGATGATGACATTTCTGATTTTTTCAATTAGTATACTTTTTTTATTTTCCATCAATTCTAAGCCAGATTTACTTAGATTTTTCTTCAGTTGTATACGTTGGTCTTTAGTTATATCTTCTAAGAGTTCAATAACACCTAATTCTAAAACGACATAATGCAATCCAAGTTTTTTTAACTCTTCTTTAACCATGAGTTTACATCGTAAACTGACCATATATTTTATGAATAGTTTTGTACTCATGCTTGTATACGTTTATATTCTAACGAGGTATTTGTTTATATGTTGAGAATTAAGATTTTATATCATTTTCGAAGATGTTGTCCAGGCGCAAGCTTTTGTAAACGTAGTATGGTTGATACTTCTCTACTCCTTTTTTCTTCAATGATTATATCCTTTGTAAACGAAATGATGAAATCTTCTCCGACATGTTTATCGATATGTAATGGATATTTTTCAAGTACAACGGACAGAATTTCGTTAAAAACCAATATTTTTTCAAATCCAGATGCGGTTTTACAACAAAACGAATAACCCTCCTCAACCCTTCCTTGATAAACCCCCTCTAACTGTCCTATTCGATTTATTTCTTGGGAATGGGAAATGGCAAATGAAGACAGCATTATTAGAAATAGTTTTATTCGCATTGTCATTTTTTTGTCCTTTGTAAGGCGTTTTACTTTCAAAATATATGCTTAGGCATCCTCGTGCAATCCCAATATCTACATTATGTTTGAACTTGGATTTTAGATAATCAAAATTTAAGTACATCATCAGCATAGGAGTGAGTTGTCCTGAAATAAGACATAAAAAGCCATCTTCAATAGATGGCTTTTTAACAGTCTTAGAAATACCTGACCTATTATTTGATCAATTCAACATTGACTGCGTTCATTCCCTTTTGACCTCTTTCCATCGTAAATTTTACGTTGTCGTTCTCACGAATTTCATCTATAATACTGCTTTGGTGTACAAAAACATCCTCATCAGAATCCTTGAGTTTAATAAAGCCAAATCCTTTGGCACTATTGAAAAATTTTACTGTTCCTTCTTTCATTACTTTGTATTTATCATTTATTATTCTATTTAATGTTCGTTTTGAAATAATTGTTAGCCCTGTTTCTCAGTGTTTTTGAAAAATCAGAGTTTGTGCTTTTGAAAATTTTAGATTTTTGATACTATCGACTTTCTGTTTTAAGCCCATGCATATATAATTCGGGGACAACGTATAAATATAAAAGACTAAGAAACAAACAGAAATATCTAGTTGTGAAGACTTGCTCTACGTTGAAAACAGCGCCCAAACTGATGTTGCTATCCTTATATTTAACTTAAAAATGTTTTTTGCAATATTGCTGAGAAAAAAAGAGAGCAGAAAAAGAATATTGAATTTGAGGAAACAAGATTAAATTGGAGCTTTCCGAATTTTAACATTGCAAAGATACCTTTAATTTGCGTACTATCTCCAAATCATATGTTAAATACTGGTAAACCACAATTAGTGATTTAAAATAAACGAATATACCGACTTAAAACAAAAATGAAACTTACGAACTTCTTTGTAAACTCTTCATAATACCTAATTAATCTATTTTCTAGCATAATAGTAGAGTTAATACCTTTGATTGAATACTTAAACTAACAATTATACCTGTTTAAAACTAAACATGTTTTTTGACTTCCATACTAAAAAATACCGCTCACCAACTCCTAAAAATGTAGTAGTCTTTTTATTAAAAAAACATATAAACTAATGTTAAACAAGTATTTAAAACCAACAAATAGGCGCAAATAGGTACGTAAAAACTGTACGTAAGTGTTACGTACAGTTTCGCATTTTTTCCAATAACTAATCTATTACTATATTACTTTTGATCAGATTCAGCTTCTTTAGCTTTCTCTTGATCTTCTTTCATCATTTTTTTATCTTCTTCGGTAATGCGCTTATGCTCAGTCGCGATTTGTTGATGTTCCTTCTCCATATTTTCATGCTCGTCTTTCATGGCTTCATGTTCTGAAGTCATTTGTTCAAGAGTGATCTCTCCAGAAGCATGTTTCATTTCTAGTTCGGCATGTTTTTCTATTAATGTTTTGTGCGCCGAGATAAGTTCACCGTGTTTCGCTAATAAAGCTGTGTGATTCTTTTCGGTCACCACATGAATAGAATCATTTTCAATGGATTTATGAGCATCTACCATTTGTTGATGATCATCTTTCATGGCATTGTGTTCTGCTTCCATTGCATTATGGGACGATTCCATTTGGGAATGTTCTGCTACCATAGCCTTATGCTCTGGTGTTTCAGCTGGATTCTGTTTACAAGAAACAAAGAAAAGAACTACTGTAATTACTGTTAATTTACTAAGTGTTTTCATGATTTTGGTTAATTGGTTTACTATTCAAATCTATATAAACTAATATTTTGATAGATTATTCTCTATCAAGTTTTTAAAATTCTATTTAAACTCATAAAAACGACCTAAACTTTTGTTAAAACAAAAAAATCCTATTTCAATATTCCTGATCTTGCACTTATGCACCAACGTGTACTCACACATATCGTCACCCTGTTGTTTACAGCGGCATTCCTTGTTCCGAGGGTAGCGAACTTACATGCTTTGAGCCATTTATCAGATGATGATACCGCTATTTCTTGTGAACTTTGTGACATTATAGTTGATTCTCATCAGTTTGATCTAATCAATGATAATAATTTCCATTTAGAAAATGAACAACAAAGTATACCAAGTTCATTTGTTATAGTACCCCAATACAATACTCCGCAAGAAAAGATTGTTTCTCCAACTTGTATTTATAATAAGCCTCCACCTTTTGTGTAAAGGATATACCAATTTTTTATAAAGTTTATGAATGATGCGAGTTTTTGATTTGCATTATAAATTTTGTGCATTCTCATTTGTGATTCGCGCTATAGAATAATCAATTATACATTCACTTATAATAACGTATTACACGTTCTGCTTTGGTCCTGTCTCCTTATATCCAAACTATTATCGGGTCTAACCGAAATTACAAACACGAATAGTCAAACTTATTTTTACATAATACATATGCTAAAAGCAATCAATCTTACCAAAACATACGGTAAGCACTCAGCACTTAGTCAGTTGAATTTATCCGTTGACAATGGGGAAATTTTTTGTTTACTAGGTCAAAATGGTGCTGGTAAAACAACAACAATCAATCTATTTTTAGGACTAATTGAGCCTTCTAGTGGTGAAGCTTCGATCAATGGAATTACTGTCAGATCTAACAGTAATAAAACCACTAAAATGATAGCATACATCCCTGAGGTTGTCCAACTATATGGCAATCTTTCGGGTGTCGAGAACCTTAACTTCTTTAGCAGGCTAGCTGGATTTAAATATAAGAGCTCTGAGTTATCTGACTATTTATCAAAAGCTGGTCTTCAAGAAACTGCCCATCAAAGCAAACTATCTTCTTATTCCAAAGGGATGCGGCAAAAAGTTGGTATTGCCATCGCACTCTCTAAAAATGCGGATTACATTTTTATGGATGAACCTATTTCTGGCCTAGATCCCAAAGCTACATTAGAATTTACTAAAATATGCAAAGAACTTAGCAATGAAGGTAAAGCAATTTTTATGGCCACTCACGACATCTTTAATGCGGTAAACGTAGGTACCAAAATTGGTATTATGAAAGAAGGTCAATTGGTTCATACATCAAACACAGATGCTATTAATGCAACCCAATTACAAGATTTATACTTAAAAACTATCTAAACGTACTACAAATCAATTAACACAATGAACCTTTTTAAATTATTACCCAACCTTTTATTTCTGTTATTTAGTTACGTGACTTTTGCGCAAGTACAAGTAACAGGAACCATCGTCGACACTCAAAATATTCCTATTGTGGGAGCTTCAATTTCTTTAAAAAACAAAGCCAACACTTTTGGGAAACTTACAGATAACTCAGGGCAATTTGAAATAAATGTTCCTTCGGGAACTTATACTATAGAAGTACGCTATTTAGGTTTTCAGCCTTATAAAAGCATTGTAGAAACTGGAAATGGTTCTACATATGATATAAGAACTGTTCAGTTAGAAGAAGGTGCAGAGCAGCTTCAAACCGTCGAAATCGTTGGTCGCCCTAGAACGGATTACAATAGTGATTACTCTTTTTCATCTACCAAAATAGCTATTAAGAATAAAGAGCTACCTCAATCAGTTTCTACAATTACAAAAGAATTAATTAATGATCGCCAAGCATTTCAGATAGCAGATGCTATAAAAACTGCAAGTAGTGTTACACATACAGGATTCTACAATCATTTTAACATTCGGGGTATTATTCAAGCTGAAGATGGTCAACTGATTAATGGTTTTAGGACACGTCAATATTATTTTCTACAACCCATTACATCCCATATAGAAAGAGCAGAAGTTATTAAAGGGCCATCTTCAGTAACCTTTTCAAGTGTGGATCCAGGTGGATCCGTTAATTTAGTAACTAAAAAACCTTTAAAAGAAAAAAGAAATGAAGTAAGTGCCACAGTCGGAAGTTTCGGAACGTTAAGAGCAACCGCAGATTTTACAGGACCATTAAATGATTCAGGAACTTTATTATACCGTTTTAATACTGCTATCCAAGAAGCTAGGTCTTTCCGAGACTTGGTACAAAACAATCAATTTTTAATCGCTCCTTCTATCACTTTCTTACCTAATAACACTACCGCTCTTAATGTGGAAATGATATACAGTAATGGAGTAGGAAATCTTGATCGCGGTCAACCACTCTTTGGAGCTATCAATGGTCAATTTGATCTAAATAGTACGGATATTACTACCAATGTAGCTGCTGCAAATGACTTTTATGCTTCAAAAGAGTTTATGGTAATCAGCAATTTTAGTAAGCAGATTACTGATAATATAGGATTCAATGCTTCCTATATGAAACAAACTTGGGAAGAAGACCTTGCAGAGCACCGCGTGGCAGGTTCTGCTGCCGTAGACATAGATGGCAATGCCATTCCTACACTTGCTGAACTACGTTATACGGAGAGGCAGCAGTTTTGGATAACGGATAACTATACCGCATATATCAATTTTGATTTTGAAAATGACACGTTTACCAATACCCTTTTGGTTGGATATGATGGTAGTAGATGGGAAAGAACTGTCGGTGGAGCTTCTAATGGTGCTCGTCGTTACCGAAGATTAAATGGTACAGCGACTTCGTTTGATCCTGCTCAAGCAGATCAATTTGAAACTATAGAAATTGATGGTGTAACTGCTCCAAGGCCAAATGTTGATCATTTCGATCTTACCAATCCTAATAATACGGCAAGAGAAACTTCTGGTTATATCA
The DNA here is from genome assembly GCA_947496555.1 of uncultured Aquimarina sp. Classification (GTDB taxonomy): domain Bacteria; phylum Bacteroidota; class Bacteroidia; order Flavobacteriales; family Flavobacteriaceae; genus Aquimarina. Next base: position 12,796 of record CANMDH010000007.1, on the reverse strand, counting down.
CCTCAGAATTTGCAATTCCCGCAAATCTTACTACTTCAAATGGTATTTATATTCAAAACCAATTTAAGATAGGTAAATTTTCTGCTCTTCTGAATCTTCGTTATGACTGGTACGAAGATATATTCGATTACAAATCAAATAATGAGCAATCATTTAAAAACGAAGCTTTTATTCCTAGAATTGGGGTGACTTATGAAGCTACAAAAACAACTAGTGTATATGCTTCCTACGTAGAAGGGTTTCAGCCCCAGTCTAACACTGTCACACTCTCACCCGCTACCGAAGATTTTTTCTGGGCAGATTCTCCTGCTAGTTTTGACCCTTTAGAAAGTAATAACATAGAATTTGGTAGTAAAGGAGAATTTTTAGGTGGAAAACTAACTGTGAATGCAGCAGTATATCAAATCACTCAAAAAAATCTATTACAGCAAGATCCAAATGATGAAACGGTATTAACAGAACGAGGAGAACAACGTAGCCGAGGTTTTGAATGGGATCTTACAGGATATGTATTACCTAATCTTCAACTAAGTGCTTCGTATGCCTTTATCGATGCCGAAATTATAGAAGATGATGATCCGACATTAAATGGTGAACGCATTGGAGGAGCACCTGAACATAGTGCTAATTTTTGGGGTCGATATGATTTTATGCAAGGCGCACTTAAAAATGTAGGTGTGGGTCTAGGTATGGTATATCGTGGAGATCGTTTGTCTTGGTATGGAGATCGTATCGTATTGCCATCGTACACGGTATTTGATGCAGCTGTGTATTATCGCCCAACAGGTATGGATATGCAGATTGCGTTAAAGCTCAATAATTTATTTGATGAAACGTATTGGAATGGTGCATTGAATGCAACCAGAGTATTTCCGGGAGCTCCCAGAAATGTATTGCTAACTACAACGTATAAATTCTAAAAAGATGCAATGGGCAAATATTCGATTATTCGCAGTTCACTTTTGGCGTAATGCTACAGCACCCAAAAGTTTTTATCTATTATTTTTAATTTTTATACTGTTAACGGCGTATTCAGCTGTTAGCGGTATAAAAAATCATAGTACTCAGAATAATATTCGACAAGAACACCAGGTTAAAGCAAGACAAAGTTGGGAAGCAAATCCCGATAAGCACCCGCACAGAATGGCTCATTTTGGGACATTTGCATTTCGAATACACCCTACTTTGGGGATATTTGATTATGGGTTAGAAAGTTTTACAGGAAGTACAGTTTTTTTAGAAGCACATCGACAAAATAGTGTTAATTTTTCTGAAGCTACCTTTTCTACAGGTATGTTACGATTTGGTGAATTGAGTTTAGCATTATTACTACAACTGGTATTGCCTTTGATGCTTTTTTTTATTGGTTTTTCTAGTGTTGCAGGAGATAAACAGAATGGAACTTTAAAAATACTGTTATCCCAAGGCGCTACATGGAAAGAGCTATTATTTGGAAAATCTATTGGACTTTTTGCAATTTCTTTACTGTTTTTTACACCCATTCTTTTAGTGGTAATTATTGCACTTTTACTATTTGAAAACCCAGTGGTAAATGACTTTAGATGGTTACGCTTATTCATAATTGGTACAAGTTATTTGGTATTCCTTTTTATTATATCTTCTATTACAGTTGTCGTATCTGGGAGTAGTAATACACCAAAAAATGCTTTATTACGATTATTAGGAATTTGGTTATTGTTAGTAATCTTATTACCGAAATCTGCACAAGCTATGGGAAATTACTGGTTTCCTACTCCTAGTAAATTGGCCTTTCAATCTGCTATCGAAAAAGAAGTGATCCAAAAAGGTGACAGTCATAATCCTAATGATCCACATTATAAACACCTAAGAGATTCTGTATTAACAGTTCATAATGTAAGTAAGGTAACTGACCTACCTTTTAACTATTCGGGTTTTGTAATGCGCGAAGGTGAGAAAATAACGGCTGCTTTGTACAGAAAACATCACGCTAAGTTGATAGGTATTTATAAAAACCAAAATGATGTAACTCGATTTTCATCATTTGTCAACCCTTTTACTGCAATAAAATTAATATCAATGACGATGTCTGGTACCGATTTTTCATCTTACATCGATTTTCAAGATAAAACAGATGATTATCGATATCAATTAGCGCAAACCATGAATGAATTACAAATGGAATATATCAGTCCGAAAAAAGAAAGCGGTTCTGAAGGGAAAACCCACGTAATTGGACATGAACATTGGTCAGCATTTCAGGATTTTAGACACGAACCCATGGCATTTGCAAATTCTATGAAAGAAGCTTTTCCTGCATTACTGTCTATCTTGTTTTGGGCAATAGGTACGATAGGTTTATTACTATTCATTTCAAAAAGAGCAAAAGCAATATGATGTTATATAAATTATTTTTACAACAATGTATTCGATCCAAAGAAGTATGGATAAGCCTGATATTAATAACGCTACTAGGCGTAGTAGGAATCGTCATTGGCAATAAACATCTAGAAAGACAACAAGATGCAATTGCTGAAGTAAAAACGTATCAAGAGCAACATTTTGACCGACAAGTATCACTGCATAATGATGATTTAGGGCTATTGTTATATTATGCAAATTTCGCCCATATCAATAACTTAAATCCATTAGCTGGATTATCTATTGGTCAGTCAGATGTACATCCTACGGTAAAAAGAATTACCATTAAAACCTTTGAAGCCCAAAAGTATGATACTGATTTGGTAAACCCAATGAACCTGCAGTCCGGTAATCTCGACCTTTCTTTTGTGATCATTTACCTCTTTCCATTATTGGTAATTGTGTTGACTTTTAATGCAGTTTCCGAAGAAACAGAAACAGGTACCTGGAGACTAGTAGCTATTCAATCAAAATCTAAACTTGGATTTATCATCTCCAAACTTTTGGTACGATTAATACTATTATATGCAATATTGATCTTTCTTTTTTTTGTAGCAAAACTAGTCCTGAACTTATCTCTGGATATTCACTTTTTTTGGATGTTAGGATTATCCATACTCTACATACTTTTCTGGTTTACGGTTAGCTTTTTTATCATAAATTTTAAAAAATCTTCTGGTTTTAATGCGTTACTATTTTTATCTGTTTGGTTGATGTTAATTATTCTTTTGCCGGCTGGAATCAATGCGTATGTAACCTCAAAATATCCTGTACCAGAGGCTTTGAGCACTGCAATAGCACAAAGAGATGGCTATCACGTTAAATGGGATACCGACAAGCGAGCTACTATTGAGAAGTTTTATCAACATTATCCACAATTTAAGAAGTATGGATATCCTACTGATGGGTTCAACTGGTTATGGTATTACGCTATGCAACAGATGGGAGACGACGATTCAAAAAAACAGCGCGATGCTTTTAATAAGAAGATTAAATTACGTGAAAACAAGAGCAACCAAATTACATCTGTAATTCCCAATATGCATCTGCAATTAGCTTTTAATCAATTGGCAGGAACTAGTATGAGTCAACAATTGGAATATCTGAATGCTACCAATGCATTTCATGAAAAATTAAGGTTGTTTTTTTATCCAAAAATATTTGAAGGTCAACTTGCTGGTACCATAGATTGGAAACAATTCGTACCAGAATATTATAAGACAAAAACAACTTTAAAACCAATAAAAGCTATTGCACCGCTTATTATAGCATCAATTGTTATGATCATAATTTCGATGCCAATGACAAAACGATTATAATATTAACTTAAGGTAAAACACCTATATTCATAATAGTTTCATCCTTATTAAAAGGGGGCGTACCGATCATATATAAGATCATTCCGCTTTGTGATGCTTTGATAACAAGCGTTATATGGATATAAATCTTCGAGGGTATCCCCAGCGTGTATATCGATAAAAAATCATATCAATCTTTGATGCTTTGCATCAGGTTTTCGAGTATAAAAAAACCAGTTGTAAAAACAACTGGTTTTCTTCGTAGCGGGAGCAGGACTCGAACCTGCGACCTTCGGGTTATGAGGCTAAAAAAGCTCATTCATACACCCCTGTTTGTAAGTGCTTTACGATTTCTAGAGTATGCAAATCCACACATTTCCACACATTTCAGTGCTTAAAAACAGTACTCTGTAATGGAGTACTGAATTATATTTTAAAGCCTTAGATTCGTAGGTTTACCTCCCATTGCTAGTATTTAAAACATTGGTGATTTAGGGCTATTCTCCATAAGAATATTTATTTTCACAATCTGTACATAGATTTTCTATCATATATTCAAATTCATGCCCACACCCGTCACAAGTTTTTATCGCTTTGGGTATTATATACTCTATTTCTTCTATCGCGTTTCTATCATATGTTCTATTTACAATGTAATTTAAACCACAACCTTCACATTCTTTTGATTGATTATACTCATCTTCCCAAATAGCATTGAGGGAACGACATCTACACATCTGAAATGAGAGCTGCTACACCATTCACAATCACCAATATCGATAGCGGTATATCTTTCTTTAATAGGTATTTTTAGGAAAATCCTCAACAAACTTATACTCCTGTTGTCGAGGGTGATGAGAGCGAGCACTACACCATTTATGTTGTTAATTATCAATGATTTAAAAAATAAAAATCTACAAATTGATGCAAATACCAACAAAACCACGCACCTGAATTGTGGAAAATCCCATCTATTCTTTTAATACTTTTGGTTTGAAATTTTGTAGTCTTATCCATTTTAATTTTTAAATTAATAGAATAAAAAGCATGAACAAAGAGTCTAAGATTTAAAAGATATTTCTTTCCTAATAGACTGTCCTAAAGCATTATAAAAAATTTAAATTCCAATCACCTATACAAAACTACCATTCATCTACACTAAAAGTATCTTTCGACGAAAGATAAAGTAAAATTGAGTGATAAAAGAACATCTTTACATACTGATATTCCTATATTTTAACTTAAATTAAAACACAAAAAACAATGGGCTTGACTTTTTTATTAATAGAAGACGATGAAATTGAACGATTAAAATTTGCAAGAGTATTGCAAAAAAACAATTATAATCATACCTTAACTGAGGCAGAAAATGGAGAAAAAGCATTAGAAATTTTAGAAAATAACAAAGAACTTCCAGATCTCGTTTTTTTAGATCTTAATATGCCAAAAATGAACGGCTTGGAATTCTTAAAGATCTTAAAGTCAAACCCCACTCTAAGATATACCCCAGTAGTTATTCTCAGTACTTCAAATAATCATAATGATCTTAAAGAGAGTTATGAAATTGGAATTGCTGGATATATTGTAAAACCATTAAAGTATGAAGATTATGCACACAAAATAAAGTGTTTGATCGAATATTGGAGTGTAAATGAACTTATAAAAAGATAATTTAAACGCTACTTATTAGATGAAAGGTATTGTATTTACAGAATTCTTAGAATTAGTCGAAGACAAATTTGGTCTAGCAACGGTAGATAAAATTATAGAACAATCTAAATTAGCTTCAGGTGGTGTTTACACCTCTGTTGGCACCTATGATTTTTCAGAAATGTTAAGTCTATTAACACATTTAAGCAATCATACCAGTATTAGTATTGATGATCTACTACTCACCTACGCAGAACATTTTTTTGGAGTACTAGCTGCAAGTTACCCAGGGTTAATCGACAAGTATGAAGATCCTATAGAACTGCTTTCCTCTATTGAAAATCACATCCACGTAGAAGTACAAAAGATATATCCCGATGCAGAACTTCCAACTTTTGAAGTTTTAGAAAAAACCCCAACCACTTTGATTATGATCTACAAATCCAGTAGAGCAATGTATAACTTTGGTTTGGGGTTAATGAATAAAACTTTTGAACATTACAACAGTACGGCTACTATTCTTTTGGAAAAAATAAAAGAAGATGGAACCGAAGTTAAATTTAGCATCACCAAACATTAATGAGTAATGAGTTAGAAATACTACAACGCGCCTTACAACGAGAAAAAGCAGCAAGAAAACAAGCAGAACAAATTCTTGAGGGTAAATCCAGAGAACTATATCTACTCACAGAAGAATTAAAGGATGTTAATGCTAAACTTGAAGAAGGACTCACCGAAAAAACCTCAGAACTACAAGGAGTTTTCGGAAACCTAGTTGATGCCTATGTACTAATGGATATCTCTGGAAATGTCATTAAAATGAATCACTCGGCCAAAGAGTTATTTGGCTATGATATCAATCAGGAAAAATTAAATATTGTAAAACTTATCTATAAAGAGGACTATGAGTATGCGATGACCTCTTTTCAAGAACTTATTGTCAAAGGATCATTCTCTGATTATCAAGCAAGAGTATACACCAAACATAAAGGAGTTAGAACCGTACATATTAATGCGAGTCTAATTCACAACAAAAAAAATCAACCCATTGCAGCACAAGGTATCGTAAGAGACATTACCGAAGAACTTGAACAAAAGCAAATTTTTGAAGAGCAGAAAAAACAATTATCTGCTATTGTCGAAAATTCTTCTTTGGGGATTGCACTTACACAATTTGGAAAAATTATTCAAACCAATAAAGCATTTCAGAACCTGCTGGGATATACCCAAAATGAACTACTTCAAAAGGAAGTAAAAAACATATCTCTAAAAGATGAATATGTAGAATCTGAAAATAATATGCAGAAAATGAATGATGGTGAGATTGATAATTTTTCGGTAAATAAAAGATATGTAAAACAGGATGGCACTGTATTTTGGGCCAAAACAAATGTAGCGGCAGTAAGAAATGAGGATGGGAGTATAAAATATCAAGTCGCCCTAATTGAAGATATCACAGAACAATTAGAGTTTGAAAAGCAAAGAGATCGATTGGTAAAAAATCTAGAAAAAAGTAACAAAGAGCTTAATGATTATGCACACATTGTTTCTCATGATCTTAAATCTCCTTTGCGAAGCATGAATGCTCTGTTAACCTGGTTAAAAGAGGATTATGTAGATGTATTGGATGATAATGCGCACAACTCTCTAAACATGCTGCTTAAGAAAGTAGATAAGATGGACCATTTGATTAGCGGTATTCTTAAATATTCTAGTATTGATAAAGTAGATCATCCTAAACAAAATATTGCACTTCGAGATATTGTAACTGATATCATAGATGTTATACATATCCCCGATCATATAGCCATAAAAATCATAACAGAGCTACCTGTTATGGTGGGAGATAAATTTAGTTTGCAACAGCTATTCCAAAACCTACTTAACAATGCAATAAAATATAATGATAAAGAACAAGGCCTCATAACGGTTTCTTGCAAAGAAAAAAATGAATTTTGGGAATTTGCGATCGCCGATAATGGTGTCGGGATATCAAAGAAATACCATGATAAGATTTTCCAGATTTTCCAGACTCTAGATAATCAAGGTGAATCAACTGGAGTTGGATTATCAATAGTGAAAAAGATTATAGATTTATACGAAGGTACTATTTGGTTAGAATCTACTGATGGCGTTGGAACCACTTTTTATTTTACCTTAAAAAAAGAAATAAAATGACCGAAACCCCCAATCTTATCTATATAAAAGAACTGGCAGCTGGATCCGATACTTTTGAGCAGAAACTAATTAGTATTTTAAAACGAGAATTCCCAGAAGAACAAAAAGAGTTTCTTGCAAATTATAATTCGAAGGCATTTACCAAAGCTGCAGAGAATGTACATAAACTAAAACATAAAATTGGCATGCTTGGACTTGAAACTGGATATCAAACTACGATAGACTTCGAAGAAGGGTTAAAGGAAAATAATGACGAATTATATCCAAAATTTATGCTAATTTTAGAATCCATAGAACTTTTTTTAAAGACATTATAATAACCTATGCGTATGAATTGTATTATTATAGACGATGAAGAAACTGCAAGAGTAATTATCCAACAACTATGCTCCCAGGTAGATGAACTTAATGTTATCGAAGAATTTCCTAATGCAATTCAGGCAATTAAATTTTTAAACAGCTCCACGGTAGATCTTATATTTTTAGATATTCATATGCCGGATTTTACAGGTTTTGATTTTATTCAGACCTTAAAAAATCCTCCAAAAATTATACTTATTACATCTGATAAAAACTTTGCATTAGAAGCTTTTGAATATGATTGTATTGTAGATTATTTAGTAAAACCAATTACATTGCCTCGTTTTCTTAAGGCAATTCAAAAGGCTGAAACTTCAACGAGTACTGCAAGCACAAAAACACCTCATGAATCATCGACAGGAATCTCTTCTGGAGAAAACGATTTGTATATCAATATTGATCGCCGATTGATTAAGATTGATATTCCTACCATTAATATCATTGAAGCCAAAGGAGATTATATCTTAATCAAAACTGAAAGCCAGAACTATACTGTACATTCTACGCTGAAAAAGATCGAAGAGAAGCTACCCGATGATCTCTTTCTAAAAGTACATCGATCTTATGTGATCAATATCAAAAAAATCATTGATATAGAGGATAACAGCGTTCTTATTGAAAAAGATGTAATTCCGGTAAGTCGCTCTAATCGCCCAGAATTAATGAAACGTCTTAATTTGTTATAATTCATACCCGGTTCTAACCTCCATTGGTCGATAGCAAAGGTCCAATGACCGAATAGCAGCCACTTTCATAGTACATATCAACTAGTTTTGAGTATCTGAAACCCAAAATCTATTGTATTATGAAAAAAATTACTTTCCTACTAGGACTTCTTATTACATCTCTAATAAGCGCACAACAACCCTTTGATTGTGATGATGGTAATTTCTATCAGGTAATTTCTGGAGCAATGAAAGCATATGATCCTGTAACCGGATCTTATTCTGATGCATTACACACTTACTCATCATACAATGCCGGAGGATACAATGTTGCAGATAATTATCTATACGCTATAAAAAGTAGTGATAAACATTTGCTTAGAATTGCTAAGGATATGGTGATTGATCTTGGAGCAGTTGCTCCTGTTGGTACAGTTATGTTTGGAGGAGGGTATGCAGCCGATGTAGATGCAGATGGTAATCTTTGGGTTTTTCAGAATAACAATAAAAAAACATTTCATAAAATCACTAATCTGAAAGATTATGATGGTACCAATTCTCCTATTTTTGAAGTAATTGAATCTGATATAGCATCACCTAGTACTTGTGCAGACATTACATATATCAATAATGCTTTTTATGGAGGCAGCAGAGGAAAACTATACAAATGGGATCTTTCTTCTGGGTCACCTATATTTTCAAGTAAAGCTGTAACCAATCTGCCCAGAAGTACATTTGGAGCGGCATATACAGATGCTAGCAACCGCTTGTATTTATCTGACAATAGTGGCGGATTATACCTAGTTAATGATTATGAAAGTGCTACACCAACTGCAACACTTCTTAATCTTACCGAAACCACCAATTCGAATGATGGATTTAAATGTGCCAGTGGTATTTCTCCTTTGGATAAAGATCAGGATGGTATTTTGGATTCGATGGATGTAGATTGTGATGGTGACGGTATATTAAATACCGTAGAATGTAATGGCATAGATCCTTATGGTGATGATGATGGAGATGATATGTACAATTATTTGGATAATGACATCAGTGGTAATGGCGATAATGTTGTACAAGATGCTTTTGACAGAGATGGTGATGGTATTCCAGATTTTATGGATATAGATTCGGATAACGACGGTATTTATGATATTGTAGAGGCGGGACAAGCAGACAAAGACACAAACAACGATGGTATTTGTAATGGATTAGACACAAATTATGCAGATACCGATAATGATGGTATTGCAGATGCTTTTGATGCTGATCAAACTGGTATTGAATTTATACCAAGAGACACTGATAATGATACAATCTATAATTGCTATGATACTGACTCTGATAATGACGGAATTGTAGATATTATAGAAGGACAAGATAGTGCCACATATATAGGTTTATCAAATATAGATGAAGATAAAGATGGACTAGATGATGCTTTTGATGCTGATTTTGGAGGCACCACAAACGGAACAGTAGATACTGATAGTGATGGAATTTATAATCATTTGGATGTTGACTCTGATAATGATGTAATATTAGATACTACCGAAGCCTACGATAGTGATGACGATGGAATTGCTGAAACAACTGCTTCAGGTAATGATGCAGATCAAGACGGATTAGATGATAATTTTGATTTAAGAAAAACTAGTTTTGATCCCGAAAACGGAGGACAAACCCCTGCTAGTTTTCCTATCCCAGAGATTTGTGATCGATATAATTATCTAGGCGATTATACAGCCGATGGTACGCCTCTTTACTTAGACGAACGAGATGTAATAACTCAAGAAACTCTTGATACGATTAACAATGCGTTACCCGAGGGATATCCAGTGCCAGATTTTAATCCGCATTACATTTCATCAGGGTATGATACAGATGTAACAGTACAAGAACAAACAGATATCTGGATTACCTTTATTAGTGAAGGTGCAGGGTATAAAAATACCTTAGGATTTTATACCTACGATAGTAATGACCCTTCACCATCAATGCCAGCTCCAGAAGACATTACCATTATTTTTCCTAACATCTCTGCTATTGGAAGCGGAGGAGGATTACAAACCGGGGATAAAGTAAATATAGGAAGCTTTCCTCCTAATACAGGAATAGGTTGGGTATTATTAGCAAATGCCTGGTCAGATGGTTGTGTAGGAACAGGAAACTGGCAATTATATTCTGAATCAGACTATAACCCAGAAAGTGATGCTAATTTAAGATATCATAATGTATTACTTTCAGATCCAAATAATGATAGAATCATATTAGGTTTTGAAGATATTAGGAGGGATTATGCTTCTTGTGATCAAGATTTTAATGATGCATTATTCTACATCACTGCGAATCCGTATACAGGAATCAAAACAGATAATTATGTTAGTATTGACAGTGCAACAGATGTAACTTCGGCCAATGATGGCGGTTTAGAAAGTAATGGTGATCTGGCCAGTTTAATAGCCAAGCGTAATTTCAATAGAACAAAAACAAATACTGTTCTCAATACTAAAAAATCGCAACAACGATTTGAACCAGGAATGAAATCGTACAAATCTGCCAATGGGGAAGATTTAAGTATTCATTTCCCTAAAACAGGAATATCGGGTACAGAATCTACCTATGTATCCAGTCCGGAAGATTTATTGGGTATTACCAATGCGGAAGCTGTATTTTCTATAGACTATTACCAGGGAGATAAAAGAGTAGCAGCAGCACTAGCTACCTTAACAAAAGGTACTATTTATGATCATTCAAAAACGATTTGTGATCGATTAAATGGTTCTAAATTATTAGATGTAAGAACCGTAATGATCAAAAAACATACGATTGTAAGTACTAAAATTGAAAGAGCTACCGGAGAAATCGAATATGCACTAACCTTCTCTATTAAAAAAGCAGTATCTGAAAATGAAATCTACAGCTTATGGAACATAGGAAGCTACCCAGAAGGTGATTATACTAACTTTCAGGTATGGGGAGGATCTGTCTCACAAGTGGCCAATATAGCGAATCATATTATTGATTCTTTTATCGCCAACAAACCACTACGAAGCCATAAAGTTAGCGAACGTGTACCTACGGTGTTTGTAAAACAAGGTCATTATGTTAATGGGAAACTGGTACTATCAATTGTAAACAAATTTAAAGCTAGTACGATAACTTTTGATGGTAATATAAGAAGCACCGAACACTCCAAAGAGCACAATCTTACCAAAAGCATCGCGCTGTCGGGTGCTTATAATGAAGAAATAACTATCGATACAGGCTATTTATTTGATATTGGATTTTCTATTACGGCTAATAGTGCAGCACGGTTGGATGCATTATATCTTGCCGATGGCCCTTGGGGTATTGATTATAAAGAAGAAGGTGTCGTTATCGAAAATTTCGAAATCACAGAACATGATCAAGTACTACACGAAAATGCATACAGTATAGAGCGTAATGCTGCGGTTAAGGGTGAGGTAAAAGAGACTATGAATCTTTTCAGAAACATACTAGCAGGAGAACTTACTTTGGATGTGTCAGAATACCATGAGTTTCAATTCGAAATGCATGCAAGTCAAGATGTTGAAGTGATATTGGTGACCGAAGACCTTACCGATTGGAATAACAGACTTAGATACAAAATCACTAAAACAGATGAGAAAAAGACACATACTCTTTCTTTTACTGATTTTACCAATGGTAAAAAAGCAGTAGACACAATAGGTAACATAAAAAACATTGTGTTTTCGATACAAGGAGATTATCAAAATTTCACACCCTTCTATCTAGAAGTATCTGATGTAGTATTTACAAAAATAGCATTATCAGATCCAATAATAGAAGTAGAAGAAGTTGCACAAACACAAACCGATGAGCAACTTAAGGTTATGCGACTTAAAAATTATCCGAACCCATTTAGCAATCGAACTACAATACAAGTTCCTGGTGGGCCGTATAAAAAGTTAACTATGATGGTGATCGATATGCTAGGCAGAATCATATACCATAAAAACTTAAAAATGATCTCAGATAGCGAAGTTGTTTTTGAATCTCAAAATCTGCAATCAGGAATGTATAGGTACATCTTAAGAGGGGATAACAAACAAAAATATATAGGCAGTTTTATGAAAAAATAAATAAGTAAAGTGTTTCAGATTTGGGTAATAGCGAGGACAAAATTGAGGCTGTAAACTGAACTCTGTCTGAGTTAAATTTTAATCATTAATTTTATTCAGACAGAATCATGACAAACGA
>CANMDH010000006.1 GCA_947496555.1 uncultured Aquimarina sp. | reverse complement strand
TAATAAAAAAACGGAATGCGTTGGCCGATAGCGGCTGAACTTCCGCTTTTTTATTAAAATACTAGCCTTAATGGCGATTGAATGACCCCACAACGCTTGGGAAGCGTTCTACGACACGATTATATGGGTTCAGTATTGTAATCTTCCGTAAAAAACGCGAGTTTAAACCTCAAAAGTTCAAGTATAGTACTCGGTGTGCGGCTATTTTACATAGTTGCGTTATGGCTACAGGTGGCGGTAGCGTTGGGTGAGGGAATGTACCATAACTACCAATTATGTAAAGATAGCTTTGGTGATGCGGCTGGCTTTAGAAGTATTTAGTACTTTTGCTTCAGTTGACAGATGATGACCGAAAAGAACGTTCTTATTTTTTGCTTTGTAGCAACCAACTGTTAGAAAAAAGGGTACAGAGTTTATTTTTTTACGTAACTGAATACACTGGTAAGTATGTCTATAAGAATGGCAACCTTGAGTTCTTTAACCACCCAGAAGGGATTGTAGAAAAAGAAGCAGATGGGTATAAGTATGTGTATCAGATAAAGGATATATGGAGAAATACCAGAATTACTTACTCAGATGCTAATAAGGATGGTGTGATTGCAACCTCTGAAATTAAAAGAGAGCAAAACTACTATCCCTTTGGACTTGAGCATCAAGGTTATAACAGCACAATTAGAGGTGCTAAGAACAATCACATAACCTATCAAGGTCAAGAATTTACTGAAGATTTAGGTTTAAATACCCATGAGTGGAGATATAGAGTAAGTGATCCTACAACTGGAAGATTCTGGCAGATAGACCCATTAGCTGAGGATTACATGTACAACTCTACATATGCATTCCAAGAGAATAAAATGGGAATGGGTATTGAACTTGAAGGCTTGGAAAAAGTAGACTTCCCAGACCTAACTGAATCTCAATTGTATGCTGAGATTAGCCAAGAAGCAAAAGCTATAGCAGCATGGATAGGCTCAGGGATAGATATGATATTTGGTAAAGCAGAAGCTACTGCTTCCAAAGATATAGAGGAGACAAGTGGAGATAATACCTCAGAGTCTACTACAGTGAACACAACTGTTACTGCTGAAGCGGGCTTTAATTTTGAGAAATATATTAATGATGTTAATCAATCTCCTGATCAAGAACAGGCAAATATGCCAGATACTCCAATGGTGATCGCCAGTGTTAAAAAAGATGTTACTATGACCACTAAGTTATCAGTTACTACTAAAGTAACACCTATTTTAGATGCTACATTGGATGTTAAAGAATCCACTAGTACAATAACAGGAAATAGTTCTGTGTCAGGCACTGGAACTGTAGGATTTAAAGGAAATGGGGCTTATGTATCAGGAACTATGTCAACAAATAAACCTACAAAAGTTGAAACCGGTTTAAAGGTACAAGCACAGACTCCAAAAGTAAATGGGTTTAGAATATCAGGTAGTCTTAATATAGGTGTAAGATTTCTCTTAGATGAATAGTAATTGATTATTATTTTTAGAAAACTATAACATATAATGGTTTTATATATTTTATTTTTGAATTGAAACAAATATAGTTGTATGGCAAATTATTTAAACTATACCAATCAAGAACTATTGGAAATCCTTAGCAAATACAATTCACTCACCTTTTTAGCAAGAACAGAGTTGAAGAAGGAATTATTAAAGAGAGATATTGTCAGTAACAGTAAGGATTTTGAAGAATTGAATAGATTGATTGAGGAAGAAATAACTGAGATAAAAACACTTAAGTTTTTAAGTGACATTGGGTTTAAAGTAAACTGGTTTAATAATAATGAATCTTATGAAATAACAAGATCAACAAAAGCGACCCTAATAGATTTAACCTCTATTTTTTTAGGAGTTATCTTTTCACTAATTGGATTAGTTGGCTTGTCTTCAATGATAAGTTATGTTTCCCCTGATGTGGCCTTCAGTATTGGAGGGTTTATTTTTAATAGTCTACTTCTGGGGATAGGATTCTTTGGTTTCAGAATACTTTATAATGGTGCTGATCGATTAGTAAAGTATAAGGATTTTAAGTTTATTGTTAATCAAGGAGATGTCATATTAAGAAAGAGGTTTGACTTCAAACTAGAAGAAATAGAAAAGGAAGTATCTTCTTTAAATCTTAAAAAATATGATAATCAAATATCTTTAATGAGTGAAAATGTTGAGATAATTAACACTACTTCACCTAGTTTTAGAGCAAAGATGACTTTAGAGGAAATAGTGACTCGCTCTAAATAAAGTTTAAAGGGAATTGAGATTACAACAGCTACAGCAATGTAGCTGTTTTTTGTCCTATAAAGTGAGGATACATACTATAACATAAAATGATAAGACATAGCATTATATTAGTATTAGCAGTTGTTATTCTAGTTTCTTGTAAGAAGGCTGAAGAGAAATCTAGTGTACAACAGCAGGACAAAGTACATGTTACATTTGACAAAAAGCTACTGGATGGGGTTTGGGCAGAGAATCAAGAGGATAATGCATTGTTTTATATAGAAGATGACTCTATCTATTACACAGATAGTCAAGATAAGCCATATGCTCTAGAATTTAGAGGAAGTTATTTTTCTGTTCACTATGATGATTATATCTCTAAGGCAGAACTCTTAAAGTTAACACAAGATAGTTTAGTTTATAAGTCAAGTACAAACATTATTAAGTTATTTAGAAAAGCTGATCAAGTAAAAGAATCTAAGGTTGAAACTCGGGAGACATCATCTCTTGACAGTAATAAAAAATGTGACATAGAAAAAGTAGCTGTTTTAAAACAGCAATTACCTAATGCTTCTAAAGAGTCTATATTGTCATTTCTGTCTACAATATCAACTGATTGTAAGAATAATGCAGAATTTGGTCAGTTTTCAAATGAAGTTTTATTTGAAGTGTTACAAGCAATGCCAATGGAGGTTCTAATGATTATAGGTAAAGAAAATGTAGAGAAAGATAAAATCTATCAAATGCTTGAAAGCCCTGTTAGTGATGCAGTTAATTTAAGCGAGTTGATAGATAGTATAAACAAACTTGAACTTCAAAGTATAGAAAAATCAGAGTTCTGGGAGGCATTAAAAAGGGCTTTGGAGAAATATAATTAAAAACACATGTTGTAAAAGTAAAACCACTCTTCGGAGTGGTTTTTGGTTTAGAAAAGTACTTGAAATAGTTCTAAGAATGTCCAAACGGCAGTTAGAATTTTAAACCCCGCTAGCGCGAGAATGTTTCTCGTGCTTATGTTAGTGTCTCGTCCTAAAAAAAGCACCAAACTTCTAAGATCAGAAGTGGTGGGTTTTTTCCTTGAACGGCTAGGGGAGCCTCAAAAATTTTATAATTCACTTTTTTATGGGTATAAAAAAAGCCTCTGGGGGTCGCAGAGACATTTTGTAGGTTAAATTCGGGGTAATTTTGGGGTTTTGGGGTAATTTTATTTTGACGTTGTGTTCTGTTGAACCTAAAAATATATGTTGTTATTTGTTTACAATTCAAAAGTAAACTAATTTATGATTTACTTAACTTTATGTTAACACAAGTAATTAATTAAATACGATTAAATGCAAATATAATCGTTTAAATACACAAATTATTATTTATTTATAACTCATTCTCTTTTTATTTTTAGACTAGAAGTGCTGCTTATTTTGTTGAACAGTTGGGAGAACCTTGAATATCTGTATATGAAAAATCATTGATCATCCCCGATTTCCATAGTAAAATCAAGCAAAAAATGTAAAAAAGGGCTAAAAATAAAAAAAGAGCTACGATTTTTGATCGTAACTCTTTGATAATTAAGCTCCCCCTCTTGGGCTCGAACCAAGGAGAGTAATACGCTTTAATTCAATAGCTTATTTATTAATTGATTTTAATGGTAACCGAATTGTACACCTTATAAAACTTGTGTTATATATTTAATATTGATACAATAATAAGAAACGTATTAAATAATCTAATTACTTACAATCATTTAATTTTCTAAATTGTCTTCTTTAAGAGTAGATTTATTGGAATCATAAGATAATTTTTTGAATATTTTCATATGCAAAGAGCCAGGAAAAAGAAAAGATCTTTCCAACATATAATGGAAGATGATTCATATTCTTTAATTAAGAAGTATATACCTAAAGATTGGGTTATTCGTGAATTTAATAAGCCAGATTATGGAATCGATATAGTTATAGAGCTTTTTGACAGAATAAACTCTGATTATTCCGAAACCTTGGGAGAATTCCTTTTTGTTCAGGTTAAATCAATTGAAGAAGTGAAAATCAAAAAGGAAAAAATTTATTCTACAAAAAATGTAGCTAAAATAAGATGGGAAGAAGACAAATCTGAATTTATGGAAATTGATGTTCTTAAATTTCCTATCGATACTAATTCTATATATTCATTTCAAACGCTAGGAGCTAGTATCTGCGTATTATTATTTGTAGTTGATATTGAAAATGATGAAGTATACTTTATTTGTATTAATGATTATATAGATAAATATCTAATGCCTAAAAATCCCGATTAGATAAAACAAACTTCAGTTACGATTAAAGTACCTACACTAAATAGGTTATCTAATAAGATGGTTGGGATTGAGGCAATGAGAATTTATGGTAAAAGAGCTAAATTATTAGCCGCTTTTTCAAGGTTTGCCTATCAAAAGAATGAAATAATGGCAATGCTAAATAGTAAGGATTATCCTATAAAAACCTATAGAGACGGTATAAAAGGGAAGGGTGAATTGACTCAAGAGCACTTCTACAAACAAATTGTGTTTTTTATAGAGCAAATAGAGAGTTTAGAAATCTGGAAACATAATGAGTGGAATGTTCTTCCTATGATGAAGGATGAAATTGACAAATTAAAGGGATATCTTCAGGGCGATATAATTGAATGGGATATTGCATACCGGGATATAATTGTTTGTTGGCATAGACTAGCAAATTTAAATTCAATATATGAAGAGGTGTGCCGTGAATGGTTTTTACCTAAAATGATTGGCTTACTTTCTTCCTACCCTGAAGCTCCTGAGATTTTTAAAGTTGGTTGATTCCACTATATTATCAGTTTAATTTTAAATTGTAAGACTATGTCACCTAATTGTTTAACTGATCGTTTCCTAAATAATATTTGGAACAAGAAAGGTTTTTAAATCTGATTTGCTAATTACTTTAGCGCATACACCGTGTGAATGGGCTTTTATCCAATTTCGGCCATAATCACTAGTTAGAGCATTTATAATTTTATTACGATAAGCTTTTGGAGCTCTCAATATATATAAGCAATCACTAATAAAAACTTCACCTTCATCAATTAAAAGAATTTTATCTAAACAACGTTTTCCAACTCTTGGGATTATTATATCTCCCGAAACCGCAATAGTATGTTTTTTTTCTAATTTTTTATTCTGGTGGAATTTTTTTGAAACAAAGTTGTTACCCAAGTCTGAAGTGTGAATGTAGTTAACACCTAGATTTTCAAGTTCTTTTTTCGAAAATTTACCTCGAATTATCTCCACACCTATATCAGTAAAACTATTTCCTTTGGTTAGAAGGTTGTTTTTTTTCCAAAGATGATAACTATAATCCATTCGATAATAAAGATCATCTTTATTCACAAGTATTCTATCAATGATATTTCCTTTCTTATCAGCTTTGTATAGTTTTACTTTATAAGAAGGTTTAATGCATTTTTTTACAATTAGAATATGTGTTTTGGCTTCGGTTTTTTTGAATACTTTTTCTGGGAGCTCAATTATACCTCTTACATAGTAATTTTGGATTAGTTTTTTTCTGAAATTTTCAAACTGGTGAGAAGTTATTAAACCGTCAGGAAGTATAATCCCTAACTCCCCATTTTCTCTAATAAGACGAAGGTTTTGGGATAAAAAAACCAAATCAGAAGTTATGATTTTATAATCATCTAGGCTTCCTAAATTGCTTTCTTTAATAATAGTCCCTATTTCCTTATTTTTCTTAATTTTAAGATATGGAGGATTGCAGATGCCAACATCTACAGAACCATAACTTAAATTTAAATCCTTACTTAATTTAGAGGAAAGACCATTGATCATAAAAAAATTCAAATCTGGAAATTCAGTTTGAAGATTTACAACGTTGTTTTTATCTATATCCCCCCCAATTATTTTGCTATTTTTCCATCTAAGCTGCGCCGCTTTTACTAGAGATCCATCACCACTTCCGAGTTCAATTATGTTCTTAGGTTTGTCTATGAATATTTTTGAGACTAGTAGTTTAGAAATATGATCTTGTGTATAATATTGTCCTAAATTAGTTCTCATTAATAAAATCAGTTAAGTTATACAAAAGACTATGACCAACACCAATAGTTCTAATTTTTTTTCCATAGGAAGGAAAGTCATAATAGAGTTGGACATCTTCATTGTTTACGGCAAACATGCTAACTCCAAGGGAGTGAGGTTTCGTGCCTAAAGGAGCTATATAAATTTCATATTGAGGATTATTCTTTTTGATTTTTTTTAAAATATTATAAATTCCAAACGGCTCGTTAGCGGTTGTTCTGTTAATTAGGGAATATGCTTTTGATTGCTCTAATACATTTTGATTTTGTGAATATACATAATATTGCCAATTAGGATAAAAAGATGGAAACCCAGCTATAGCATAAGTTTTTCTATTTGCAGGATTAATATCATTAAAACATTTGTTGAATCTATTTCCCTCAAAACCCATAATGGTTACCAGTAACCTATCTTTATTATAATCTACAACCCTTAAGAATCCAGGTAAAGAGTTTACTTCACAAAATCTTTCAGTTAAGTCAAACTTATCATCAATAATATCATTGTTGTTTTTCATATATTTCTCAGGCTCCGTATAACTGATAAATAAGTTTTTAGGAGAAAAATGATTTTTGAAAATAAGAATAAAATAAAATACTAATGGGTGTTTTATTGAGGTAATGTCTATAAGAATGGTTTTGTTATTTATACCGATCTCTTCAAGATCTATTATGAAATCCCTAATTAAATCTTTACCTTCTACCGTAAGATTTTCAGATCTTACTTTAAAAATATTAGTGAATTCTTGAATTGAGTACTTTTCATTCTCAATATCATAGTTTATAGAAAAACTTTTTCCTGAAAACTTTCCTTTGAAAAGGGAAGGTATTTTTTGAGCTCTAAATTCAGAGCTATTTCCTATAAATAGAACGTCTATTGAATCGCAAAAATCTTTGTTCTCTGCGAGAGATTCCATATTATAATATCTTCGTTCTAACACTCTAAAGTTCTATTTGTAATTGATTATTGTCGCTTTGTAATTTATCTTTTACAAAAGCATTAGCTATGTCTGTTGCTTTATTTACATCACCGAGTATTAGTCCTTCTAAAATAGGGGGTTTAAAATATATGCTTCTAATTCTTCTTGCGGATATTTGGAAATAAGGGGCGTAGATATGATTAAGGTGAAATTCGTTATTGTCAGAACTTATACCTGTAGTTTTTACTTTTGTTTTTTCCCTTCTTTGCAGAACGGAATACAAGATGGCATTTTTGATAAAGCGTCTTGAGTCATTAGATAACTTGTCATATTCTGTACTGAAATGATTCCTTTCTGGTTCACTTAGTTTTTTATCATTATGAAGGGTATTGAAGATTTTCCCTAGCAGCATTACGAAGCGATGTAATCTAATACTGTTTGGAGTGTATGTTTCAATATCATTAACCTTGTATTTGCTCACATAAAACGCTGCGTTGGTTTGTTCATCTGAAGTTAAAGCTCTTGGATTTGAGAAAGTAAAACCATTTCTGTATGCATTCTTAAAAGCAGATTCACATAATTCAATAAAATATCTAATTATACCAGAGGAAACCGATTTATATGTATTAAATCCATAATAACTCTTTTTTTTCCTTTTTTCCCTACATAGAAGAAAAACTACTCCCATTTTGTTATTATGAACCCAATTAGAATATTTAGAAGTTTTTTTATCATAATATTTTTGTAGCTCTAGGGTCAGAGTTTCGATTTTTTCACCTCTTTCTAACAAAACTTGATTAAGTCTTAGTATAATTGGATCATTGGTTTCATATAAAATCTTTGTTTCGTCTTTTTTATGACCTATACGGGTTTTTATTTTTAGTTTTAAGTTTTGAATATCTTCTTTGCCTATTAAACTATTTACTTCGTCTTCTATACTATATTCACCGAGGTAATACTTTATGTTAAAAAAGTTATCATTTTGGATCTTATCTAACGAATCTACTCTTCTTAGTCTTTTTTCGCATATTTTGATGATTAGTTCTTCATACTCGTCATCCGTTAACTCTTCAAAATTGAAAAGATGAAAATCGTGAGGTGCACTAATAATTTCTGTATCAGATAGGGTTTGATAAATTTTATGCCCTTCATTTCGCATACCTACATCAAAAATAACAGGGTCGGGATGTTTGATTAATGTGTTAAGAATTTTCTGCTGATAACTTAGAAGGTTCTCATATTCATCAATAAAAATATGTATAGTTTTGCCTTTGAGGATTTTCTGCTTTATTATCGATTTAGCTAATATGTTAAGAAGATAACCATTGAATATAATGTTAGGACGTGTAGCGTGTTTTGTATTATTAATATAATTTACGATGGCTATTTCACTAGTGGTTAGAGTTTTTAGAAATGACTCAAAACTGTCGATAATTGAATGTTCTTTGAATAATCCCTCTACTTCATTTTGGATTTCAAAATTAATTTTGTCTTTGTTGTTCTTTGCGAGATTATTATTTATATCTATTACAACTTCTACCAATCTTTTACTTAGGTTTATGTTTAAATAGTGGGCAAATAACTCACTCCATTCCTCTTCTTCAATTCCTTTATGCTGAAATGCCGGGACAAAATTTGAATTACATCTAAAATGAATGCCTATGAGCTCTTGATTCCCCAAAAATGTGCTAAAAGGAATTTGTTTACTAAAAGCTTCTTTTTTCTTGTTATCGTAAGTGTGATATAGAAAAAACATAGTTTTGCCAGAGCCCCTGCCACCTTTAATTATTAAGGACTTGTGTTTAAGTAAGCCCTCAAAGCTCTTATGATAAGCGAAAAACTCGAAAAGATTATCTCCCAGTTGCTCTGCTCTATCAATTGAAAAAGGGTTGTTAAATGTTGTCATAAATAGGGGTTTTTTTATTTCTGAAAAGATAATTCCAGTTACCATTTTGAATATAAAAAAGAGGCAACGAACAATCTGGTATTGAATGATGAAATGCTACAGCATAATCTAAACCGTGATATCCTAATAAATCGATGTCATTTTGGTCACAAAGGTTTTGTAAAATGTTTTTGCATTCTTCTACTTCCTCATTATCAAAATAAGTAGAATCTTTACTAAAAACTTTAAAACGATTACCTAACATCTCGCTATAAGTTATCCTAAGGTCATTTCTATTACCTGTTTCATAATTGTACTTAAATTTATCATAACCCTCTTCTGTACAGACAAGGCAAAAGTACTCAATTTGAATCCCGGTAATTATTTCTTTTAATTGATTGAAATAAAGTTCTTCTCCATCTAAAACAATTTTCTTGCTATTCCAAAAATCCTGTATCTGTGTGCCACTGCCTATAAAATCATCTATTATAACTAAGTTTTTGCAGTCATTAAGCATTTCTTTTTTAAGGTTGTTTAAATCCAATATTTGGTCTTCTGGAAACCCGATACTATTAGTTAAATACCTGAGCATTGCCAACGAACTTTCAGATTGATTGCCCGTATATAAAGGAACAACCCTTAGATTCTTGAAAAAGACTTTTTTCTCATTATAGAGTTGTTTGTTTGTGCTTGTAAAACTATTTTTTAACTCAATTTCTAAAAATTGTCTCTTTAGGATTTTTTCATATAAACCATATTCTATCAATCTTATTATATCTTCTTCAGAATAATAGACAAATCTGTCTAATAATTTTGTTGCACAATACTTTTCTTGTATAGATTTGAAGTTTGATAACCAATTGTTAAGTTCTTCTATACTTGGTTTTGACCAAAATTTGGATTCAATGTAGAAAAATAACTTTTCCTTAGCCTTTTCGCAAAACTCTTCCATCTTTTCTTCTGAAATCATCAATACTTCTTATTTACGATATAATTTGTTTATAGTTGCTTCAAATTTAATTAGAACTATTGGATAATTCTTAGGGAATAGAAAAAACTAATAATTTATGAAAATGTTTATTGGTTACTTCTAAATAAGGTTTGGGCTAGCTTTGGTGATTGCTTTGTTGAATATACTTCCAAACATATCCACCCGTTTGCTCTCGTTCACCTCGACAGACTCTAGATATACAAGTTTTGGATATTCCTGTTTGCCCTGAGGCTTCTGCTACAGATTTATATTTGGCGATAAGTTTCCCTTCTATAGAATATTGGATAACATCTTTTTTTCTCCGATCAGTTTCAGGTAGAAAAGGTTCGCTATAATTATAGCTCCAATAATACCCCTTACAGGTTCTGTTGATGTTCAAGCATACACTACTAATACTTCTTTTATTTGCTCCGACAGCATTAGCAGCATCTTGTAAATTAGTATAGGTTTTTATTAAAGACCCATCCAGAGAATACTGATATACTTTTTTTTGAAATCCACCTCCAGAATCTTGATTGTAACCTTCTTCTTTACTTTTATATAGAAGGATTGAGCTCTTTTCTTTCTCTGCTAGTTCATTAGAGTTGGTGGCAGTATCAATTTGTTCCCAATTAAAAGCTTCAGCACCGTAAGTACTAATGGCTTCCTGAAATGTGTTTGTATCTCCTCTTGATGCTCTTTGAATATGATCTGCTTTTCTTTTATCTAAATCGTAAGTTGTTGCACCAATATAAATTTCACCGTTAAGTGTATTTTCAGCTTTGTAAATGATACCAAAATCTTGTTTGGCGTTTTCTTTCATAAAATTAAGGATTTTAATTCTTTATAATATCCACAAACAAGTACTATGGATAATAATTATATAAAATGTGTTAAAAGGCTTTATTATCCCTTCTATAAGATTAATAGTAATGAATGTATTATATTTCTTATACTCATTATTTATAGGAGGGTAATTTGAGTATTTAAGCTGATTTCGTTATTGGATATAAAAATCCCCTTTAAGCTTTTAATCAGCCTCTACAATATGTTGCCATATTGCAATATCAACCATAAACTTCATTTATACCGTACGTCAGCATTACTACTTACACCTACGCGAATCTCTCACTTTTATATTGAGATCACATATTCGCCTATAAATTTATATTATGGCAATTTTCACAACCTACCGGAGAAATCTCATACTCTATGTTAATTTGAGTACTACAACCCGATGTCTATACCTATACTCACTTTCGTCTTCTAGGTTGGATACTACTTATGGTAGTGGTTGCTATGAGTTCTTATTCTATACTGTGACTGTATCTATTCTAAACTCAATAATAAACAACTAAAAAATAATTGTTTAAATCTTCATTCTTTTGTAGTGTTTGGAAAATTTTGTTTTAGCTATGTTTTTTGAAGAGTTACAATATACGAAAAATAAATGAGAATTCCAAATTTTTTTAACACTTTTTTGTTAATTTTTTAGCAATAATATATTAATTCTTTGTTTATTACGGTAATTTTCCTGTTTTAATTGATTTCTGTTGAAAATAATTTAAACCTGCACCATTTTTTGCAAAATTAGAAAGGATACAGGTTTATTGGTCTATAGATGCGCATTTTCAGTGTTTTTTTGATAAGGAGAAAACGTCTCAAAAGCTTGGATATCCAAAATACAACATAACTCCTATTTATTCAATTATGATATCTAGATGGTAATAATAATATGCTTGCCCATCTATAATAAATACTGTCTTTAATTCTTGTGTAACTTTTATCTGTTCTACCCATACTATTTGTCCTTTCTTTAAACAACCAATATTGTTTATTACCTTAGCTTTAAAAGGACAAAAATGCTGTTTGAGTATGTTGTTCCAGGTTATGATTAAAAGGCTCTCAGGGGTGCTAAATTTTAGTAATTCTCCAATATCCATTTTATACAAAGATTTACAAAACCGCTATATATAATAATAATGCTTAAACGGATTAATTTTTCCTTTTTTATCAAATTTTCCGTGTTTATTGATAAGTTACCATTTGCATTAGTAATATTATTTGTTACCATTTTTCCTGTTTTTTGAGTCATTGATTTCGCTTATAACTTGAGAGCTTGGGATAATTTGAGTTTCAATATTTTCAATCTCTCTTTTCTTTTTAAGGATTAATGGTTTTAACTGTTCTTGCAATTGAGAGTATTTAGTAAAAATATGTCTTAAGCCCTTAATAGTTTTACAGCGATCTATTTCCCGTTCTACTTTATTTAATTCAGTGTCATTTCCTTCATCACACCAATTCAATATCTTTTTACCTGTAGCTGCATTAATTATGAATTCGGGTTTTCCTGAGAACAAATTGGTTCTGTCTTTACTGGCACTAGCAAAGTGTTTAGTGTTGAGTTCAAAAACTAATGTAAACTCATAGTCTGTTCCATCCCTTTGAATAGCCTTTAGACCCACTTTTTCAGGTATATATTTACCATCCTTATGGTTTAGTATATAACCTTGCTTTGTTCTCATTGTAGCTATAATATGGGCGTCCGCTTGGAGCATTTTATTGATAAAAGCTTTGTGTCTTGGTGTGACTTTATTCCAGTTTGTAAATGAATTACCAACAAGCCTTGAATGAAAGTCTAAAAGCTCGTACCAACAATGGCTGATACTATCTATAATAATTACTTCCATACCTTCCTTTAAACAAACATCTATTGCTTGAGTATAACTTTCAGGTGTAAAAGGAGGTTTTAATGTTAATACATTGTATTGACCTAAATGTGTATAGAGATCAGCACTTCCATTTTCTGTATCTATAATGGCTGTTTTTGAAAAACCTCCATTGGTTAGTCCTTTTGCAATTAGCAAAGAACTATATGTTTTTCCAGAGCCAGAAATGCCTTGTAATGCCATTTTGATTTTGACATTTTTTCTTTGTGATTTTCTTAATTTCATAATGTTGGTTTTGAGTCAATTAACTTTTTTGTTTATAATTGATTAATGTTCTGGTTATTTGATATTAATAACTTGTTAAGTACTTAATGGGCATCAAAAAAAGGGTCTACACTATATTGCATAAACCCTTGTTTGTTGATAATTTTAGGAACTTTACATGACTAATTCTTCGTCGATTAGTTGTTTTTTCTTTTGTAGTAACCCTTCAAAATCATTTATGTTGGCTCTTTTGGTATTATTTAAATGAGACATTCGGATTTGTGGATTACCCTCTTGGTCAAAGCTTAGATTACATAGATAATCTTTGCCAATTTCAATACCTTTTTCATAATTTGAAGCATAGCAAATAGCAGTGCGTTCTACCTCATCACCATTAGGTAAATGAAATTGTAGAGTTACAATTATGTAATCTTTTTCATTGCTGTTTTGTAATACTGTTGTGCCTATTTCAATAAGAGTAGCATTGAACTCAAACTCAGATTCTCCCGTTAATTCGTTAAATATTTCTTTGTAACTAGTCATAATTTAAAATTTAGATTAAACAATTGGTATGGGGGTATCAGCCCAATGTTTAAAAAGGGTGGGGGATGATGATAGGTAATATAGCGTTCACGTTAAATAATTTAGCTTGAAAATTTAAAAAAATAAATTTTTAAAAAAGGGGATGCATATAAATAACGGAAAAAATTATGTCAGTTTGCTTTTAATACTTTCCCGTCTGTATACAATATTACTTTAATTTCTGCCTTAGTCTTTAACTGTTTCCAATGATATGTTCGTAATTTTTCTAAAATAGTGTTGTTGTTTTTATTGTATTCTAAGATGGTGGAGGGAAAATCTGAAAGGGAGTAATTAACACCTATATCGTGTGCTACTAAATTTTCATCATATGTCAAATTCTTAATTCTATACAATTCGTTTTCAAATCTATCTGTAATTATCATATCATAGTTTATTGCATCAACGGTTCTTCTTTCATCGTTGCCAATTCTTATTATTTCGTGTAATATTGAAATTTTGGTGTCATACTTGCCCTCTGTATCTTTCCATACAGGGTGAAATGATTTGATGGTAATGATGTCATTTATATCTAAGGTTTTTCTTATTGAATCATTGCCTTTATTTTTTTGTCTATGGTCTTCAAGTATTTTCTCTATATCGGAAATGGTAATTTTATCATCAAACTCTTCTTGTTCTTTTTGGGGCTCACTTTTCTTACAACTATAAAGAACTAATAAAGTAGAAAAAATTAAAAGTACAATTTTTTTCATAAGAGCAGATGTAGTAGATTGATTAAAAGGGAGTTATAAAAATAAGTATAAAAAAGGTCATATTAAATTTTATAGGTGGTTAATATGACCCTATGAAGATTTTTCTATTGTTCTAAATATTCTTTTTTGTCATAATTATAAATCATGGTTTTGGTTGTATTGCTTTCAAGACCAACAAAATCATTTCTTTCATCTGGAGACAGGAATCCACCATTACCATCTCCTCTAACGGCGTCGAAGTTAATACTCATATTAAATGCAGAATTATTTGTAATGGTAAACCTTGATGAATTGGCATTATCCAATGTGGGAATATATCTTTCTCCATTAAATGTAAATATGTGAGTTTCATCAATAGAATTACCTTGTGCATAAGTATGATTTATTTTTACAGACACTTCCCCTTCAATTACGGGGCCTCCAGCTACCAAAACTACTCTGTGTTTGTAGTCTACAATTTCTGTATTCACTTGGTCATTATTGTCATCATTGTTTGAACATGATGTTAATAATAGTATTAAGGCTAATAATAGGCTCATTTTTTTCATAGTATAGAATTTATGGGTTTAATAAATGAGTGATAAATATAAATAATAGTTATTATATATCATAACCCTTTGAGTTTAGATATTAACCACCTTGTCATAGTTAAGTTATGACAGCATCAGAAAAGAAATTTTTAAAATCAGTAGGGTCAAATATTGCTAAACTCCGAAGGGAAAAAGGGTTAAGTCAACTTGATGTATGTGCAGAGATCAAAATGGAGAAACCTAATCTTTCTAGTATAGAAAATGGTAGGCAAAATGTAACGTCTCTTACTTTACTAAAAATAGCAAAAGCTATTAATGTAGATGTAAAAGAGTTTTTTGAATTTTAGTTTTTTCTCCACTTCTTCATAAGCTTCTGCATTTCCTCACTTACTTTTTTCTGTACCACTTTGCCATAGCTCTGTTCAGTAATTGTAATACTACTATGACCTAGAAGTTCTGAAACTATTTCCATTGGTACATCATTGTACAGTAATACTGTAGAAGCAAAAGTCTTTCTTGCTGTATGATGAGTAAGCCTTTTTTCAATTCCAACGATCTCAGCAATTTCCTTCAGATAAGAATTAAATCGTTGATTTGAAATTATAGGTAATAACTGACTATCGTTTCTATATTTATTCAGGATATCATTTGCTTGATGTAATAGAGGGATAGAAATAGACTTTTCTGTTTTTTGTCTAGACATTTTTATCCACAGATTTTTATCAAATCCTTTCTGGATATGTTGGGGTTGGAGATTCGCCATTTCTGTATATGCAAGACCAGTATAACAGCAAAACATAAACATATCTTTTACCTGTTGTAATCTAGTTTGGGTAAACTCATATTCTTCAAGTTTTTTCAGCTCCTCATTAGTAAGGAAAACAACTTCTTTTTTAACAGTTTTAAACCTATGTAGCATAAATGGATCTTTGTCCAAATATCCTTCAGATACAGCTACTTTAATTGGCTTTCTAAAGCGTTGAATTGCTTTATTGATAGTTATCTGCTTTTGGTTCTTTGTAGTCCTTAAGTAGTACTCAAAATCCACTAGAAACGATGTTTTAAGGAAGTTAAAGGGAATATCCATCTTATGATATTTGTATTGAACAAATGATTCTAAATCATTGCATACATAGTTAAACTTCTTCCAAGTAGATTCTTTAATATCTTTTCCTATGAGCTTTTCCATTTTACTCAAATAATCTCGGAAGAAGCTAATAACCTCAATTTCTACTTTAGTAGTTTTTTTAAAACTGTAGTTATAGATATCATTAACATCAAATTCAATGTCTTTTAGCTGTAATGCTAATAATGATTTATTGACTTTTTGCTTGATAAGCATTAGCTCACTTATTAAAAATTGATTGCTTACTCCTTTTGCAAGTACTAGGTGGTTTCCTGCATCCCACTCTTCAGGTTTTACAAACAATCCTGTTGCAAATTCTTTTCTTTTTTTCTGGTAAGTTAATCTTGTGAAGATAGGGCATAAGCCTTTCTTGTTTTGTTTGTTTCGTTTAATTAAAAACAGAATTGATAATTTTTCATTCATAACCAATTGATTTAGATTTAACAATTGGCATACAGCTCGGTCGAGAGTTGGTCTCTCCAGATTATATTTGGACACCTAATTGGTCTCTTTTTTATTCAATTAAGAAGATAAACTTGAATTATAGATGGGTTTACGTCAAATAGTGATGAATATTCATAAACCTAGATATAGTGCATAAAAAAAGCCCAAACTACTTTTGTAATTTAGGCTTCTTTGCTCCCCCTCTTGGGCTCGAACCAAGGACCCTTTGATTAACAGTCAAATGCTCTAACCAACTGAGCTAAGGAGGAATTTATGTTTTGCAAAGATAGCGTGTTTTTCTCTTTTTGCGAGTGCAAATATATACTATTTTTTAGATCTCAAAAAGATTTTTTTAATTTTTATCACTTTCCTGTGATGGCTCTATAGATATCGTTTCCATTTGCAAACAATAATAAAGCTATTAGTATAACAAAACCAATGAGTTGAGCATACTCCATAAACTTATCATTTGGTTTTCGTCCTGCAATAATTTCATATAGTAAAAACATAACATGCCCACCATCTAATGCTGGTATCGGTAATATGTTCATGAAAGCAAGGATGATAGATATAAAAGCGGTGGTTCCCCAAAAAGCTCTCCAATCCCAGGCATCTGGGAAAAGATTACCGATAGCTCCAAAACCTCCTACCTGGCTAGCTCCTTTTTTAGTGAATACATACTTAAATTGGGCAACATAATCATGCAAAGTCCAATATCCAAAATCAAAGCCGGCAGTAATACTTTGGGTAAATGAATAATCCTTATGCTGAATAGTATAGTTTATTTTAGGATATACACCAATGGTACCTTCTTCATCTGGAGTCACATTAATCGAATTTTCGACACCGTTTCTTAGATATACAATCTTGAGAGCTGATTTTGTAGTATCGGCAGCTTTTAGGGTATTAAAATCACTCCAGTAGTGCACTGTTTGATCGTTTACCGATAAAATCTTATCCCCTTTTTGTAATCCTGATTTATCTGCCGGCGTACCTTGTACAATACTATCTAATACCGGAGGGATAATAGGAGAAAAAGGACGCAACACACCAGATTCAAACATGGTAGAGCCAATATCTTCCGGAATTTGGATAGTTTCTTTTTGACCACTTGGATGCAAAACACTAATGTCTTTTACATCTCTCATAAATAAATAATGGTTGATATCGGTTACATCTTCAAGTTCTTTACCATTTACGGCCAAAAGACGATCCCCATCTTCAAAACCAAGTTTCTCAAAAGATTCATGTACGGCAAATCCTGACGGAAGGTCATTAAAACCTACATGATTTGTTCCCCAGGTAAAAATAATTGCCATAAAGATCAAAAACCCAAGGATAATGTTTACGGTCACTCCACCAAGCATGATAATTAATCGTTGCCACGCAGGTTTTGATCTAAATTCCCAAGGTTGTGGTGGGCCGGCCATTTGCTCTTTGTCCATACTTTCATCGATCATTCCGGCGATCTTTACATAGCCTCCCAGGGGTAGCCAACCGATTCCGTAAACCGTTTCACCGATTTTTTTCTTGAAAAGAGAAAACTTCACGTCAAAAAAGAGGTAAAATTTTTCGACGCGCGTTTTAAATAATTTGGCGGGTATAAAGTGTCCCAATTCGTGTAGCACGATCAGGATAGATAAACTTAATAGTAACTGTATTGCTTTTACAAAAAATGGACTCATAGGTCTTTCTTCAAAATTAAATCACGCAAAAGTAACTTTTTAAAGGAGTATATAAAAATATCAATACCCTATATCACAACTTTTAGTATTTTTTTAATGTAAACAAAGGCTATAAACCCCAGAATCCTTGTAATTTTGCAGGCAGAAAAAGTAAGAATGCATCATTTTTTTTCAAAATATAAGTTTTTTGGAGTAGTATTATTGGTATTATCTGCGATTATCATCTCTATTATGTATTCTATTCTAAAAAAAGATAGAACGTTACCGGTATACGAACCCGAAATGGTAAATGCAGAATTGGTTGATAGTACAGTACAGTATGTGCGCAAGTATCATAAAATAGCCGATTTCAGATTAATTAATCAAAATGGGGAAGAGGTAACCCAAAAAAACTATAACAACAAGATCTACGTTGCTGATTTTTTCTTTACCACCTGTCAAACAATTTGCCCGATCATGACAGGGCATATGAAAGAGATTCAGGATCGATTAATAGACGATCACGAAGTGCTTTTGCTTTCGCATAGCGTAACTCCAAAAATAGACAGCGTAGCACGATTAAAAAAGTATGCTATCAAGAAAGGTGTAATTGATACAAAATGGAATTTGGTCACTGGAGATAAAAAACAAATCTATGATCTTGCTCGAAAATCATACTTGGCTGCCAAATCTGATGGAGATGGAGGTCCTTATGATATGGTACATACCGAAAATTTTGTGCTGGTCGATAAAAAGAAACGCATACGTGGATTTTATGATGGTACCAACCCCGAAGATGTCGATCGACTCCTCGAAGATATTGCTATTTTAAAGAAAGAAGGAGAATAGCATACAATTTAACGTGTTCTTATATGTATTTAGGGATTTTTGTTTTTTCAATACAATTTTTTACGTTACTTTTGCCTTGTTTAAAATCAATCTAAATAAATTCTTGAAGACTACTATCGCTAATCTTAAACGAGGTCAACGTGCATTGATAAAAGAAATTACCTCAGATATCATTCCGTTAAAACTCCTGGAAATGGGCTGTTTACCGGGTAATGAGGTAGAATTGCTTCAAACAGCACCTTTTGAATGCCCGGTTTATCTGAATATAAATGGTAGTCACCTTGCGATCCGTAAAGAAGTTGCAGCACAGATTGAAGTTCAAATTATATAATTGCAGTTACTTTTTATGGCCAAGCAGATTAAAGTTTCACTTATCGGAAACCCAAACACTGGAAAAACATCGGTTTTTAATTTGCTTACAGGACTCAATCAGCAAGTGGGAAATTACCCTGGTATCACGGTAGAAAAAAAAGAAGGTGTTTGTAAGTTATCCCGAGGGGTAAAAGCACATATTCTTGATTTACCAGGAACGTATAGTCTTAATGCATCTTCACTGGATGAAAATGTAGTAATCGAATTACTTCTTAACAAAAAAGACAAAGATTTTCCTGATGTAGCGGTAGTGGTAAGCGATGTAGAGAACCTTAAGAGGAACCTGCTTCTTTTTACACAAATCAAAGATCTCGAGATTCCGACCATTTTGGTGATCAATATGGCTGATCGCATGAACCGAAAAGGGATCTCTCTGGATATTCCCCTATTAGAAAAAAACCTCAATACCAAAATAGCATTGGTAAGCGCTCGCAAGAAAGAAGGTATTGACGAGTTGAAGAATTTAATTGAATCCTATGCACTTTTACCAAAAACACCTTGCGTAAATGCGTTAACTTTTGCCCCCGATTATTTTGAAAGACTTCAAAAAACATTTCCAAATCAATCACTATATAAACTTTGGTTGGTAATTACCCAGGATGTTAATTTTAGAAAGATTGATAAACAAGATCTGAACATTACTCCGGATTTTAAAATTAAGTCAGAAAATGAGCTGAAACGACTTCAGCAAAAGGAAACCATCAAGCGATATCAGTTTATTAATGAGGTGCTGAAAAAAGGCCTGATTATTGACGAGAAAGCCGCTACCGGAATGAGAGCTAGGCTAGACAGGGTTCTTACACACAAATTTTGGGGGTATTTCATTTTCTTTGCAATCCTTTTGTTAATTTTTCAAGCAATTTATGACTGGTCCTCGTATCCGATGGATTTGATTGATGAAGGATTCGCCTGGTTAAGTGAAGTAACAAAATCGACTTTGCCTGCTGGACCATTTGTTGATCTTATTACCGAAGGTATTATTCCTGGATTGGGCGGGATCGTAATTTTTATTCCGCAGATTGCTTTTCTGTTTCTTTTTATCTCAATTCTAGAGGAGAGTGGTTATATGAGCAGAGTGGTTTTTCTGATGGATCGAGTAATGAGGCGATTTGGATTAAGTGGTAAAAGTGTAGTTCCACTTGTTTCGGGTACAGCATGTGCGATTCCAGCAGTAATGGCTACTCGTAATATCGAGAACTGGAAAGAACGTTTAATTACTATTTTGGTAGTTCCTTTTACTACTTGCTCGGCAAGATTACCGGTATATCTAATCATAATTTCGCTGGTTATTCCGGACGAGAAAGTTGGGTGGATTTTTGGTTATCAGAGTCTTACTTTGATGTTTTTGTATTTTCTTGGTTTTGGAGCAGCAGTAGGATCTGCATGGTTACTCAATAAAGTATTAAAAATTAAGAGCAAGTCCTACTTTGTGATCGAAATGCCCGGTTATAAGATCCCGTTATTTAAGAATGTTGTTATTAATGTGATCGAAAAAACCAAGGCGTTTATTTTTGGTGCTGGAAAAATAATTCTGGCAATTTCAATTATTTTATGGGTACTTGCCAGCTTTGGACCGAATGAAAATTTTGATAATGCTGAAGAAATTATAACCAAAGAATATGCAAATCTTTCACAAGAAGAACAAGAAAATAAAATAGCATCATATAAGCTTGAGCATTCTTTTATTGGGTATGCCGGAAAAGCCATAGAACCCGTTGTTGCACCTTTGGGATATGATTGGAAAATTGGTATAGGAATCATTAGTTCTTTTGCAGCAAGAGAGGTTTTTGTTGGTACGTTGGCGACCATTTATAGTGTAGGGAGCGATGAAGAAGAAACTATAAAAAATCGAATGGCCGCAGAGATTAATCCAAAAACAGGTGGACCGTTGTTTAATTTTGCAAGCGGTATTTCTTTGTTGTTATTTTATGCGTTTGCCATGCAATGTATGAGTACGCTTGCCATTGTAAAACGTGAAACCAATGGTTGGAAATGGCCTATGACACAATTAATATTTATGAGTCTATTGGCGTATAGCGTATCACTTATTGTTTATCAAATGTTGAAATAAAAAACGTAATTTTTTAGTATCTTTATACTACAAAACAGTTATGAACATTGTAATTCAAAACATACTTGTACTTCTTGTTTTTGGCCTGGCCCTTGGGTTTTTGGTCAAAAAGTTCTTTTGGAAACCCTCTTTGATTACCTCCAAAAAGAAATCAATAAAATCTTGTGGTAACTCTGGCTGTGGGTGTAGTTAAGATTTTTACCTTTTGAACCACTTTAATGGACCACTACTAATTAGGTACACTCCGATAAAGATCAAAATACAACACAATAATTTTACGAGTGTTATGTCTCCCTTGTACTGACTGTTTACTACCAAATAAGAAACCAAAGCAACAAGAATCATAGCTACTGCCGGTTGCACATAAATATAACTGCTGGACACTGTAGGTTTTACATACTGAAGGGCAAACATATTTAATAAATAGGCCAAAAAAGTAGGCCCAACAACCACATAAAATAAAGAAACCCAATTCGAAGTGCCAAAAGACGTAAAATCTGTGCCAATTAGTGGTGAAATACAGAAAGGGAACATGCATATAAATCCAAACAAGAACGTCCAGATAATTACAGTAATGGGCTTATATTTAGACATTAATGGTTTTACAATCACTAGATAAAAGGCAAATGATAAAGCGTTTATAAATACAAAAATATTTCCGAGTAAAGAACCTGTTCCTATTCCAGAGTTTCCAAGATAAATTAAAAGTACTGCACCTGCACCTCCTAACGAAATACCTAAAATTCGTTGTATCGTCAATGGTTCCTTAAGTAAAAAACGACTTATAATTACAGTAAAAATAGGCATGGCGGTTATAATTATAGCCGCATCTACAGGAGAGGTGAGACTTAAACCGTTCATTGAGAAAAATTGATTATTAGCAACCCCCAAAAAACCACACAATGCTAACCTGGGAATATCTGATCGATTTACTTTTTCTTTACTAAAAGATTTCAGAATTAAAAACAATAGCCCGGCTCCACTAATACGAAGAAATACTAGAGCAGAAGCTTCAATTTTATGTGGCATTAAACCTTTGGCAACTAGATAATTGGCGCCATAGATCATGTTTACACTCAGTAAAGCGATATGAGCTTTTGCCCTGTTAGAAATCATATGGTGAAGAAAATGCTGTTAATCTGATTCATAGAACTAAGAAAGGTTTCATTGGATAAGTAACTCGAGATAATACGTTGTTGGATCAATCAGTTTTTCTGAAGAAGGATACGGACTTATGTTATAGGCATAGACTACTTTTTTTTCTATGGAAAGTATCTCTTTTATACGATCATTATTAATAGCCTGCACACCAAAAACAAATTCTTTTTCTTCGACCAAACTATTATTCTTATAAAAACCGATAAGGGCTTTTACTTCACCTGGCCAAATACAATCTACACCAGTTGGGCATCTCGAATCTTCTATTACGCGAATAAATTTTATGCTTTTGGTCCCAAAATTTGTGGTATTTCCTACTTTAAGCCGGGAAACAATTTTAAGAGCATCTATTTTGGTCGAATCCTGAGCATATCCTGTTACAGGAAGTATAAAAAAGACAAGAATTATGATTCTGTTCATTACCCGGATTGTGCGTGAGCTTAAAGATATATAAAAAATGAATCTAAAAAGATCAAATATATTCGAATTACTGATTTTTCACTCTATATTTAGACCTGAAATATGCAAAAATACGATTACATAATAACGGGTACGGGTGCTTCGGGTTTAATGTTGGCATATCATATGGCTTTAGACCCGTTTTTTGATCAAAAACAGATCCTGTTAATTGATAAAGAAAACAAAGATCAAAATGATCGAACCTGGTGTTTTTGGGAAAAAGGGGATGGTCTATGGAGCAAAATTGTAACCAAAAAATGGAAGCATATTTTCTTTGGAAGTGAAATTTATTCAGAAAAAATAAAAATTGACCCGTATCAATATAAAATGATACGAAGTATGGATTTTTATGACTTCGTTTTAAAAGCAATTGAAAAGAAAATAAATATAACCATTGCCAAAGAAGGTGTAATTTCAATTAAGGATGAAGGCAATATAGTCCAGGTTGAAACAGATAAAAGAATACACTTGGGGAGCAAAGTTTTTAATAGTATTATATTTTCTTCGGCATACAAAAACCAGGATCAATATCCGGTTTTAAATCAGCACTTTGTTGGGTGGTTTGTAAAAACTTCTAGTGATTTTTTTGATGCCGAAACGGCTACTTTTATGGATTTTACAGTGGATCAAAAAGGAAATACACGGTTCATGTATGTATTGCCAACTTCAAGTAGAGAGGCGTTGTTTGAGTATACATTGTTTTCTGAAGATTTGTTGCCAGAACAAGAGTATGAAGACGAGATCAGGGAATATTTAATGGAAAAGGAGATACACGATTATAAGGTAATCGAAAAAGAAAAAGGGTGCATCCCAATGACCTGCTATGACTTTAAGAAACACAATTCTAAAAATATCCTGCATATAGGTACAGCAGGAGGGTGGACCAAGCCAAGTACTGGATATACTTTTAATATTTCTTTAAAAAAAGTAGAAAGATTGGTCGGGTTTATTAAAAAGAATAGCGATCTGTCTCGTTTCCAAAAAAAGACAAGGTTTTGGTATTATGATTTGCTTTTTCTTGATGTATTATACAAAGAAAATGGAATAGGGTCAGTATTGTTTTCCAAATTGTTCAAAAAGAATGATAGCAAGAAAATTTTAAAATTTCTGGATGAGGAAACTTCAGTTTTAGAGGACCTTAAAATCACAACCAGTTTACCAGCAGGAAATTTTCTGAAAGCTCTTTGGAAAAGAATTTTTAGATGGTAAGTCAGGTCTTTTTTTTTCATACTTAAGTGAAGTTCATTTTTTCCACTAACCACTAACCACTAACCAATCCCTCTTTCCTTTTTAATCCGGTCATAGGCTTTTTGTACTTCTCTGAACTTGTCTTCGGCGCCTTTTTTGTAGACTTCATCCATATGTTGTAGTTTATCAGGATGATACTTTTTGGCCATGGTTCTAAAAGCTTTCTTAACTTCAGAATCTGTAGCGGTTTTTTCAATCTCTAGAATTTTATACGCATGATCACCAGTTTTAAAGAACATGGCTTTTATACTCTCAAAATCCCTTAAGTTGATACGTAAAAACTGAGCGATTTTCTGTATCTCGTTGGCCTCTGCAGTGCTTACGATTCCATCTGCATTGGCAATTCCGAATAAAAAGTGTAAAATCTGTAATCTCGAAGGATAGCGAGTATGCTGGTTAATATACATACAGATGCGTTGTGCAGAAACGTCTCTATTTTTTATAATTTCATTAAATGTTCTAAAAGTGGCATTGGCACGTTCTTTACCGTAGGCACTTACAAAATAGCTTCGCACATAATCCAGTTCGGTTTGGTTAACACTGCCATCGGCCTTAATGACAATAGATGAAAGCGAAAGTAAATTAAGCTCAAAATCAGCAGGAGTAACCTTTTCGCCTTGTGAAAATACAGTTTTAAAATTTCCACTGGTCTTAACTGTGGTGGAGTCCAGAAGGCTTCCGATTATAAATCCAAGAATTGCTCCGGGGAATCTAAAAAACACATATCCTAATATGGCAGCTAACCATTTTATCATTCAAAATAATTTTTTGGGTTGTAAAGATAACCGAAAATATCTAGGTATACATTTCGGCTTTTACTTTAATTAGACAGTAGATGAACCTTTTTGTTACGATAAGAAAATCATAATGTTAGTTAAATAATGATATTACGACTACTTGGCAGTGTGTGTGATATGGTACATAATTTGTACATTTGCATAAAAATTTAAAACAAAAAATTGTAAGAAATATGTATCCAGCAGATTTAGTAAAACCAATGCGCGAAGATCTAACCAATAATGGTTTTGAAGAATTACATACAGCAGAAGCAGTAGATGTAGCAATATCAAAAGAAGGTACTACTTTGGTAGTGGTTAATTCTGTATGTGGTTGCGCGGCAGCAAATGCCCGTCCGGGAGCAAAGGCATCCTTAAACAATAGTAAGAAACCAGATAATTTGGTTACGGTATTTGCCGGAGTAGATAGAGAGGCAACCGATAAGGCCCGTGGGTATATGATTCCTTTTCCTCCTTCATCACCATCTATGGCATTGTTTAAAAATGGAGAGTTAGTGCATATGTTAGAGCGTCACCATATCGAAGGAAGACCAGCAGAAATGATAGCAGAAAATCTTATGGATGCTTATAATGAGCATTGCTAAAAAGTATCGCATATTTGCTATAGAAAACATAAACCGTCCCGAGTCTCGAGACGGTTTTTATTATAGAAAAAAATATTGGTTTACTTAGAATAATGTAAGACCTTGCGAGACAATTACACAAGTCAAATTTATTATTAGGCATAAAGAATGAGGGCAATAAAAAAGATATTTAGTTATCCGCTTTCTATAGTTTTCTATTTATTTTTTGGATTAACACTTGCAATTTTTCATCCATTGCAATGGCTGGGTAAAAATTTGGGCGGTGCATCAGTGCATAGAGGAGTTGTAAACTTTATGAACTTATTTTTGCTACGGTGTTTACATATTTTGGGAGTGACGTTTAGTTTTAAAAATGAACACAGGTTACCAGAAGACCAACCGTTGATTATTGTTTCTAATCACCAGAGTATGTTTGATATCCCTCTAATATCATGGTATTTACGTAGAAATAAACCAAAATTCATCTCCAAAATAGAATTAGGAAAAGGAATACCAAGCATATCGTATAACTTAAAACATGGAGGTAATGTCCTAATAGACAGAAAAAATCCGAAACAATCCATTCCTGCATTATCAGGGTTTGGAAAATTTATTAAAAAGCATAATTTTTCGGCGGTTATTTTTCCAGAAGGAACACGAAGTAGAAATGGAGAACTTAAGTCATTTGCTCCGACTGGACTGAAAATTTTGTTCAAGAATGCTCCTAATGCCTTGATAGTCCCATTGGCAATAAATAATAGTTGGAAATTGCTAAGATATGGCAATTTCCCTATGGGAATAGGAATACATTTAACACTCGAAGTGCTAGAACCGCTAATAATTGATAAAGAACCTGAAATATTACTCGAAAAAATACAAGAAAGGATTACTTTAGCAGTCAAAATGTAACACTCATATCACCATGGCCTTAGACAATATTAGATTAGAAGTAATGCAGTTACTTGAAAAGAAAGTGGATTCTTTTATAGATAAATTCTTAATTCCTGTTGATACAGTATGGCAGCCTACAGATTTTCTCCCCAATTCTCAAAATGAAGATACCTTTTTTGACGAAGTAAAAGAATTAAGAGAATTGGCCAAAGAATTGCCTTATGATTTTTGGGTAGTTTTAGTTGGTGATACCATTACCGAAGAAGCTTTACCTACCTACGAATCCTGGTTGATGGACGTAGAAGGGATAAATCAGCATGAAGATGGAAAAGATAATGGTTGGGCAAAATGGGTGCGTTATTGGACAAGTGAGGAGAATCGACATGGGGATACTTTAAACAAGTATTTATATTTGTCTGGTAGGGTAAATATGATCGAGGTAGAGAGAACCACACAACATCTTATCAATGATGGTTTTGATATTGGTACTGATCGGGATCCCTATAAAAATTTTGTATATACCAGTTTTCAAGAATTGGCAACCAATATTTCGCATAACCGCGTAGCAAAAATGGCCAGAGAATATTCTAACAAATCTTTGGCAAAAATGTGTAAGATTATTGCAGGGGATGAGATGCGTCATTTTAATGCATATAGTGAGTTTGTAAAGAACATTTTTGAGGTAGATCCCAGCCAGATGATGATCGCTTTTAGCGATATGATGAAAAAGAAAATTGTAATGCCTGCCCATTTCCTAAGAGAATCGGGAGATGCCATTGGAACTGCTTTCGAAGAGTTTTCTAACGCCGCGCAACGATTAGGGGTATATACTTCTCAAGATTATATTGATATCATGCAACGCTTAATTGATAAGTGGGAAATTGATAAGCTTTTGGATCTTACTGATGAGGCCGAAAAAGCAAGAGACTTCGTCATGAAACTTCCGGCCAGAATGCAACGAATTAGTGAGAGATTGGTAATCCCTGATGAGGTTTTCCAATTTAAATGGGTACAACCGGCATTGGCAAAATAGATGTTTATAGATATGATTGAAGAAGAAGTTATATCTAAAGCCATTGATTTTGTAAAGGAAAGATTATCAGGAGCCGAAGGAGGGCACGACTGGTTTCATACCCAACGAGTTTTTAAAACATCACAATCGATCGCCAAAGAAGAAAACGTAGATTTTCTTATCGTTTCTTTGGGGGCCCTACTTCATGATATCGCAGATTCTAAGTTTCATAATGGAGACGAGACGGTAGGTCCAAGAATAGCTAGAGAGTTCTTGCAAGATCTTCAGGTCAAAAAAGAGATCATTGATCATGTGGTTTTGATTATAGAAAATATTTCTTTCAAAGGGGGTAATGTCGATCAAAAATTTAAATCCTTAGAGCTTGATGTTATCCAGGATGCAGATCGATTGGATGCCATTGGTGCGATTGGTATTGCTAGATGCTTTAATTATGGTGGTTTTAAGAATAGACTTCTCTACGATCCAAGTATTCCTCCAAATCTTAATATGACCAAACAAGAATATAAAAACACTACTGCACCAACCATTAATCATTTTTATGAAAAATTGTTGTTGCTCAAAGATAGAATGAATACCAAAACAGGTAAAAAACTAGCCCAGCAACGACATACTTTTATGGAGCAGTTTCTAGATCAGTTTTATAAAGAGTGGGAGGGGGAGTTGTAATTCAAAATCACTTTAAATTTAAATATCTATATTTGCGCGATATTTTAATCCCCATATTACCAAAATGATACCTACAACAACCCAAAAAAATACTCGAGGTAAAAGACCTTCTATAAAAAGCATAAATACGCTATCCATTTTAACTATCCAAAATTTATAAATCAATCCCGAAAGATGTAGGTTGTATATTCTAGACGCTATGTAGCGTCTAGAATTATAGTAAGCAACTTATGTTTATTCTATTTAACTTAATGTAAATTACTATTATGAAAAATTTTAAATTTCTTTTTATGGTCATTAGCAGTATAATGATCATTTCTTGTGGCTCTGATGATGATGCAGCAGGCACCGTGTATCCAATTACGCTTAATTTTACAAGTGTGACTGAAACGTTTACGTACTATCAAGATGGCGCAGAAACTACTGTTACAGATGCAATTTTAACCAGTTACAATGATTCTGCTGTTTCACTAAGTGCAGCGGAGCTAGTGGCAGAATCAACAGGTGATTATTTTAAATTTTTAAGTGATACCGAGGTTGAATTGTCTGAAGGAGGAGAGGTAATTAAAGCTCCTTATGTTTTTGAAGATGGTTTCTTATATCTTGGTACCGGTCAGGATAGACTATTATATGGCCAAGGTGATCTTACCAAGTTAGAATATAGATTATCAGCGCTGAGAACAAATACAGCAGGTTCTTCTGGTGGATATGAGGATGAGGGTGATATTGAGTTTTTTCCAGCAACTTTTGAAAATTCTGTTGATTTTCATAATTACACTAACGTAGAAGAAATCCAGGGAGATGAATTCTTATTGATTCATAACCTTTCTATTGTATACGAATAAAATAGTATTGCCAAAGAATTTGGCGATTACAAACTATTTTTGATCATATAGCCTTTGCTGTTAACAGTAAAGGCTATTGTTTTATCCTTCATGATGCATTATATGCATACAACAAATAAATTTTTGACTAGAATAAAGATTGAAAATTAACGGTTTTCTTGGGATGGTTACTTTCAGTCTAACGAGTAGTCTGTCTTCCAATTCAAAAAAATAATTAAAAACCCTTTAAAACAACCTCATTTGTCCATCTTTATATTGCTCATGCAAATCACAATTTAACTGAAGTCTTTCTGTTTCAGGAAAATATCTCTTTCTGGCAAGGTCAAAAAGTTGATGAATTTGATCGGCAATCTTACCAGATCCAGTCATGCGTCTTCCAAACTCACTATTGCCTAAATTACCCTCATGACATTGCATGATTTGATGCAGGATTTTGTCTTTACGGTCGGGTAAGGTGTTTTCAAGCCAGGTTGTAAATATCTTTCCGATAGCACCATTAAGCCGTACAATAGTATACCCAACACTTTTGGCACCAAGTTTAGAAATTTCCTTGGTCAAGGGCAGTATTTCATGGCTGTTGATCGATGGTATTATAGGGGCCATCATCACGCTGGTAGGTATTCCGGCTGTATTTAATTTCTCTAGAGTTTCTAGTCTTTTTTTGATGCTGGCTGTTCGCGGTTCTAGAATTCTTCGGGTTTCTTCCCTTAGAGAAGTAATTGACAAAAAGACGGCGACCAGATTATCCTTGGCCAATTCACAAAGAATGTCTAGGTCTCTTTGAATCAATGCATTTTTTGTAATAATACCTACGGGATGTTTATATTTTAAGAATATTTCCAAGAGCTTTCGAGTGATTTTCAATTTTTTCTCGATAGGCTGATAGCAATCGGTGTTTCCGGAAAGTGAAATAGGGTAGGCTTTCCAATGTTTACTTCGTAGTTTCTTTTCCAATAATTCGGGTGCATTTTTCTTCACCAAAATTTTGCTTTCAAAATCCAACCCAGCCCCATATCCCCAATACTCGTGTGAATTTCTTGCATAGCAATATACGCAGCCATGTTCACATCCTTGATATGGATTAAGAGAATATACCATCCCCACATCCGGACTGGTAACTTTGTTCACAATAGTTTTAGGAAAGGTTTCAATAAAAGTGGTTCGATATCTGTCGATTGGCTCTCCTTCTTTTTGGCAATAATTTAAGAAATCATCTCTCATCTCGTATTGATTTATTGAGAATCGATTATGCACTTTTTCCTGTGCACCCCTGCCTTTGATGTGGTTTTTCGGTTTCATGAGTATGGTTTTTTTACGGTTTAAAAGTAAAACTTTTGTTGGAATATTTCCTAATAAAAATGGAATATTTCCAAATAAAGAAAGTAATTTTGTATAAGAAAATATTCGGGATAAAAATCGAATAGGTTTTAGGTTAAAAAAATAAGTCAGTGATGAAGAATAATAGCTATGAGTATGATGTTGCGCTCTCTTTTGCCGGAGAGGATCGGGCCTATGTAGAAGAAGTTGCAAATAGCCTGAATAAAAAAGGAATAAAAGTGTTCTATGATTTGTTTGAAGAAGCAAATCTATGGGGTAAAAATTTGTATGAATATTTGTCTGAGATATATCAAAATAAAGCGAGATATACCATAATGTTTATCTCTAATTTTTACAATCAAAAGCTATGGACCAACCATGAGAGAGTTTCGATGCAAGCTCGAGCGTTTCAAGAAAGTCGTGAGTACATTTTACCGGTAAGGTTTGATAATACAGAAATTCCCGGAATTCTTAAAACAGTGGGGTACATCGATCTTCAAAAAAAAACACCAGAAGAATTAGCCATGTTGATCGAAAAAAAGTTGACCAAAGATCAATCGTTTTTTAGAAGACGATGGTCGAAACTCTCTACTATGATAAGTGCTAAACCCTTTATTTTTTCGATAAAAATTGTCGATCAAAAAGGGAAACTGGTCAAAAATGCTTATGTAGTTTTGGTA
This sequence comes from uncultured Aquimarina sp., assembly GCA_947496555.1. GTDB lineage: Bacteria > Bacteroidota > Bacteroidia > Flavobacteriales > Flavobacteriaceae > Aquimarina. Next base: position 116,751 of record CANMDH010000006.1, on the reverse strand, counting down.
GCAAATAATTCAACGTATCTCGAAGGACATTCAGACGAAAAAGGATTGGCGCATTTTATCATTCGTACACGTAAAATGTATACCGTGCTTATTGCGCATCCCGAGTACCCAGCGGTGATGTTCAAGAATGTAAATCCCAAAGAGGATATCGAAGTAACTATCGAAAGAACCAAGGGATTTGGATCTGCTATAATCAATAAATCCGTTCAGATACCGGGTATTGTAGGTAGAATTGAGCCAATACGAAAACCAGATAAAGGATTTGCATTGTATGCCGATAATATTGCTATTGAAGGAGGCGTTCACCAACCATGTGATTTTGAGTTAAATAAATCTATATCCTTGGAGGATAATGGCGGAAATATCATACATTTAACTTTCAGATTCTTTCAAGGAAGAATAGCACTAGTTGATTATCGTAAACACAAATCATTTTAAAACGCATGAAACGAACATTAAGAAATTTCAAAATTCCTTTTTTCAAATAATTATTAAATTTCTTTATGAGAGAGCGCAGCGGTTACATGCGTTCTTAATTTTTTGATTCATTTATTTTCAATTAATTAACAATATTAAAACGTATGAAACGAATACTAATATTTTTAAGCTTTACATTGTTTTTTGCATGTAAAGAACAACCAAAAGAAACATCAGAAGCTTCGGCAGTAGATACTACAACCGAAGAGGTTCAAAAACAAGTAAATACCTTTGGTATTGTAATTCATGGTGGAGCAGGAACCATCCTGAAAGAAAATATGACTCCCGAAAAGGAAGCAGCATACAAGTCCAAACTTGAAGAAGCGATTAAAGTGGGACATACTATTCTTAAAAATGGTGGCACCAGTCTCGAGGCTGTAGAAAAAACAATTAATGTGCTCGAAGATTCTCCCCTCTTTAATGCCGGAAAAGGAGCCGTATTTACCAATGAAGGTACCAACGAGTTAGATGCATCAATTATGGATGGAAGCAACCTTAATGCCGGAGCGGTGGCAGGAGTTAAAACGGTAAAAAATCCAATCAATTTGGCCAGAGAGGTTATGCTTAACTCACCCCATGTGATGCTTTCTGGAAAAGGAGCAGCGCAATTTGCTACCGAAAGAGGATTAGAAATTGTTGATCCAAAGTATTTCCACACAGAAAATCGTATGAAGGCTTTGCAAAAGGTAAAAAAAGCACCGAATCATCCCGATGCCAAAAGTGCTACTTCATTTTATGATCCTATTATCAAAGATTCCAAATTCGGGACCGTAGGTTGTGCTGCTTTAGACAAACACGGCAATATTGCTGCTGGAACTTCTACCGGAGGAATGACAAATAAAAAATGGAACAGAATAGGAGATTCCCCAATAATAGGAGCAGGAACCTATGCCAATAATGCCACATGTGGGGTATCAAGTACGGGTTGGGGAGAATATTTCATTAGAGGAATGGTAGCACATGATATTTCTGCTATGATGGAATATAAAGGGCTTTCTTTAAAAGAAGCTTCAAGAGAGGTAATTCAAAAGAAACTTACCAAACTAGGTGGTACCGGAGGTATCGTAGCGATCGATAATCAAGGAAATGTTTCTATGGAGTTTAATACCGCGGGAATGTATCGAGCTACAATGAATGCCGATGGAGAATTGACTATTGGAATTTATAAGGAATAGAGAAATTAACACCCCTATAATCCCCTCAAGGGGATATTTCGATTTCATTTAAAATAAATATATCTCTTTAAGGGACAGATTTTTTGTTTATAAATAGAACATGTCAAAAAGAAATGTCATAATTCCGTACAATCCAGAGTTAAAAGTTAAAGCCAGAATACTTAGAAAAAATACTACGCTTCCAGAGGTTATACTTTGGCAAAGCATAAAAAACAATGTTTTAGGTGTTCAATTTCATAGGCAGGTACCTATGTTAAAGTATATTGTAGATTTTTATTGTCATGAAATTGGTTTGGCTATTGAAATTGATGGGGGATCTCATGATCATCAATTTCTTTATGATGCAAAAAGGCAAGGAGAGATAGAAAAGTATGGTGTTACTTTTTTAAGGTTTACAAATCAGGAGGTAAAATCTGAAATTCAAGAAGTCCTAATGGCTATTGAATTCAGAATTAAAGAATTAGTTGAATAAACTTTGAAATTATAATTACTCAACGAGAGTATATTTTTTGGTTGATTTAATTCCCCCTTTGAAGGGGGGTAGGGGGATGTAATTACAAAAATTCATTCCAAATTTCCCTATTTTCAATAGGTTATGAATTATAAAATACCTTACATTTATAAAGTCAACTAAATCCTTTCTATTATATGCGATTCTCTCGAATTCTCTGCACGTTACTTTTGGTAACCCTGGTTTTCTCATGTAAGAAAAAAGATGCACAAGCCATCGCCGAAGCCAATGCTTCTGAACTCAATAAGTATCGGGATTATATTTCTGATGTGTCTACAGGAGTAATTTCGGTGCTGGATAATGTGTATGTTGTTTTACAAACTCCGGTAGAAGGCTGGGATGATAACCAGGAACTTTCAAAAAAGTTATTAAAGGTATCTCCTAGCATAAAAGGAAAAGTAGTGGCGATAAACAATCGTACGATTTCCTTTCAGCCTGAAGAAAAATTCGATCAGGATACCCAATATACATTTACGCTCGATCTTGAGGATTTGGTTAAGGACCTACAAGAGGATCTCGATGAAGATTTTGTGTTCAGTGTAAAAACGTTGAAGCAACAATTTTCGGTGATCACAGATAACCTTCAATCGTATAATAAAGAATGGCAATACATTGACGGGACATTAACAGCTGCGGATCAATTGCAATTAGAAACTGCAAAAAAATTAATTACTGCTACCCAAAAAGGAAAAGAAATATCTGTAAAATTTAGCGAATCAATCGATAAAAGCCGTCAATTTAGTTTCAGAATCGATAGTATTCAACGTTTTGACGAGGATTCTGAAGTTGAGATCAAATGGTCTGGTAAATCTTATGATATTGATACCGAAGGTGAAGGAATATTAGCGATTCCGGGTAAAAATAACTTTTCGGTGATTAGTATTTCGGTGGCCAATGTAGATAATCAATATGTAGAGATTAACTTTTCAGATCCGCTTAAAAAAAGTCAAAACTTTAATGGTTTAGTGAGCATTTCTGGGGCTAATAATTTAAAGTATACAGTTAACGGAAATGTGTTAAAAGTGTATCCCAAAAAAGAATTAAAAGGAACCCTGGGAGTAACTGTTTTTGAAGGCATTCAAAGTGATGATAATTATAAGTTGAAAAATACATATTCTGAAAATATATCATTTCAACAACCAAAACCAGAAGTTAGATTATTGCAAAGTGGAGTTATTTTGCCAACTTCAGATAACTTGAAATTCAATTTTGAAGCGATCAACCTTCGCGCCGTAGAAGTTCAGGTAATTAAGGTTTTTGAAGATAATGTACTGCAGTTTTTACAAAATAATAAGCTTGATGGCTACGGAAATTTGAGAAGCGTGGCACGACCAGTTGCCAAAAAACTTATCAACCTACAAGAAAATGCATCCTTAAATTTAAGTAAGTGGAATGCATTTTCTATTGACCTTGCAGCATTAATTTCTCCTGATCCGGGAGCAATTTATCGAATAGAACTTAACTACCAAAAAACATATTCCTTATACAAATGCGATGGACAAAAGACAGATGATACTTCGATTGATGAGTTGGTAGAAAATTATGACGAAGAAGAGGAATCAAGTTTTTGGGATACTTCGCAGTATTATTATGAAGATTACTACGGTTATAATTGGCAAGAACGTGATAATCCATGTAGTAATTCTTATTTCAGAGATCGCAAAGTAGGTGCAAACATATTAGCTTCGAATCTTGGAGTGGTGGTCAAAAAGGGACTTAACCATTCGTACATGATCACTGTAAATGATATCGTTACCACGAGTCCAGTGCCTAATACAAAAGTTACATTCTACAATTATCAACAACAAGAAATGGGTGTAGCAACTACCGATGCCCAGGGGATGACAGGCTTTGATGCGGATCGTCCTGCTTATTTTGCTATTGTAAGATCTGGAAAACAACAAACCTATGTAAAACTGAATGATGGAAATGCGCTGTCGGTAAGCAAGTTCGATGTTTCAGGAGTGAGACTTCAAAAAGGGATCAAAGGGTTTATTTATGGGGAACGTGGTGTCTGGCGACCGGGAGATACTTTGTTTTTATCTTTTATGTTAAATGACAATGCTAATAAACTTCCTAAAAGCCATCCTGTAAAATTCGAACTTAGAGACCCATATGGGAAAGTGACACATCAGGAAACCAAAACCAATGGGGTTAATAATTTCTACAAGTTTATTGTAAACACCCCCGATGATGCTCCTACCGGAAATTGGCAAGCCAAAGTAATTGTAGGAGGAGCCAATTTTACCAAATCATTAAAGATAGAAACCATAAAACCAAATCGTCTCAAAATCAAAACAACCTTTGAAGATGAGGTGCTTGCTGCCAATAAGAGTATAAAAGGAAATCTTGAAGCACTTTGGTTGCATGGTGCCGTAGCGCGAAATCTTAAAGCAGATATCAATGTTCGTTTTACACCAACCAAAACTACTTTTAAAACCTTCCCGGGTTATGTTTTTGATGATCCAACACGACGTTTTGGAACCGAAGAGCAAGAAGTTTTCAAAGGAAAAATTTCTGGTGAAGGGAAAGCTTCCTTCAGCATAAAACCAAAACTGCAAAACAAAGCCGCCGGGATGCTCAAGGCATCTTTTATTACCAAAGTATATGAAAACGGAGGCGATTTCAGTACCGATGTGGTTTCAAAAGAATATTCTCCGTACAGCAGCTATATCGGACTTAATGTTCCAAAAGGAGACAAAGCACGTGGTATGTTGCTCACCGACACTAAACACAGTTTTGAGGTAGTTTCTGTAGATGAAAAAGGAAACCCAAAAGCTGTGAAAGACCTTGAAGTATTTATTTACAAAGTCGATTGGCGATGGTGGTGGGATACTTCAGCAGATAATCTGTCATCGTATAATCGTGGATCATACCGTAAAGAAATATTCAATACAAAAGTAACTACAAATGGTAGTGGTAAAGCCAATTTCAATTTTGAATTAAAATATCCCGAATGGGGCAGGTATCTGGTACGAGTGGTCGATCCCAATGGTGGCCATGCAACTGGTAAAACCATGTATATCGACTGGCCGGGCTGGGCAGGAAAATCTCGAAAAAATGACCCTTCGGCAGCTACCATGTTGATTTTTTCTACCGATAAAAAGACGTACAATGTTGGCGAAAAAGCTATTGTCACCTTTCCATCAAGCGAAGGTGGTAGAGCGCTGGTCACTGTAGAAAATGGTACCGAAGTACTGTCGTCACAATGGGTAACACCACAAAAAGATGAGACCAAATTCGAGCTACCCATCGAAGATCTTTATACACCCAACGTTTATATACATATTACCTTATTGCAACCGCATGCTTCAACGGCAAATGATTTGCCAATTAGACTGTATGGAGTTGTTCCAATTTCTGTAGAAGATCCAAATACAAAGGTGCAACCAAAACTCACTATGCCCGATGTGTTGCGCCCCGAAGAAACTATAACGGTTAAGGTAGGAGAAACCAAAGGAAAGCCAATGACATATTCGATAGCAATTGTAGATGAAGGTCTGCTGGATCTTACGCGCTTTAAAACCCCGAATCCATGGAGTACATTTTATGCTCGCGAAGCATTAGGGGTAAAAACATGGGATATTTATGATGATGTGATTGGCGCCTACGGCGGAAGTATCAACCAGGTATTTAGTATTGGTGGTGATGCTGAAGCTGGTGGAAGCAAATCCAAAAAAGCCAACCGTTTTAAACCCATGGTAGTATATCAAGGGCCGTTTGAATTAAAACAAGGAGAAACTCGATCGCACCAGATCAAAATTCCAAAATATGTGGGGTCAGTAAGAACAATGATTGTTGCTTCAGATGCTAATAATGCTGCCTATGGAAGCGCAGATAAAACCACCCCGGTGCGCAAACCATTAATGGTGATTACCTCAATTCCTCGTAAAATAACTCCTGGTGAAAAAGTAACCATTCCGGTCACTGTTTTTGCAATGGAAAATAAAGTAAAGAATGTAAATGTTACCCTAAAACCGAACAAAGGGTTTACGGTACTAGGGGAAACCCAAAAGAGTCTTTCGTTTTCGCAACCTGATGAAAAAATGGCTTATTTTGATATAGAAGTTCTAGAAGGAGCTTCAATTACAGATATTGAAGTGGTTGCCAGTGGTGGCGGAGAAAAAGCATCGTACAAAGTTTCGATAGATATCATCAATCCCAATCCGATGACAACTGAGGTGACTTCGATCATTTTGGAGCCCAACAGCCAACAAGAAGTTGACTTTGCAGCTTTTGGTATTGATGGAAGTAATAGTGCTACTATCGAGATGTCATCATTGCCTCCTATGAATTTTGAAAGCAGACTGAAGTATTTGATTCGGTTTCCTCATGGTTGTGTAGAGCAAACCACATCGGCGGCTTTCCCGCAATTATATTTGGCCGATATCTTCAATTTATCATCAGAGCAGCAAAATAAAATTCAACGAAATGTTGAGGCGGCTATTTATAAATTGAAACGTTACATTCAACCTACTGGCGGAATGTCATACTGGCCGGGATACAGCAATCCTAATGATTGGGGAACGACCTACGCAGGTCATTTCTTGCTCGAAGCCAATAAAAAAGGATATGCATTACCAATCGGTTTTAAAAGCAATTGGATTAATTACCAGCAGCAACAAGCCAAGCGTTGGAGAAGTGGCGGTAATGATCTGGCCCAAGCCTATCGTCTGTATACGTTGGCATTGGCCGAAAGCCCGGATATGGCATCGATGAACCGATTAAGAGAGACGTCAAACTTATCCAACGATGCCAAATTTAGATTAGCGGCAGCATATGGATTAATCGGTCAAAAAAATGCGGCTGAAAAACTAATGAATTCGGCTACTATTAACTTTACACAACAGCGAAACTATTATTATACCTATGGTTCTCCTAATCGTAATCGAGCGATGGCGTTAGAAACGCTGGTCACCTTGGATCAAAAAGCCAAAGCACAGCAATTAGCGGTGGATCTGGCCAAAGAATTGTCATCCAAAAGATGGATGAGCACACAAACTACTTCATATGCATTGATGGCTATGGCAAAATATGCTTCCTATGTAGGTGGAAAAGGAGTCGAAGTAAATTATACCTTGAATGGCAAATCGGCAACCTCAAATACTAATAAAACGCTGGCGACTTCAGGTGAATTGACGATTCAGAAAAGCAACAAACTTGTTCTGAAAAATAATAAGGATAACACCATTTTTGTACAACTGGCTACAAGTGGAATACTTCCTGTTGGACAGGAGAAAGTGATCCGAAGCAATTTTAAAGCCATTGTAGATTATAAAAATAGGGATGGTAAAATTATCAATCCGGGTCAACTCTCTCAAGGCACCGATTTTGTGGCCGAAGTAACCATTACAAATGCTACCGATACCAAGGTAAAAGATATTGCTCTTAGTGAGATTTTCCCATCAGGATGGGAGGTGGTCAATACAAGATTTACAGATTTTGGGTCGTTTAGAGCCAATAAAGTAACACATACTGATATTCGGGACGATCGAGTGAATTTCTATTTTGATTTGAAACCTAATGAAAGTAAAACAATGACTATTTTACTAAATGCTTCTTATTTGGGCAGATATTATTTACCCGGAATACAGTGTGAAGCCATGTATGATAATGCTTATTTGGTACGTACACAAGGAAAATGGGTTGAGGTGGTGAAGTAGTGGGTAGTCTCTTTAGTGGTTAGTAGTTAGTTTAGAGTGTATAGTTATCGGATTCCCTCCTTGAGGAGGGTTAGGGAGGTGTTTTTTATTAAAAGTTAGTATTTATAATGATCCTAGAACAAGCTCCTAAATATAAAACCAGGGGAATCGAAGAATTTTGAAAAAGTATTTAACGAAGCACAAAAGATAATTGTTTCTATGAAAGGATATATCTGCCATGATGTTCTTAAATGTATGGAGGAAGAAAATAAATATTTACTTCTTGTAGCATGGGAAACTCTAGAGGATCATGAAATTGGATTTAGAAAATCTGAAGAATATCAAGAATGGAAAAAATTACTACACCATTTTTATGATCCTTTCCCAACCGTGCAACATTAAGAATCAATTTTAGATTCGGATTTTATTAAAAATTAAGAGTATTCCTTTTAGGAGCCTTTTATCGATAGATTCTTAGGAGTCTTTTTTTATTAAGTTTTGGCGAATGGCCTTTCTAAGATCCACTTTGTTCAGAGGTTTGTTAATTAGATCATTCATACCAGCTTTTCTGCAGTCTTCTTCGACTTCGCTTAATTCTGAAGCTGTTAGAGCAATAATAGGAATTTCGGAATCAAATTTTCTTATTTCTATAGTTGCCTGCATACCATCCAAAACAGGCATGTTTATATCCATTAAAATAAGATCAAACTTTTCTTTTTTTAATATTTCAATGGCTTCTGATCCATTTTCTGCAATAGTGCAATCACAACCTATTTTGTTTAATAGTTTTTTGGTAACTAGTTGATTGATTTTATTGTCCTCTGCAAGAAGAACCTTTGAATTTAGAGGGTTAATTGATTCTGATTGGGATGGATCACGAATGATATTGGTTGTTTGATCGCAAATATTTAAATCAAGGTCAAAATAAAACTTGGAGCCTACATTTTTACTACTTTCGAATTGAATTTTACTATCCATTGTTTGCAGTAAATTTTTTACAATCGATAACCCTAAGCCGGTTCCTTGTTTATTATCATAAACACTGCCAACTTGTGAAAATTCTTCAAATATGTGCTCTTTTTGATCTTCGGGTATACCAATACCGGTATCTTCGACTTCAAATCTAACACGTGCTTTTTTAGCATCTAAGGATCGTAGTTGAACGCGAAGCCAAATTTTTCCTTTTTCTGTAAATTTTATTGCATTTCCTATTAAATTGATTAAGATTTCTGACACCCGTAAATGATCAATTCTTAGTAGAGGTGGAATGTTGTGATTGTATTCTAATACGAGCTCGTTTTTCTTTTGAGATGAGGGATATTCAAAACTTTGGAGTATGTTTTTTGATAAAGACAGTAAACTAGTCGGAGTTTTAATTAGATCCGTCTTTTCGGAGTCGATTTTACTAATTTTCAAAACTTTGTTGACCAAATTAAGTAAATAATCAGCAGAAAATTTTAAAGAAGTTAAAAGCTCTTTATCACTTTTGGATTTCTTCTCGTTTTCTAATAAAAGTGAAGAGATTCCTATTACACCGTACAAAGGGGTTCTAAGTTCGTGACTTATGGTAGAGATGAATTGTGATTTTATTTTACTTAATTTTTCAGCTTGCATTTTGGCGTCACGTAATTCTAGGTTTTTAGACGCTAAAATCTCGCTTGATTTTTTCTTAGATAGATACCCCCGGTAATAAAAGAAAACTACACCTATAGATAATATAAGACTTGCCAGAGAAAAATAGATGATAATTTTATTATTCTTCTGAATATTTTGCAATAATACTTTCTCTCTTTCTGAGGCCTCTAATCTGCGTTCATATTCATCTACTTTAAATCTTATTTTTGTGATTTCTTCATTTTTTAATCGTGCATTTTCAAAGACTTTTTGGTCACTTTCACGAAGTTTTTTTAGATCTGCAATGGCTTTAGAATAATCACCGATATCTTGATACATTTGTGATCTGTATTGGTAGAAATAGCTTTTACCTTTCAGCCAATACTTTTCTTCGTCATCAAGTATTTTAAGCGTTTTTTCAAAGTTTTCTTCGGCACTTCTAATATCGCCGGCATGTGCATAATTTCGCGCTCTTAAAAGATATAGAGAGCTCTTACCCATCTGAATGCTATCAGGAATTACGGTATCGATACTATCGGCTTCTCTAAGATAAGGTGCCGCGTCTTGATACCTATCAAGGTCCATATAGGTCCAAATAAGATTATGTAATGCAATTTGGTAATTATTGGTAGGGTTAATTTTCTTTCCTAATTCTACACCCTTTTTATAATAAATCAGTGCATTTTCAAAATCCTGATTATCGTCATAATAAATGTTAGCCAGGCTTTGTAAAATATAAGGTAATAGTTTTTTGGATTTGGTTTTTTGGCTATATTCCAATGACTTTAGCAAGTGTGTCTTTGCATTTTCATAGTCAAGTATCTCGTACTGAATGGTCCCCATCATGAAATAAGAATGGGACAGATAATGGTTATGATTTAACTCATGGGCATAAGTGGTTGCTTTAAATGCAAACTCCAAGGCTTCGTACATGTTATTTTTGACCCTCAGGTTTTGAGAAGTCATTAATAACATATCCAGGCTGTCAATTTTCTCAAAATCTTGTTCATTTTGAGAAAAAGAAAGCAATGGTGTAATCCACACCCATAGGAAGATTGTAAATTTTTTCAACACTCAACAGTTTTTAATGAAAACCAATAGATTATATCTCATGGTAATAAAATCACATGATTAAAATCCTATATTATGGTTACATTTCGAGCCCCCACTTTTTCTTCAAGATTGAAGAAAAAAAGCTGTTAATTGTTTTTAAGAGTCTTATAATTTAAGGAAATTTTGGGAGTTTACTGTAAAACATGTAGGAAATTTCGTGTTTTACCATAATGTTCAATATTTATTTTTTGAATGTGTGCGTTACATTTTAATGTAAATTAGTTCCATCTAATCATTCGTAGTTTTGCTTCAAAAAATCAAAGATTATATTAATAAACGGCCAAAACGCTTTGTCATAATCGCAGTTTTGTTGATTTGGTATTTTTTTTCATTACCTAACCGTTTGTTTAATGATCCAACAGCTACAGTAATCGAAACCAGCACAGGCGAATTGATAGGAGCAAAGATTGCCAGTGATGGACAATGGCGATTTCCTGAAACCGATAGTGTTCCCGAAAAATTTAAAAAATGTATTGTTGCTTTTGAGGATCAACAATTCTATCGGCATCCTGGGTTTAATCCGGTTGCTATGGCCCAAGCAATGCAAGAAAATATAGGCGCAGGAAAAATTGTGAGAGGTGGAAGCACCATTACGCAACAGGTGATCAGATTATCCAGAAAGGGAAAAGGCAGAACTTATTTCGAAAAATTTAAAGAACTGATCTTATCCACACGATTAGAAATAGGCAGATCAAAAGAAGATATTTTAAAATTGTATGCTTCGCATGCTCCTTTTGGAGGTAATGTTGTGGGAATTGACATGGCCGCATGGCGATATTTTGGACTTCCGACCTACCAACTTTCCTGGGCAGAAAGTGCGACATTGGCCGTACTGCCCAATGCTCCTTCACTCATTTATCCCGGCAAAAATCAAAATAAATTACTGGAAAAAAGAAATCGGTTATTGCAAACACTTCTGAACCATCAGGTTATAGATTCATTAACGTATCAACTTTCACTTAAAGAAAGCTTACCACAAAAACCTTATTTCTTGCCACAAACAGCACCTCATTTGGTAGATCGATTGGCAAAAAAACATAACGGTCAACGAATTCGAACAACCATTAGCGCCACCCTACAAAAGCAGGTTAATCGAATAGTAAAGAAACACTACGAAACCCTTAAACAAAACGAAGTTTATAACATGGCTGTTCTAATTTTGGATGTTAAAAATCGAAAAGTAGTAAGTTATGTTGGGAATACTCCTACCGATAAAAATCATCAAAAAGATGTGGATATCATTCTGGCAAATCGAAGTACCGGTAGTACCTTAAAACCATTATTGTATGCGGCAATGATGGATAAAGGAGAACTGCTGCCAGAACAATTGGTTTCAGATATTCCCACTGTTATTGCAGGGTACAATCCCAAAAATTTTGATGAGAGTTATAGTGGAGCCGTTCCTGCGAATCGGGCATTGGCAAGATCGCTGAATGTTCCGGCAGTACGATTACTGCAAGAATATGGTTTGCAAAGATTTAGGGACGAACTGAACACATTTAAACTTAAAGGGATAAGATACAATGCAGATCATTATGGTTTGTCTTTGATAGTTGGTGGAGCCGAGAGCAACCTTTGGGACCTTTGCAAGACCTATGCTGGTTTTTCGGGAACACTAAATCATTATCAAGAAACATCTAGTGAATATTATACCAATGAGTTTGTAGAACCAATCCTATTGGCAGAAGAAAGTGCAGATTTCGGAAAAAAAATATCACAAAAACAAGCGTATGGAGCAGGAAGCATTTGGTTGACTTTTGAAGCTATGAAAAAGGTAAATCGACCTGAAGGAGACGAGGCCTGGGAATTTTATGACTCATCTCGAGAGATTGCCTGGAAAACCGGAACCAGTTTTGGTAATCGCGATGCCTGGGCAATTGGGGTAAGTCAAGAATATGTGGTTGGAGTTTGGATAGGCAATGCCGATGGAGAGGGGCGTGCCGAACTAACTGGATTAAATGCTGCTGCCCCGGTATTGTTTGATCTATTTAATCTTTTACCAAATACCAAATGGTTTCCAATTCCTTATGATGATTTAGCAAAAGTTACAGTTTGTACTAAAAGTGGTTTTTTGGCGGGGAATAATTGTAAGGGAAAGCAAATGTATGTTCCGCTATCCGGAACAAGAACTAAATCTTGCCCGTTTCATCAACTAATACATCTAGACACAACCAAAAAATATCGTGTAAATTCTTCTTGTGAACCTGTGGCTAAGATGGTTCATGAACCCTGGTTTGCCCTACCCCCACTGCAAGAGTACTTTTTTAAAACCAATAATGCAGATTATAAATCATTACCTCCGTATAGAACTGATTGTACCAAAGAGATCCAGCAAAGAATGGATTTTATATTTCCAAAGGCAAATAGTACTGTGTATTTACCCAAAGGTTTTGATGGTAAGATCAATGAAGTAGTCCTCAAGATTGCACATAAAAATCCAGAATCACAAGTATTTTGGTATATTGATGATAAGTTTGTAGGAGTCACAAAGCAATTTCACGAAATGCCCGTGTTACCTGAACCGGGTCGGCATGTCATTACTGTTTTAGACGAAATGGGTAATGAGATCAAGCGTATAATTGAAGTAAAACAATAAGATAATTTTTAGAGGCAAAAGTTAAATGTTATTTAATTTTAGTCATAAACGACTAAAAAAATTGATATTAATATTAAATTTATCTATATTCGTTTAAAAAGGAATACGTGGAAACAAAACAAAGAATACTTAATCAAGCACTTAAGGTGTTTAATAAATCAGGATACGGAGCCGTAAATCTATTTGAGTTGGCAAAATCACTAGATATGAGTAGAGGTAATATGACCTATCACTTTAAGGATAAGGAAGTATTGCTTAAGGAATTAATCGATCAGCTATGGGAAAAGCTGACCAATGGGATGGTAGCAAAGAGTATCCCTTCTTTTCAAAACCTACATCATGATGCACAACTGTACTATAGATTACAGAAGGAGTATTCCTTTATTTTTCATGATAATCAGGTTCTAAAGCATCCCTTGATAGCGCCCAAAATGAAATCACTGTGTGATAAAATAATTAAGGATATAGAAACGGCTATTGCGTTTTCTATTCAATTGGGAAATATGAAGGAAGAACCCGTACCGGGCGTGTACAAAAACTTGGCAATTACATCATGGATGATGATGTTTTTTTGGTCCTCCCAACAGATGATTAGAGGAGATAAAACCAAAGAAGATGGAGAAAAAGTAATTTGGAGTTTATTATTGCCGCACCTCACTGAAAAAGGTTTGGCCTCGTTTAAAAAATTCTTTGGAGAAGATTACTTAGCAGATATGGGAGAAGAATTCGATCAGAATATGGATTCATATTTAACTTTTTAAGACGGTGTTATGAGCAGTGTACGTATTCCAAACTATGAGTCTCTACCAGAATACTTTTATCATTGGGTAAAAGAAAAACCCAACTTCCCTTTTTTAAAACAACCAAAAGGAAATCATTGGAAGGTTTTTACCTTTCTTGATGCTTATAATGAAGCCTCAAAAATGACCAATGCGCTGCAAAAATTAGGGTTAAGAAAAGGAGATCATGTAGCTATTTATTCTAAAAATTGTTACCACTGGATACTTACCGATCTGGCCATTATGATGGGTGGTTTTGTATCGGTGCCTCTGTATTATAATCTGTCTGCTACTCAATTAGGTGATGTACTCGAACAATCTGATTCTAAAGTAGTTTTTGTTGGAAAACTAGAAGATTGGTCAGGGCATGCCGAAGAAATTAAGGATACCACTCAAATTATTAGCTTTCCACATTATAAAGGGAATGTTGAAATTACCCAAGGATTATCTTGGGGCGATCTCATTGCAGAAAATGAACCTTTGGATCAGGGATATATTCCAGACCCCAAAGAACTATGGACAATTATGTTCACCTCGGGGACTACAGGCACTCCAAAGGGAGTAATGCATATACATAAGACTCCCGTACAAATTATAAAAGACGATAAAAAATACGATTGGATAGGAATAGCGCATTATCCTGAACCTAAGTTGTTATCGTATTTACCTTTAAATCATGTGGCTGAAAAGATCAGTGTGTATGCCGTTGCCTTAATGCAAGGCGGGACTATTTCTTTTGGAGAAAGTATTAAGACTTTTGCCAAGAACTTACAGGATACGCAACCTACCATTTTCTTTTCCGTGCCTAGAATATGGACCAAATTTTATTTGGGCGTTGCAAATAAACTATCACTTAAAAAACAACAAATCTTATTTAGGGTTCCAATACTTTCAGGGATCATAAAAAAGAAGATACGATATGGTTTGGGTATGGCCGATGCCAAAGTGGTAGCAACGGGATCAGCAATTACTCCTGTGTATCTTAAAGAATGGTACAAGAAACTAGGTATTCACCTTATCGAAGCGTATGGAATGACCGAAGTTTGTGGTTCAATTACTAATACTCCCATGAAAGATGCTCCTAGCGATTCAGTGGGAAAACCCGTTCCAGGTTGCGAAGTAAAAATTGATCCTAAAACCAAAGAAGTCCTAATGAAATCACCCTATATGATGAAAGGATATTACAATGATCTTGATTTAACGGCCAAAGTTTTAAAAGATGGATGGCTTCATAGCGGAGATAAAGGAAGTTTTGATGAAAATGGTTTCCTGAAAATAGTTGGACGGGTATCCGATGCGTTTAAAACAAGTAAGGGCAAGTTCATTACGCCCAACCCTTTAGAAGAGAATATCGAAAAAAACGTATTGATAGAGCAAGTTTGTATTGCTGGTTTAGGAATTCCTCAACCTATTGCAATCGTTAATCTTTCGGAAGTTGCACAATCAACTTCCAAAGAAGAAATAGAATCCTCGCTCGTAACTACACTCGATTCAATCAATGAAGAACTAGCAAATTATACGCGGGTTTCGACAATCGTGATCGATCGTAATACCTGGAATACCGAAAATGCGTTGTTAACTCCCACACTCAAAATTAGACGTGGCGAGATAGATCATCAGTATGGGAAATACTTCCATGAGTGGCACAATAGAAAAGAAAATATCATCTGGTTATGAGTAAAACAGTCTTAATAACGGGAGGTTCTAGCGGAATTGGTTATACCGTTTCGAGGTATTTTGCCAGAAATGGATATCATTTGCTATGGGTTTCTTTGTTGAAAAATGAAATTGAAACGGCCAAAAAGCAACTACAAACCGAAATTAACAACTGCCAGGTTGAAGCGCTGGTTATGGATTTATCGATACCCGAAGCTGCTCAAAAAGTATATAACTGGGTGCAAGAAAACAACTGGGAAGTTGATGTACTTATAAACAATGCAGGTTTTGGTACCTATGGGTTTATAAACGAAATCAATCTGGAGAAGGAGTTGAATATGATAAGCCTGAATTTAGTAAACGTATACAAAATGACCCGTCTTTTTTTAAAAGATATGGTCAATCAAAATGAAGGAACCATCATTAATATAAGCTCTAATAGCTCGTTTCAGCCTACTCCAAAATTAGGTACGTATGGTGCAACCAAGGCATTTGTCAATCATTTTAGCAGAAGCCTTAATGAAGAACTAAAAATTCAAGGATCCAAGGTAAAAGTAATATGTGTGTGCCCTGCTGCTATTAGGGATACCACATTCAAAAAAACCAATGGCATGGAAAAAGTGAAAACCTTTGACGGTCTGGCAACTACCACCGCAGAAGAAGTGGCCAAAGATATCTGGAAAGGGTTCCTAAAAAGAAAAGATTTTATCATTAGCGGATGGAAAATGAGGATTTTGTATCGAATATCAGGACTCATTCCGTATAAGGTTGAACAATTTTTAGTAAGAAGAGAAACTAAAGAAATACAGTAAATGAGAGCATTGCAGAGCAATATAAATACCGCGAGCGCTACGTTTAAAGAAAACAAACAAGCGATGCTTACTTTGGTTGAAGAACTGAATAAGCATCTCGAAGAAAGCCGTTTTCAAGGTAAAGAGAAGTCAATCGAAAAAGCTCGTAACCGAGGAAAACTTTTGGCTCGAGAACGTATCGAATTGGTGCTAGACAAAGACAGCCCATTTCTGGAATTGTTACCGCTTGCCGGAATGCAAAATAAAAATGGTTTCGGAGCGGGTGGGACTAATGTTTCAGGTATTGGATTGGTTCATGGAAAGCTTTGTATGATCAATTCGAACGTGGGTACGCGTAAAGGAGGATCCGTAGACTATGCAACGGTCTTCAAAGGCTTTCGTATTGGGCAGATTACAAGAGAATGTAAACTTCCTTCTATAAATTTGGTTGAAAGCGGAGGTGCCAATCTTCCAGACCAGGCCAAGATTTTTAACTACGGCGGAGAAGCCTTTAGAGAGATCACCAGAAGATCAGAATTAGGGATCCCAACCATATCCGTAGTTTTTGGGAATGCTACCGCTGGCGGAGCCTATGTGCCTGGAATGTCTGATTATGCCATCTTTCAAAAACAAGCAGCAAAGGTATTTCTAGCCGGTCCGCCACTTGTAAAAATGGCCACTAATGAAATTGCAACCGACGAAGAACTCGGCGGAGCCGAAATGCATAGTCGTGTTTCGGGTGTCTCAGATTATCTTGCCGAAGACGAATTGGATGCCATTCGAATAGCCAGGGAGATTATGGAATTTATTCCGGAGAGCAACCCGCATCTTATTCCAGAGTTACCTATCAAAGAGCCTTTATTTTCAGCAGATGAAATCTTGGGTGTTGTACCAACAGATATCAAAACTCCTTTTGATATACGAGAACTCATTATGCGAATTACGGATGGATCAGAGTTTTCTGAATTTAAATCGGAATATGGAAACACCATGGTTTGTGGTTGGACCAAAATACATGGATATCCGGTGGGTATTTTAGGCAATAACGGAGTTATATTTTCAGAATCTGCCAATAAAGGAGCACAATTTATACAACTATCAAATCAGAAAAACATTCCGCTGCTATTCTTACAAAATACGACAGGATATATGGTAGGTAAAGAATATGAAGAAGGTGGGATTATTAAAAACGGTGCCAAACTTATCAACGCAGTTTCTAATAGTAAAGTACCATCGATTACGCTTATGATCGGTTCTTCGTTTGGTGCAGGTAATTATGGTATGAATGGAAGATCCTATGAGCCTAATTTCCTTTTTTCGTATCCCAATGCAAAAATTGGAGTGATGGGGTCGCAACAGTTGGCAGGGGTAATGAATATCATTCAGAAAGCTTCGGCAAAGGCAAAAGGGATTCCCTATGACGCAGAACAAGCCAAAATGATAGAAAGCATGCTTATCGCAGAAGCAGAATCAAAATCTTCGGCATGGCACTCTACTTCAGAATTGTGGGATGACGGAATCATAAACCCCAAAGAAACGAGAAATTATATAGGTTTTTCTTTGGCTGTATTATACAATCAAGAGATAAAAGGAACAACTAGTTATGGTGTCTGGAGACATTAAATAGAATATTTATGAATGTAAAAAGTATCAATACCATACTAATAGCAAATCGGGGAGAAATTGTTTCCAGGGTAATTCGTACCTGCAAAAAAATGGGTATAACCAGTGTCGCGGTGTATTCTGAAGCTGAGAAAAAGGCTCCTTTTGTAAAACAAGCGGATCTGGCTATTGATATTGGAGATCCTGAACCTGCAAAATCGTATTTGGATCAAGATAAAATTATTGAAGCAGCTAAGAGAACAGGAGCTGATGCAATACATCCGGGGTATGGTTTTTTGTCTGAAAATGCGGCTTTTGCCCAACGTTGCAGGGATGAAGGAATCATCTTTATTGGTCCCAAACCAGAGGCCATTAAAGCTATGGGATCCAAATCTCGAGCCAAAGAAATTATGGAACAATCCAATGTTCCTGTGATACCCGGATATAGAGGAAAAGATCAATCCAGTACAACATTAAAAGCCGAAGCTCTGAAAATTGGATTTCCGATACTGCTAAAAGCAACAGCGGGTGGTGGCGGAAAAGGAATGCGAATCGTTCATGAAGAAAAAGAGATCGAATTAGCCATCACTTCTGCCAAACGAGAAGCAAAAAGTGCGTTTGGAGATGATGAATTGTTAATCGAAAAATATATCGAATCCGGAAGACATATCGAGTTTCAAATTTTTGGGGATCAGCAAGGGAATGTAATTCATTTGCTCGAAAGAGAATGTTCGATCCAGAGACGATATCAAAAAGTGATCGAAGAAAGCCCTTCTCCTGTAATAACTGAAGAGCTAAGGAAAAAAATGGGCGATGCGGCCCTCTTGGCAGCCAAAGCATTGGATTATGACAATGCAGGAACTGTAGAGTTTATTTTTGATGAAAAAACAAGGGATTTTTACTTCCTCGAAGTCAATACCAGGCTTCAAGTTGAGCACCCGGTCACTGAGGAGATTACTGGACTGGATCTGGTACAAATGCAAATAGAATCGGCACAAGGGCTTCCATTACAGATCAAACAAGAAGATATAAAAAGTGATGGGTATGCCATCGAAGCTCGTTTGTATGCCGAGGATGCAACCAACGACTTTGCACCAGTAACTGGAACGGTTCATAAATTCATATTTCCAAGTGTTGATGGGCTTCGTGTAGAATCTGCTATCGAATCTGGGTCTGAGATTTCTATGTTCTACGATCCAATGATCGCCAAAATCATCGTAAAAGGAGCCAATAGGTATGAAGCACAATCAAAACTAAGATATGTACTGCAGCATTTAATCTGCCAGGGAACTGTGACCAATTTACCTTTTCTGAAGACATTACTGAAGCATAAGGATTTCAGAAACGGAAAATATGATACACATTTTATTGACAACAACATCAACTTATCTGAAATAGATAATGGAACAGATGGCAGTATTGAAGAAGCTTTAGTAGCGGCAACTTTGTATGCCTGGAATCAAAGAGAACGATCAAGAAAAGCGTTACGTAGTCTTCCCTCGGGGTGGAGAAACAATTTTTATGAATTTCAGAAGGAAATCTTTCTCATAACAGATCGGATACTTACAGTTAAGTACAAATCGGATGACAAACATTTTTTATTTATAATTGAAGAAAAAGATCTCGAAGCATCAATCATCAAAGTCGATCTGGATAGTATTCGGATTGATATCAATGGATTGCAAAAAGAGTATTCTATAATTCAAGTTGAAAGTGATTTTTTTGTGCATTCTGCGAGCATTGGAAATATAAAGCTTACCCAACAAGACCGTTTCCCAGTAAAAGAAAAAGAAATAGTGAATGGTGGATATGAATCCCCAATACCGTCACAAGTAGTTAAAATTAATATTGCGCCAGGAGATAAGGTTAAAGAAGGAGATCCGCTAATCGTGATCTCGTCAATGAAAATGGAGAACATTTTGGTAGCCCATCGAGATGGTGTGGTAGAAGAAGTGTATGTAGAAGAAGGCCATAATGTCGAGGCCGGATTTTTATTATTAAAAGTTAACGAACAATAACCATGGATTTTTTTGATAGCACACTAATTAAGAATGCACTGGATCAAAAATTCGCCTTTATTAAGTTGAAGGTAGAAGATCATGTCATGACCTTAACACTGGATAGACCCGAGAAGAAAAATGCAATACACCCACATATGGTACAGGAAATAGCATTCGCTATGCAATTTGCTAAGCAAACCAATGACATCTGGGCCATTGTGATAGAAGCTAATGGTGATGTGTTTTGTGCAGGGGCCGATCTGAAAGCTTTTATGGGAATGGTTGGAGAATTTGAGTCATCAATACCTCAATCTAAAGAAGAAATATTGATAGGTGAGCTTTTCAACAAAGTCCATAAACCCATTATTACCAAAGTTGAAGGAAATGTACTGGCCGGAGGTTTTTTCTTCCTTGCAGGAGCCAATTATGTGGTATGTGCCAAAGATGTAGTGCTGGGGTTACCCGAGGTAAAAAGAGGATTGTTCCCGTTTCAGGTAATGGCAGCTTTGTTCGAAGTGATGCCAAAACGAATTGTCGTCGATTGGTGCATTAGAGGATACAATATGGAAGTAACCGAGGCTAAGAATCACGGTTTAGTGACTCATGTAGTTACTTCTGAGGCAATTGAAAAAACAATTAATGGATTGTTGGATGATATCAAAGAAAACTCTCCAACAGCAATCAGACTTGGTTTGGAAGCATTGGATACCATAAACCAACAAGCATCCAAACATCAATATTTAATGCAGATGTTGCAAAAAACGGTAGGTTCTAAAGATGGTCAGGAAGGCTTAATGGCTTTCAAACAAAAAAGAAAACCTGTCTGGACAGGAGAATAAAACAAAAAAATGGCTCTAGTTTATTATAGTGTTGATAATTTTAACTAATGTATACTCCATCCCATCCCCAACCCTTCCCAGAGGGAAGGTAGTTAAAAGTCCTTTCCTTTGGAAAGGATTTAGGATAGGATGAAACCCGTTCAATGAATTGAATGCATTACTTTTTTTATCAACACTATAATAAACTAGAGCATAAAAAATTAAAAATATATGGCTTTTAAAAAGATGATTCTTTCGGCAGCACTTACCGGTGCAGCTACCAATAGATCGCATTGCCCTGATATCCCTTATACGCCAGAAGAGTTAGGGCTAGAGGCAAAACGAGCTGTTGATGCCGGGGCTTCGATTGTTCATATTCATGCACGTGAGGACAACGGAATGCCAAGCTGGAGAACCGAAGTGTTTGAGCAAATCACGGCTGAGGTTCGCAAACATTGTCCCAATGTAATTATTAATTATTCCACAGGAGCCATCGGTCTTTCTATCGAAGATAGGCTGAAGCATTTACCAGCTACAAAACCAGATATGGCGGCATTTAATATGGGGAGTATGAACTATGCTATTTTCTCAAAAAGTGCTAAGCAATTTATATGGAACGGTGTTTTTGAAAACTCTTTTGATGATATGATCAAAGTAGTTAAAACCATGAATGAAAATGATATTTGTCCTGAAATGGAGTGCTTTGATACTGGGCACATTAGAAATGCAGAGCCGCTCAGGGCAATGGGATTGCTTCCAGATAATGCATGTTATAGCTTGGTGATGGGGGTGATGGGCGGAATTCCGGCGACAGCCGAAAACCTAATTCACCAAATTAAACAAATCCCCGAAGGCGCTTTCTGGCAATCTATAGTGATTAGCCGTAAACAATGGCAACTTTCTGCCATTGCCGCAGCGATGGGAGGTAATTTTAGAGTCGGGCTAGAAGATAATTTCTATTTACCCAATGGTGAAATGGCTAAATCGAATGGCGAATTAGTCGATGCAGGAGCATCATTGGCAAGAATGATCGGACGTGAAATTGCTAGTATTGAAGAGGCAAGACAAATGCTTAACATTCCAAAAAAGGTAAATTCATAATTATGCTGAAATCAGACACTTTTAAAGACAAGATTGTACTAGTAACCGGGGGTAGATCTGGGATTGGATTTCAAATCGCAAAAGATTTCCTTCAGCTAGGCGCCAAGGTGATTATATGTTCTCGTAAAGAGGATAAGTTGAAAATCGCTGCTGAAGAATTAAGTGAGTATGGCGAACTTTCCTATCAACCCTGCGATATCCGGAAAACGGAGGATATTCAGGCGTTAGCCAATATGATCAAAGAAAAATATCAACGTCTAGATATTCTGGTTAATAATGCAGGAGGCCAGTTTCCGGCTTTGGCAGAATATATTAATGACAAAGGTTGGAATGCAGTGATTAATAACAACCTTAACGGAACCTTTTCAATGATCCGTGAAATGGCAAATGCTTTTTTTATTCCTCAAAAACAAGGGGTCATTGTCAATATAACTGCCGAAGTATATCGCGGCTTCCCGGGGATGGCGCATACTGGAGCAGCCAGAGCCGGAGTAGAGAATTTGACCAAGTCACTTGCGATGGAATGGAGCGATTTCAATATCAGAATTAATTGTGTAGCACCAGGAATTATAGAATCTAGCGGATTGGATAATTATCCACCTCAGATACAAGATATGTTTGAAGAAGCTCAAAAAGCGATTCCCTTAAAACGTTTTGGTAAAGTCGAAGACGTATCGAATGCTGTAACGTTCCTCGCTAGCCCAATGGCAGCATATATTACAGGAATTTCACTCATTGTAGATGGAGCTCAGCATTTAGGTTTCGATAAGATGGGCTTGGCAAAAGTGCTTAAATCATTTATCTCTTAAACCTATGGAACCAAAGCTAACAACAATTAAAGGTGGCGAATTTTTAATCAAAACCAGTGATTCAGATGCTGTTTTTACGCCCGAGGACTATACCGAGGAACATCAAATGCTTCGGGATGCCATTCGTGATTTTATCAATAAAGAAATTGAACCCCTAAGAGAGGCTTTTGATAGTAAAGAAGGGACCAAAATAGCACCAGAAAAACTAGAAAAACTCGGTGAATTAGGCTTTCTGGCAATTTCTGCCCCTGAAAGCATCGGCGGTATGGGTTGTGATATAAAAACTGATCTTGCAGCTTCCGAAGTAATGTCTGATAGTTTTTCTTTTTCTCAAACCTTAGGAGTACAAAGAGGGCTGGGAGTCAATACAATTATGTTCTATGGCACCCAAGCACAAAAAGAAAAATATCTGGGTGGGATTATGTCTGGAAAACTAAAATGTTCCTACTGTTTAACAGAACCCGGAGCAGGTTCTGATGCAAATTCAGGAAAAACGAAAGCTACCCTAAGCGAAGATGGAAAACATTATATCCTGAATGGTCAAAAAATGTGGATTACCAATGCTGGTTTTGCCGATATTTTTTCGGTGTTCTGTAAAATTGAAGATGACGAAAATTTATCCTGCTTGGTTGTCGAAAAAGAATGGGGCGTACAATTAGGAGTTGAAGAAAGTAAATTAGGGATTCATGGATCCTCTACCCGCCAAGTGTTTTTTGAAAATGTAAAAGTTCCCGTAGAGAATCTCTTAGGCGAAAGAAACAAGGGATTCAAGATTGCAATGAATGCTCTAAATATGGGGCGATTGATGATCGGCGTAGCCGGGTCAGCAATTTCGAAGCGAGCTTTTAATTTGGGAGTTCAGTATGCAAATCAAAGAGTACAATTCAAAAAACCGATTGCTTCGTTTGGAGCGATTCAGGAAAAAATTGCCAAGATGGCCACCAATATCTATGCTTTGGAGTCGGGATGGAATCGATTAGGCGGTGATATGGATAATCTGTTTGATGAGTTCATTGCAGAGGGAGTAGATCCTTTGAAAGCAAAGCAGCAAGTAGCACAGGAATTTGCTACAGAATGTTCAATCATCAAAGTATTTGGATCCGAAGTAGAACAATATGTGGTGGATGAAGCCTTGCAGATACATGGTGGGATGGGCTTTTCTGGTGAAAGTGAAATTTCGATGCATTACCGAAATATCAGAGGTAATAGAATCTACGAAGGGACCAACGAAATTAATCGTCTGGTAATACCCGGCACCATATTGAAATATGCATTGAAAGGAAAATTACCATTAATGCAGGCCGCTATAGAAGCTTTTCAGGAGTTACAATCAGGAAATCTAAACCCTGCGGATAGTAATAAACCCTTCAAAGAATTCGCTCTTGATTTTCTAGGCAATTGTAAGAAGGCAGCTATATTAGTAAGTGGTCGAGCAATGCAAAAGTTTCAGCAAGAGATACAGGAAGAACAGGAAGTATTATCACGTCTTTCAGATATCATTTCACAGATATATATGCTTGAAGCAGTAATTCTAAGAACGCTTAAGTCTAATGAACAAGACAAAGAGGTTCGAGAAGCCATTTCGATGGTGCTCATGAATGAGTCTGCCGACCTTATTAAGGTCGCGGTAAAAGAAATTATTTTTGCTGCTGCTGAAGGAGATACAGCTTTAATGACTGTTAAAGCAATTAATACATTATTAGAGCTTCCGGTAAACAACCTTATTAGGCTGCGAAGAAACATTGCATCTCATTTTATTGGTGAAAACCGATATAAAATCTAAAAACATCACACAATGAATAGTTATTATTTTGACGAAGGGCATGAACTATTTCGAGATAGTTTGAGGGCTTTTTTACTAAAAGAAGTCATCCCAAATATCGATCAATGGGAAGAAGATCGACGTATCCCTAGAGCAGTTTGGAAGAAAATGGGAGATATGGGGTTTCTGGGACTTTCATATCCCGAAGAGTTTGGAGGTGCCAATCAGGATTTCTTTTATGATGTTATTTTCTGTGAAGAAATTGCCAAAGTATTTTCTGGAGGATTTGCGATTACCCAAGCCGTTGTTCAGTATATGTCGGGACCCTATATTTTGAAGTATGGATCGCAACAACTCAAAGAAAAATACCTGCCAGGGATTATTTCTGGTGAAAAAATAAGCTGCATCGGTATTTCTGAACCAACTGCTGGATCAGATGTGGCTAATATTAGAACCACAGCGATACTTGAAGGAGATCATTATATTGTAAATGGTTCTAAAACGTTTATCACCAATGCGGTGTATGGAGATTTTGTAGTGTGTGTGGTTAAAACTGACCCCAAAGCGGGTCCAGAAGGAGTGAGTTTACTAATTGTTGATCTTGATAGGGAAGGCGTAAGCAGGACCAAGTTAAAAAAATTGGGTTGGCACGCATCAGATACGGCAGAACTTGCTTTTGATAGTGTAAAAATCCCCAAGGAAAACATCATCGGAAAAGAAGGACAAGGATTTTACTATTTGATGGGAGGTTTACAGGTTGAAAGACTGGTAGGGGCTACCATGGGATATGCAGCTTGCGAAGCGGCTATGCAATATACCTTAAAATATATGTCAGAGAGATCTGCTTTTGGACGACCTATTAATAAATTTCAGGTCTTAAGACATCGTATGGCCCAATTGGCATCGGAGATAGAATCCTGTAAACAATTTGTGCTATATTGTTCTAGGTTGAATAATGACGAAAAATACGCAGTAAAAGAATGTTCGATGGCCAAATTATTGGCAACAGAATTATCTGATAAAACCATGACACAATGCCTTCAGTCTTTTGGTGGTTATGGTTATATTGAAGACTTTAAAATTGCCAGAATGTTTAGAGATAGCCGTATCGGAACCATAGGCGGAGGAACTTCAGAAATTATGAGAGAAATCATTGCAAAAATGGTGATTGACGATGTTTCCTATAAACAAGCAGAGAAAAATAATTCGAATACTAATAAAAATAATGTTATGAGTAACTTAGACAGTATCCTGCAAACAATTCAGGAAAAAGCAGCAAAAGCAGATAGCCTAAACAATACCCTAAAATTCAATTTTGGAGATGAGCAGTTGTACATAGATGGTACAGGCGATACCAATGTCGTTTCTGCCGAAGATAAAGATGCAGACTGCCAGGTGGATGTAGGATTTGATGATTTTATGTCCTTGATCAAGGGAGAGCTTAACCCAATGGCGGCAGTAATGGGCGGTAAGATAAAGATCAAAGGAGATATGGGAGTGGCCATGAAGTTGCAGACACTGTTTTCTTAATGAAATAGTAAACTTCCTTTAAATTCATGTTTTATATGTCACCCTGAACTTGTTTCAGGGTCTCAACCTACAAGTTATTATACCAATATCTTTATGAGATGCTGAAACAAGTTCAACATGACACTGAAATAGAATTATCGAGAATTACGGATATTCAAAATAAAATTTAGCACAAATCATGATTTCCGAATATAATGAAACGGACATTTCAGTAATTAAGGATATATACGCCGGTCAAAAAACCCATTACCGAGACGTGGGAAAGACAAAGGCTTCTGAGCGTATCCGTAAACTGAAGAAATTTCAGAAGGTAATCTTACAATTCCGAAAGGAGTTGCGGGAAGCAATGTGGAAGGACTATCACAAGCCTGCTGCCGAAGTAGATCTTACCGAAATTTATCCTGTACTATCAGAGATCAGATTTGCCATAAAACATCTTAAAACTTGGATGAAACCCGAACAGGTTGGGAATCCGGTAACTATGATAGGTTCATCCTCCTGGATTCATTATGAACCCAAGGGGATGTGTCTTATCATTGCTCCATGGAATTACCCGATGCAACTCCTTTTTGCACCTTTGGTTTCGGCCATTGCAGCTGGCAATACAGTAATCCTGAAACCTTCCGAATTTAATTCGCATACCGTTGAAGTAATGAAACGAATAATTACTGAAACTTTTGACGAAAAAGAAATTGCCATGGTAGAAGGCGGTGTCGAAGTGGCAACGGCACTACTTGATATGAAATTCAGCCATATTTTTTTCACCGGCGCTCCTGGGATTGGTAAAATCGTAATGGCGGCCGCATCAAAACACTTATCTAGTGTTACACTCGAATTAGGCGGAAAGTCACCTACGATTATCGATGAAACGGCCAATATATCTAAAGTGATCTCAAGAATTACCTGGGCAAAGTTTGTAAATGCCGGGCAGATATGTATTGCTCCTGATTATGCGATCGTACACGAAAGTAAAAAGGAAGAATTTGTGCAAAGCATGATCAATCAGATCAAGAAACATTATGGAGAAAACGCAATCGAATCACCCGATTTTCTTCGGATTATTAATACTAAGCATTTTTTAAGGCTTAAAAGTTATATAGATAATTCAGTACAACAGGGAGCCAAAGTGATTTATGGTGGTGCCATGAATGAAGCTGAAAATTATATCGAACCCACCCTGGTTGATGAAGTTCCCATAGATTCAGATTTGATGAAATACGAAGTTTTTGGCCCCATTTTTCCAATAATTACGTATAAAAATAAGGAAGAGGTGGTTGATCTCATCAATTCTAAAGAGAAACCATTGGCCTTATATATCTATAGTCAAAACAAGAAAAATATCAAGTACTTTGTTGAAAATACGAGCGCTGGAGGTACTTGTATCAATATGTCTGCGGTACATGTTGGGAATCCTCACTTGCCTTTTGGAGGGGTTAATAACAGCGGGATAGGAAAATCAAGAGGGCATTATGGTTTTATCGAATTTACTAATGAGCGGTCGATGTTTAAACAAAAATGGCCAAGCGCCATCGAGTTTATGACACCACCATACTCTAGTTTTAAACAAAAATTAATCGATTGGACCTTGAAGTATTTCTAAAAAGTTTTCCCTATCGTAATGGAAAACCTTTTGCTGCCCACCAAGGATGTATTTCGATGAGCAATCTTCCTGCCTTTACCATAGGATCCATATTGGCTAGACTGTCGGCCATTTTTTGCGAGGGAGTGTTATAAATAGTGATTCCCCTGATGTCGCCATCATCGCCAAAAGGCCCTGAGATGTCAGCATATCCGGCCTTGTACATGTTACCCAAATGTTCGAGATGAAGTTTTTGCAGACTGTCTGCTTCTTCTTTGCTTTGAGATCGGTTAGGACCTCTTTTCAAAAAGGCAATAAAATATTGTTGCATGATTATAGTATCGCCGGTTTCTTCATCGACGTAATCAAAAATCTGGAAACCTTCTTTTTGCAGTTTTTCTTTTATTTCTTTTATTGAA
The DNA here is from genome assembly GCA_947496555.1 of uncultured Aquimarina sp. Classification (GTDB taxonomy): domain Bacteria; phylum Bacteroidota; class Bacteroidia; order Flavobacteriales; family Flavobacteriaceae; genus Aquimarina. Next base: position 88,777 of record CANMDH010000006.1, on the reverse strand, counting down.
GATTTCGTTTCTTCAACAACTGGAGCGGCAACTTCCGGAGTTTTTACCTTGGTTTCTTGTTTACATGAAATGAATAGTATAAAACAGAGCAAGAATGCAATTTTGATAGATGAAGATTTAATGTACATGAGAAAGGTTTTTAAAAATAATCACCTTCAAATATAAAACTTTTGAAGGTGATTACTACTGAAGGAAGGTATAACCTATTTTGCGGTATATACCAATCCAAAGGCTAATCCAGATTCTTTGCTATAGTTTCGTCCGTTAAGTGTAGTACCATAACTGGCTGAAACTCCAAAAGTGTTTTTATATACCGGAACGTAAAAATCAAAAGACAGATTGGTATAATCGACCTCTGTTTCTGGTAAAACTGCGGCACCACCGGCATCGCCAAACTCTGGGGTTCCGATATCAAACCCCGACATTGAATCCTGTATGTCCAGTTTGGCATGCAGATATAGAAACTCATTGTAGAATCCAATTTTGGCACTATACAGCATAGCATTGGGGATATCAAAATCATTACTATTTCTTAAACTATATCCTAATTGAAACTCGCTAAAGATGTTAATAGGAAGTGAATATTGTACAATCGCCGATCCATTTACAGTCGTAGCCTGGTTTCCTAACGAAAGAACCCCAGCACCTTCATAATCACCAACAGGAAGTGTGACTCCGGTTGCACCACCAATGGTTACTTGAGAAGCGTTTTGAAACTTTTTTTCATAAACTCTGGCTTTCATAAAAACGCCAAGGTCTTGAACACCATCTACTTCTGCTACTTCTTGTACCGGATCAAGAATACCGTCCTTACTTTCAACTTGAATGTATGGCAGCGTTACTGTTGAAGATAACCAATCCAGAATAGCATATTGGCCATAAAGGGATACAATCGAGGATGAAATTTCTCCTAAACCAGCAGGATTTCCTTCGGATAAAGTAGAACCTTGATAAAACTGATCATAACTTTTGTAAGAGAAACTTGGAGCAACGGTAAGTGTGTTTTTTTCAGGGTAAAAACCGTTTACCGGGATTTGAGCCAAAACCATAAAAAAAGGGCATAAAAGTAACATGGTCCCCAACAGGGACTTTTTAGATTTGTGTAACATATTTTCAATTTTTGGTTAATAATAAGTCCACTTAGACGAACCTATTTTGCTTGCCTTACCGATGAAATATGTTACAATTTTGTTAATGAAGTTTAAACCTTTTCTGACCTAAGTTAAAGCCATTTTCGCCTTATTTTTTTACCATAAAACAAAGGGTTTTTTGCTGAGTTGTGCGTTATAATATTTTGGATCTCCAGTCACTTCTTTTCCGAGCCAATCAGGTTTTAAAAAGGATTCATTTTCTTTACTTAGCTCGATTTCGGCTACAATTAACCCTTGATTTTGACCAAAAAACTCATCAACTTCGATAATATGTCTGCCTGATTGAATTTCATAGCGTATTTTTTCTATCATTCCCGGTACACAAAGTGGTAGAAGCTGCTCTGCGTCATTAATAGAAATAGGTTTCTCCCATTCAAATCGAGAGGTCCCTGATTCGTTTCCAATTCCCTTTACTGTTATAAATCCTTGATCTCCTTTAATACGTATACGAACTGTTCGTTCAGGGTCAGTATTTAAGAAGCCTTGCACGATTCGAGTACTTTTTTGAGCTTCCTTTTTAAAATTTTCAGAAGTGACCAGAAATTTACGTTCGATTTCTATCATAATTTTTTGTTCGTAGTCTGAGGTTCTCGAAGACTAGTTTTTCTTTTCTAGCATTACAGACTCATAGGGTGAGCATTCACTAGAATATTTTCCCTCAAATATACCTGCTGTTGCCTTATCCCTATTTGCCGAGGCTATTTTTATAATAACGAGGATGTCATCTTTCTTTTCTTCATACTGAATGGATGGATAAGCATACCCTTCATATTCGCCAATTTCTGGATCCATTCCTGGGTTTTTATTTATGGCTTTACCTCTAGATTCGCCTTCACACAATTGATTACTATAAATCAATTTGTATTCTATTTCATTTTCAGAGATCCAGTTTACGGACAATTCTTGATGGAAGTCATCATTGCTTTTTTCTTGTTTCGCAGTAAAGATCTTGTCGTAGGTTTTTTTCTCTTTGTTAATTTCGGTTATTTCTTTTTTAACCTGCACCGAATCCTTAATAGTAGAAACATTAAGTCTTTTAGTGTCTTTCTTTTCGATGTTGCAAGAATGGACTGTTAAAGCAATGAGTAATACAATCAATTTTTTCATAATCTAACTAGTTAGCTACCTCCTTTATCTCATCAGAAACAACTCGTTTCTTCTCAAATTCATTGTTTGCCAACCAAATCATAGCTGAAACGATCGTTTCAGGAGAGATCGTACGGTATTTTTTTAGCGGTCCAAAGAGTAGCGGATTAAAGATCTTCATTAGGACCTTGAAGAAATATTCTCCCGGTCTTTTCTCTTCTCTTTTTCCACCAATCAGCGAAGGTTGCAAGATATGAGTTTTAGGAAGTTCGAATTCCAATATGGCATTTTCCATTTCGCCTTTGGTGCGGTTATAGAATATCCTACTTTCAGAATCGGCCCCGAGGGCAGAAATCACAATAAATGTATTGATCTTGTTAGTTTTACTAAGTCTGGCAGCACTTACCGGAATCCCATAATCGATTTTATGATATAATTCTTTATCGGGTGTTTTTGCATTGGTAGTCCCAACACAACAAAATACTTCGTCTGCAATAAAATCTTCAGCATAAGCTCTAAGTTGTAACATATCTATACTATGTTCTTCTATTTTTGGATGGGAGATACCGCTACTTTTCCTTAAAAAGAGTTTGATCTTGTCATATCGTTTATCATCAATAAGTTGTAGTAATAAAATCCCTCCAGTTAATCCCGTTGCTCCAAGTATAATTGCTGTTTTCATCGAGGGTTATTTTTTATAGAGTATAAATATTGTTACTTTTAGAGTCTAAATTTAATGCTTTACAACAAATAAGTAATAGATATATTTTTATATTTCACTTGATTATAGTTATCGTAAATTGTTACCAATGCAGAGATCATCAAAACATTTGAATAGCCTATTGATTTTTCGTAAGATACTATTGATGTTTCTTTTTTGTGGTTTTTACATAGGAGTCTTTGCTCAAATTGATGCAAACTCCCTTATGGGGCTCCCTGCTGCCACGACCGCCGATCGAAATGCTATCACAGGAGTACAGGAAGGATCATTGATATATGATACAGATACCAATAGGGTATACGAGTTCACAGATACAGGATGGCAAGAAATGTTAACTACGGGTAATGTATATGTTGGTGCTTTCCAGATATCAACAGCAGGAGTAGTAAATGTTACCGGAGTCCCTTTTCAGCCTACCTCGGTTACTTTTGTGGCACATGCGAATGTAGAAAGCTTTGATCTCAATAGTGATGGAGGCACAAACAATGATCAAGGAATACGTAACTCCTACGGTACTATGAATGGATTTGCCAGGCAAAATGGTGCGACTATTGCACAACAAGTAATTTATGTTGGAGGTAGTGGAAATTCTATTAATGACATTTCTCGATATGCTTCTAGCACCAATGCAATTGGGTTAAGATATGGTAACCAAAATGGTAATTCACTAGGCATAATCACCGGAAATGTAACTTCGTTTAATGCAGATGGTTTCAGCATTACTGCTACTTATACTAATGGTACTGTTACCAATGCAGGACAAAATGTATTTCCTGCAGATATTAATAACGAAGGGGTTATTGTATTATTTACGGCCTATCGCTAGATTCTTTTTTATCGTTTTGTAGTTCTGCCATCTGTTAATATCCACTATTTTTGTACTGTGGAAGAATTGGTAACTCATAGAAAAATCATTCACGTAGATATGGATGCATTCTATGCATCAGTAGAACAAATGGATAATCCTGAATTAAAAGGGAAGCCATTAGCAGTTGGTGGTGGTTCTAAACGAGGAGTAGTGAGTGCAGCCAGTTATGAAGCACGTGTTTTTGGAGTGCGCTCGGCTATGCCAGGTTTTAAAGCCAGAAAATTGTGTCCTGACCTCATTTTTGTGCGCCCCAGATTTGATCGTTACAAGGAAATTTCGACAAAAATTAGAAAGATTTTCTTTGATTATACTGATCTGGTAGAACCTTTATCATTAGATGAAGCCTATCTAGATGTAACCGAGAATAAAAAGGGAAATCCCAGTGCTACTTTGATCGCCCAAGAGATTAGACAACGTATTTTTGATGAGGTTGGCCTCACTGCCTCTGCAGGGATATCAATCAATAAATTTATCGCCAAAGTCGCTAGTGATTATAACAAACCCAACGGACAAAAAACAGTAAACCCAGAAGAAGTAATTGAGTTTCTGGAGAACCTGGATGTAAAAAAATTCTACGGAGTAGGAAAGGTGACGCAAGCTAAAATGTATGCTATGGGAATTTATACTGGCAAAGATCTAAAATCAAAATCTGAAGAATTTCTTAACCAGCATTTTGGCAAATCGGGCAGGCATTATTATCGCATCGTAAGAGGAATCCATTTAAGTGAAGTAAAACCAAATCGCGAACGTAAATCGTTGGCTGCCGAGCGTACTTTTAGCGAGAATATATCCTCAGAAATTTATATGCTCGAGCGATTAGAAAGCATTGCCGAAGAACTGCAAAAACGATTGAAGAATAGCAAGGTTGCCGGCAGAACGGTAACACTAAAAATTAAATACAGCGACTTCACGCTACAAACACGCAGCAAAACCCTACCATATTTTGTAAGCGATGCCGATATCCTACTCGAAACAGCCAAAGAATTATTATATCAGGACAAAATGAAAAATTCTGTACGATTATTAGGGATCTCATTGTCCAATTTGAATACCGGTCAGGAAAAGAAAAAGGAACAAGAAGAAAAGGAATTTGAAATAATCCAGTTGAAATTTGATTTTTAAAAAAGCGTCAATTCGAGTGTTTTTTGCAATAAAATGAAGAAAAATGTATCGAGAATAGCTTTTTTAGTATAAAAATGACAATTTTTGAAATAATCCTCCTTTTGGCTGGATTACTCGAATTGACAGGATTTTTTCAAATTATAATTATATCGACTGTTAATAAATAAAATTCAATCAAATCAAATCCCACACAAAACCTCTGCAGCTTTTTTTAAGGTCTCATCGGTCTTAGCAAAGCAAAAGCGAAGTACTTTATCATCTTGCTGATTCAAATTAAATACTGAAACAGGGATCGATGCTATTTTATGTTCTTTAGTTAACCTTTCGGCGAAAGCCACATCACCTTCATTGGTGATTTCAACATAATTTAATAACTGAAAATAGGTGCCGGCCGCAGGTGTAAATGTAAAGCGAGAATTCTTGATCAAGGATAGGAACAAATCACGTTTTTCCTGATAAAAATTGGGTAATGAAAGGTAGTTTTCAGGAGTTTTCAGGTATTCGGCCAACGCATATTGCGTGGGATGATTGCTACAAAACACATTAAACTGGTGCACTTTCTTGAATTCTGCCATTAACTCTTTTGGAGCAAGACAATATCCCATCTTCCAGCCAGTGGTATGAAATGTTTTTCCGAAGGAAGCTGTGATAAAAGAACGCTCTGCCAATCCTGGGAATAGCGCTGCACTTTGATGTTCTTGACCATCAAAAATAATATGCTCATACACTTCGTCACTAAGCAAAATGATATCGGTGTCTTTTAACAATTTTTCTAAATGAAGCATATCTTCTTTCGATAAAACTGACCCGCTGGGGTTGTGTGGTGTATTGATGATCACCATTTTGGTTTTTGAGGTGATTTTTGCTTCAACTTCTTTCCAATCGACTGTGAAAATTGAAGTTTTAAGCTGTATTGGAACGATCGTTCCTCCAAATAATTCGATCGAAGGTTCATACGAATCGTAGGCAGGTTTAAAAATAATTACTTCATCACCTGGGTTTATAAAAGCTGCAATAATTGTAAAAATGGCTTGTGTAGCACCTGATGTCACGGTTACTTCGGTTTCTGGATGATAGTTAGAATCATAAAGTGTATTGGTTTTTTCAGCAATAATCTCTCTTAAAGACAACAAACCGGGCATGGGGGCATATTGATTATGCCCTTTTTTCATGGCTTGTGTAACCAAATTGATCAATTCTGGGCTGGCTTCAAAATTTGGAAAGCCTTGCGAGAGATTAATTGCATGATATTGATTTGCCATTTTACTCATAACGGTAAATATGGTTGTAGAGACCCCTGGAAGTTTAGAATTGATATTTTGCATGGCCTAAAATTAGGATATTTATAAAAAACAACGCTGTTTTTTGTTTAAAGTTAAATATCGATTTCAAACGATTTCGCTTTAATTAGTAAACAAAGTAAAATTCTTTTTTATATTGATTATAAATAGTGAAATAAACACTTCATAAAGCTTGGCTAAAATAACACTGAGTCCTATTTTTGCTCCACAACTAATTATAACATTTTAAATAATGGGTGGATTGATAAAATCTTCAGTAGCTAGAAAAGTTGCCATGGCACTTTCGGGACTTTTCTTAGTTTTCTTCTTATTACAACACTTTACCATCAATTTTACTTCGATTTTTAGCGCAGATGTATTTAACGAACTATCTCATTTTATGGGAACCAATCCCTTGGTGCAGTTTGTATTACAACCGATCTTAATCTTTGGAGTCGTTTTTCACTTTGTAATGGGATTTATTTTGGAAATCAAAAATAGAAATGCACGAGCGGTTAAGTATGCACGATTTAAAGGAGGGGCAAATTCCTCTTGGGTGTCTAGAAATATGATCTATTCTGGACTGGTAATCTTAGCGTTCTTAGGATTACATTTTTATGATTTTTGGGTTCCTGAAATAGTACATAAATATATTGAGTTTGCGCCAGAAGATACTTCGCGCTACTATCACGAATTGTTAGAGAAATTTGTAAGCCCAACTAGAACTGGTTTATATGTACTTTCGTTTGTGTTTCTGGCCCTACATCTGTGGCACGGATTTGCATCTTCATTCCAATCTGTTGGATTCAACAATAAATATTCTGTAGGGGCGACCAAATTTGCCAAAGCTTTTTCGATTGTAATTCCGCTAGGATTTATCATCATTGCTTTGGTGCTTCATCTAAATCATAATCATTAAAAACACCACGAGTATGTCAATTTTAGATTCTAAAATACCTGAAGGTCCACTGGCAGATAAGTGGACAAAACATAAAGACACGATCAACCTGGTGAATCCGGCCAACAAACGTAATATTGATATTATCGTGGTAGGAACCGGATTGGCAGGAGGAAGCGCAGCGGCAACTTTGGCCGAGCTTGGATATAACGTAAAAACATTTTGCTATCAGGATTCTCCACGGCGTGCACACTCGATTGCGGCACAAGGAGGAATCAATGCAGCAAAGAACTATCAAGGAGATGGAGATTCTGTATATCGTCTTTTTTATGATACGGTTAAAGGGGGAGATTATCGATCCAGAGAAGCCAACGTGCATCGATTAGCAGAGGTTTCTACCAATATCATAGATCAATGTGTTGCTCAAGGGGTTCCGTTTGCAAGAGAATATGGTGGGTTACTGGATAATCGTTCTTTTGGAGGAGTATTGGTATCTCGTACTTTTTATGCAAAAGGACAAACAGGGCAACAGCTATTGTTGGGTGCATATTCTGCAATGAATCGCCAAATTAAGAGAGGGAAAATTAAATCGCATACGCGTCACGAAATGCTGGATATCGTAAAGATAGATGGCAAAGCGAGAGGAATTATAGCCAGAGATTTGGTTACTGGTGAGATTGAACGTCATTCTGCTCATGCAGTAGTCATAGCTTCAGGCGGATATGGTAATTTATTTTATTTGAGCACCTATGCTATGGGGAGTAACGTAACCGCTACCTGGAAAGCACACAGGAGAGGAGCTTATTTTGCCAATCCTTGTTATACACAAATTCATCCAACCTGTATACCGGTTTCGGGAGATCATCAATCAAAATTAACTTTGATGTCTGAGTCACTTCGTAATGACGGGCGTATTTGGGTGCCAAAAAGAAAAGAAGATGCCGAAGCCATACGAGCCGGTAAATTAAAACCCACACAACTATCTGAGGAAGAAAGAGACTATTACTTAGAGCGACGTTACCCTGCTTTTGGTAACTTGGTACCACGTGATGTTGCATCGAGAGCTGCAAAAGAGCGTTGTGATGCTGGTTTTGGAGTAAATAAAACAGGAGAAGCAGTATATCTTGATTTTGCTTCAGCGATCCAACGTTATGGTCAAGAAAAAGCATATACTTCTGGAGTAGATAATCCAACCAAGGAAGAAATTACAAAATTAGGAGCAGAAGTTGTTGAAGCAAAATACGGAAACCTGTTTCAGATGTATGAGAAAATCGTAGATGAGAATCCTTACAGAACTCCAATGATGATTTACCCTGCCGTACATTATGCAATGGGAGGTCTTTGGGTAGATTATAATCTGCAAACGACAATACCAGGGTGTTATGCCGCAGGAGAAGCGAATTTTTCTGATCACGGAGCAAATAGATTAGGGGCATCAGCCTTAATGCAAGGTCTTGCAGATGGATATTTCGTATTACCGTATACTATCGGAGATTATTTATCTCATGATATCCGTACTGGAAAAATACCTACAGATACTCCAGAATTTGATCAGGCAGAAAAAGATGTAAAAGATCGTATTGAAAAGTTAATGGGTGGATCAGGAGAGCATTCTGTAGATTATTACCACAAGAAATTAGGTAAGATCATGTGGAACAAATGCGGAATGTCTCGTAATGAAAAGGATTTAAAAGAGGCTATTGAGGAGATTGCTGCTTTACGTGAAGATTTTTGGAAAAATGTAAAAGTTCCTGGAACTGCCGATAGTATGAATCCAGAACTGGAAAAAGCAGGAAGAGTTGCCGATTTCTTAGAACTTGGGGAGTTGTTTGCAAAAGATGCACTAAATCGTAATGAATCTTGTGGAGGACATTTTAGAGAAGAATCTGTAGAACAAGATGGTGAGCAAAAAGGTGAAGCATTGCGGGATGATAAAAACTTCAAATATGTTTCTGCTTGGGAATACAAAGGAGAGCCTAAAGATGCACAACTACATAAAGAAGACCTGATTTTTGAAAACATTGAATTAAAAACACGAAGCTATAAATAGTTGATGGTTGATAGTTGTTAGTTTATAGATACCTAATTGGTTTTGAACTAACAATTGACAACTGACAACCAAAAACTAAAATATATGAATCTTACACTAAAAATATGGCGTCAAAAGGATGCTCAGTCACAAGGAAAGATAGTAGACTATCCAATTTCAGGAATTGAAGAAGATATGTCTTTTTTAGAGATGTTGGATGTGTTAAATGAAGAGCTAATTACTAAAGGCGAAGAACCCGTGGTATTTGATCACGATTGTAGAGAAGGTATTTGTGGTGCTTGTTCGTTACAAATTAACGGACAACCTCATGGACCTGATCGTTTGATTACGGTTTGTCAACTACACATGCGTAGTTTCAAAGATGGTGATACAATTTTTATAGAACCGTTTAGAGCAAAAGCATTTCCTGTTATTAAGGATTTAATGATTGATCGTAGTGCATTTGATAGAATACAGCAAGCAGGAGGCTATATTTCGGTTAATACTTCCGGAAATACAGTAGATGCAAATGCCATTCCTATCGAAAAAGAAAAAGCAGATGATGCATTTGCCGCAGCGACTTGTATTGGTTGTGGTGCGTGCGTGGCAGCTTGTAAAAATGCTTCTGCCATGTTATTTACGTCGGCAAAAGTTTCACAATTTGCATTATTGCCGCAAGGTCAGGTTGAAGCCTCCAATCGTGTGTTGGCTATGGTAAATCAAATGGATGAAGAAGGATTTGGTAACTGCACCAATACAGGAGCCTGCGAAATCGAATGTCCTAAAGGAATTTCTTTAGAAAATATTGCGCGAATGAACAGAGAGTACATGAAAGCTAGTATGAAAGGATAGTTCTAAGTATATAATTATATTAAATCCAAACCTTGTTTTTAAGGTTTGGATTTTGTTTTTTTAATAAAATTTCGAAATGATGCACAAAAATATCTCACAAATAATAGGAAGCTTACTGTTTTTATTGTTCTTGCTTACTTCAATATCAGCTGCAAGTCAATCTATAATTAAAGCTTCAAGTGATATATCCAAAAAAGAGACGTCATTTGATGAGCCCAGTCTTTTGAAACGATTAAACGAATTATCTTCAGATAAATATGAGGGGCGTCGAACAGGTGAAAAAGGAGGAATACTGGCAAGAGACTATATCATTGACCAGTTTAAAGTACTGGAAATTCCAGTGACCGAACAGTCCTTTGAATTTGAGATTAAGGAAAAAAAATATCCACATCCAGGAGTTAATGTGCTGGGAAAAATAGAAGGTACTGTCAATCCTGAGAAATATATCGTAATAAGTGCTCACTATGATCATTTGGGAATAAAAGATAATAAAATATATAACGGTGCCGATGATGATGCTTCAGGAGTATGTGCTCTTTTTGCCTTTGTTGAATTTTTTAAGAAAAATCCACCAAAGCATTCTGTAATTTTAGCGGCTTTTGATGCTGAAGAATTAGGACTACAGGGCGCCAAACATTTTGTAAAAGAGCCTCCGGTTAACAAAGAAGATATTATTCTTAATATCAATATGGATATGATCGGAAGAAATGTCAATAATGAGTTATATGTTGTTGGTGCCCGATATAATGAACAGCTTAAAGGTATTCTAAACGATTTTAATCATACGATTGATATTAAGCTATTAGAAGGGCATGACGGTTCTGATGACAAACAGGATTGGACATATGCTTCAGACCATGGGCCATTTCATAAAGCTAAAATCCCGTTTTTATATTTTGGAGAAGAAGATCATCCCGATTATCATAAACATACCGATGATTTTCATAAAATAGATCCAATTTTCTATTTAAATGCGGTGCAAGTTATTATTTCGGTTTTTAAAGATGTTGATGAAGGATTTAAGGTCAAGTAAATGAATCTTATGAGTGGAGAAATATCTAAGTGTATTACAATTCTTATTTTTATAGGGAGTATTATTTGCTGCAAGAACGGAGAAAAAGCTCTTAGTTTAAACGAAGAAGTAGCTTCTTTATCTACAGATGAAGAAAAACGGCATTTCCTTGAAGCCATTTATGACCTGGATCAAGAAGTTAGAAAAAAGGGTGATAGTATAGAGGTGAAATATGGGTATGATAGTGAAGAATTGAAGAAATATGCTAGGGAAGCCTATAAAAGCAATATGCTTAATCTGCAAAAAATCGAATTATATTTAGAAAAATTTGGGCATCCTACCATCAAAGAACATGGCGAGAAGGCTGCAGGCACTCCCTGTCTTGTGATTCATCATACAGGCGATATAGAAACAAGAACAAAATACTTCACTTATTTATACAATGCCTACAAAAATGGAGATATTGAACCTGGTAGTTTTTCTTTTTATTTAGAACGATTTCATAGATTTAAGTTCGGTGAACGCTTTACACTCCCAAATCCCTATAAAGAAAAAGATTTGATCAATGAGCTTATTAGAAGATTAGAGTTAGATACATTAATCATAAAGAAGTAAGATCGGTTTTAAATCTGTAGCTCAGTTCTTTTTTTTTGATTTTATGAGAATCAATAATCTTTCCTTTGGAATGAGCTTCAAAACCAATAATTGAAGTAAAGAAAATCAATATATTAATGTAATAGCTGAAGCTTTTTCAATAGGGTTATTTACCTATTAATAATTGGGTGTTTCCCCTTTTCTACATTAATTTTTTTTAAGTAGTTTAGAAGAGCAACCATCTAATAAAGAAATATTCCGATTTATAAGTAATATTTCTTTATTGATTATTGTTATTCAAAATAGAGATAATGAAAAAGAGTTTAAATCATAAATTTAAGCAAAGACTAATTCTTGTATTTATCTTAATTGGGATTGCAAATAGTTTTTCTACTGATGCACAAAGCAAAATAGACACTCTTGCAATTGAAAATATAATTACTAGAGCAATGAGTGATAACAATATTGTTGGAAGCGCTGTTGCTATTATAAACTCTAATGGTGTAATTTATAAAAAGGGATTTGGAGAAGCCGAAAAAAATGGCGCTAAGACATCATCAAAAACAGTTTTTAATATTGGGTCTCTAACAAAGTCATTTACGGCGCTGGCGATTCTTCAACTTGAGGATAAAAATAAACTCTCTTTAAATGATTATGTTATTGACTACCTTCCTAATTTTAGAACCAAAAACAAAAACTTATCCAACAAAATAACTCTATTTCATTTAGCAAATCATACTAGTGGATTCACAACGGTGCAGGGAAATAGATCGCAGGTTAATAATTATAGCCAAAATGAAGCCTTGGAATCTGCAGTAACCGACTACGAAAATGTTTCTTTAAAATTTGAACCGGGTATAACATCACAATATTCGAATGCAAACTATCAAATTTTAGGTCTTATCATCGAGAGGGTGACTGGTCAAAGCTACGAGAACTACGTCATCGAAAATATCTTAAAACCACTAAAAATGACCAATAGTGGTTTCGAATATAATACCTTATGGGCAATGCCTCATCGATATATGTTCGGGATTCCTATAAAATATAATAATGAGGTCAAAACAGGTATTAACGCGCAAGGAGGGCTTTATTCTAACGTAGAGGATATGGGTAATTATTTGAAATCCATGCTAAATCAAGATTCATTGTTAATTTCTAAGACTGGGTTTACCAAGATTTTCGAACCTTCGAATGCAAAAAAATCCTCGCAAGGCACATTGGGATGGAGGTATCGATCAAAGAACGGGAATCAAAAATTAAAAGCTGACGTTTATTGGCATGTTGGTAATAATCCGGGTTTTGCTTCGGTGATGTTTTTGATTCCTCAGGAAGATTTAGGAATCACCATACTAGCAAATACAGATGGCAGCCCCTATGGGATAAATAATACTAGCGAGTTAATCTATGGGCCAATCAATTATATTCTTGGCATTAAGGGAGGAACAACACCTTCTTATTTAGGAATCTTATCGATCGTACTTTGGATACTTCCGGTTGTATTCATACTCTGGATCGTTAAAATATTCCTTGATAGGTTTGAGAAAAAGCGAACTTTAATCCGACTTATTTTCAGTACTTTTTTGGTATTAGCACTGGTTTACTTCCTTTTAAAATTTATTCCAAATGATATAGGAGGAGCTGGTATTAGTTCGGTATATCGATTTGCTCCCGATGTGGGGTTATTCATTATACTTACAAGTATTGTTGCATTTATTTGGATGATCCTTATATGGTTTAGATATATAATTCGGAAATGAAAATATTGATCAAAGCGTATTAAGGCCTTTCGAAAAAATATACTTCAAAGTTTCCTGAACTTTATGAGAATTTATAATCTTTCCCTTTGAAGCAGTTTCAAAATCATAATCGGGTGTTGGTAATCCCATTTTTTTGCAAACAGTACGGTAATAGTTAGCCTTTTCTGGATGATCAGGGTACGAGGCATTAAATATGTGTCCCCAACTTTGTATTTCGATGATTTTCTTAACGACGCCAATACAGTCATCAAGATGTATAAGATTTACCGGTGCTTTTGGATTTTTTATATTGCTTCGTCGTGACAACATCTTAGCAGGATGACGGCTTGGGCCAAACAATCCGGCAAAGCGCAGAATAGTAGTTTTAAAATGCGTATTGTTTTGGAGTAATTGTTCTACTTCAATTAGCTGTTTTCCGGCATTAGAAGTGGTATTTGGTGCCGTTTCATCAGAAATTAAAGGAAATCCCTCTAAATCTGCAAAAACCGACGTAGAACTTACAAAAAGTACATTTTTGACGGTTGATTTTTCGATATGCGGTAGAAGTGTTCGGATTTTAGCCACAAAATTAATTTCAGGATTCCTTCGTAGTCCTGGGGGAATGTTAATGATCAGTATATCGCTTCCTGATAAAAAAGAGGTTATATCTCCTGTAGGCCCGTCTTCTGTCAATGCAATTTGATAGGCAATTATATCATTTTCTGAAAGGGTTTTTAATTTGTTCTCAGAAGTTGTAGATCCTTTTATCGTATAATTTTCTTCAACCAGAGTTTTGGCAAGCGGTAACCCCAGCCATCCAGTGCCTAGAATACTAATTTGCTTGCTCATTCGCTCCCCATGGTTTCGTTAGGTATTGTATCCACTACTTTTTCTAGATATTCATTTAGTATATAGCTTTTTTTGATCACCACCGCATCATTTACCATGAAAGGCTTCGGCATCATGTCTTTACTTCTTTCGGGGATCGAAAAGTGCTCGTTTTTTAATAAATCATATGAAGATTCGTACATCACAAACGTTGGCAAAGAGTCTTTATGAAATTGCATTTTTAACTCCAAGGGTTCATTTTTATTAACGTAATAGGTTAGTAGATGTCGTTTCCATCTTTTGGTATATGCATTATACTTTTTACCATTACTATAATCAAAATCTGAAGCTGTTTCACCATTTACCAACAATGTATCGAAGTCAAAAATCGTTTCGGTATACAAATCAATTCTATTAATATCTCTCTGTGGGGCGATGCATAGATCATAATGTCGTAAATCTCCGATTATGGTATCTTTACTAATATCTAGTTTTGGTTGTCGAATATTTTTTATGGGTGCATTGTTTGCATGGGTAAACGATTTGCCATATTTACTTTGTAAAGCATTTTTATTATAGGTTTCTGCGATGTTTTCTTCAGGATTAATATAATTTTTTGTCCAGGAATCTAGGATATGGTCATACGAAGCCCAAACAGCTTTATTTTGATCGGCATCCAGAATATACACCAGGCTGTTAGGTTTTTGTCTTTCTTCGGTAAAATCTGATTTGGCGTGGGCCGAAATAAGAAACACCAAGGCTAATACCAGGGCTAAGTTTCCGAATAAATTCATTCTTTTATAAAAACCAAAAACAGGCAATAAAACTCCAAAAAGCAATACTGATAATACTGCCGAAACAAATAGAATCTTAAGCCCTAAAGCTACCGGAAAAGAAACAATAAAAGGGGATAAGATAAAAAGTGAGGGAAACCCTAGAAAAACCATTAGATATGGATTCGGTTTTTTTTGTCGAATCAATACGAATAGAGAAATCAATCCAAAAAAGAGAATGATGATAAAATAACTTGCTCCTTTTAGATATAAAGCAGATAATGCCGAGATGACTAGCCACATAAATAGCGGTGCAACAAGCAAACTAGGTATGTTTTCTTTCTTGCTGAATCGTGCATATATTTTAAAACATACAGCTACAGATAAGAGAACAAAAACAGCGATGTAAAGGTATCCGTTATAGGTAAATCCATGTTGAATTTCTTTGTATTGCGGATAGATGAGCTTAAGAAGCTCCCATAATCCAAAGGTTAAAAATCCAGCCAAATTCATTACGATTAAGAGAATACCAAATCCTTTGATCACTTCCTTAAAATTGATTCTGTAAGCAGTTCTTCCATAAAATAGGAGTCCGATAAACAAAATGATCGCAATGATCAAAAGAGGAAATATCCAACTGAAGGGATATTTAATAAGTTTGAAAATCGGAGTATTAAAATAGATATAATCTCGATCCGATTTGAGATTAGTAATATCAATTTCTGAGAAATAGGACAGGAGAGGCATCAAATAGTTGCTCTGATGTTGCAGGGTAGTTAGATCTAAGTTTTGCCACGTATCGTTGGCGGTATGATAATCAAAGTGATCATCTATAAAGGCAAAATTAAAGCCATCTATATTGCCTTGCTCTCGTAATACCGTTAGATCGGTATCATTGGGTAACATTTTGTAAATGCTATAAGCCAAAGAATTGGTTGCAGGATATCGCACCCCTGCATTGGCAAATTCTTGAATCAATTTGCCATTTTTACCATTGGTTTCCATCAGCATGTACGAATCTCCTCCGCTACCTCTAGCTTCAAAATTAAGAACAAGTCCTACATTTTTGGCCCAGGGATGTTTTTCAACAAAAAGATCGGCACCATTTAGCTCAAGTTCTTCGGCATCGGTAATACAAATGACAATATCATTTTTGGGCACCTTATTTGTAGCAAGATACGCTCGTAGACCTTCCAAAATGACGGCCACCCCACTACCAGCATCACTTGCACCATAAGAAGAATGTTGCGAACTGTCGTAGTGAGACATTAATACCAGCGATGTATCACTTTTACTACCTTTAATTTTGGCAAGAATATTTTGTGGTTTATTGCAATCTCCTGTTTTACCAACAGAAAACCCTTCCTGAATTTGCGGCTGTAACCCTAATTTTTGTAATTCGTCTACAATATATTTCTTTGTTTCTTCGTGTGCATTGCTGCCCAAGTAATGTGGCTCTTTGGCAATATTTTTAACGTGTTCAAGGGCCCGCATCGTAGAAAACTCTTGTACAGGAGTCTCTAGATCACTGATTCGATGTGACTTGGTGCTGTAAAAAGTGAAGAGTAAAGAGAAAAGTATAAGAAGAAACGTAAGTAAGGAAGGAAACTTTCGCATAGGGATTTATTGGTTTAGGCTAAAGGTAAGAAATAAGCCACAATTATTGTGAGGTTGTACCTTAAAATGAAAATTAGCTAAGAAATTCTTAAAAAGGACTTGGTGCCAAATAGAATCATTACTGGCATGATAAAAATGAGTTTTCTGAAGCACAAAATGACGTCTTGGCTTGAATAAATAGTTGAAAATCACTATATTTAAGATTCACTAAATCACTAAATATTATGGGAATAATCAGTTTTCAAGGGGCTCGTTCCAAAACCAAAAAGCAAGACGAAACTCCTATCAAGGTTTCAGATTACATGACCAGAGATTTGATTACGTTTAATCCAAATCAATCGGTAATGGAAGTGATCGAGACGTTGGTAAAACACAAAATTTCAGGAGGGCCGGTAGTAGATGACAACAACCATTTGTTGGGGATTATTTCTGAAGGAGATTGTATCAAACAGCTTAATGAGAGCCGTTATTACAACATGCCGATAGATGATGCAAAAGTTGAAAAATTTATGGTGAAAAATGTAGAAACTATTGATGGTAATGTTAATATTTTTGATGCTGCCAATAAGTTTTTACAAACCAAAAGAAGACGTTTTCCAATCATTGAAGACGGAAAACTCGTAGGGCAAATCAGTCAAAAAGATGTGATGAAAGCCGCTTTAAAAATGAAAGGCCAGAATTGGCATGGTAAATAATTTTATTTGGATGATGCTTTAGGATCGTCTGTAATTAAAAGTTTGTTTGCGTTGTCTCCTGATATAAATAGATTTTTGGAAGAGTATCGGTCAAATTTATGATCGGACTCCTTCCAGTTTCCTATACCCATTACTGAAACTTCTTCCCCGATTTCAATTACCCCTTCCTGATATCGTGATGTTTTATTAAGTCCAAAAATCGCCTTGCTTTTTAAACCACGAGATTGTAAAACCTGCTCTAAAAATTCTGGGGCCTCATTCCAGGTGCCCGATCTGTGTTGTATATCCTTAACTAGATACACCGTTTTACTATTGGGATCAATATTTGCGTCTATTATGGCTTTTTCTCTAGAGGACTCAACACTAAAAAGAGTGCTTTTTTCCTCATTATGGATAGGGTGCCAAGCTCTTCCTTTTCCGTTACCACCATGATTTTCTTCAATAATAATATTGTAATAAACACATTTTCTTTTTCCTATAGGAGATACTAGAGGTTCATCAATATCATGAGCTTTACCCACTATTTTGACGTATTCATTTTCTTTAACCAATGAGATTCTTTTTTTAGATGCCTTTTTGAACTTTCGCAGCATAGTACTTTTTTTACTGTTATAAACAAACCATATGACTGTGCCTCCTGCGATCCCTATGACTACAAGTGAGAATGCCATGTCCAAGTAATCCGCAACTGATAATGATAACATACTCATTTTTGGTGTGTATTTTTTAACTATTTCTTTTTACCAGGGCATAAAACTCATTTTCTAATGGTAAATAACCCTGATCGTATACGAAATAGTAAGTATTACCTGTTTTTGTAACATAAATGCTAGTGAAATGCTGAAAATCAAACCCTTTTGCGATTAACTTTGTTTTGGTGGTTTTGGTTTTATCTTTTGGGTTTAGCTCGCTAAGGATACGGTAGTTTTTACGTAACAAATTATTGATATTACGAACCAAGTTTTTACTATCCTTATTAAGTTGATTGTTATAAGCATTACGGCAGTAATCGCTGCAGAATTTTTTATCTGCACGACCGATAATCTTATCACCACATACGGGACATTCTTTTTGCATTTAATTAAATATTTGAATTTCGAATATACAATAAATATCCGTTTACAAATGATTAATGATGATTAGAAGAAAATATCCTGTGCCAGCCTGAAGGTATTCGCATGGGCATCTACAATAATTTTGATGTCCGGAGAATAGCCACCACCCATAGAGCACATCACCGGGATATCAAGATCTTTGCAAGTTTGTAGTACAAAGCGATCCCGTTCCTTGCAACCGGCAACGGTACAACCCAATTTTCCGAGTTTGTCGGTAGTCAATATGTCAACACCACACAAATAATAGATAAAATCAGGTTTTTGATCTTTGATGAGTTTTGGAAGGTTGTTCTTCAGGATTTTTAGATACTCTTCATCATTGGTACGATTAGAGAGTTCTATATCCAGATCAGATTTTTCTTTTTTGAACGGGTAATTATTTGCGCCATGCATCGAAAAGGTAAAGACAGTAGTATCATCTTCAAAAATCTTAGCAGTGCCATTGCCTTGATGCACATCTAGATCAATAATTAAAATCTTTTTTGCCAAGCCATTTTGTAATAAATAATGAGCTCCGATGGCCTGGTCATTAAGCAGGCAAAAGGCTTCACCGCGATCGGTATAGGCGTGATGCGTTCCTCCTGCAATATTCATTGCTATTCCATTCTCAATTGCATATTCTGAAGCTTTTATGGTACCATCTGCAATGATTACTTCACGGTCAACTAATTCCTTTGATAACGGAAACCCAATTTTTCGAGCTGCTTTGGGGTCCAAAGAGAGCTCTTGTAAGCTTTTACAATACTCTTCGGTATGTACGGCCAAAATAGGGGACATATCGGGAATATTTGGAGTAAAGAAATTATCATCAATGCAGGTACCCTCATGTATAAGTTGTTTGGGTAACAACTCATATTTGATCATCGGGAACCGATGCCCATCGGGCAATGGGTGTGTGTAGATGGTATGGTATGCTATTTTGAGCATTTGGGTTTAACTTACTATAGCCCCAGGATTCACCCCTTCCTCATCTGGATTAAGGAATACCAATTTACCTTCAGGTGTCTCTGTCATAAGGATCATACCCTCACTTTCTACACCACGCAGTTTTCTGGGGGCAAGATTTACCAAAACAGTTACTTTTTTACCTACTACTTCTTCGGGAGTAAAGTATTCTGCAATACCTGAAACGATCGTTCTGGTGTTGATTCCTGTATCTACCTTAAGTACCAATAACTTTTTGGCTTTTGGCATTTTTTCGGCTTCAACGATTGTCCCTACTCTAATATCCAGTTTGGTAAAGTCTTCAAAAGTTGCCATGTCCTTTTGCGGTTCTACGGTTTTATTTTCGGCTTCGTTAGCTTTTTTGGTAGCTTCCAATTTATCTAGTTGTTTTTGAATTTCAGTATCTTCAATTTTAGAAAATAACAATTCTCCTTTTTCTATTTGGTGTCCTGCTGGAAGTAGTACTTCTTTTGAAGCAATTTCATTCCAAGTGGATTCCAGATCAAGTCTGGAATGACAGAGGATTGATTTCAACTTAGTACTAGTAAAGGGTAAAAATGGTTCAGATAATGTAGCCAATGCAGAAGCAATTTGCAAAGCGACAAACATTACCGTTTTTGTACGTTCTTTGTCGGTTTTGATGGTTTTCCAAGGTTCCTCGTCCGCCAAGTATTTATTCCCTAATCTAGCCACATTCATTAGTTCCTGGCTTGCTTCTCTAAATCTATATCGCTCGATAGAGCTTGAAATCACTGCCGGGTAGGCCTTAAGCTCGGCTACTATTTTTTGATCAACTTCAGAGAAGTTCCCAGGAGTAGGAACAATACCATTGTAGTATTTGTTGGTAAGCACCACTACGCGGTTAATAAAATTACCAAAAACAGCTACCAATTCGTTGTTATTACGAGCTTGAAAATCACTCCATGTAAAATCATTGTCTTTGGTTTCGGGTGCATTGGCTGTAAGTACATAACGTAGCACATCCTGCTTGTCAGGAAACTCTTCTAAATATTCATGCAACCAAACTGCCCAGTTTTTGGAGGTAGAAAGCTTATTGCCTTCTAAATTTAAAAATTCATTGGCCGGCACATTTTCTGGTAGTACATAACTGCCATCGGCTTTTAGCATGCTTGGGAAAATAATACAGTGAAAAACGATATTATCTTTTCCAATAAAATGAATCAACTTGGTGTCTTTATCTTTCCAATAAGGCTCCCAATCTTTTCCTTCTCTTGCTGCCCACTCTTTGGTAGAAGAAATGTATCCGATAGGTGCATCAAACCATACATATAGGACTTTACCTTCTGCACCTTCTACAGGAACCGGAATTCCCCAGTCCAGATCTCGAGTTACTGCTCTTGGACGTAATCCATCATCTACCCATGATTTGATCTGACCATATACATTGGTTTTCCAATCTTTTTTATGTCCTTTTAGAATCCATTCTTTTAAAAAACCTTCGTATTGATCCAAAGGCAAGTACCAATGTTTAGTTTTCTTTAATATTGGTTTTGCACCAGAAATTGTGGATTTAGGATTAATAAGATCAGTAGCATTAAGAGAGCTGCCACAGTTTTCGCATTGATCCCCGTAGGCTTCTTCATTTCCACATTTTGGGCATGTACCAATTACGAAACGATCGGCAAGAAACTGTTCGGCTTCCGGATCATATAATTGCTCTGAAGTCTCTTCAATAAACTTACCATCTTCATAAAGTTTCTTAAAAAACTCTGAGGCCGTTTCGTGATGAATAGGAGCAGAGGTTCTGGAGTAATTATCAAATGAAATTCCAAAACTTTCAAAAGATTTTTTGATAATCGTATGATACTTATCGATAATTACTTGCGGAGATACACCTTCTTTTTTGGCGCGCATTGGTATAGCAGCACCGTGCTCATCACTACCACAAATAAATGCAACATCATTGCCAGTAATTCTAAGATAGCGCGAATAAATATCGGCAGGTACGTAAACTCCTGCCAGGTGACCTATATGAATAGGCCCATTTGTATATGGTAATGCTGCTGTAATGGTATATCTTCCCTTGGTGCTCATAATCCTTAAAAATAAAGGCACAAAGGTAATAAAAACAGCTACAAAACATAACCACTAGTTCACCCAAATATTTAGGGATTTTCTAGTGGTTATATTATTAACTAATCTAAGAGATTATAATTGATTTGCTATAATCGCCATTATTTGTTCTAATCTGATATACGTATGGTCCAGTACTTAATCTCGTATTTGCAGATTCTTTTACATTTATTCTCATGTCAACTCCTTCCATCAACATTTCGTTTGCTAACGTCGCTACTTTTTGACCTACCACATTATATAAAGCCACATCAATATGTGTCGTTTGTGGGCTTACGATATTAATAATGGTCTGACTATCATTATAGGTTGGGATATGTGTTAGACTTTCTCCATCTGTTGGTATATTAGGATTGGTGCCTGAGCAGTTAAATCCAAGATTTAACGATTCAAAAGGTCCCCCATTGGTATCCAATAGCGCTCTACCTACCAAATCTTCATCAATACATAACCAATCTTTCATAACGGTGGCATAAACCTGTCTAAAGTCTGTGGTGTTTGTAACATTTCCGCCACGAGTTAGATTATTTAAATCCGGGTGCTCTCCTGCAAAACCACTTCCGTTAAGGCCGGTTCCAAAAAACATCGTTGGTGCCGCAGTACCATGATCGGTTCCCAGAGATCCATTTTCTCTAAATCTTCTACCAAATTCAGACATGGTCATTGACAATACTTTGT
Source organism: uncultured Aquimarina sp. (assembly GCA_947496555.1). Lineage (GTDB taxonomy): Bacteria > Bacteroidota > Bacteroidia > Flavobacteriales > Flavobacteriaceae > Aquimarina. The sequence continues at coordinate 66,680 of CANMDH010000006.1, read as the reverse complement.
CATCCCAACCAGCCGCAGTTAGATCAGCATAGAAAGTGCTAATAGCTTCAGAAAATGAATTGAGCAGTACCTGATGTCTTTGGGTTTGGTTGTTATGGGTATCAAAACCTCCCAACGTTACCAAATACACTTTGGTTCCCAGGCCTCCTTTAATTAATCTTGAAATAATACTAAACTGTCTTCCAAGACTGTCATCCAGATATCCCCCAAAGTCTGTTGATCTTTCATAGGCAGCACTGATCACGTCTGCATAATCGAAAGTTGTATTGGTAGCTTCTCTAAGAAATCTTAATTTATCACCATACGCACAATCCTCATTAACCCCATCGAGATTATAGAAGGTTTCGTTTTCTATAATTTGAAGCAATCTTCTAGGATCTGAAACGGCAAATGAATAATCACTTTCAGGTCCTTTAAACACCAAGTTTCCTATACTTCCAATCTGGATAGAAGGTGGACTTGGTGGCGGATTGAAAAAATAATCGGGATAAATTTCACCAAAATACCTGCCCATAAAACCGGTTCGATCATCTTCTTGTAGATTGGTGTTGGCATAAATGTCAGATCCTTTGAAATGGGATAATGATGAGTTTTCATACCCAACACCATGCACAACTTTCATTTGACCATCACCCCAAACTCTTTCGAGTTTATTCATTGGTTTTGGCATTGCATAATCATCATCTAGCGTAATAAATTCACTAGGTGGTATGCGTATCAATGGTCTTGCATTAGCATATACGTCATAGTCATAAACGGGGATAATAGTATTAAAACCATCATTACCACCTTGTAACCTTACCAGAATAAGAATATTCTCATTTACGGATTGACTTTGACTTAATGCAATGGATAGCGGTGTGGGTTTGGATACAGAAAGCGGCGTATTTGCTAACATCATCGATCCACCACCTACAAGCCCCAGGGCTTGTAAAAATGACCTTCTGTTCCATGTTTTATGTTCGTCGGTATTACAATTACCTTTTTTATCTAATTTTATATTAGGGTTGTGATTTGTTTGGCACATAGCAGTATTATTTTAGTTGAAATTCAGGGATGTCTACAATAAAGTTCAGAAAAGCAAAAAGTTGTTCTGATACTTCGGTACGATCTAATCGCCAGATAGCGGGGTCTACCGCATCGGGTTCATAGTAACTAGGTGGAAAGGCATCAATATCCTTGAAAACACCTGAAATTTCATTAAAAATCACCGGATCTTGCATTCCTCTTGGGAAAAAGTAATTCACTAGGGCTCTGACCACTATGTCTACTTCTGCTCCACTTAGGCTTGGGTCAAGATTTCCTTCGGCACTAGTACCTATGGGTAATCCAACCACAAAGTCTCTAAACTGTTGTTGGTTTTGGCTCCATGCTCGATTAATTAAAAAACGAGCACTTTCCCAGCGACCAATAAGCAAATCGGGACTAATCCAGTCTTCATCACCTTGCCAGCCTTCAACATCTATTGGATTTAAGACATCCTGCCCTAAGACGCGAACGGTTCCTCTGATATAGTCATTAATATCTGTAGAAGATAAAGAAAACCCTAATTCGTTATAGAAACAAATCATTAGGTCACAAGGGCTTTTGATGATAGCACCAATAGCTTCTATATTAAAAAAGTGTTCACTTTTAAAAAGTTGACGCAGTACAGGGGCAATCTGAAAATTATTGTCGATAAACGTTTGTGCCATCTGCGCAACAATGGATTCATTGCACCTTGCACTTACAAAATAGGCATATAGCTTTGTACATATAAAAGTGGCTACCTGAGTAGCTCTTTCCTGGAAAAGGATATTAATTACATCATCATAGGTCCAGTTTCCAGACTGTCCAAAAATAGTTTTACTTTCGTTACTAAACTGGGCAGGATTAAACAATATATCTCCCCATGGGATATCATTAGTATCTACATATCCCGTAAGGGCCTTTGCAGTTTCCTGAATATCATCTTCATTATACCCGTTATCTACACCCAGTGTAAAAAGTTCATACAATTCTCTAGCATAATTCTCATTTGGTCTGTCTCTAATGTTTTCATCACCATTAAGATATACTAGCATGGCATTAGAGATCCCAATATCATATACAAAATCTCTAAAATTTCCCAATGCATGTACTTGCAGAAGGTTATAATATTGAGATTGATATGCAGGGCTTCGATAGGTATCGTCTTCGGTTACGAAATGATTGCTCCAAAACAGCGTAAGTCGTTCTCTGACTCTGTTTACAATCAAATCATTGATCATTTGATTTTTTCCTTCTCGGCGATAGAAACCAGTATCATTGTCGGGGTTGGCTTCTTCGGCAGCTTCAAATTGATCACGATTCCAAAATCCCCATAGAGGTGGCGGAGTCGTATTGAGAGCAACAGCTTGATCGATAAGAGCATCAACTAATGCAGAGGGATCATTTTGAGATAGGGCGGCCAAGACCTCGGTTTTGGACGCTCCAAAACCAATTCTGCGATACAGATGATTTATCTTAGTAACATTCCATGGGTTTTCTGGAGAAGGCACATAGACGTCCAAAGAATCTAGATTACATGAAGTATCAGATATCATAGGCATAAAAGTTTTGTAGTAGGGTTGAGGGACAAATTCAACACAATATAATAGATAATAACGAAAGTCTTTGTTAATTAGTATCATAATTTTGAAAATTTAAGATATGTTTACCCCCAATTTTGTTAAACCTGGAGATAAAATAGCTATCGTTTCTACTGCCCGAAGGATTGATTTTAAAGAGATTAGAGAAGCAATTAATCTCCTTGAAACCTGGGATTTGCGACCTGTTGTAGGTTCAACAATTGGGATGCATGATCACCAGTTTGCTGGATCAGATCAAGCACGAAGAGAGGATTTCCAACAATTGTTGGATGATGATGACATCAAAGCTATTTGGTGTGCACGGGGTGGATATGGTACGGTTAGGATCATCGATGATATCGATTTTTCTGGTTTTCAAAAGAAGCCAAAATGGATCATCGGGTACTCAGACATAACTGTATTGCACTCGCATATTCATAATTTTGGGATCAATACTATACATGCGCCAATGCCTATTGATATTCATAAAGGCACCAAAGCGTCTATGGATTCTTTAAAAGAAGTTATTTTCGGAAATAAAATCGAATATACAATCCCTGCTTCAAAAAAGAATATTTTGGGGAGTTGCACTGGACAACTTGTTGGTGGAAACTTATCAATGTTGTATTCGTTATGCGGATCAAAATCATCCTTGGATACTACGGGTAAGGTTTTATGTATTGAAGATCTTGATGAGTATTTATATCATATCGATCGTATGCTCCAAAATTTAAAACGAAATGGGTATTTTGATAATTTACAGGGATTAATTGTTGGTGGGATGACCAAAATGCATGATAACAATATTCCTTTTGGGAAAAAAGCAAAAAGAATAATTCAAGATGTCGTAAAGGACTATAATTTTCCGGTAGCGTTTAATTTTCCGATGGGGCATATCGAAGATAATCGAGCGCTTATTTTTGGCGCTGATGTTTCTTTGGAAGTAAAAAATGATGAAGTTATATTTAAGTACATTTAATAATGGCAGAGCATAACGCACTTGGTAAAAAAGGAGAACAATTGGCGATCGATTTTTTACTTAAAAAAGGATATGATATTTTAGAGAAAAATTATCGCTATCTAAAATCAGAAATCGATATTATAGCCAAAACTGAAGATATACTTGTGGTTGTCGAGGTAAAGACTCGTAGTACTCCGGAATTTGGTAATCCCCAGGAGTTTGTAAAGCCCAAACAAATACAATCGTTGGTCAAAGCCATTAATAACTATATTGAGGAAAATGATCTCGATGCCGAAGTGCGGTTTGATATCGTTGCGATCATAAAAAATAAACTAGGAACCAATATTGAACATCTTGAGGACGCTTTTTATCATTTCTGAGCGGTATCTTTAGATTCAATTTAACTTGGGTAGTGATGAAATATCGCCAGCTTGGAAATTCAGAATTAATCGTAAGTGAAATATCCTTTGGCTGCATGTCTTTGGATTATCAGGATACAAATTCTGAAAAATTAATGCATAAAGCGATAGATCATGGAGTCACTTTTTTTGATACTGCAGACCTGTATGATCATGGTAAAAATGAAGCTACGGTTGGCAAGGCTCTAAAAAACTATAGAAAAGATATTGTCATTGGGACCAAAGTTGGTAATCAATGGCGTACAGATAAAAGTGGTTGGGATTGGAATCCAAGTAAATCCTATATCTTGAAATCGGTAGAGGAAAGTCTACGTCGTTTACAAACAGATTACATTGATTTGTATCAACTGCATGGTGGAACTATAGATGATCCTATTGATGAAACTATTGAAGCCTTCGAAATTTTAAAAAAGCAAGGGAAAATACGATATTATGGGATTTCGTCTATACGCCCAAATGTAATCAAAGAGTATATCAAGAGATCTAATATTTCTAGTGTGATGATGCAATATAGCTTGCTCGATCGCAGACCCGAAGAGGAAAGTTTGGACGTATTGAAGAAAAATAACATTGGCGTATTGGTAAGAGGAACCCTTGCCAAAGGGCTATTAGCCGGGAAACCAATTGCAGAATACCTAAATTACTCTTTGTCTGATATTCAAAGAACAATAAAAACAATGCAAAAAATATCCGGTGAAGAAAAATCTATGTGTCAAACGGCTATACATTATGTGCTCAAAAATAAGGCAATTAGTTCTGCTGTTATCGGGATAAGAACACAAAAGCAATTACAAGAGTGTTTGATAAAATACGATCAGAAAGAGCTATCAGAAGAGCATTATGAACTGCTCCAAAAAAGTAATATACCTTGGGTATACAAAAATCACAGATAGGATTAAATACGTATGATTATATCCATTCGGTCGAAAAAATGAGGGGCTTTTAAATAATTTTGCACGAACTAATAACGCATACATGCAATTCGAGTTTATAGATTTCATTCTTTTTTTGGGAATAAGCCAAGGACTATTTTTGGCAATCACCATTCAATTCATTAAAAATAAAAATAAACCCGCCAATATATTACTCTCTGTTATTTTATTGCTCTCTGTTTTGATGCTTTTTGGTAGAATGATTTTTTTCAGGTTTTTGACTATTAGAATGTTCCAATGGACAATTCTTATCGATGCAGTCATATTTCTAATTGGGCCATTATGTTATATGTATATTAGGCGATTAGCATTTTCTAAAAACAACAAATTTAGACTTTCCTGGGTTCATTATGTTCCGGTGGTATTGCATGTTTTATTTTCATTTTATGTGTTATCTTTTGGGGTTGAAGAATTTACTGAAAAGCTTTCATCCCGATTTTTTAAAGTGCCTTTTTCAATAATTGAAGGGTTGGGAATTGTTTCTAATTTTTATTATTGGACATTAAATGTTCTCCTGTTAAAAACATATATTAAAGAAGAAAAAAATACAATTTCCTATAAACAAAGTCTAACATCGTTTTTAAAATTTTTTCAAATATCAATTGGTGTTTTTTTGGTCCTATGGAGTATCAGTTATGGGTTTCCGCTTTTCTTTAATTACTCTATACGGTTCATCAACTATAATTCTGTATGGGGTTTTATTTCGATATTTATATTTGTTGTAGGGTATTATAGCCTTAAGGAACCAGAACTTTTTAGAGTTTCTCTTACTAAGGAAAAGACTAGTGTCCAGCAACGTCTTCCCAAAAGCCAAATAACGTTCCTTGAAAAAGAGATGAAAAATCTTATTGAAGAAGAAAAAATATTTCTAAAACCCGACTTAACTTTGAGAGATCTTTCTGAAAAATTGAATACTTCGACACACAATATATCATGGTATCTAAATACAATCTCAAAAAGTAGTTTTTATGATTACATCAATCACTTTAGAATTAAAGAATTCTTGAAAAAAATTGAAAATGGCGAGCATCATCGTAATACCATTCTAGCACTTTCTATGGAAGCAGGCTTTAATTCAAAATCCACATTCAACAAAGCCTTTAAATTAGAGATGAAGGATACGCCAAGCAATTATATCAAAAGGTTAAAAGTTGCCTGAAACATGTACGAGTGTATCCAAACGGTCGATTTTTAAGTGCTCCTGAAATACTTTAGAGGAAACTTAAAAATTATACAAATGAAAAAACGTATTAAAAATACCCGTTTTAGAGTGCTGGCCCTTTTTACTGTATTAGGGATATCTGTATTATTAACCTCTTGTTATGGCGATGGAATTGATCCCGAAGCTGAGGTTGAAACTATAATTTCTGATTTTGCCGGAAATGATGCGGTCTCGGTTGACCGAAGTGGTAATGTGTATGTATCAGAATTTGGTCAATTTGTAGGCGCTAATGGAAACGGAACCCGAGTTTTTAAGGTGTCTAAAAGTGGCGAATTAACAGAGTTTTTGTCTGATTTAACTGGTCCATTGGGAAATGCAATCGATGGCCAAGGTAATTTTTATGTTGTAAATGGCAGTGGTGGTGGATCAGGAGATGTACTAAAAATTACTACCGATGGCACACGAACGGTATTAGCAACGATTAATGGTTTTCCATCGGGATTGACTTTGGATTATCAAAATAACGTTTATGTTTCAAATTTTGGAACTCCAACTGTTCATAAAATTACACCTAGTGGCGAGGTGTCGGTGTATGCTACCGATCCAAGATTAGCTGGAGGCGTAGGGATTGATTTTGACCGTAGAGGAAATCTTATTGTAGGTAATTTTGCAACTGCAGATATTTTGTCTATTGATCCAAATGGGAGTGTTTCTTTAATTGCAACAATACCCGATATTGCAGTCAATGGTTTTGGTATTGGTTATATCACGGTAGTTGGTAATTCTGTTTTTGCCACAGGAATCGGGGTAAACAAAATTTTTAGAGTTACGCTGGATGGCGAGATCGAAGAATTTGCAGGAACAGGTGAAGCGACCGTAATAGATGGACCGATTAAAGAAGCTTCTTTTAATGGCCCTAACGGTATTACAGCCGACAAATATGGCAAGGCACTCTATATTTCTGAATTTGGAGGAACCGGAGCTTTGCGAAAAATTAAACTGAAATAGGCTAATTTTAATTTATTATATTAATTTTCAAACCGAGACGAGACATCATCTCGGTTTAGGTTATTTTTATATTATTTCTCTTGGTTAGGGTCAGAAATAAATAATGCAGCAATTTCATAAACGTTTTCAAATAAATCAGAAGAAGAACCATTTTTATTGGCAAGCATTGATATCGATAAATTATACTCTGGAAACAATGCCAATAAAGAAATAGAGCCATTGGCAATACCACCATGATGCCATACCGTTATGTTACGACCATCATTAAATATATCTGAAGTATGGTTTCTCCAACCCATAGCATAGTTCTGTTGATTAATTTTACCGTTGTTAAGGCGAACAGGAGTAGTAAGTATCTTTGTGATTTCACTATGAAATAATTGATAATTCAAAAAGGCATTTCCGATCTTTACCAAATCTGTGGGTGTTGCCAAAAAACCACCTCCGGCCCACTTATTACTATTATTTACTTCAAAAACTTCCTTGTATTTATCGTCCTCAATTTCATAAAAATTGGCAGTCTTTTTTATAATTTCTCCAGTTTCAGGAATAACATTTTTTATGTGTAAAGGTTCGAATACTAAGCTTTGCATAAGACTAGGAAAGTCCAAGCCCGAAGCCCCTTCCAGCATAGCACTTAGTAACGTATAATTGTAGCTGCTATAACTAAAAGCAGACCCTGGATCAAACAATAAGTCATCATTGTTAAAGATTCTAACACTTTCTTGTACTGTAAGATATTCGTCGTTATTGTAATATTCCCATATAGGAAAACAAAAGCATATTCCGTAATTTCTAATGCCAGAGGTGTGAGAGGCTAATTGCTTTAGGGTTAACCCAGAAAGGTGATCACTTGCATAAGGAACTAAATCCCTGACCTTGCTGTCAATACTAAGTTGTTTACTTTTAAGCAATACACCAATTCCCAAAGATGTTACTGCCTTCGAGGTGCTTCCAATTCTAAATTTGGTATCGAGGTTAGCTAGGACTTTATCTTCGGTATTTTGATACCCAATAGCGTTTGCCCATATAATTTTTCCATGTTGTCCAACAGCAATGGATACTGCTGGGGCTTTTAATCGGTTATGAATTATTTTAAGTACACTATCTGCTTTTTTTGAGTTTGTTTTTTGGTGTACAACTACTGGTTGCAAAGACTGCACATTGGGTAACACAAACCAACCAGATGCATACCTAAAAAGCGGCTCGAAAAAGAAATAACTAAAGACTAGAACAGTAACTATGATAATTGAAATACATATTTTTTTCATTTTTGCGGTATTTAGGAATAGATATAGAATGTAATACCAGATCGATATACGAAAAACACTGTTTTCTGGTAAGTACAGCTATTTGTAATAGTTGTTTTGATTCTTTTTAAGAAGTCTTTAATCTCTCTATTATCATCGAAGTGAAGTACTTGACTCCAAACTTGATACTTTCTTCATCAACAGCGAAATTTGGAGTATGTGGATCAGATATTATCCCGGATTCAAAATTAGATCCCCCTAAGAAAAAGTAAACTCCAGGTATTTTATTTTGAAAATAGGCAAAATCATCACCAATATCTCCAGGTACTATTCCGTGAAGAGGAATTACGGTTGATGTACCATAAATAGTAGAGATACTCGTCATGGTCTTGTTGGTTAACAACTCATTGTTCATTACCGTTGCTTTTTCATAGGTATATCCTACAGAAATCAAGTCGTTGCCGTATTCTGATTCCCTTATTTTTTTTCTTATTGAATCTAGGAACACATCAAGTTGTTTTTTATTGCTAGAATTTACTGTTGTACTTATTGCTATTTTATTATCGACTTCTTTTATGTCAAAATTAGTATTAACGGTAAGATATTTTTTATAGATCGTATTGGGGCTATCCAATCCTAATTGTGGATCACCCAAATTTTCTAAATCCCAAAACTTGCTATTAGGCTCAATATTTTGAAAACTAGAAACTAAGTTTTTAATATAATTTATTTTTGATTCCTTACTTCTTCCATTACTTAATAGAACTTTTACTCGATTGGTGTGAGAAAATAGATTTTTGGACTTTGTAGCAACGAATCCTTTTGGAAAAGCTGTGATATGCAGAGCATATATCTCGTCTGGTTTAATTATGTCAAATAACCCGTCTTTTATCATTGATTTTGCGCCTTGATAATTCTCTTCTGCCGGTTGAAAAATAAAATAAACCGTACCGCTAAGGTTTTCTTTGTGATTTGATAACACTTTTGCTATACCCAATGCAATTGTGGTATGAACGTCGTGCCCGCAGATGTGGCGTACACCTTCATTTTTGGATTTAAAATCTACAACATCTGGGATCTCTGACGCAAGCGCATCAATATCGGCACGCCAGGCTATTTTTTTTCCTTTTTTGGCTCCATGTAAGGTTCCCACAATACCATAACCTCCGATGTTTTTTGTCACCTCTAATCCCATAGATAAGAGTTCTTCTTCTATTTTTTTTGAAGTTCTTTTTTCTTTTCCCGACAATTCGGGATGCATATGTAAGTCTCTTCGTATTTTTACCAAATCCTGAAAAAGATATTCTACTTGTTCTTTTATATTTTGATGGATATTGGTATTTTCTTGTGATGTTACTCTGCATGAGTAGAGTCCTAATAGAATGCTTAGCAAAATGGGTAAATACTTAGTTTTCATATCATTATTTCTTACAATTAGATATAGGATGTATGGTCATTGAATGATTATTCAATGATTTTATCATATTTAATAAAGGATGTTAATTAATCAGGAATCGATTTCCTGCCGCTTCGCTTTAAGCATTTCAGAGACTTTATAGAGAAGTATAATTTCTAAAATTATGGTGGGAGTTAATAAAAAGAATCCAACAATTGCCAGAATAATAGTTGTCATAAAGGCATAGGTAATAATTTCAAACACACCTGTTACAGTAGCTACTGCTCCTAATCCATTTTTTAAACGTAATACAGATATTCCGAATAATATTCCTATAACACCGTAGGTAACTGCTTCGGCACTCATTACAATCTCATAATTAAATTCTTCTATATACAGCGAGAGAATGTCATAGATATAAAACAAGATCCCGATAATAATAAAGATGAAGGAAGTAATGCGCAGTAAATAATTTTTAAAGATTTTTCCGGTAAGAATAAAACCTCTGATAAATAGAATAATTGAGGCAAGAATTGTAACTTTTAATACAATATATACAAGTTGATTAGTTACCATTCTATCTTCAAAGTATCGATAATACTCTACTGCAAATTCTGCAAATCCCAGAACAAAATATACAATCCCACTAATCCAGGCAATAGTAAGTTGCTTATTTAAAAAACTAGCTTCTTTGGTATCATCTACTTCGAGTAACAAGAGTCTTTTAAATTCCTTAGTTATTTTGGTGTCTTGTGCTTTGATTTCTTCAAGGTCATAGTCAAGTGCAGTTAGTATCGTTTTTACGGTATAACTTCTGGGAGTTACTTCACCAGCTTCAATTCTTTGAATGGTTCTAACACTTATATTACATTGCTCTACGAGCTCCTCTTGTGTGAGTCCTTTTGATTTTCTGAGTTCAGAAATTTTCTGACCTAGTTCTGGCTGTTTCATAATTGTCGAGTTTTTAGTTTCATTCTGGTGATCACTAGAACTTGTTTTCATTTGATACAGCAATATTAGTTTTCAGGAATAGGTTCTCAAATTTTTTTACTTGTCTTTCACCCGCCATTTACCCGCCAATCTACAAATACATATGGTTTCAGAGGATTCTTGAAATGTATTTTTCAATTTGAAATATAAGAATTATTCTAATGGACGAGCTAATTATTTTTTCAGAAACGTATTTTTATTGTAAGTGAGATGCGCGTTATCTATTTCAAGTCGGAGGGAGGCGTTATGTATCTACAAGAAGATTTTTTAGGAATTTTCAGGTTTCTTTTTTATGATCAACTTCTTGTTTCTAAATTGTTGATATACCTTTTTACTTCAATGAACATCGCCTCTTTACTTCTCATATCATCAATATTATTGCAATAATGGTAACCAAAAGAATAATTCATCGAAAATTCGTTTATATCAATCAATTCGGGATTGTTTTTATATTTTTCTATTTCTTCAATAAATCTTGTTTTTAAGTTGGAGTAGTTTATAGCATATCGTTTGTCATTGTTTAGGTTTTCGATCAGTTGATTAACTGTATGATTTAACTTTTTTAATTGTGTCCAAGTACCTTTCAAAAAACTAAATTCTTCTCTATAAGTCATGGCCTTCTTTCGTTTCATTGTTATATTCAAATTGAAAGTAAAAAATAAATATAGCACCGTACTCTATTTGTAGATAAACAATAATATATTGTCGACAAAATACAATTTTTAACGATGAAACTAAGTGTTTTTAAAAAAAATGATAAAATTACGGGTTTAACTCATGAAAACTAGAGATTTTTCTTACAAAACTTACATTTTTGATTAAGAAATTTTCACTTCACTAATAACGGGTTGCAATGGCCGCAATACTTTCAACGCTTTATCTACAGAATCAATAGTTTCAAAAGTTAATAATAATCGTAAACCGTTTCGAGTTTCCTTTTCTTTCATTTTACATTTACCTGGATTTTGTTGTACAAATTGAAGTACTTTTGTAAAAGCCGGACTTTGATAAAAATCAGATTGTTGATCGCTAATAAAATATCCGATCATCTTGTTTTGTTTGAGTATAATTTTTTCTAATCCAATTGAGGTGGCGATCCATTTGATTCGAACCGAATTAAGCAAATCTATAGCTTGATCAGGCAATTCTCCAAAACGGTCGATCAATCGTTGTTCATATCCTTGTAACCCTTCTTCATCTTTTACTCCATTAAGCTCGGTATACAGGTTTAAACGCTCGGTAATATTATTGATATAATCATCGGGGAACAACAATTCAAAATCGGTATCAATTTGAGTATCCTTCAGAAATACTTTTTTCTCTCCTTCTTCTTTGTATAGTTCTTTGAACTCATTTTCTTTAAGTTCTTCGATAGCTTCATTCAAGATTTTTTGATAAGTTTCAAAACCAATTTCATTAATAAATCCACTTTGTTCCCCACCCAAAAGGTCCCCTGCACCTCTAATTTCAAGATCTTTCATGGCAATATTGAAACCACTACCCAGTTCTGAAAATTGCTCGAGTGCCGTGATGCGTTTGCGAGCATCCTCGGTCATAGCAGAGTAGGGTGGCGTTATAAAGTAACAGAAGGCCTTTTTATTACTTCGGCCTACACGACCACGCATCTGGTGCAGATCGGATACCCCAAAATTGTTGGCGTTATTAATAAAAATAGTATTAGCATTGGGTACATCGAGTCCGCTTTCTACAATGGTGGTAGAAACCAAGACATCAAATTCACCCTTCATAAAGGCGAGCATCAAACTTTCTAGCTTCTTACCTTCCATCTGGCCATGTCCCACACCAATTTTTGCATCGGGTACTACCCGCTGGATCATACCGGCTACTTCTTTGATATTTTCAATACGGTTATGAATAAAAAATACCTGTCCGCCGCGTTGTATTTCATAACTCACAGCATCGCGAATCGTTTCTTCACTAAATCGTATCACATTGGTGTCTATAGGATATCGATTTGGTGGCGGAGTTGTAATTGTAGATAAATCACGCGCAGCCATGAGACTAAACTGTAATGTTCGCGGAATCGGAGTAGCAGTTAGTGTTAAAGTGTCAACGTTTTCTTTAATGGTTTTAAGCTTGTCTTTTACCGAGACTCCAAATTTTTGTTCTTCATCAATAACAAGCAGTCCCAAATCTTTAAATTTTACATTTTTATTGACCAATTGGTGTGTGCCAATAATAATATCTACTTTTCCGGCGGCTAGACCTTCTAATGTTTCTCTTTTTTGTTTCGCAGTGCGGAAACGATTTATATACTCTACCGTTACCGGGAAATCTTTTAAGCGTTCACGAAACGTTTTTGCATGCTGAAATGCAAGAATGGTGGTAGGTACCAAAATGGCAACCTGTTTTCCGTTATCGACGGCTTTGAAGGCTGCTCTAATAGCAACTTCAGTCTTACCAAAACCTACATCGCCACAAATCAAGCGATCCATAGGCCGCTCACTTTCCATATCGGCTTTTACTGCTGCCGTAGCCGTACTTTGATCTGGCGTATCTTCATAGATGAAAGAAGCTTCCAGCTCGTGCTGCAAATAACTATCGGGATCATACTGAAACCCTTTTTGTAACTTTCGCTTTGCGTATAACTGAATAAGGTTAAAAGCAATTTCTTTGACCCTGCTTTTGGTCTTTTGCTTCAGGTTTTTCCAAGCTTTGGATCCCAGTTTATAGATCTGCGGAGCTTTGCCATCTTTACCGTTGTATTTTGAGATTTTATGCAACGAGTGAATGCTCAAGTAAAGAACATCGCGTTCACCATAAATTAGTTTAATCGCTTCTTGTTGTTTGCCTTCGACATCAATTTTTTGTAGGCCACCAAACTTTCCGATTCCATGATCAATATGCGTTACATAATCACCTACTTCAAGATTGGTAAGTTCTTTTAAGGTGATGGCTTGTTTCTTTGCGTACCCATTTTTAAGTGTAAACTTATGGTAACGCTCAAAGATCTGGTGGTCGGTATAACATGCAATCTTTTGGTCGTGATCGATAAACCCTTGAAAAGCCGAAAAAACGACCGTTTCGTATTGTTTTACATCAAGATCTGCATCATCAAAAATATCATGAAAACGCTTGGCTTGCTGTTCACTTACGCAAAATATGTAGTTTTTATATCCTTCTAAATGATTTTCGTTTAGATTTTCAATCAGCAGATCAAATTGTTTATTGAAAGAAGGTTGCGGTTTGGTATTGAATTTAATTGTATTACTGTCATCCCGAGCGGAGTCGAGGGATTTTTTAGCTTTTCTTTCTGTTTGCATCTCGACTCCGCTCGATGTGACAGAAAGTATTGGATGATTTCCTATTTCGACCAGGGTAAAATCCAGTAATTGCTTTTTTATAAGGTCTGAAGTGGCAAAAAGTTCTTCGGGTTTACTGTGTTTGATTTCTTTGGATAAAGTTTCAAAAGCTTCTTTGGCCTTTTCAAAGTTTTTATCAATACGTACCGAAAGTAGATCGATATCCTTGGCAAAAACGACTGTTTTATCGGCAATATATTTTAAGAAACTCTCTCGGGTTTCTTGCATTGCCTTGTTTTCGACATTAGGAATGATCGTGATCTTTTTGATTTGATCGGTAGAAAGTTGTGTTTCTACATCAAAGGTTCTGATGCTATCTACCTCGTTCCCAAAAAACTCGATACGATAGGGTTTGTCATTACTAAAAGAGAAGACATCGACAATCCCACCTCGCACCGAAAACTCTCCAGGTTCGGTTACAAAATCCACTCGTTGAAAATGATATTCGAACAACACTTCATTAACAAAATCGAGCGATAAGGTATCGTTTATACTAATTTTTAGGGTGTTTTTCTCAAGTTCCTTACGTGTAACCACTTTCTCGAATAATGCATCGGGGTACGTAATGATCAGGGCAGGCTTTTTACGAGAGTTAATTCTGTTTAACACCTCGGCTCTTAGGAGCACATTAGCATTGTCGGTTTCTTCGATCTGGTATGGCCTGCGATAACTGCCTGGATAAAAAAGAACATTTTTATCACCTAACAGTTGTTCTAGATCATTTAGGTAATAAGCTGCCTCTTCTTTGTCATTAAAAACACAGAGAAACGGTTTGTCTACCGATTTAAAAATATTTGAAATAGCAAAAGATAACGAAGATCCCAATAGTCCTTGTAGATGTACTTTTGCTTGGGATTGGGCAATAGCTTTCTCCAATTTCTGCAAATGCAGAGATTGTAAAAAAGTTTGCGAGATTGAAGATATACTCACGTAGCGAAGATTTTAGGACAAATATAAGGGCTATCTTAATTTCTTACAACGTCATATTGAATTTCTATTGAAATTGAGCCACCAAACGCTCAAAATCCGCCTCAGAATTATAGACATTTGGAGAAACCCGCATCGCATTTCCTCTAAAAGAAACAATGATATTTTCTTTTTTCAGCCTAGCTTTTAATTGTTTGACATCTAGATGATCTGGAAAATAAACACCTATCAGGTGATGCGCTCTGTAATTGTCATCCTCAATAAAACACCCTAATGCTCGTAATTTTTTCACTGCATCGATCGAGATATTTTTGCAATATGCTTGTATGGCAGCTGGGGTCCATTCAATAAGTTGTTCGATAGCTTGTATAAGCATAGGGGTAAGCACAAAATTGCTGGCTTCGCCAACCCCATACCGCGCGGCTTTTTCCTGGTAGCGTTCTTCGTATTGGGTAAGTCCAGAGAAATCCTGACTGTTATGGCGATTCATCCAACTATGCTCGATGGGAGTTCCGTTATTAAAAGCATCACTATAATACGCCATTCCGGTAGAGTAGGGACCCAACATCCATTTATATCCGCCACAAACTAAGGCATCGGGTTGTAGCTCTTTTATCGAAAATGGCATGGCACCAATACTTTGTGTGCCGTCTATTACCAGCATCGCATTTACCGATCTTGTTTTTTCTCTAATTGCTTTTAGATCAAAAAGGGTCCCATCGGCCCAGTGTACATTGCACATAGAAACCACAGCGGTTTTTGGTGTGATAGCCTCCAGGATTTCCTGATTCCATAAAACGGCTCGGTTTTCGAATGATTTGGGTGGTTTAATTACTGTGATGGTGGCCCCCTTTTTTTCAGCTACTTCTTTCCAGATGTATACATTGCTGGGAAACTGCTCATCAACCAAAATAATCTCGTCGCCTTTAGTGATAGGGATATTATTAGCAACATTGGCAATACCATAGGATACCGAAGGTATGCTCACTGTGTTTCTATAATCGGGAGCATCGATCAGCGTAGCAAAACGTTGCTTTAATATTTCAACTTGATTAAAGAAATCTTCAGGTAAAATCTCGTTGGGTTTTGCCTTGCGGGTCACGCTTTTTAATCCAACTGTGGTAATCGATTTTAATTGGGGAGACATATAAGCCCCGTTTAGATAAATAACATTTTCAGAAAGGTCAAAAAGGTGTTTTTGGTGTTGCATATGTGGACTTCAATTTGAAACTAAAATTAGAGGATATCCCTTTTATTCAAAAGTGTTTATGAAAATATTAAGAGTTATTCTTCCTTCTCTTTTTAAATACTGGTAGCTTTTTTCATTAGATGTATACGTGCCTCTACATTAAGGGGAACAATTACCAGTTATATTTTTACTAATATTGTAGTATGGCTTTTAGTATTCTATCTAATTTCTTGAAAAGCAATAGTGCATTTAGATCAGTAAGAAAAGATCTAATTACCTTCTTTTTTTGTTTTTTGTGTGCCATGGGATCTGCATACTCGCAGTCTCTACAATCACATGCAGATAGTTTGCAGACCTTGCTTAAGAAACCAATTAGCGATACCTTAAAACTTCAATATCATATGGATCTGGCTCATATCTATATGGATTTGGATCCCTCTAAAATGTTGCAGCATGCAGATGATGCATTGGCTTTAGCAGAAAAACTAAATTTTGAACAAGAAAAAGGGTTTATTTATAATTATAAAGGTGTTTATCATTGTAAAAAAGGAGAATTTCAAATAGGGTTGCAGCATTTTCTTTCGGGTTTAAAGATAATGGAACAAACTAACCACACTCAAGGAAGAGCAGAAGGTCTAATGAACATAGGAAACCTTTATCTTAATATTGAAAACTATAAGGAGGGTGAAAAGTATCTACTTGAGGCGCTTGAATTATCCAAGATTACCAAAAGCGAAAACAGTATACTAATGATCAATAATAATCTGGGGATTCTATATTCTCGACAGGGCGACCTTGATAATGCATTATTATATTATAACAAGGCACTGGAGAAAGCCAAAGAACTTTCTTATAAAAACCAGATGATCAGTTTGTATATCAATATGGCAGATAGCTATATGCAGAAAAACGAATTTGAAAAGGGAGAAGATCATTTTCTAAAAGCATTGCAATTAAGTAAAGAAACGGGTAATCTTGGGGCTCAATCTCAAATTAAAATTGCTTTGGGGCAGTTTTATAAAATCAAGGAGGAGTTTCAAAAGGCTATAGATTACCTTCAAGAAGGAATGGAACAAGCCACCAGTATTGGAGCCAATAACCTGGTGTCTCAAGCAAGTTTACTTTTATCAGAGATTTACGAAGAACAGGGAGAGTTTGAAAAGGCTTTAAGAATCAAGGAACAACATAGTCTTATTAAAGATACCGTAGGTAAGAATCTCCTTAAAACGACAAAAGGTCTTTCAGAATACGAGTTAGGAAAGAAGGAAGAAGAGGTCATGGCAAAAGATAGTGAACTTAAAAAGACTACCACGCAAAAGAAAATAGTAACTATTATCGGCGTTATTGTGTCTTTAGTATTACTATTTTTAGGGGGATTCCTATATTTCAGAAAACAAAGACTAGCTTCAGAAAAGAAACTAGTGGAGTGGGAAAATAACATTTTAGGACAGACGAATTTGGATCTGAAGAAAAGAATCGAAATGTTATCTGAAGAAATTAAGAATAAGCACGAAAAAACAAACGATTCGGTACAAAAAGATAAAAAATATCGTACTTCTACGTTGTCAAATAAGGAAAGGGAAGAATATATGCAGCAAATTCTGGATTATATGGAAACTGAAAAACCCTATCTGGATAGTGAATTGACCCTAGGAAAATTGGCCGAAGAATTGTCAATGGTGTCCTACCATCTTTCTGAAGTGCTTAATGAAGCACTAGGAAAGAATTTTTATGACTTTATTAATATTTATAGAGTAGAAGCGGTAAAGCAGTTTATGGCAGATCCCAAGACCTCTAATCTTACCCTATTAGGCATTGCTTTTGACGCAGGTTTTAATAGCAAGACCGCTTTTAATCGAGCCTTTAAAAAAGCTACGGGCTTGTCACCTTCTAAATATCGCCAAAAAAATACTCAAGAGAAACTTTCTGAAGAAGTATAAGAGATAAGATATTTTTTTAATTTTTATCTTCCTATGGTAAGAATCATGTATTCCTAATTCTAATAATAGGTGCCACTTAATCGAACGGTACGAAAATGAAGGGTGTATCATCTAATTTTATGAAATACAAAGAATTAGGATGTTTTTACAAGATCAATTACAAATTGCCGGATTAGAAGAAATATGGAAAAAAATAGCACCAAGTCTTAAACAATCAATTAAGCTAAAACCCAAAATCAGTAACGTCAAAAAAAGCTTTTCCAAGATGGGGGGAACGCCCAATAGTATTTCAGGATTCGAATGGCCAATGAATAAAGAAGGGGAACATCTTTCTTTTATAGCTCAAATACATGTCGAAGATATTAAGCATCTTGATGAGCTAGGGGTATTACCAAATCAAGGCATCTTGTATTTTTTTTATGATGCCTTTTACCAACCATCTGGATATGAAAATGAACATCAGTCTGGATGGAGAGTTATTTATCATTTAATAGTACCTTCAAAAACAACAAAAATTTCTTATCCAAAAGATCTGGTAGTACGAAATAATGAAGCGGAAAGCGTATTTGAAAAATTGATATTTCATGAGTTTCAAATTGATGCTTATTCAGAATACACCATGCCGCCTTATGAATCAGAATTCGTAAGGTCTTTGCACTTGGATTTTGATGACCTATGGAAATATGAACAATTCTATTTTGAACAAATTAATCAAAAACCACGTTATCGAATGCTGGGATTCCCAGATAGAAAAATAGTCAATACAGATATGGCAGCTATCTGCAGTATTACGGCGAATGGTATGGATTATTATGCGTTGGGAGATAGTGGATATGATCTTCCAAAACCAATAGGCGATAAAGAAGAGTGGATATTGCTTTTACAAATAGACTCAGACTTAGAGGTGGGTATGGCTTGGGGAGGTGAGGAAATGGGAAGAATCTACTTCTGGATCAGAAAACAAGATCTATTGCAGAAGAATTTTGATCAATGTTGGGTTATATTAGAGGTATAATTATTATAATGAAGCATATCGAAAATATTTTTGTGGTATTGATGCTGATTGGGTTTTGTGATCATGGCCGCGCACAACAAAATAATAATATGAAACAGAAAAATATAATTACAGAAGATATTCATTTTGCAGTAGGGGGGCAAAAATGTTCTCAGAAAGCTATGCAGATTCCTATTACCAGTTCAGAAGAAAAACTACTAAAACTACTAGATAAAAAAGGGATTTCTCTAAAAGATATTACAGGGCGAAATTTGGGAGGTGTAACCCATATGGATTGTTCTGAAATAAAAATATGGAAATCAATACCCGAATATAAAGCAACCAGAGTTTATAGGATAACAGAAGAACTCATCGTCGTGTTTAAAGAGGTTAAGAGCAGCGAATTAATCCTGGTGACTTTTATGGGAAACGATGATCAGGAAATTAAACAATTAAAAGAAGAGTTGGAACTAAATCTCCTGGAAAACTCGGAAGCTGAAAAGTTAAAATTGTTTGGAGATGAATCAAGAGTCACAGAAAGGATACGACTTATTTTGGATGCTAAAATCCTGACTTTTACACCAAAATTTCCGTATCACCACTATTTCGTTGTTGATTCTGATAGCAATATTATCAAATCAGATATTGGAGCAAAAGAAAAGGCCTTCTTTTTGAGCAATAGAAAATATGATTTAGCACTCATTTTTGATTTTTACAGCATCTTAAAATTTGAAAATTAAACCCATGAGCATATCCAATTATAAATATCAAAGAAACTTCAATACCGAAGAATACGACCGGCAATTTAATCTCTTCTATTTATCTATCCATCCAAAGGCCAAAAAACTAATGGGAAATAGAAAGGATAACGAGGATGACTTGACCAAAGTATCCAATATTGTAATCTATAACGTAGCCAATAAGCAATCAAAAGTATTGTTTGAAAGAGTAACAGACAAAGAATTGATTACGCACATGCTTTTTGAGACAGAATATAATGAAGAACGACAAGAAATTGTATTCAATCGGCATAGTAGTAAAATCCAAAACAATCATGGTATTGAACATAGACAATTGTACAATCAGTTATTGATATGTCAAGAAAATATAGATACACATCATAAAAAACTATGGATTAGCAAAAAAGATGGTAGTTCTATTGCACTTTTGGCCGAACTTAATGCTACTACCGAATGGCGACTTGATGTATACAATCGTAAGATTAGAACATTTCAGAGGAGTACAACAAACCCTTCAATTCAAGATTATGATTGGTGATTAATCTTAGGCTATGTGTAGTTAGAATGACTGTGGTTATTACAATTTATAAAGAGGTACCGATTTATTAAGAGGGTCGAAACCCCTGAAATTCTGTTTTACTTTCACATCATAATTAATTTTTAATCTTAAAAAAACAAAAATTATGAGTTTAGCAGAAAAACGTGCAATGAAAAGTTTTCAGGAAAATATATATCCCGATTTAGAAAAAAAGATTCTGGATGCTGCAGGATATGACCTCGAACTAGAAGTGAACTTCGATAATTTGGGGAAATATAGTGCCGATGATAATACAGATTACACAAGATTTTATGATAATGATCTTCCAAAGATTTATTTCGAGCCGGTAGCATTGGCGCTTGCAGATATTACTCAGGATGAGATGGGAAAAGAGGCATTAAAAGAAACAGTAAAGAAACTGGTAATCACCAATACTTATAACGTGACCGGGGCAACACTAGAGGATGGAGTATTGACTTTTGATTATCGATTTACCAACGCCAACGAGGTGGAAAACCGAAAGCAAATGATTGTACAGGTGTTGGAAAAAGCTCTTTAATATTGGGCTTTGTATGTAACCACCAAACTCAATGGGGAGGGTTTGGTGGTTTTTTTAATTCGATAAAAAGGAGAAATGAAAAGAAAATTCTCATCGAAGACGAACATTACAATCAGGCATATTTCTCGTATGGAGAGGATTTCAAACAGGAAGATAAAGATGTAACTATGGTTTCTCTATTCCTATTGGTTAAGGGTATAGTCCTTTTTTACTTACGTGCACCTATCCGAAAAAAAAGGAATAAGTATGTAAACAGCTCAAGATTTCGGTAGATAGTTTTACGCATAATCGTCTATTGATTAGATTTTTGGAGCAACACAAAGGGTGTTCAAAAAAACTTGTTTTTGAAACGATGTGGGGATGGTGATTGAAAGGAATAGTACGTAAAGAATACATAAAGCGATGAAAATAAGAAATATGTCACAATTAATATCGTCGAAAGAAATTAATCCAAAATGGAGTCTATCTGTCACAGTACCTCATGAAAAAGGAACCACATGTATTGGGTTAATTACTCCAAAAATTGGCGAAGGCCGCAATTTTAACCTAAAGACATTGGTTGCTTTATTAGAAGAAGCATTAGAAAAGGATTTATCTGAAGAATCGACATCCTTACTTACTCGTATATTTTGGAGACTTACTGTGAATATTTATGAAAAGAATGATTTCGGTACAAATAAAATCAGCACCAAGAAGAAACAATGGATAGCTGCATTCAAAGAAGCAGTGTGTCTTATTCCTGATTCTGAGCTTTCAGATAGATTTGAAGATAGCCGCAAGTTATTGTGGTTTCTTGATCAGCACAAAGGATGTTCTGAAAACGTAGTTTTCGAATTATTATGGGGTAATGTAGAAGATATGTTCCGAATGGGAGGGAGACCTTGCACCAATTTTTTTTCAATTGACCCTAAAGGCGAAATAAAAGAATTGCTATGGTTAGAAGATGATTTTTCGCACAGTTATGGCATCGACAGACTGTGGCTTACTAATGAATGGTTAGAAGATCCTATATTACTGTATATCTGTAAACAATCAGGTGGTGATGTAACGATCTTCGAACGTTTTTTTTATGGCTTAGTAGATCCTTACAAATACCAGAATCTATTATTTACAATAGCAGAGGTATTACCAATTTTTATAAAGATAAGGGATTGGGTAGAATCTGAAGCCTATTTAGATCTTGTACATCTTTTAGAACAAAAAGGAATGCCCATTCATAGCCTCAGGTATTTCAAAAAAAATGAATTAGAAAAGGACCTTAATAAACTGGTAGAAGAATTAAATGATGCTTCTCCAGAAGATAAAATATTCAGTGAAATAGGTTTTTAAGAAAGCTAAAAGCGAATGAACTCTCTACTAATACACATAAAGGCAACACTCAAGCAACCCGAAACTACGGATGTCTATCAGTGGAAAAGTGTCACAGAAGAAAATTTTCATGGGTTTAATGTGCTATTCCGGCATTTCGAAAAATACATTCAGGATATCACGTGCACAGAAATAATGGAAACCATTATACAGGTAAAAGATGAAGAAGCCTTTAAACGAATAAAGAAATGGAAAAAAGATCCTTTGATGATAGAGGAATTTAATATTGATCATCAGATTTTTTTTAACCCGGACAAAGATAAATTAAGCAACGAAGTAGAAACTTATGAAAAAGAACAGGGATTGACCAAATTTCATATACAGGAGCAAGGTATGTTTAAGAAATATTACAAAATAGTGAAGAAAAGAGGGTTTTATATTTATCATGCAGGACTGCTGGAAGGTGGTGTAGCTGAAAATTTTCTTAAGTGTTTTGGTAACCAAGATATAACTGCCTACGCCTTACAAAAAGACTTTGAATATGCCTATGAATGTATTAAATCAAATCGTGATGATATTCCGAACGAAGTAGAAAGAAGAAGGAAAAATTTCAGGGAAAACTTTATGGATAATTACGAGTTTGGGCGAAGTTATTTGTTGTTGGAATAAATACCCCTCCATAAAGGGGTACGTAATCTACTTGAATCTTTCTTATTTTTAATACACTCAAAACAATTTCAATGTGAAATGGACTGAAAAAATAAAAGCATTATTTGGACTTCTGGATCAAATAGATGTCCACAAAAAAGACATCAAAGGAGAAACACCCCTAATGGATGCCTCTCGTCGTAATCTTGATGCAGCTGCGGATCTGTTGATCAAAAAAGGAGCCGATACCAATACTACTGGTTTTATGGGAGATAGTCCTCTTATAATGGCTTCAAAAAATAACAATGTAGAACTAGTAAAAATATTAATATCTGAAGGGGCCGATGTAAATTATTATAATGAAGAAATCACTGGTGGTCCAGCTACAGCTCTAATGCAAGCTTCGCAAATGAATGCCGTAGATGTGGTAAAACTATTAATTGATCATGGTGCGGATATAAATATACATCATAAAGTAAACGGTATGACGCCTTTAATGTTTGCCGTTCGACATGATGCACTGGAGACAGTAAAACTGCTGGTAGATTCTGGGGCCAATATAGAAGCAAAATCATTTGGTTTGTATCCCCCTTATACCGCTTTAGCTTTTTCAGCAATAAGGAATGCCAAGGAAATAGCCAAGTTTCTAATGGATAACGGAGCTAAGACAAAACCAATCCGGGCCGTCAGAAGAAAAGAAATTCCAGTAGAAATGGTGAAATGGCTTAAAACGAAAGGAGCTCTTTAATATCATTGGGAACAATAAAAAAGTACCACTTTCTTAAGTGGGGCGAAAGTGCAAGGATAGCCTATGATCTTTGCTAGTATGAAGTTGAACAGAAGAATATATTTTAAAGTAAGAGATTTTATTTTACTCTATTACTATTTGGGTCAATTAAAAAGGCTTTTAGAGGTAAATTATTCGATGAATACTATTCAAAAAAAGATCTTTTATTCATCAGAAGAATCTCCAGGGGTTTTTATTCGTCTTCTCGAAAAATACAGAGAAAATCAACCAAAGGGGAATTTTTTTTATCAATGCAAGTGTATTTTCAGAAGCTATTTTCTAACAGAATTACAGTTGGCAGAATGCTGTATTCTTTTAGAAGATGTTATAAAGTTGTCAAAGAAAGAAATAATTCGTGACATGGAAATCAAGAGCCTTAAGGACAGATTAGATCAATGTTTTAAAGAGATTTTTGGACATAAATTCATGTCATAATCATAAATATAATTTAACTAAAAAATGAGAAAATTATGAGCAATAAATTTTTAGCCAGAGAAGGAGATGATCTCAAAAATGTATTAGATCATATTCCGCAATTAATTAAAGAAAGTAATTACAAGGATATCATAGTAAGTACCATTAATAATTCCTATAATGGTCGTTTTATTCAGAGAGGAAGCCATTTCCTGTTGTTAAGAAATGAAACAAGGCATACCAATCTTGAATCTGGAAATAAAGTACATCAAATACACTATATTTCGATATCTTCTATTATAGGTATTACCATTGAAACTGATCAAGGATTATAAGTTCCAGAACAAAGCGATTGTATGGTGAAATAGTGCTGGTAAATTTAATAGTAGAATTATCCAAAATCTTTTCTGTGATAAAGACACCTTTTTCAGTAAAGAAACAAATGTAAAATATACATAAAACAACCGATGTATATGTGACATCAAAAAAACCATAATTTTAAATTTCAAAAGGAGTAGAGTTTAGTTATATTTGCGGCAAATTAAACAAAAGAACATGATGTCAATATCTGATTTATTTGATAGTGGATTTCAGAAGCGAAATCAAGACCATTTTGCTGCAATCGTAAAAGTGGCAATGAGTGATAATGTAATTACAGAAGAAGAAAAAGCTTTCTTAGACAGATTGGCCCACAGACTCAATATTTCTGAAAATGATTACAAAGGAATTCTTAAAAGTTATCAGTCGCATCCTATTAATCCACCTTATGATTATGACAGAAGATTAGAGCGATTATATGATTTGGCGAGAATGGTATATGCAGATAGTATTAAGGGAGATGATCAGGTTGTTTTATTAGAAAAACTAAGCATTGGATTAGGTTTTAATGCAGACAATGCAAAATATGTGGTTGATAAAGCGCTTAAGTTAGTCGAGAAAGAAGTAGACGGAGATACTTTTGCCGATGAGATCAAAAATATGAATAGATAAGTATCTTCTAAAGATATGAAATAAAAAAGCTGCCTACCCGGCAGCTTTTTTTGCAATTTGTTTTACAATTTTATAAAGTAGTTCTTGTTGTTCAAAGGGTTTTGCAATAAAATCATCCATTCCAGCTCGTATACATTTATCGCGGGCAGTATCATCTGCTTTACCAGAAAAACCGATAATAGGAATTTCAGAAATAAACTTATCACCGTAATTGTTTCTAATCATTTGGGTTGCCTTGAACCCATCAATTTTTGAAACCGTAAGGTCCATTAGGATCAAATCATATTTCCGTTTTTCGATATAATTAATGGCCTGTTCACCATTAATGGCTATATCCACAAAATAAGTTCCTTGAGAGATCAATATTTTCATGATGAGGTACTGCGTGATCTCTTCATCTTCTACCAATAATATTCTAAATTTCTTCTTGCTATCTGGCAAGGTATATTTTTTCTTTTTTCGCTCTGCCGCAGGTTTTGTGATCTCAAACTTAAAGGGTAATTTAATAGTAAATGTGGTCCTCTTATCGGGCTCACTGGTTACTTTTATTTCTCCGTTAAGCAGATCTACCAGGTTTTTTACAATGGCCAGACCTAGACCTGTTCCAGAAATTTGTTTGTCACGGTCAAACCTGGTAAAACGATCAAAGAGGTGAGGGATGTTTTCTTCCAGGATACCAATTCCAGTATCTTCAATTTTGAAAGTAAGGCTTAACTTATTGGTGCGTTGGTAATTTTTTGAAACCGTAAAAGTAATTTTCCCTTCTTCGGTAAATTTGAACGCATTGTTAAGAAGATTATTTAATACCTGGTATACCCGAGTGCGGTCGCCAATAAGATATTCTTGTACACCAGATTCGATATTGGTTTCAAATTGTATTTCTTTTTCTTTGGCAAGTTTTGAATACGATTCTTCAAACCCATTGATAAGATCTCTAAATGCGAAACGCTCCTGTACAATCTTTAAGGTACCCGATTCTATTTTAGAAATGTCAATCATATCATCGATAAGTGAGTTGAGATGATGACTTTCTCTTTTGATGATTCTTGCCAGTTCTTCCTGTTCAAAAGTTAGTTGCGTTTTTTCTAGAACTTCTACAAAACCCAATATACTGGTTAGCGGAGTTCTTATTTCATGATTAATATTGGCAATAAAACTATTTTTGAACTCTTCTTTCTCTAATAAATACTTGTTTTTAAGCTCTAGTTCTCGTGCCAACAAAATAGATTCATTCTTTTGCTGGGCAATATGATTAAGATCCTTGTACTTGTCTGTATAATCATATAAAAAGATTGATATTCCCTTGCCATTTGGTTTGATGGTGAGATCACAAATTCTTTCAGAGTTTCCCTCTTCTATATGAATACAAGGAAAATTTAATTCTTGTTCATTAATCGAATTGTCATCTTCAATTGTTCGTAATATCTCAAAAAAAGGATGGGCATCATAGATAGATTTCCCTTTAGACCAGTTAAAAAGGGTAGTATCAGTTTCCTGAATAAGGCCTTCATACGACACCTTGGTCACTTGAACCTGAGGATTGAATTGAAGTTTGTCTTTCGTACCTGTCATATATTACTTCGTTATTTCTACGGCCAGATCTGAAAAGAAATCTTGTACATTTTCATTGGTTTTTGCACTGGTAAGGCAATCAAATGGGATGTTTTGCTCTGTAAGTGTTTTGACCATCTCTTTTTCGTTTACCAAATCCAGTTTATTACCTATCGCTTTGGCAGTTACATTGTTGTAATTGCTTTTAAGATATTCAAGATCACTATTTAGATTTTTATAGGTATCCTCTCTAGAAAGATCAAATACGTAAATAAAGGCATGTGATCCCAACAGATAAGATTTGCGAGTGTCTTCTACGGTATTAGAGTGCCCTTCGGTATCCCATAGGATCATAGACAGTTCTCGTCCATCGGGTAATTGTACTATTTTCTTTTTTATTTGCACCCCGAGAGTGACTTTATATTCTTCAGAAAATTCATTGTCAATAAAACGTCTGAATAAAGATGTTTTTCCTACACCAAAGTGTCCTAAAATCACTACTTTCTTAGACAATGTCATCAGCAAAATGTTTTTTTAATTTTTGAGTAAAGAGTTTGTTGTTTTCCAAATCTCTGTTTGAAATATAATTAGTGGCAAAATCCAGGATTTGATCTTCTAGTACCTCTTTAAACATCATGGTATAGGCCCCGGATATTACTGCCGCAATATAATACGAATAAAAATTCTGAATATGAATCGTATAAAGTTCATATTCTATCGTCTGAAGATCCTGGTCTCCACCTTCAAAGGCATCTTCAACAAAACTTTTGATTGCGGTAAGCATTCCGGCGACCATTTCCTTATCGACAGTGCCATCAGACAGGGGGCTGTAATCAGCAATAAGGATCCCTGAGTTTTTTTCGATCACAAACATCTGCATAAGCCTTGGTTTTGCATAGTCTGAAAGGGCAAGATCTCCTTCGGTAACGCCATAAGCCTTTGACTTTGCTTTTCTAAACCAATTTTTAAACGAAAACGCTTTTTTGGTTTGTCTGCTTATGTTTTCGCTAAGCAATCGCATCTCATGGGCGATATATTTCTTGATCATTTTACCAATGATCGGGAAAAGTGCTTCTACCACCGCATCCTGAGAATTTTTGATTTCTTCTTTTAATGCCTCGGTAATAGTAGGCCCCAGTGTTTTTGGGATTTCTTCTACGAATTGGTCGAGCTTGTCATCAATAATGGGATCAACTTTGTGTGAAAGTTCCTGTTTTTCATGAACAATCTTGCTTAGCTCTTCTACTTTTTCGGCAATAGAATCAGTATATTCTTTTTCTTCGGTAAGAAGAAGTTCTTTAAGAATTCTAAGTTTATCCTGATCTTCCATAACCTTTGGATAGGTGGCTTATTTTTGGCTTATTTTTTCGCCAAGAGAGATAAGGAGATCCCCAAGTGTTTTTTTATCCACCTTTTTTGCATCCAGTGTTTCAGCTTTGTCAGCAAGATTGTCTTCTAATTCTGTTATCCTGATGTTTATATCGGTACTTAGATTATCTATTGCCAGATTCAGTTCTTTACGGGTGTCTTCGATGTAATCCTCAAGCTCCTTCTTTTTTGAAGCGATATCTTTTTTTACTTTTTGAAATTCAGAGTTGTACGCCTCAATGTTCTCTCCAAAAATGAGATTTTTTATTGCTTCAATTTTTGAAGAAGGGTCGTTTACAACTTGCTCATTAACAGCTTTGTTTTCCTTGGCCATTTTTGGTTGATTTATTTAGATTATTATTGAGCTCTTGATAAAATTAACATAAAAATGTTAAAAACAAGATTTCCATACAAGATAAAATCTAATTTACCTGTATAATAGAGCATAATTTAAAAAATGTGTTACGTTACTTCTAAAACTTAGGGGTAAGTTTATGTTGAGATTCTATAAATATACAATTAATTATTATTTTCTTTTGGTATAAACAAAGATATGCGAATCTATTTAGCGTTTTGCATAAAAGATTCTACCTTTTCTACCATATTCTTGCTTCCACATACAAAAGGGGTACGTTCATGAAGCTGTGTTGGTTTGATATCCAAAACGCGTCTGAAACCATCACTTGCTTTTCCGCCGGCTTGTTCTGCAATAAAGGCCATAGGGTTGCATTCATACAACAAACGAAGTTTTCCGTTAGGAGATTTTGAAGTACTTGGATACAAGTATACACCACCTTTGATCATATTACGATGAATATCGCTTACCAAAGAACCGATATATCTAGAAGTATATGGGCGATCTTCTTTTTCTTCCTGACAGTATTTGATATAATCTTTGATTCCCTGAGGGAAATGAACATAGTTCCCTTCATTCACCGAATAGATATTGCCATCCTTTGGAAATTTCATATTAGGATGCGACAAATAATAGGTTCCTAAGGCCGGGTTTAATGTAAAACCATTTACGCCATTACCTGTTGTATAAACCAACATGGTCGAAGTACCGTAAATGATATAACCCGCGGCCACTTGCAAATTACCTGGTTGTAAAAAGTCATCAAGGGTAACGGGTGTTCCTGCCGGAGTCACTCTGCGATAAATAGAAAAGATGGTTCCTACCGAAACATTGACATCAATATTTGAGCTACCATCCAGCGGGTCCATTAGCACTACATAACTGTTGCGGTGATCATTTTTTTGCCCTTTTATGGTGATAAACTCATCACTTTCTTCAGAGGCAATTCCACAAACAATCTCTCTGTTGGTGAGTGTGTTTATAAAAGTTTCGTTGGCTAATACATCCAATTTTTGCTGATCCTCACCTTGAATATTGGTTTCTCCTATAGCACCTGTAATATCAACCAATCCTGCCTTGTTTACTTCATGATTCACCATCTTGGCAGCTAATCTGATCGAGTTGATCAATCTAGAGAGTTCACCACTTGCATAGGGAAAGTCTTTTTGGTTTTCAATAATGAATTCTCCTAAGGTTTGGTTTTTTCGTGTCATTGATGGCGAATTTGATTTTGTGCAAAAATATTATTTTTTAGGTTACTATAACGTTTTCGTAAGTTTAAATTAATAAAGGCTCTAAAGAATTGCGGAAACATAGGTTGTAAAGCTGATAACATTAGAAAATTATCTGGTTTCTGATACATATTTTATAGTTTTGATAAATTTTTAGAATTATGGGTTATATAATACGAGATGCGATGGCAGGTGATATGCCTCAGGTACTTGAACTAATTCGTGAGCTGGCGGTTTTTGAAAAAGAACCGGATGCCGTAGAGGTAACAATTGAAGAACTGGTGAGCGAAGGTTTTGGTGAAAATCCGCTTTTTCATTGTTTTGTCGCCGAAGTGGATGATAAAATAGTCGGTATTGCATTGGTGTATTATCGTTTTTCTACCTGGAAGGGACGCTCAATTCACCTTGAAGATCTTATTGTTAAAGAGTCTATGCGGGGCACCGGTTTGGGAAGTGCTTTGTATGCCGAAGTAATGAAATATGCAAAAGCAAAAGGAGTACGAAGGGTAGAGTGGGTCGTTTTGGATTGGAATCAAAATGCCATAGATTTTTATAAAAAAAGCGGAGCCACACTTCTTAAGGACTGGTATCTCGTCCAGATGAGTCAGGAGGGAGTTCATAAATTTGTTGCGAATCTATAATTCTAAAAAGAACTCGAATGAGAGTATTTAAATTTGGAGGAGCATCGGTTAAAGATGCAGCAGCAGTAAAAAATGTAGCAAAGGTGCTTCAGACTACTGGGTTTTCTGAGCTGCTTGTGGTTGTTTCTGCGATGGGAAAAACTACCAATGCCTTAGAACGAATTGTCGAATCGTATCTTAATAAGAGAAACGATCTTAAAGATTTGATAGGGGATTTGAAAGAATATCATCTTAAGATTATCGAAGAACTTTTTGATGCCAAACAACATCCGGTTTTTAAAAAGATCGAAAACTTGTTTGATGATCTAAGGACTACACTTGATCGTAACAAGTCCACACAATATGATTATATCTATGATCAGGTAGTGAGTTATGGTGAACTTATTTCATCAATTATCGTGAGTGAATATCTTAATGAAACGGGATATACAAATGAATGGCTTGATGCACGTGAGTTGATCAAGACCGATAACGCCTATAGAGATGCCGAGGTTGATTGGGAAAACACTCAAAAACGTATTGTTGAAAAAGTAAATAAAAAAGGTCTTACCCTTACTCAGGGTTTTATAGGTTCTGATGAGAATAATTTTACCACTACTTTAGGAAGAGAGGGGAGTGATTATACGGCTGGGATTTTTGCATATTGCCTGGGGGCGGATAGTGTGAGTATCTGGAAAGATGTTCCTGGAGTGCTTAACGCAGATCCACGTGTTTTTAAGAACACCCAATTATTATCTCATGTTTCCTATAGCGAAGCTATAGAATTGGCTTTTTACGGGGCTTCGGTAATACATCCAAAGACGATTCAGCCACTGCAACGTAAAGAGATTCCCTTGAATGTAAAATCGTTTTTGAACCCCACCACAGATGGTACTTCAGTAAAAAAAGGACAACCACTGGATCCTTATATGCCTTGTTATATAGTTAAGAAAGATCAAATATTAGTCTCCCTTTCTTCGCTTGATTTTTCGTTTATCGTAGAGGATAATATTAGTGAGATTTTTAGCCTTTTTCATGAGCATCACATCAAAGTAGATCTTATACAAAACTCAGCCATTAGTTTTTCGGTATGTTTAGATGATAAGTTCGATTATTTTGAAGGGCTTTTAGGCAAATTAAAAGCAAAATTCAAGGTAACATATAATACAAATGTATCTCTTTATACAATACGTCATTTTACCGAAAACGCTATTCAATCTTTAGAAAAAGACAAGGATATTTTGCTAAAACAGATCACAAGAGAGACCTATCAAATGGTTGTCAAAGATTAGTATTTCAATTCAGGGATTTTGCTATATTTGCAGTTAGCACAAATTGTATTTAATGCCCATAATCACAGCAAGAGAAATAGCCACGGGGCTCAAATTAGATAAACTTGGTTTTATTGGTACTTTTTTAGGTTGGCTAATTCTTAAAGTTACGCGATTATCCAAAGTAAATCGTCAATATGATAAGATTAGTCATCTTAGCGATTTGGATTTTTTGGTACAGGCTCTGGAAATCCATGGTGTAAAATATGAGATTCCCGAAGAAGATCTAAGAAGGCTACCTAAAAATGGAGCTTTTATTACCTTGTCAAATCATCCACTTGGAGGTCTGGATGGAATCTTATTGCTTAAATTAATGCAAGAGCATCGTTCTGATTATAAGATTATAGCCAATTTCTTATTGCACAACCTTTTACCTTTAAAACCCTATGTGATGCCGGTCAATCCTTTTGAAGATCGAAAGGGAGCTAAGTCCAGTCATAAGGGAATCAAAGAAGCTATTTTACATCTTCAGGAAGGAAATCCTTTGGGTATTTTTCCTGCGGGTGAAGTATCTACTATCAAAGATGGTAAAAATTATATAGATAAGCCCTGGGAGCCTAGTGCTATGCGCCTGGTACAGAAAGCAAAAGTGCCGGTAATACCTATTTATTTTCATGCTAAAAATAGTAGACTTTTTTATCGTTTGGCATCTATAAGCGGAACGTTAAGGACGGCTAAGTTGCCAAGCGAGCTATTCTCACAAGAAAATAAGGTTATCAAAGTACGTATCGGAAATCCGGTTTCTGTAAAAGATCAGGAAGAGCATACAAATCTTGAGGATTTTACCAATTTCTTACGTAAAAAAACCTACATGTTGGCAAATCCTTTTGAGAAAAAGACATTACGAGAATCCATCCCAAATTTAAAAATACCAAAATCTCCTAAACAAATTGCTGGAGAAGGGAACACACAAATTATCGAATCTGAATTACAGTTTTGCAGAGATAATGATAAAAGACTTTTGATAAGTAAGAATTATGAAGTCTTTCTGGCTCAAAAAAAGTTTATCCCAAATATTTTGAATGAAATAGGGAGGTTGCGCGAGATTACTTTTAGGGCCATTGGCGAAGGAACCAACAACTCTATCGATCTTGACAAGTTTGACGACTATTATCATCATATGTTTTTATGGGATAGTGGTGCAAAAAGACTGGTTGGTGCTTATCGTATGGGCATGGGATCCAAAATATATGCTGATTTTGGTATTAATGGGTTTTACCTTCAAGATCTGTTTCGATTTGAACCCGAATTGCACAGGATGATGAGCCAATCTATCGAAATGGGTAGGGCCTTTATTGTTAAGGAATATCAACAACGCCCTATGCCATTGTTTTTGCTTTGGAAAGGAATTGTACATTGTACCTTGCGTTTTCCAGAGCATAAATACCTGATTGGTGGGGTAAGTATCAGTAATAAGTTCAGTAATTTCTCTAAATCATTAATGATCGAGTTCATGAAATCACATTATTACGATCCTTATGTGGCTCAATATGTGCATCCAAAGAAAGAATTTAAAGTAAAGCTGAAGGATGCCGACAAAGACTTTGTGTTCGACGAGAGCAAAAGTGATCTTAATAAATTTGATAAAATTATTGATGAGGTAGAACCGGGAAGTCTTCGTATTCCGGTATTGATCAAAAAATATATCAAGCAAAATGCAAAAGTAGTGGCATTTAATGTGGATCCATTGTTTAACAATGCGGTAGACGGATTAATGTATATACGTATTGCCGATTTACCAGATAGTACCGTAAAGCCTGTAATGGAAGAATTTCAGGCAGAGCTTGAACAGAAGTACTTTAAAAATGGGGATAAATAGTTTTATAATCAATAAATCACCCTTTCGTTAAGCGTTTCTGCATAAGCGCTATCACCTTTTCGCTATTTACATCAACACAAATTGTTACTTTGGGTCTGTTTTTCCAAGGTTGTAATGCTTCTCCTTCTTCATGGTCAGCATCACCCAATGAAGGCCAGGTTTTTCCTTTGCTCAAACAATCTTGAGTTTCTACCCTAATAGGATACGTAACTGTTTTGTATAAAGTTCTATCTATCAAATAAGTAAAAACTGAAGCATCATGCACATAGGTACCATCAATTTTATTAACTCTTCTAAAAAAATCCAGATAGAACTGATATGCTTTTGTAATATGATTATTTAAAGGAGAATCAAATTCCGATATTTTTTCGAGAGCCTCTTTTGATATAATTGTTTTATGTGTGACGTCTAATCCAATCATAGTTATTGGCCATTTTGCACCTAATACCAAATCAGCCGCATCTGGGTCAGAAAACATATTAGCTTCTGCGGCTGGAGTTGCATTTCCAGAACAAAACGCGTTGCCACCCATAAATACAATCTCTTTAACTAATTTTTGTATTTCAGGTTCTTTTGATAATGCAATTGCCAAGTTGGTTAGCGGACCCAATGCCGCAATGGTTACCTGTTTAGGAAATTTTAAAACCTGCTCAATTAGAAATTCGTCTGCTGGTGTGCTAATAGGAGACAGGCAACCAGGTGGTTGCCATGTGTTTCCTTGACCATCATCGCCATGAACAAAAGGAACTCCACCCGAAAATTCACTTTTTAATGGTTTTGATGCACCTTTGGCTACGGGTATTTCGACTTTATTAGCCAATTGCAAAAGGCGCAATGCATTTATAGTGGCAAGTTCAACATTTATGTTTCCAAAAACGGTTGTTAACCCTAGTATTTCAAATTCTTTTGAAGCCAACGCTAATTGTATGGCCATACTGTCATCAATTCCGGGGTCTGTATCAATAATTAATTTGCTCATGCACGGTAATTTTTTTACATTCTAAAGCAAATGCAATTTTCTTGTATTACAAAGGACATTTGTCCCAAACAATGATAAAAAATGATAAGAACGAATAATGAGTTACTTGATTATTTTTCGAAGAGTTTCCGGAAGTTTGAATTTGTAAAGCGAAAACAATTTGATCCGGGAGAAAAAATTATTACCCAAGGAAGTAGAGGTCAATTTATATATATTCTAGAAGGAGGAATTGCAAAATGTTATATTGAAGAAGAAAATGGTAAAACATTTATTCAGGAGTTTTTTGGTCTAGGAGAAATTGTTGGAGAAATAGAAGTTTTTGGCGACACACTAAGTTTCAGTAATGTGGAAGCAATGACCAAAGTACCTGCGTATCAAATAGCAAAAGATGATTTTTATAAGGTGTTAAAAAAAGAAAACGAGTTGAACATTGTTTTGATAAAGGCACTTGCAAAAAAATTACGAGATACTGCAGTGCGTGCTTCTCGTCAACAGTCTTACCCTTTAGAATATAATTTGAAAAAGCTTTTGCAACTTTCATCAAATGAAACCAAGCATATTTCTAAGAACGATTTGGCAAGTTATTTAGGGATTTCACTAAGAAGTTTCAATAGAAAAATGAAAGAAATAGAAAAAAATGATCTGTAGACTCAAAAAACACCACAGATCATCTATAAATACTATTTTTTATTCAGAAACCGTCTTCGATACTTTTGCTTCAACAAAATTCTTACAATATTCCTTAATTTGATTTCGAGTTTTTGTAAATGCGGCATGAATTTCTTTTTCGGTACCTTCTACTTTTGATGGGTCAAAGAAATTAAAGTGCAATCGCTCTGCTTTTCCGGGGAAGAAGGGACATCTCTCCTTTGCATTGTCACAAACCGTAAGAATATATTCAAATTCGATATCCAGATATTCATCGAGATTGTTTGAGGTGTGGTTTGAAATATCAATTCTGTCTTCTTTCATGATGGCAATAGCTCTGGGGTTGACTCCATGCGTTTCTACTCCAGCACTATAGATGGTTGCATTATTTTTGGCAAAATGTTTAAGATAGCCTTCGGCCATTTGGCTACGGCAGGAATTTCCGGTGCAAAGCACTAAAATATTCATCATAATTATTTTTTTAGTCATTCCCTTGAAGAAGGGAATCTGGTGTTTTGTGGTTATATAATTAATTTACTTCTTCGTTCCAATATAGTATTGTCGTACCAAATATCGTTTAATTTTCCAACTTTTTCACGATAGCCTATTTCTCTAAACCCTAAGGATATGTGTAGAGTGATACTGGTGATATTTTGAGAGAAAACCCCTGCCTGTAATGTCCAAAATCCTTCTTTTTCGCTTTCTTCAATTAGTTTTGACAAAAGTAACTTTCCAATACCTAAATTTCTATATTTTGATGTTATATAAATGCTAACTTCGGCTACACCTTTGTATACTTCTCTTTTTGAAGTAGGAGATAAGGCAGCCCAACCTACTATCTTATCGTCTAAAACCGCCTTAAGCCTACAAGATTTGATATGCGAATCATTCCAGGTTTCCCAAGAAGGCACTTCAGTTTCGAACGTTGCAATCCCGGTATCGATACCTTCTTTATAGATAGTGGCAATTTCTGGCCAATCTGTTTCAGAAAAAGATTTTATTTGGGCCATGGGCTTCATTTAGCAACAACCGCTACCTGGTGCACAAGTATTTGCTTCTGCTTCCACGGTTTCAGGAACTCCGCAGGTTTCTTTGGCTTTACAATCTGTAGGTTGTACTGCCAATTTTATGATAAGCTCTTTTTCTTTGGCAAGAAAACCGGTAGCGTGCAGTTGGGCGGTATGAAACATTGCATTTCCGTATTCAATTCTTACGGGAGCATCCATTTCATAAGATTTCATTGTCCCTACTTTTCTAAGGATTCCCAATGCCTTGTATGAGCTCATATAATCAGGTTTGCCTAATTCGCTTGGACTCTCCCAAAGCTGGATTACAGTTTCTTTCCAGGAATCAGTTTGGGCGCCACAGTCAACGGCATCCACAGTAACGTGTTTTACTTCGGTGATATGATAATTGGTACCTACCAACATGCCCGGAGCATATTCAAATAGTAACGATTTATTTTGGTGCTCGGCTAATAGCGTTATAAAATCTGATGTATTCATGGTTTTAATATTTATAGACTGCTTTAACTAGCAGCAATTGTGTTTTGTTGTATTAAAAAAGGAATTTAGGGATTCCTGTAATTCATTCCATCGATCAAGATCAATGCAGTAGCACATGCTCTTTCCGTCGATTTCTCCTTTTAGCAATCCGATGCTTTTAAGTTCTTTAAGGTGCTGAGAAATAGTGGCTTGTGCCAGACCAATTTCTTCAACCAAATCATTGCAAATACAGGAATTTTGTTTGCTAATGTGTTGTAAAATAGCGATACGTGCAGGATGCCCCAGTATTTTAAAGAACTGGGCAAGCTCATTTTGTCTTTGATCAAATATTTGTGTTTTTGTAATGCCCATTTTTTATTTATATATCGCAATATTACGATAATAAATTAAATATAAAAAGCCAGAAGATAATTTTCTGGCTTTTTTAACGGTTTAGAACCAAGGTTTTTTACCTACTTGATAGGTTTGATAGAATTCTTCGTCAGACTTTGTTAGATACATAATTCCTTCGATTATCCCCACAATCCATGAGATTGAAGAAGTTATTCCGCAAGTAAAGATACCTAGCAATCCCAAGATTAGCATGATCACACCTTCTTTGGTATACCCAAGAACAAATTTATGGATTCCCAGACTCCCTAAAATTATCCCAAGGATTCCAGCCAGCATTTTCTTGTTTTCCTGTGAACCTAATACTTCTTTGGCTCCTTCGGCAAATTCACTGGCCGTGTCTTTTACAGTTTCAGCAGCTTCTTCAGCTCCTTTTTTGATGTCATCCCCTAGGTTGTTGTTTTCTTCGCTCATGTTGTTTAATTAATTGATTAATTTCAAGAAAAATACGAAAAAAAATGATTTATGACTTTACAAATAATAAAAATCCATATTCGTTTATCCAAGATAGCTTTTTTAGGTCTAAATGCTTAGGAAATATATATTTTAATAGACCAATATGTTCGAGTCATTCTTAATTCCTATGCAAAATGAAATTTTGATAAGTAATTTTTATTCCTATATTTGGAAATACTAACTAATTAAATTTATAACTATGAAGTGGTACTTAAAAGTTGTTAAAGAGAACTATGCAAACTTTCAAGGTAGAGCAAGGCGTAAAGAATATTGGATGTTTTTATTATTCAATATCATTTTTTTAGTTCTTGCTATGGTTTTGGATAATGTATTTGGTATAGCCTTTGAAGGTATTGGATATGGTCCAGTATACCTTGTGTACGCATTAGCCGTTCTCGTTCCTGGTCTTGCGGTTGCAGTAAGAAGACTTCATGATATTGGGAAAAGCGGTTGGATGATTTTAATTGGGTTGATTCCTTTAATTGGAGCAATATGGCTTATTGTTTTATATGTAACCGAAGGTGAAAAAGGAGAAAACCAATATGGACCTGATCCAAAGGCGGTTCCAGAAGCGGCTTAATAAATAAAAGCAAAGGATTAAAGTAATAAGCCAACTATTTTGTTGGCTTATTTTTTTATAAGAAAGCTTTGTCAATCGGTTCCCAAAGTTCAATTTTGTTTCCTTCGGGATCTACTATCCAACCAAATTTTCCGTATTCATATTCTTCTATTTCTCCAACAACAGTAACCCCTTCTTTTTTAAGAACTTCAAGCAATTCGACTAGGTTTTCGACCCTAAAATTCATCATAAATTCTTTTTTGCTAGGGGTAAAATAGGTCGTATCGTCTTTAAAAGGGCTCCATTGTGTCGAGCAATCTTTTCCTTCTTTGTCTTTCCACCAAAAAGTACAGCCATAATCATCTACTGGTAGGCCCAAATGTTTACCATACCATTTTTTTGTTGCTTTTGGATCCTTGGTCTTAAAGAAGAAACCCCCTAGTCCTGTTACTCTATTTTTCATCTATTTATTTTTAATATTTTGTTCATACATATCTATCCATTCTCGTGGAGTCATTTTGGAAGCCAATTCTGCGATAAGTTTCATAGGAATTTGGTCTATTCTCTTGAATCTTATACAGCTTTTTCCCATATCTAATTTGGTCTTTACGTGTTTTGGATATTCACCTACAAACCAATCCATCAATTCTTTGTTGGCATAAATCCCGCTATGATACACAGCAATAAAATTCTTTTGCGAAGCAATATTCATAAATGGTAATGGCAGTTTGGGGTCACAATGATATCCATCAGGATACAAACTATGAGGAACCACGTACCCAATCATGCCGTAACTTATTTCTTCAGAAAATCCTTTAGGAAGATTATCCGTAATCACTTTTCTTAGCGTGCTCATTGCCTGTTTTCTTTCTTCAGGAATGGCGGCTATATATTCATCTGGAGTTTTAGCATCGTACTGCATATCATTCTTTATTAATTATTTGTAATGGGTTTTCGCTGTAGTATAAGAGCTGAAATTAGTGAAATTATAAACCCAATTATTACTACTGTGGCAAACATGAGAAAGAAGTTCAGGAAGGTATTTGAAAACATTTCCTTTTGCGCCTCAAGTTCTTTAAACTTAACTTCAAATTCTGCTGCAGGAAGAGAGTTTCTAATCTCTTCTATAGAGTGAGCATAATATTCTGCTACAAAATCGGGATTGATGTATTTGATATAAATTACATCCAAGATTCCGAATGCAAGAGCAGCAATTAAAGAGATCAAGATGCCTATTAATAAAGCTTTTCCAAAGGAAACTATACCATTGTTTTCTTTATCACGGAAATGTTTAATACCAAAGAATACAAAAAGTAGGGATACTACCATTCCAGCGTACCCAATTACTTCCTGAATAGAGTAATCCAGATTTTTACCAAGAAACCAACCCGCTAAGGCGAGTACACAAATGGTAATCCCACTATAAACCCCATAACGTAAAACTGTATTTTTCATTTAGATATTTATTTAAAGATTTGATCCAAAGGTAGGTTCGTGATAGCGATTTGGACTCATACTAAAGTATGAAATTGAAATTTTAAAGTTAAAATTATCAATACTTGTCATTCCGGTGCAGACCGGAATCCACAAACTAACAAATATTTTAAAATGGATCCCAACCTACGTTGGGATGACAAATAGTGGTCGATTTTGAAAAATCAATTTACTATAATCTGTAATTCCTTAGCAATCTGTATCGCTTGTGTACGACGTTTGGCATCTAGTTTTACAAGCACATTAGATACATGGGTTTTTACGGTGCTTTCTGAAACAAATAATTTTTCGGCAATTTCTTTATTAGATAATCCTGAGGCTATTTGGCAAAGAACTTCGTACTCGCGTTTACTAAGCCCCAGTTCTTCAATTTTTTTGTGGTCTATTTCTGTTGGAACTTTTTTCTCTTGGTGTAGTATTCTTTTATTGATTATGATTCCGATAACAAAGAATACAATGGCAATTACTGCAATAATGCTCTCTATCGACGAGTTGCCTGCCAGTAGACTATATTTACTAATCTGAAAAAGCGCCAGTAACGCAACGACTAGTGCTGCAAAAATGAAAATCGTTTTCCTCACCCTATAAATTTAGAAAAACTATGCTTTACCTGGAAAGTAATTCTATTTCTCGTTGAATATTGCTCTTTGCTCTTCCTTCTAAAGCAATAAAAAAATGATCGGTTTTAAAAATCCGGGGCATGTCTATAAACTGTTTTAGCACTTTGATTCTTCCACGGTTGTATATAAGTCCGGGATAATAGCTATACTCTTTTCTTACATTGGTAAAATAGGTTTTATAGACATCCCACTCACTACCCAAAATGGCCAGATCGGTATCTGTAAAGTAATTTACGTCGTTATTTTCTGAAACATGATGTCCTTTGGTAGCAAGAATAAATTCTTCACAAAGTGTAACCCGATTTTCCTGCACAGCCAGTGAATTCAGTATTTCAATCGCTTTTTTTGCGCTTTGTTCTTCATTATCTTGTCTAAGGATATTGTATTTGTAATCATGATAGAATAGCGCAAATAGGACCATATCCCAATCTTGGATGTGATCTTTTATGGCTATCAAATCCTGATAAATATGCTCTAGATGTATGAGATTATGATAATACCGCTTTCGGCCACTATATTTTTTTTCAATATCTGTCCAAAGCGATTCAATTAGTGCGGTATCACTGGTGTATCTTGAAAGTAATGATATAAAAACTTCTTTTAGCAAAACTTGGCTTTGATTTTATCTACAATGGTTTGGGCTAGTTTTTCTTTGGATTCGACTGTCCAACCTGCCACATGGGGGCTTATGATTACATTATCCATTTTCAAGAGTTCTTTTAGAGCCTCTGGCATCTCACTTTCTGAAGTAAATAGATTTTCAAACGATGATTTTTCATACTCTAACACGTCTAATCCGGCCCCTAATATTTTTCCTTCTTTTAGGGCGTTTACCAAATCGTTGGTTACGACACTTTTACCTCTAGCCGTATTGATCAGCCAAAATGGTTTTTTGAATTTAGCGATGAAGTTGGCCTTTACCATACCAACAGTTAGGGGTGTTTGGGGAGTATGAAGACTCAAGACATCTGTTTTTTCAAAAAGTTCCTCTAGATCAACTTGTGTAGCATCACTATTTTCGACATTGTCAAGGATGTCATAACAGATCACTTCTACATTAAAACCACGCAATTTACGAGCAAAAGCTCTTCCCATATTTCCGTAGCCTATAATACCAATCGTTTTGCCATCTAGTTCGATACCGCGATGTTCTTCGCGAAGCCATTTTCCTTTTCGTACACTTTCATCTGCAGCATTCAATTTATTAAACAGGGATAAAATCATTCCAAGAGCATGTTCTCCAACGGCATTACGGTTTCCTTCAGGGGCATTAAATAAGTGTATACCTCTTTTTTCGGCATAATCGGTATCAATATTTTCAAGTCCTGCACCTACGCGACCAATAAATTTTAAATTTTTGGCTTTATCAAGGAAGGGTTTATCAATGGCAAAACGACTTCTAATTATAATGCCGTCATAATTAGAAATTTTTGATTCGATTTCGGTTTTAGGAGAGGTATAATCCTCATCGTTTTGAAAACCAGCTTCTCGTAACTGATCTAATAGCAAGGGATGATTTGTATCAAGGTGAAGGATATTCATGCAAAAGGTATTAATACTTCAAAAGTACATATTACAAGGGGATTATATATTAAAAATATCTCAAATTGAATGCGCAAAATTACGTAGGGCTACGAATGTTTTAGTATAGGATCACCAAATATTTTTGTGGGCGTAATATTTGCGCTAAAAAAGGAATATTTAACAGCATTTATTTTTCTTAAAGAAATGTTAATTAGTATTTTTGCGGCTTCAAAAATTTAACCCCACAAATATGATAAGAAAACTACAATTAGGATTTACTTTTTTATTACTTTCAACTGCTTTATTTTCACAAGATCAGGTTTTTAACACCGATGTCATTGTGCAAGGTTCTATGCAAATAGGAGGAGACGCCCAGAATAATTATAGTTTTGGATCAGACACTTTTGTAATGAGCGAAAATAACCTTAGAATGTTGTTTGAAGATACTTCGGCATCGGCCTCTTTTCCTGGAAACGATTGGCGATTTACATTTAATGATAATAGTAATGGCGGAGACAATTATTTTTCGATTGACGATGCAACCGGAGGGAAAAGACCATTTAGAATAGATGCCGGATCGCCCAACAATGCTTTTTATATTGCCAGTAATGGTAATATTGGTATAGGAACGAATAATCCGGGAAATATCGAGCTTAATATTGTTGATGGAGACACTCCTGCAATGCGCATAGCTCAAGATGGTTCTATGGGATACAGAGCTCAAATCTGGGATTTAGCTGGAAATGAAAGTAACTTTTTTGTTCGCGACGTTACCAATGGAAGTAAATTACCCTTTAGAATACAACCAAATACTCCTTTTAACACATTAGTGGTAGGAAAAAATGGTAACGTAGGTATAGGTTTTGGTGGCGGTAGCGGATTTCCCAATGTAAATTCAAATGCTTCTTTACAGTTAAAAGCTACCAACAAAGGACTTCTTATCAACAGCATGACTACTACACAACGTACTGATTTTGCTACTAGCTTAGATACCGGAGAAAATGGAATGATGGTATATGATAATGAAGAAAACAAATTATACCTCTGGAACGGCACCGAATGGGTAACCGATACCGACTCGCAGGACCTTGAGCTTACGGATAATACCTTGAGCTTATCCAATGACAACACTACAGTGGATCTTGCTAAATATTTAGACAATACCGATGCACAGGATTTAGAGCTATCTGGAAATACATTAAGCCTGACCAATGATGCTACTTCGGTAGATCTTTCAAAATACCTGGATAATACAGATAACCAAACTATTGATGTATTTCAGTTAAATGGAAATGACTTAGAATTATCGTTAGAAAGGGATGGGGTTGCTACGCAAACTGTAGATTTATCGGGATATCTGGATAATACCGATGCACAGGATCTAGAACTGTCTGCAAACTCATTGAGCCTTACCAACGATGCCACTACAGTTGATCTTTCCAAATATTTGGACAATACTGATGCCCAGGAATTATCATTTTCAAATGACGTATTACGTATAGCTAACGGAGTTAATACTATAGATTTATCAGGGTATTTAGACAATACTGATGACCAGGAATTATCATTTTCAAATAATGTATTAAGCATTGCCAATGGGACGAATACCATAGACTTATCTAGTTATTTGGATAATACAGATTCGCAAATCCTGGTTTTAAATGATACCGATCTTAGTATTTCTGGCGGAAACAGTATTGATTTATCTGTTTTACAAGATGGTACAGGAACCGATAACCAAACGTTGAGTTTGAATTCTGATGTTTTGAGTATTTCCAATGGAAATACGATTGATCTTTCTACCTATTCAAATACAGATCGTCAAAATTTAACGGCTGCAAGTTTACGTGGAAGTAATCTCACGATTGAAATTGAGAATGGCGCGTCAGTAACTGTTGATTTATCACCTGTAGTTACCTCTTTGGAGACTGAACTTGACAATGCACAACGAGAGATAGCGGATTTGGCTGCCGAAAACCAAACACAGCAAACCGTAATTGAAAACCTTATTGCTCGTATTGAAGCGCTAGAACAAAATACCGGAGGTGGACAGGACCCAACTAGCAAAGGAAATACTCCTGTACTGTATCAAAATATTCCAAATCCTTTTAATGGGACGTCGACCATTAAGTATTACTTACCCGAGGGTATTACCAATGC
This sequence comes from uncultured Aquimarina sp., assembly GCA_947496555.1. Lineage (GTDB taxonomy): Bacteria > Bacteroidota > Bacteroidia > Flavobacteriales > Flavobacteriaceae > Aquimarina. The sequence continues at coordinate 23,006 of CANMDH010000006.1, read as the reverse complement.
GTCTATTGTATTCAGCAGTGCTGTAGGGCAAGTATTTTCAACCGTTGCTTTACAAGAAACTGGTAATGGCGAATTGAATATCAATAGTGATGGCTTAGCCAAAGGCACCTATTTCTATACATTATATGTGGGAGGTCGAAAAATTACATCGAAAAAGATGGTGATTAAGTAATTTTTTTGGAAAAACTAATCTTACTGTTAAACAAAAAACCACTCTTTTTGAAGAGTGGCTTTTTTATGACAATGTCTTATTCTCCTCCATTTCCATGGTAAAACCAATTATAAATTGTTAAAAATATCATCCTTTTACTATGAAAAGATCCGTCACATTACTTATAACATATGGCAGGTCTTTCTTGTTAATCTTTAGATAATCTCGTCATCTTTAACATATTCACTAAACTTAGCAATCCAACCATATTCAGAAAGTGGTTCTGCTTTGAGCATTTCGCTTATCTCTACAAGATTAACTTGTTTGCCATTTTCCTCATAGATTAATTTAAAATTCTCATTTTCTTCAAAAATATTTAGCATATCAAAGATTACAGAGGTAGTATTTTTTACGGAATATTCTCTCAATAAATCTTTATCTTCCTTTAGAAGTTTATCAAATATTTCATGATACTTTTTATTAAGAGGGTTAGGAGTACCTTCATATATAATTTTATTTAAACCTTGATAAAATTGGTCAAAAACTTTTGAAACAATTATCTTACCAAGTGTTTCTAAAATTTCTTCATTAGATTTCATAATATATAAATTAGTTGAGGTTAACACCGTTCCAAGGTATGTTTTTTATTTCAGAAACTCCTTGCTTTTTTAGGGAGATAAATGGGGGGGAAGAAGAATGTTTCAACTAAGATTAGTTACCTTTTCTAAATTATTTTTACAGCATTTTATAGTTGGAATAGTAAACAAAATCTAGCATTTTCATTTGACCTCCTATTTTTCTAACTCCTTGTTCAAAGAGATTTGAAACATATTGTATTGATTAAATTGTAACCGCCAATTTAAATTCAAGACAGTTACATTTTAAAATCTTTATAGTTTTTGGTCTAGCAATAAATTAGACATTTGATTATCAATAGCCTACTAAAAAAATTCGTGAAGATTTTCGTGAAAAAGTCATGAAAATCAATTATATTATGTCAAACTAAGTTTTCAAGTTTTCACGATTTTAAGGAATCAATCAAAATTTCTCAGATTCTTTATCCAGAGCTTCTAAGTGTAATTCGATAGCCTCTCTAAAATATTCTTTTCTACTTCTTTCTTATCAGTTCCAGCAGATGAGCATCCTAGCAAATCGGAACATAAGCTGAATATCCATTTTTAGACTTCTCGTATACTATTTCGTGTGCATAGTCATTTCAAATTACGATTCTAGTTATTTAAAATTGCGAATAAGAAATCTCATTATCAGAATTGACCCTAGTGATATCAATACTTTTATATTTTTAAAAATGAGAAAAACTTTGGCGGATTGACGACTTTGGTCATTTAAAATTACGAGCAAAGAGTCTCATAGTATAAATTACAATTTTGATTCTAATAATCATTTAGTCGCAGTCAAGAATTTGTTGTTATTCATTTAAAATTCCTTAAGTGTTGGCAATTTGTAATCTGCCTCAAAAACATAGTCTGGGGTGGTAGAGACCCAGTTTGCAGTAAAGAGCTATAGCAATATCTTCAGTAACATATGTTTCTTATTATTTAATAATTATTTTATGTCCTTTTATTGTAAATTCATTACTTTCCACAGTTAAAAAATACATACCCATAGATAATTTTTCATTTATTTGTAAAGAATGATTTCCAGAACTAAAATTTTGTGCGTTTGTCCAAACCTGTCTTCCATCAATACTGTATAAACTACAGCTTACTTTGTCTTCATTTAACAAGGTGAAATCTAAATAGAATTTACCAGAATTAGGATTTGGATAAATGTTAATACTGTTTTCTTCAACATTCAGAACTGATTCAGTATTACTTTTTTTAGATGCTACCCCCCAACTACTTGGTTTTTCTAAATTGTGATTAGTTTTTACTAAATCACTATCATGTGCACTAGCATAAATCTTAAAGTCGTCTATACTTTTAGGTACTTCAACCCTCCCCCCAGGGCTTCCTATACCCCAAGAAGAAGTAAATCTCAAGTCTGGAGCACGAAAATAGTTTAGTCTACAAAAAGAATTTCCATTTTTGTCAAATAAATAGGTTACAGTTTTATTGTATTTAACTACCATAACAATATGATACCAGTCAGAAGTAGTAATTGCTACTGGATCCCAAAGCCATAACTTCCACGGGATAACTGGATTGGTGTCTTTCATTACTCGATTGATAACGACACGATCTCTTATTACAGAGAGTCCAAACCCAGGTTGTCTTACATCTAAACAATTAATTTCTCCATGCACACCAATATCGCATTCTTCTGAAGCAATTACTCTATCATCCATGACATAAAAAAATTGGTTAGTTATATCAGATGGTAAGTAGGGTAATTCAGAATTACCTGGAGCGCTTAAAACCTGATTTGGAAATAGTTGCACCCAAAAAGATATTGTATAGCCAAAATCAGAAACCTCTTTATTTGAACTCGATATATTTGTTAAATCTGGCAAATAAGAAGATAAATTCGGTAATTGGATTCGTCCATTTTGGGCGGTAAAATTAAATGCTTTACCATAAGTACCATCCCGGTCTTCACCACTCTCAATAGACTCATATGCTAGAGCATCTGGCCCATTTGTTGCTTTAAGTATATCGCCGCCACTAGAGTTAAACTCATAATAAACTACAGGAACTTCTTCTTGTGCAAATAAATTAAATGATATTAAGGATAAAATAATTAATTTATTTATTTGATTTTTCAATATTCGTATATTTTTCATAATTATTTTTCCTTAATTGCTAAAAATGTAGGAATCGGACGAAACACTCTCTCATTAGTTAAATTAAGATCCCTAGGTATATTACTAGAAGTAATTCCAGTTCCAGCTTCATTTCGTATATCCCTGTTTGGATACATTCCTGTTGAACTTAACATTTGTGATGAACCGCCAGCATCAAACATAAAAACACTTTTATAATTATGTTCTATAATTAAATAAGTTACTATATCATCCGGGGTTACTTGTGTAGTTGTATTTAAAACGACTAGCTCATATCCATTAATACCAATAACAGTTCTTTTTTTAGGGACATCTCTTTGTCCTGCAGACATATTGTTCAAATCTCTCTTAACTCCGTTCTCTGCCAAGATATATCCAGTTACCCCCATTACAGCTTTATCATAATATGGATCGCTAGATCCATAATCTACCATTTTAATTTCTCCAGATTCAAGCCAATATAACGCATCAAATTGATCTGAAATTGGATCGGAAGGCTCATAATCATTAGAAATTAATGTATTCACATCGTTAGGTTTTAAAACTCCAAAAACATCTGTACATGGTGTTTGATACATAAATTTACTAATAGTAACTCTAGAAGAAGGACTCGTTAAAGGAGTACTAGACTTTACATCAAAAAAATTTGCATTTATATAGATATCATAACCTTCATAAATTTTTGACCATTCGGGCAAAGTGTGTAACGGGTATTTTCTTATATCTGATTCATTCAATGTAGAAATATCTACATCACTTGGAATTAACCCTGGATAAGTAGGTGTGCCATAAATATCTTCACAAGTACAGGTTCCAGAGGAGGCTATGAGTGCTTCACACCAGGTTTTTGTTTTTCCATTAGAATAGTCCGTGTTATTCATAAGGTCACAATCTACACAGTCCTCTCGTGTGTCTGGAGTAAAAAACTCAACTTTTCTGTAGTCGCTAATTTTTCTTCCTATCCCCTCAAGCTTTACAACATGTTTAGCAACTGGACTAGAATTTTTAATCGTTGCAGTTATGCTATCTAATTTTAACTCAGTAATTAATGGTGTAACATCATCTCTTAACCCCCTTTTTTCTAAATAATCAATCAACATTGTAGGACGGTCGGTAATTATAAAATTGGCACCATATTTCATTATCCAATCCCAATCACCACGACCATCATTTAAAAAATCTGGTTTTGTGTTGTCCACATTTCCAAATTCTGTACTAGATGCGTATGAATCTCCTACAATTGCAGATCCTGTTGATTCATATAAGAAATTGTAATCTCTACCATTTGCTTGACAAGGATTATTTACATCAAAAATGAGATCTTCGCTCCATACACCTCCACATTCTTCTGGCCAAAAACTATAGTTCCCAACTCTAACGCCATTATTTATTGTAGGAGCTATTTTTTGAAGAATGGGATCGTAATCTGTTTTATAGGTCAGTTCAATAGCTGCTATTTCTTCCTTATTTATATATGAATCTACATATCCATCCATATTACTAGTGTCCCAACCAAAAGCAACAGGTGTATATATCAAATCTTTTAAAGTTACATTCGCTTTTGCAAGCTGTGTATCAATTTTATTAGGAGAATATTTCGCTTTTATTATTAGTTGGTCTAATACACCAAGAGAGGTTGCTAAACTTATGGAAGCCTCCATCGCTTCCCAAAAAGCATCAGGATTGGCTTCGGTATTCCGTTCTTTTATATCAAAGTTAATCAATATTTTATCTTTAAGATGGGTAAGTACTTCTTCTAGTGAAACCATTTTGTATGTAGTGATATTTCCTAATCGATCTTTTAAAAACAGGCTTTGAATTTCGGGCCAAGTCTTATCCGATATATAACCCGTTCCGTTCGTAATTCTATCTAAACACATATCGTGAAAAACGACTAATTTTTTGTCCTTAGTAAATCTTACATCTAATTCTACCATATCCGCACCTGTAGCAATCGTTCTATCATATGCCTCTAATGTGTTTTCAGGTACATCTTTCCAGTAACCTCTGTGAGCCGCAACAATGCAGTAATTAGGGTAATCAAGAGGGTTTTTAAATATCCTCATAATTCTTTCAGCTGGTTTTTCAAAATCCTGAGGATATAATAGCTCTATCCCTGGCAAACTAATTTCCTTCACGTCATTTATAGACGAATTTAGCTCCAACTCAATTACCACTTCCAAGGTCTCCTCATGTACTTCGATCGGTTCGCCACCATATGCATCAAAGCCACCATATGCATTTACTAAAGTAGTAGCAGCATTGAACAATCTACTCTTGTAATCAGTACTATAAGCCGTAGCAGTAGGGCCTCCTTGTAAGAAACAGGTAAGTGGTCCTACTATAGGTATAGGCACCACGCAAGCCGCAGGAACATATTCAAACTCCCAACGATTTTCTATAAAATGAGATCCTGTAAGGCTTCTACTAGCACTATTGTCTCTAATATCATGTATTCCTGTATAGCTTCCATACAAAAACCCATTAGTATCATCCCTGCCTCCTGTAGTATAATTTTCTTTTGCATAGACCCGTACCTCTACATATCTTCCAAAACCTGGTGTACTGGCCTTAATACCATAAACCTTTGGTAAACCCATAGCGTCTCTTACATTCAGTGTTCTGTATATTTTGTAAACCTTCTTACTAGCATGTGCGTCTGCCGAACCAAAGAGTGCTAATAAAAATAAAACACCTAGATTTACTACATTTTTCTTTATTTTGTTTAATGCCTTCATAAATGAAATTAAATAATTTGTTAATAAATTGGCTAGATATTAATTTTTCAATAAATTTTTCACCTGCATTTTAAGTTCTCTTAGCTCATCAGCCAATTGTTTATAATGACTCACTTCCATTTTTAAATACTGTATCTGTTTCTCTTGCTCAATAGTATATAATGTTAACTCCTCTACTTTTTTAAGTAATGTTTGATCCATTTTTGGTAAGGACCAACCTCTCTCAGTTATTTCAGCTTTGGAGGGCACACCTTCCAAGTGTCCATTTTCCTGTACATAGCTTTCCACTTCGTTAAGTGTTGGCAATTTGTAATCTGCTTCAAAAACATAGTCTGGGGTGGTCTTGGCCCAGTTTGCACTTGGAGCTATAGCAATATCTTCAGTAACAATACCATGTTCTACCCATACAGCAAAATGAGCGTAGTACTCTGAATTAATATCGCTATCTGTTAATACAGAGCCATCCTCACCACCAAATACAACTGTGCCGTCTATGAAGGCATCAATAGTAGGCGTATTAGCCCCATCTCCTATTAGTTTTAATTTATCTTTTATTTCTAGCGTACCATTAACCACCAAGCTCTCTTTGGCAAAATCTCCGTAAATAAGCGGTGTGCTGGTTTGAGAATTTGCAATGTAAAGTTTATTGCTTCCTGTTTCGTTATAACCAGCTTCGTACCCTATGGCTACATTGCCAGATCCTTCGGTGTTGTTAAGCAATGCTGCGTAACCCATAGCCGAATTACGGCTTCCTAAGGTGTTGTTATTCAATGCTCCGCTACCCATAGCCGAATTATTTTCTCCTGAGGTGTTGCTATACAATGCTCTGTTACCCATAGCCGAATTATTTCCTCCTGAGGTGTTGCTGTACATTGCATTGTTACCCATAGCCGAATTACGACTTCCTAAGAAGTTACTATACAATGCTTGGTAACCCATAGCCGAATTATGTAATCCATTCGTGTTGCCATACAATGCTTTGTTACCCATGGCCGAATTAAAATCTCCTCTAGTGTTGCTATACAATGCTCCTTGACCCATAGCCGAATTTCTGCTTCCTGTAGTGTTCGCTTGCAATGCTCCTTGACCCATAGCCGAATTGTTGTATCCTGTAGTGTTCGATCCCAATGCACTATAACCCATAGCCGAATTTCTGCTTCCTGTAGTGTTCCGTAACAATGCTGCGCTACCCATAGCCGAATTAGCGCTTCCCGTAGTGTTCATAGCCAATGCACTATAACCCATAGCCGAATTAACTCTTCCCGTAGTGTTATTAAACAATGCAGAGTCACCCATAGCCGAATTATAATTTCCTGTAGTGTTCGCTTGCAATGCTCCATTACCCACATTAGTGTTACCCAGATTTTGACTTATTAGGGTGTTAGTTGCTATAAAAAATAGAGCACCAGCCATTAAAACTTTAAATTTTGGTTTCATTTTATTTAGTTTTTGTTATTTAATTTAAATACTTACACTTACTACTCATTTGAATTTTTTGTTTGTCATTGAATTACCTATTTAATTTATTAAAGAATCATGTTTTCTTCCAGGTAAACAATGCTAAAAGCACAGAAATGACGGCTGATAAAATCCAAAAAAATGAAATTGAATCAAAGTCGTATAAAGTGACCCCATCAACAACAGATTTATTGTTTTCTATTAAATAACCACTAGCAATATCTTGAATACCTGCTGCGACATAACTCATCACTCCTACAATACCTAAAGCAGCTCCTGAAGCTTTTTTTGATACAATGTCTACTGCCATCAAACCTCCTAGATAACATATAAGCGCTCCTATGCCCAATCCAAAGACCAACATGCTTAAAGCATCCAGCCACCAAATTTTTTCTGGAATAAGCAAAAAAAATGATAACGCAAAAACATTCATTAATCCAAATATGAAAGCAGGTGCATTTCTTCGGCCTTTAAAAAATTTATCAGATACAAATCCAGAAGAAGCTGTTCCAAAAATTCCACAAACCGCACTTATAGCAACCAAAGTATTAGCTTCGGTTAAAGAATAGCCTTTGGCGGCTTCAAAATAATATGGTCCCCAACTGTTTACGGCATATCTGGATATATACATAAAGGCACTGGCAAATGCCAAAATCCATACATAAGGGTTTTTTAAGACCTCTTTTTGTTCATCCCATGTAGATACTTCTTTTATGAAATCATCGTTTACTGGAGGTAAACCTTTGCTTTCTGGAGTATCATGAAAAAATAAGGAAATCATTAATGCACCTAATAAACCAACAATAGCGGCAGCTCTAAAACCCCATTCCCATCCAAAATAAGATACCACTACAGCGGTTAATACATAGGTTAGAGCTTCTCCAATATTATGGCTTGTGCTCCAAAACCCATAAAAACTTCCTCTTTCTTTATCTGTATACCACCTTGATAGTGATACAATACAAGAAGGTGCTCCCATAGATTGTACCCAACCATTAACAGCCCAACAAACGGCAAAAAAGAAAAATATCTCTGTGAAACCCATAATTAGGTTTGCCAAAGCTGAAATTAACAATCCTGTAGCCATAAAGCGTTTTATATTGCTATGATCTGCCAAAAACCCATTTATAAGCTTCCCAATAGCATATGCAAAAAATAATGCTGAACCAATAATGCCTAATTCTGACTCTGTTAATGTACCTGTGTCTACTATTGGTTTTTTAACCACATTTAAACTTAAACGACAAACATAATATAGTCCATAGCCAAAAGTAGCGGATATGAAAACCTGCCATTTTAGCTTTTTGTAAATTTTTTTTTGTTGTTCCCCTTGTAAGGTATTTGCTTTGGGATGTGATTCTTTAAAATAGTGCATCATGGTTTTAAAAGTATATTTAAACTTTTTAATTAGAAAAAGCGCAACAAAATACTGCGTCATTTCATCTTCAACTAAACTGACTAATAAAGAACGCTATTAATCATGAAGTTCTTTACTTCTCAAATACTTTAATAATAAGGCCGGTCTATCTGTTTGAATTATATTAATTCCTTTGTTTATATACCAACCATAAATACTATCTAAATTTTTAATAGCCATATCATCATCATGGTTTGCATTTAGTGATCCCCACAATGAATTAACCCATATTCTACTTCCTTTATGTTTCATTTCAGAAAAACTACTCAAAACTTTAGAGGTGTCTTGTGAAAAAACAATCTCAAAAGCCAATGGTTTTACTCTTTTCTGATAGTTTTCTATTATCTGGCTAGCATTAGTTTGTTTATCAAGATTAATAACTGGCATAAAGATTATTGAATCTAACTTAGTACCAAAATCTGATTTTACTTGCTCAATAGTTTTATCAAAGCCTTTTATTACTACTTGATTTATTGTTTCTGTTTCTATTAGAATATTGTACACTTCATCAAAATAGTTATAGCCTTTATCCAAGTTGACAAGTATTTTACCTTTAGCTGTTAATAATGCTTCCCTTAATGTTGGGATTTTATGCTTTGAAGGGTGTCCTACTCCATTTTTTAGATACAATGTCTTTAAAGAGTCTAATGTCCATTCAGAGACTAATCCTTTTCCTGTTGTTGTTCTCTCTAAAGTTTTATCATGAATAATTACAAGCTGGTTGTCTTTAGTTTTTCTAACATCAATCTCTACCATATCCACTCCCATTTCAATACAATTTTTAATGGCTTGTAATGAGTTCTCAGGTGCATTTCGCCAATCTCCTCTGTGGGCAACAACGATAACCTGTTTACTTAATGAGTTATTAAAGTTTTCTTTTAAAAATTCTATTCTATTTTGTACCGATGGGCTTTCTGTAACAGGTATTTTGTTAGAAGACAGATCTTTACAATACGTTAACAATAAGAAAAAGCAAAAACAGATTATAATATTATATGGTTTCATATTTGATTATTGTTTAAGTTTAAAGACTTTTCTCCATTGTTCTTTACCATAACTATCAAATATGATAACTGATAGTTTTCTTTCCTTTAGTTTACCAGAAAATTCAATTATTCCAAAATTTCTATTTTGAATCAACGACCCTTTTATTTGATTATGATTGACTACGCTTCTATTACTAACAGATGCTGTTAAAGGTGAAAATGAAAATTCAAAAATCTCATCACCATTATCATTTCGAATCATACTTGCTTCCGAGAAGTGTTTATCTCCGGTAATGAAATAGACGTTTTTTATATTTTCTTCTTCAATTCTTCTTAATATATAATTGCGTTCTTCTTGATAGCCATTAATATAATTTTGAGAGTAGCCTTTTTCAGTTGATAAAAACAGGTTTCCTAAAACAATCATTTTAAAACTCGCTTTGCTAAAAACTAAAGCATCAATTAACCACTCTAATTGTACTTTCCCAAGTTGTGTTCTATCTCCAGTTTTTCTAAAAATAGGAGCTCTATGATATCTATTATCCAATAGAAAAAAATCTACATCTTGCCATGTAAACATTGTTGTAATTCCCTTTGAACCTGGTAAACCAAATGAGGGGTTTCCCCAAAACAATTTAAAACTTTCCAAAGTTTTATCTTTGTGAATAAAAGATCTATCAGAATCATTTGGTCCATAATCATGATCATCCCAAATTGCGTAGTTATGAATAGAGGCTAATAATGGTTGCATCTCAGCTAAGGATCTAGTATGGGTATATCTATAATTAATTCCTGTGGAATTATTCCATTCTCCCTCTCTGGTATAAATATTATCTCCAAGCCAAATCATAAAATCTGGTTTTTTCTCTACTATGGAATTGAAGATATGATACTCCCCTCCTTTTCCTTTTCCATGAACATCAAAATTCTCGTCATTAATGTAAACACAACTGCCCAATGCCAGTTTAAAATCTTTTGGATTCCCTTGTTTCTTATCCCAATATGATTTCGTTTGAAACTCTGTGGTGTACGCCAAATTAATTTCTTGATTATTTATAAATAACTGATATGAATATTTTGTACCCGGTTTTAAATTATTTGCAATTAATTTAGCCGTAAAAGCATTTACGCTATTGGTATATTCATTATCCGTTTTAAATTTTTGAGAGTCATCATCAACTTCCCAATATTCAAAATATACATTAGCCTTTTCTTTGGTTTGAACCCATAGCAAAACTTCTGACATCTCTGAGTACCCTAACATAGGCCCTGATTGTAAGATACTTTCTCCTCTTAACTCAGTTTGCTTGCTTTGAGAACTTAGGTTATGGAAAACAATTAAAAAAAATATGATAATGACTTTAATATATCTCATGTTTTTACGTTAATTGACAGCAGCGCATCTTAATTTTAATATAGGAAGAGCTTTGCCCCCCTCCTTGTTACCAATTATTCTTCGAGTTGAAATTGTCTTTATGTTCTTTAAAAGATTTTCATTCTGAATAGACCAAGCACTATTGGTCAATACTGTTGTTGACAACTTTAAAGCAGTATGTTTCTTCATAATAAAAAGTTTAAGGATTAAAAAATTAGTTTATAACTTGTTGTGCGGATTATAATTTTTCAATTAAATACTCAACCAGTGTTATTAATATTCGATGTATTTATCTAGACGTATGTTTATTATTCTTGCCAAATGTTGGCCAAACATCATTTGCTAGACCGTCTGCAAAAAATTCAAAAGCATGTAACATATTATCATAACCACCTATATATAATGTGCCATCGGTTCCAATAACTCCCGAAGACCATACGTTTGCACCCGTATCAAATTTATATTTTTGGGTACCATCAGGATTAAGTACATAAATATTATCATCAAAAGATCCAAAGTAAATGGCACCATTAATATCAATTGTGGGTGAGGAAAGAATTATATCTCCTGCAGTAAACGACCATAATTGTGAGCCATTAGTTGCATTTAACGCTATCAATTGACTGATATCTTTTGTTCCAAAATAGATGGTATTATTAGCAATAGCTGGGCTGGATAAAATTCTACCACCAACTGTTGTACTCCATTTTTCAGTACCATCAGGATTTATAGCAAATACGGCTCCTTGAGAAGACGCTACATCTACAGCTGCAATAATAGATCCGTCACTATCAATAGCCAAGCCCCCTTCAACATCTCCTCCAAGTAAAAAAGACCAAACTACAGATCCATTTGCAGAATTTAATGCATATAAATTATCATCATCTGAAGCTATATAAACAGTTCCATCAGTCGCTATCGCTGGAGTTGATCTAATATTAAAACCTGCTGTATTGAATACCCATTTTTGTGTTCCGTCTGGATTAATAGCAAACAAATTATCACTATCTGAACCGATATAGATGGTTCCATCGTTAGCAATAGCAGGAGTAGCATAAATAGCATCCCCTCCCATAGCAAATACCCATTTTTGTGTTCCATCTGGATTAATAGCATGCAAATTATTATCTTTTGCTCCTACGTAGATAGTACCATCAGTTCCTATTGAAGCTGAAGAATATACATTATCCGAAAGACCAGAATATATCCATTTTAAAGTTCCGTCAGGATTTATGGCATGAAAGCCTGTATTGTCTTCTGACCCTATATAAATGGTGCCATTATCATCTATTGCTGGTATTTGAGGCTTCATTTGTGAACCTATATCATAAGCCCATTTTTCTCCCCAAACAAATACTGTTTTGGTATCATTAAATATGAATCCTTGATTGTCAGTAATTTGAACAGCAATATCATAAACACCAGGTGTTGCAAATGTGTGTATTGGATTTTGATCTGTACTAGTAGTACCATCGTCAAAATCATATTTCCAAGAGACTGCAGTATTCACTGGTAGATACGCTGGATTATAAGTAAACTCTACCAAGTCTGTAGCCATTGGAGATTCAACATTAATCAAAAAGGCTGAGATTTCTCCTGGAATTACGCTTGCTTGAACATTGTTTGAATTAGCGCCTCCAGAAAAATTAATTCCAAAAGCGAAAGTATATTCTACATCATTGGTTAGGCCTGTGATTTGATGAGTGTTTGTTCCCATTGGTATTTCTATCTCTTGACCATTTGGTTCCCATGTAAGTGTATATCCAGAGATATCATTTCTATTTGGGGTCTCCCATAAGGCAATTGCAAATTCATTACCTGGTAGTACTCTAAAATTTAATTCATCCTGTGGAGCAAGTTCAATTTCATTGACTCCAGATATACCAGTATCTCCATAATCTGCCTGAATCGTAAATTTATAATTTGTTTCATTTATTAAACCACTAATCTCATAGCTAGTAGTTGATGATTCCAAAATAGTTTCTACACCATCAGGAGACCAATTTAAAATGTAATTTTGAGGCGTTAAATTACCTGTAGGTGCTTGCCAAATTAGGCTAGCTCCTTCGTGAGCCACCTCTCCTGAAAACACAGTAACAGCATCCAGATTGAAATTTCCTTTTGGTAGATCGTCATTTTGACATGCTGTAAGCAAGAATAGTATGGCTAAAATTTTATAGTATATTAAATTTATGTTTTTCATTTTTCATTTTTTAAGGATCCAAAGGATCGGATGAATCTAAATGTAGTACCTCAATTTTAGAGGTAAATTCTAAATCGAAATCAGAAAGACGGTCGTAAAAATCCATAGGTATATGTCTCATCTCATTTTGACAGCGTGTTAAATACTCACTAGAAGCTAGATATTCGCTTTGTGATTTTGTTGTAGAGACAATGGCTTTTTTATTGGTTGGAATACCATATCTATAAATTTGTCTACCAATATTTCGCATATTAGTTGTGGTGTGTCTTGCATGTGGATCGACCAATATTCTATTTTCAGGAATATTGTATGTATCCATTACATACTTTTTCATCTCTATAGCTTCACTATATATAGTATGGACGGGCCATAAGTGCCCTCCCGTAAAAATAATTAGTGGTGCTTTTCCTTGGTTAAACAATTCTACCCCATAATCTGCACGAGCCATTCCACCAAGACTTATGTTAGCCAAATCGTCAGAAGAATTAGGTGAGTCACCCAAAATTGCAATTATTGAATAATCATAAGCACTCCAATTTATAGTCTGCAAATAATCAAACGCCTCTTTATTTTCATCATTTTGAATAGGAAAATATCTACCTGCCTCATCTCTATCATTAAGAGCTAGTATGCCTAAAGCAAATTCTAAAAAGGGTTCATAAAATAGCTTATAGCTATCTTTATTAGTATTTAAATCTGAAACAAGAAGCTTTAATTGCAGTTTATATTGAGCACTATTGACATCAAAACTAACAGCATCAATATCCGGATAAACCGGTTCAATTCCTGCAGCATAAGTATCAATAATTTGGTTAATACCTAAAAGCATTTCCTCAACAATTAATTGATTGTATCTATCAACATTAGTAATCTCACTAAATTGATTAAAAGCTCCTGATGGTCCAATATGCGTATTGCTGAAATCAACAAATGTTGTTGTATTACTTTTCACAACTTTTTTAATGGCTGTAGCAATTGCTATCCTCTCGTTATCAGAAAATTTTAAAGCATTTGCATATTGAGATGCAGTAACATTATTTTGATTAGCGATAGTATTTAATCGTTGCTTAGCCGTTTCTAAATAAGCTAATAGGTCTTCATCATTTTCAATTAAACTACTAATTGATGTGTTTTTTTCGACCAAAGTTGTCCAGTAAAAATTGCGATCTTTTACTTTAGAATTACTCTCAAGAAATACATAATTTTTATTAAAGTCTGAAAGTGTAAATGTTGTATTTCCATTATCAGGGTTTCCTGAATCTGGTGGCACATCTCCATCTTTATCTTTAGAGGAGCATGCTATAAATAACAGCAACAACAAAAACTTAAATCTAGTAGCCTTCATTCTGGTCAAAAATTGAAGTATTATTAATTTTTTCTATTTCTGCTTGTGGAACGGGGTATAATAATTGATAATCTTGTATGTTAATACCTATTCCTGTACTAATTTCGTTTTGCGCTGTATTGGTTCTTATTAAATCAAACCAACGGTGTCCTTCAAACGGAAATTCTAAAAAGCGTTCGTTAAGTACCGCTTCTCTAAAACTGACTTGATCTGGAAGTTCTGTTGCCGATAAAGGAGCAAGGTTTGCTCTTTCCCTTATATCATTTAAGTAACCGAAAGCAGTCCCATTAGGTTGATAGCCTTGTTCGTTCAAAGCTTCCGAGAGCATCAATAGCAAATCGGCATATCGTAATAAAATGTAATCGTTACCAAAACTTCTAAATGAGGACTCTGTATCAAAGAATTTACCTGGAACAAACAAATTACCAACAGCTTGAAAATCTATTAAACTTTTTCTGGCATCAGTTAGATTATAAGCATTTACCAATTTTGAAGTAAATGGAGATATGGAAATATCAGACACCGCAAACCATAGACCGTGATCCTCAGTTGCAATTTCCTTATTAAAGCGAATGGAAAAAATGACTTCATTGTTGTTCTTGTTTTCTGTATCAAAAACATCCGAAACATCATTTAGTAAACTGTATTGTCCAACAACTTCATTTAATATGTTGGCAGCTTCACTATACCTCTTTTGAGTTAAATAGACTTTACCCAATAAAGTCTTAGCAGCTCCTGAAGTTGCTCTTCCAAAATCCTGAGCGGGATACGAGGATGGCAAATTAGCTGTAGCAAATTGCAAATCATCTTCAATTACACTATATACTTCTGATGCAGGACTTCTTCCAATACCAAGGGACTCTTCTACAGAAACAACCCTTAAAACAATGGGAGCATCTCCCCATAATCGTACAATATTAAAGTATGTAAGTGCTCTAATAAATCTAGCTTCTGCTTCATATTGTTTTTTTAAATTTTCATCAAAATTGACACTAGTTATATTGTCAGTTATCGTATTGGCGCGAAAAATGCCGTTATAAAAATTTGCCCATGCATCTCTAATTAACTCATTGGCGGAGGTTTCCTGAAACTTGTTAATGTTAAACCGATCTTGAGTTCCTGCCGTAGGTGCTCCAAGATCTAAGTTATCTGAACGCCACTCACTTAACTCAAAATACAAGCTAACCTGTCCTTGTAATTTAGCATACGCTGCCATGACAGCTGCATTAAAATCATCAGAATTCCTGTAAAAACTCTCTGTTGTTGGGTTATTCCCTGAGACAATTTCTGTAAAACTATCACTGCAACTTGAGAATACAAAAACCGCTAAAAGTATATATATTATTTTTTGCATTTTCATAATTTTTTAAAATGATACATTAATACCTAGTGAATAGGTCTTGGCCAGCGGATATACTCCATAATCTAAACCAGGTGTTAATTGGTCTCCTCCACCCGCAAGATTTACTTCTGGATTATAGCCTGTATAATCGGACCATGTGTACAAATTATTACCAGTTATAAATACCCGCGTCTTGTAAATATTTACCATGTCAAGAATCGACTTTGGTAATGAATACCCTAGAGAGACGTTTTGCAATCTTAAATATGAGCCATCCTCAACATGCCATGTGGAGGTTCGCCCATTATTACCTCTGGATTTTCTATTTGCCCTGTTAGTATTACCATCTCCGGGGGTTGCTTCAGACTGCCATCTATTAAGTAATTCTGTTGTATTATTAAAGTTACCTTCTCCATTTGCAATATATCTACGCAATAAGTTTAGCACCTCACCACCGTAGCTACCTTGAAAGGCCACGTTTAAATCGAATCCTTTATATTTAAAGCTGTTAGAAAATCCATATGTGAAATCTGGAGCATAATTCCCTACAATAGTTCTATCTTCATTTACATCTAGCACCCCATCTTTGTTTACGTCAACAAATCTAAAATCACCCACTGCTGTACTTCCAAAATGTGGATATTGATCTAATTCTTCTTGTGTTGAAAAAATACCATCTTGAACTAATAAAAAATAGTTCCCAATAGGTTGTCCTATTTCAGTTTTAAAGAAGGTATGACCTGTTCCTGCAGTTGTAATTATAGGTGTTCCTTCTGGACCTAATTTTTTTACTTCATTCCTGTTTACTGAAATATTAAAGCTACTGTCCCATTTAAACTCTCCTAGGTTTGGCGATACTTGAACTATAGCCTCAAACCCACTATTATTTAACTCTCCAATATTCTGTAACGCTGTTCCGAAACCAGTAGTCTGCGGTACTGGAATTTCTAATAATAAATCCTTAGTATTTCCATTATAGTATTCTATGGTAAATCTTAATTGTCGCTTAAATAATTCTAAATCTATACCTGCATTAAACATATAAGTTTGTTCCCAAGCTAAATCTGGATTTGGAACTTGAGAAGGCCTAAATCCTGTTTGTAATTGTCCTGGTATACCAGTCACATACTCGTCAACACCTAATAGTGTCGCTTGTTCGTAATTACCAATTTGGAAGTTACCAGTGACACCATAGCTTCCCCTAATCTTTAGTTCGTCAAGCCAACCTACATTTTCCATAAAGCTTTCTTGGGAAACCCTCCACCCTGCTGAAAATGAAGGGAAATATCCCCATTTATTATTTGCCCCAAAACGAGAACTTGCATCAGCCCTCATTGAAGCTGACAATAAATACTTTCCTGAAAAATCATATTGCGCCCTCGCCAAAAGTGAGTATAAAGACCACTCACCAAGACTACCTGTTGAACTCACTGCTTCTGGAGAAGCCGTCCTAACTACCTGAATAGCATTTTCTACTCTTGTTGCAGCATCAACTTGAGCTGATATCCTCTGTTGTTTTGTTCTACTTTTTTCTGCAGTAATACCGCCTAAAACCTCTAAATTGTGATTACCAAAACTTTTTTTGTAGTTTATAGTGTTTTCAAAAGTCCATTTATAAATATTGGTTGTACTTAATCTTCCTGTTGGGTTAGAAGGACGACCTGAGTTATTTCTTCCTCTTGTTTCTAAAGAAGATGGGCGATAGAATTCATTTTGATATTCATTAAAACTTAATGCAAAAGAAGATCTAAGTTTTAACCCTTCAAGCAACTCATATTCTACAAACAAATTACTCAATAAATTTAAGTGCTCAATCTCATTTGTGGGTACCAAGGCCAAAGCTACAGGGTTTACCATTTCGTTATGCTGATAGTCTGTACCAACTCTCCAAAAACCATTTCCTTGCTGATTAAAACTGCCATCTGGATTATATACTGGCCATGTAGGTGAATACGATAATGCCGTATGGACAATACCATCATCAAAATAGGGCTGATTTGCCGACACACGGTTTTCAAAAGTATATGAAGGACTTAAATTAACTCCTATTTTGAATTTACCAGAGGTTACTCCCAAATTAGCACGTAAACCAGTTTTGGAATAATCTGAATTAATTATTATACCTTCTTGATCTGAATGATTTGCTGAAACAAAATAATTTATATTATCCGATGCACCACTAATTGAAATATTGATACGTTGTAGCGAAGCTGTTCTATATATCTCATCCTGCCAATTGGTATTCGTTAAACCTGTTTCACCATTTAAATATGGGAACAATTCCTCTGGAATCTTATGATATCCTAAAGGTCTAGCACTATTTGGATCATTTGGGCTTCCTGTTGGCACTTCTTGTAAATAAGCTGCATCATGGCCTTCTTTTGATAATTGAGCATATTGATAAGCATCCATCATATCAATTTTGTTAGACACCTCTTGAAAACCAGTAGAATGATTGAAATTCACACGCATTTTACCTTTCTTCCCTTTTTTAGTGGTGATAATTATTACACCATTTCCGCCACGTGAACCATAAATAGAAGCTGATGCAGCATCTTTCAATACCTGTATAGACTCAATATCTTCCATGCTTATCACCTCAGTAGCCTGACCTGCGCTTTCCACAGGAACGCCATCAACCACATAAAGCGGTTCTGCTCCGGCAGTTATAGTTTTTGTTCCTCGTACTTTTATCGTCAATTCTCTACCTGGTTCTCCTGTGGTTTGTAATACTTGCACACCTGCTAATTTACCAGCCAAAGCTTGATCAAAATTTGATACTGGAAAGTCCTGAAGTTCGCCAATATCCGCTTTAGCAATAGATCCAGAAACCTTTGTTTGCTGTTGAGAGCCGTATCCCACAACTAAAACTTCATCTAAAGTTGCTTTATCTTCAATTAATATAATTGATAATTCAGTTCTTCCCTTAAGCGGAATCTCTTGCGTTTTAAAACCCAAATAAGAAACTATCAAAATGGAATTCCCGTTATTGATTTCTAATGCGAACTGCCCATCAAAGTCAGTTTGAGTCCCATTGGTTGTACCCTTCTCTAATATGTTTGCCCCCGGTAAAGGTTGACCAGTTTCATCTGAAACGATTCCTGAAATTTGAATACCTTGAGGCTTATTGTTAGTTGATTTAGATACTACTGGCTCATTGATAACGATTACATTATTTTCGGATAGGTTAAATTCAACCTTGCTACTTGATAATGTATAAGCAAGCAGCTTATTTAAATGAATGGTTCCCTTTTTTAATTGGACTTTAGGTGCATCCTTGAACAATTCTTCAGGATAAATAAAACTAAAATCTATTTGCTTTGTTATGATTTTAAATACTTCATCAACCGAAACGATTTTATCTTTTTCAATCTTTATTTTCTCTTGAGAAAATGTTTTAATAGAATTAAATCCAAATACCGCAGTACATAGTAAAAAGATAAATGTCTTCATAATAATTAGCATGAGCCTTTTTCTAATATGAGAACAGGCGAGAATAAATTTAATTTGCATAAATTTGAATTGTGTTAATTTAGTTAAACATTAAATTAATATGGAACAAAATGAAAGGGATGAAGTGAAACCGTCAAATTTCAAATGCTTTGTCCCTTTTTATTTTATGACTATAGTTTTTTTATTTATTTCATAGTCTTTAATTTTGTCAAAATTTTTGATTATATCAAGTATTTGATTTATTTTCAATTTTCTATTTAAAGAACCATTAAATCTTTTTTCTTCAGAAGCCTTGTCATCAAAAATAATATCAACATCATACCAACGAGATAGAACTTTAGTAATTTCTTTCAATGGTTTCGATTCAAATGTAAATACGCCTTCTTTCCACGATATTTCATTAAATACATCAACTTTGGTAACTGTAATAATACCACTCAAAATATTTAAATCAGATTGTTGATTAGGTACTAAATTTTCTTTTCCTCCATTAAAACCTACAGCTACCTTACCCTCTACTAATGTTGTATAAACACTCGTTTCATCTTTGTAAGCCTTAATATTGAATTCAGTACCTAATACTTCTATTTCCTGTGACTGATTGAATACTTTAAATTTAGAGCCTTTGTGAAGAGTACTTGGAGATACATCAAAATATGCTTCCCCATAAATCAACTCAACATTACG
The DNA here is from genome assembly GCA_947496555.1 of uncultured Aquimarina sp. GTDB lineage: Bacteria > Bacteroidota > Bacteroidia > Flavobacteriales > Flavobacteriaceae > Aquimarina. Next base: position 3,108 of record CANMDH010000006.1, on the reverse strand, counting down.
CGATTCGCCTTCAATAAAATTAACGGGATATTTTAGTTTTGACTCTGAATTTAACCAAACTTGAGTACCATCAGATAGCTTTACAAAAAACTGCCCTCCTCTTGGAATGGTTAAATAGTTATATGCCATTTCAGCCTTTGATCTTTCTCCAGCATCATAAATAATTTCTTCACCATTACTCTTAACGTTTTGCGTTTCATAATTATTCCCTTTTTCTAAAGCTACAACAGAACCATCTTCTAATGTTAAGGTTGCTTTGTCTGTGCCTGGCAAAATGATATTAGTGTTTACTATTATTGGATCAGGTTTCACAGGAGTGTTGAATATATTGTCTTTGAAAAAATACCCCAGACCAAAAACTATAATCGCAGCGGCTGGATATTTCAATACATTATAAACTCTGTATTTATAAAATACACTCTTATCTTGTTTGATTTTACGTAGATATTCTTTTTTAGCATTTAAGGTATCAAATTGTTTCATGTTTATATCCATTGCATAATTAATCCTCACATAATTCTTGAAATATTGTTTATTCCCTGGTTTGTTTATCCAATCGGTTAATGCCTCCAGCTCCTCAATATTGGCCGTGTTCATTAAAAACTTAACAATTATAATCTCTATTTTTTGATTCATTTAAATGATACTCTTTATACCTATTACGTTTCATATTTAATATCACCCACAATTTTTAATAAAATTTATTAGAAAATATTTTTTTTTAAGTTTACATTTAATTTAAATTGAATATCCGTAATTAGTAATAACTCTTTTTTAACGTCATGCCGAACTCGTTTCAGCATCCCATAAAAACCTGGTTTTTAGATTTTTGTGAATTGAGACCCAGAAACAAGTTCAGGGTGACGTATGAATTATGAGTCTTAACGGATATTCAGTAATTTAAATCTATTTAGTGTAATAGTTTTGTGAATAAAGATTATTCTGACAATAAGATATTGGTGGAACACCTTAAAAAAGGTGATGAGGACGCTTATGCTTATTTAATGGATACGTATTATCATAAATTATGTGTTTATGCCAAAAGTCTTTCCCGAGATATCTATATTTCGGAAGATATTGTACAAAGTATTTTCTTAAAGGTTTGGGAACAGCGACAAAAATTAAAAGATATCTACCCTATAAAGAGCTATTTATACCAATCTGTTTATAATGAGTTTATCAATCAATACAGAAAGAAAAGTAATTTAATAGCGGTAGAAAATGAATATGTAAAAAACCTTAATGCTGTTCTGGAAGAAGACGTTAGAGACCTTACTAAATTGATAGCCTTGGTAAAACAAGAAATTCATAATCTACCCCCTAAATGCAAAGAAATATTCATTATGGGAAAACAGGAAGGTTTAACTTACATTGAGATATCTGAACATCTAAATATTTCATTTAGAACGGTAGAAAACCAAATGAGTAAAGCGTTTAGTATCATCCGTGAAAAAGTTGGCGATAAAATGAACACAATTTTGTTTTTAATGTTTGGTAATAAAATTAAGATTTAAAAAAAGAATCGCAGTACTTTTACTACACATAAGAATAATTATAGTACAAATTAACTCTTTACAAAATGCCCTTTTTGTAAAGAGTTAAGTGTCGGTTATTTGTCGCTATTCATTTAAAATCACGAGTAAATAAAAGTGTTAAATTACTTTATAGTGGTGCATAATGTCACTATATTGCATCACAAATCTATTAAAAATATGACTACAATACGAAAATCAATAACTTTTACAGAACAGCAAGACCGTTGGATAAGAACTAGAATTAAGAATGGAGATTTTACCAATGATAGTGAATATGTAAGAGAACTGGTTAGAAAAGACCAGGAAAGGGACCAGAAACTTATGGATCTTAAAAATGCCATTGATGAAGGTTTGCAAAGTGGGAAAAGTAAACTTAAAGTTGGTGATATCATAAGAATGGTAGACAATGGAGAATTATGATTTATCTGTCCGAACTCAATTTGATATGGTGGGCATATACAAGTTCGGAATAGATTATTTTGGTATACATCAAGCCGTAAAATATCAATATGAACTTGAAAAAACATTTAATGAATTAGCTAATAGACCTGAGATTGCAAGAGATGTATCGTCTATATCTAGTAATCTTTTGTTTTACAGATATAAAGGTCATTATATATTTTATCAGTTTGAAAATGAAAACAAAATATATGTTGTTAGAGTTCTTGGAAAGCGAATGAATTTCATAGAGCATTTATAAATAATCTAAATAAACGATGAAAAATATATCTGACTTCAGAAGATCAAAGAAGGAGGTTAGTAAAGCAGAATCTCCTAATTACGAGCAAATCGAAGATGTAGAGAAAGTCTATTGGTATTCTGGTGTTGAAATAGCCTTGTTGAATTCTAATAAATACTATTTAGTATTAGGCAGAGAAGATTTTATAGGAGAATTAGAAGAATTAGAAATATTAGCTTGGAATTTTTATAAAGAAGAAACTAATATTTTAACCGACTAAAGTTCAATAAAACGATAAGATAATGTCCATTTCGATTGTCCTCTTTGAAACTGAAATGAATATTATTGTGATATGACAAAACAAGAGATAGCATTTCGAAAATTCATTATCGAAAAGAAAATTGATAATATGAATTTAACACCAGCACAAAAAGAAGAGTATGTAAATAAGCTTTTAGACGGCATAAATGAACCCGAAACTCCAATATATGAATTAACACTAGAGCAACTTAGAGTTGCTTTAGATAAAGTTCAATAAAACGATGGTCACTGGAATGAAATTAGAGCAGTTTTAAGAACGAAGAAAGGAGATAAGTGAGAGTAGTCCTTAATGAGTTTTTCGTGAAGTAAATCAAGCTAATGAAGAAAGGTAAAAAAAGCAATAAATAAAACTTCAATACAAGATTTTGAATATGGCAGAAAAAAATAATTTGATTTATCTTAAAAATAATAACAAGTATGCAGCTTATAAGAAAGTTGCAAAAATGAGAGAATTTAAAGAATACGATTTATTTTAAAAGTCCAATAAACCAATGGATTAATGTAGGGGTATTATTAAAACAAGCTCTTATTCAAATTTCATTTATTATAAAAATGAAGAACTAATTGACAATG